>DEML01000031.1:0-35169 GCA_002359185.1 Planctomycetaceae bacterium UBA2671
AGTTCTACTGGTGGTTTTGATTTTGGCCACATGTCGCATCAGCTGCAATTCGATTTACGAATTGATTTCGGGAAGTCTCAGAAAGCGATCGAGATGACCTCTGAAGATTTTATCGACGCGTCCAGAACGGATGCCGGTACGACGATCACGAACGACTCCAGTCGATCCGGTTTCGTAAATCCGAATGATCCGGCCTTCGTCAATAGGCCCCCTGCTCTGGTAGGCGCTTACATAAGACTTCATCAGCGGGACAAATCGTTCTTCCAGAGATTGCCGCGTTCCATCGGAGTGGACTCGCAAGGAGATCATCGAGGGCTCATGAACGAACCGCGCGTTCCATTGCGGACGCTGAATCAATCGGCCGGTCACATCATGAAGAGTTTGCACATCGAAACTGATGTCGTCGCTGGAGATATCGGGATTGAGCACATCCCCTGGCAGCACCTCTACCTGAATCCTCTCGCGAAGTTTTTCATTCATGTCGGAAGAACGTCTGGTCAATTCGTGAATGCCATTTTCTTCCAGCAGATAGGCCGTCGCCCCAAGTCCGCTGATATGCAGGATCACGCTGTCGTTCATTGGCGAGTCTGTCAGCTGATCAGAGATCGGTTCGCATTTGAGTTTGAATCGACGAGCCCAGGATTTATACATGGCCGCAACCCGCAGCAACCCCCCTTGCGAGTCCCCCTTGCGATTCAAAACGGAAATTGAAAGATAGGCATCCCCGAATAATGGCGATTCGCTATCCTGATGAAACATCTCAAGAAGTTGTGTGCGGATATCGAGCGTCGCCAGATCGTCCTGTCCCAACTTGCGAGTTGCTTTGCGATCTGCCAGACGCCAAAGGTAATCCAGTTTCTTGGCTGCGGTTTCCAGTCGATGAATCTGGTCAGAAATGAACTCGGCTTCCTCGCGATTATCCCAGAAGCCCGGGATAGCCGTTCTCGCCAGAAGATTGGTTTTGCGAGCCGACCAGCCTGTGGACTGCTCACGCAATTTTTGCACACGTTCTCGAATCCGATCCAGCTCATCTAACTCGGCAATTTGAAACGGTACTGGAACCTGCTCGTCATCTTTAATTGGCGATTCGATTTCGATACTGATTTGTCGTTGCCGGGCAGAAAGATGGATCATCGATTCTGCTGGGACTTTTCCAGTAACCAGTTTGCGAGCCAGCGGCATGATCAGGAGACGCTCGATGACGCGTTTGAGCGGACGAGCCCCGAATGTCCGAGAATAACCTTCACGAAGGAGCAGGGGAAAGACATCGGGTGCGATATTGATCGTCAGATTTCTTCCCGTCACTCCGGATCGTTTCAAAACGCGATCGACTTCGAGACGTGCGATTTTCTCGGCTGTATCTTTCGTGAGTGGCCGGAAGACGACGACGCGGTCAATGCGATTAATGAACTCTGGTCGGAATGTATGCCCCAACTCGCGATGAATTTCAGTATCCAGACTTTCCTGTTGTTCATTCTGACCGAACCCAAACGAAGGTTCCTCGGAAATCTGACCTCCGACATTGGAAGTCATGATGATAATTGAGCGACGAAAGTCTGCTGTTTTTCCCTGGCCATCCGTGAGACGACCTGCATCGAAAAGCTGCAGGCACAGGTCGTACACATTGATGTGTGCCTTCTCGATTTCATCCAGCAAAATAATAGAGAAGGGCTGTTTGCGTACGATAGTCGTCAGGACTCCCGCGCGTCCTTTGCCACCATTGAGCCGTTCAAAGCCATCGTAGGTGGCAAATTCACTCATATCAATTCGAGAAAGTCGTTTCGCATCGCCGAAGCAATACTCGGCCAACGAGCGGGCCATTTCCGTTTTCCCGACTCCGGTCGGTCCCACGAAGAGCATCACCCCGTACGGTTTCCCGGGATCGGTTAGTCGAGACTTGATCAAAGTGACAATATCGACTGCGGCGTTGACAGCTTCCGGTTGACCAATCACTTTTTCTTCGAAAAATGCACGCACTTCTTTCAGATTTAATGGGATCTGGTCATCAAGCAAATGCGTGGAGACACCTGTCGACTTTTCAATGACCGAAAGGATTTGCTGATCGCTGGGAAGGTCATTTCCTTCGGTTCGATTCGCGAGAACTTGACGCAAAAGTCCCACAATGCGACCGGGGTTTTCCAGCCCGGCTTGTGAAAATTCCGAGAGTTCAAAAACACGATCGACAAAAGCGGCACTCGGCTTTAAATCGGCTTCTTTGATCACTTCGCAGGCAATCAGCTTGGTCAGTTCGTCATCGGCGGCCTTGAGAGTGATTTGCTGAAAGAGTCTTTTCAGTGCTGGATTTGCAGCAAATCCTTCCTGAAGTTCTTCCTCACTGCTTTCTCCCAGAATGACAATCTTTCCCTGTTCGATGTGGGGGATCAAAGCTGAAGCAACATTGTTATCTGAAGAAGATGACCTCCCGACAGTCGTGATTTCATGGAGAGCAGGAATGTAGAGTATGACTTTGTTCGGCTTGGAAATTGCATGCAGAAGATTTGATAACTGAGTTTCCCATTCGCCGAGATATCTCGTCCCTTTCAGAAACTCTGTCGGCGTGATTTGCGCGATTGTCCAACCGGTATCCTGTTCAACCAACTGATGAGCCAGTTCGTAAATCAAGGCCGTCTTGCCGGTTCCCGATTCGCCTGTGAGAACCGCACAGCGAGCATTGTCATCCAGAAGGATTTCCCGGAGATCCTGCACGAGGTTCTCGCGATGCCAGGCGCGAGGCAATTTTGCGAGCACGGCTGAATCCGTGAGGATCGTGCCGAGAGATTCGAGCAGACTGTAGTCGCTGCCAGAGAGTTCAGAGGACATGAGCGTGACCGGACCGCCAGGGGCGACTTCAAGAAAACGCGGGGAGATGAGGACCTTCTGAGTGTGTGAATCGCTATCTTTCGATTATGCGCCAGTCCCCCTGCTCTTTTCAAACTGTAGCGACATGAAATTAAAAAAGATTTATTAGATTCTTTCCCAGTTCACAATTTTTGGACAATCCTGGATTCATAGATATCTGTAGGTCAGGCACTGCCTGACGAAATGTGCGTACGACCTTGAAAGTCGTCAGGCAGTGCCTGACCTACACCTGATTTAACAAAAATGTTCCAAGGAAGATCATTGGAACGAGATCATGAATGGAAAATTAAAACGAATCGATCATATCAGGTCTAAATTTTGTGCATGGTCATTTCGCTTTCTCTCTAATAAAACATGGTGATTTTCTGAAAAAACCTTATGATGTCTGGAAGATTCTGTGCAGCTCTGCGTTACGAAAGTGACAATTCATTTCAGGATCAATCCTGAAACAAGTTTTAAGATTACTCGATTACCAAATTGATAAAGGCTGAGTTTATCAATTTGTAATGAGAGGAGACGGTCGCTGTGAGCCAACCGAAAAGCATTAAGTGCACGCATTGTGGAACCGCACTGGGACTTCCACAAAATCTTGAACCAGAAATGCGTCTCGTCTGCGGAGCTTGTGGACACAAAATGAAAGTCCGGCAGTCGGAACCTGTTCGGGAAGTGGAGGCTCAGCCTCTTCCTGCTCCATCGACCGGAGGAGGAATTTCACCGACAACGGCCATGATCATGGCTCTTCTGCTTGTAGGAGTCGGAATTGGAATCGGGTTCGCAATGACTCAAATGAATTCGAACTCACCAGAGAACAAAGAAACGTCCTCTGTAGCAAGTGCTGATAAAAGCGAACAGGAATCAGAAACGGCTTCTGAAAATAAGAACGCTCCTGATACGAAGAATTCATCTACGGAACCGCCCTCCTCTCCTGCCTCGACGGTTAACACTCCTGAATCTGCTGTGGATAAGCTGGCGAAAGTCTCCACCGATGATGTCAAAGCCGCTGCGAAAACTCCCCCTGCATCTGGTCGTCGCTTTCTCTCAACTTCAGGTCGCGAGTTGGTGACAGGTGATTTTGTAAGTTTTGATGGTGCGGTCGTTGTGATCGAAACGGCTGATAAATCACAGAAACGAATTCCCATTGATGAATTGAGAAAAGAAGATCAGGAGTTTGTCTTCAAACAGCCAGCTCAATCTCGTGCAGATCTTCCCCCAGAGAGTAAAGCTCAGCTTGCTTCCAATAATGACTTTCCTCCGGGTGGAGCGCCCGGTGGACCACCTGCTAATTCAACTGCTCCAGCAATGAATAATCCAGACGGTCCAGATGGATCAGCAGGTCCCCCGGCTGATGCACCGCCGGGCTATCCTGTCGTCAGAGACTGGGTGAATGCGGATGGGCAGCCGATGATTCGTGGAGAATTTGCCGGGATGAAACCGGGTGATCGAGTGATAATCAAACTCCTTTCCCGAGAATGGACACCCGTAGAACCCATAGAAGGGAAAAAAATCCGTCCTTTCCGCGGCGTCTTCTGGGTTTTTTACGAAGAAGCTGCTGCCGGCCCGGGTCAGAAAGGAGTTGTCATGGTGCGTGTAGGTGAGGCAACCATCCCTGGACATTCATTGAGCTGGATCGACATCCCTCTCAACTCCTTTTCAGAGCCGGACCAGGAATATCTGGGAGCCATTGAAAGTCTGAGAAATTATGCCTCCGTTCCCAATAACAAATTTCTGCACTTTCAAATTCCGATTCATGAGTTGTCCCAACCTGATCAGGACTATGTGCTATCTGAACTCAATCCCCGTCCGCGAACTCCACCAGAATCGCCACAGCCACTGTTTGGTCCACCGCAGTAGAGCTTAATTGTAGCAACAGACTCCGCATGGAATCGATAAATTCGGTTCACTATTCCCTTTCACTTCGGACTTTTTTATTGTAAGAGTCGGATCCATTTGTTTCCGATTCTCACAATAATCTAAACGGAAGCGAAATTATGCGCTGTGTGCTCGCAATACCCTTTCTGCTCATTTTTGTCTTTCCTCTATCAGCATCTCATGCTGAACCTGTCGTCAAGCAGCCGTTTTTGGATGGTGGACCTCCGCGATTTGTTCTGGATAAACGAGGGCCTTCAGGAGTGACACACGGTTTCGGGTTCTCTCCCGACAGTAGTCTCCTCTACACCGCAGGCGTGGATAAATGTGTCGAAGTCTGGCAATTTCAACGGGATCCTGCGGCCGAACCGAATGAATTAGGACAGCTACGACTCCTGCAGATCAAATCGATTCCCTGGGAAATCTCGCGTGGGTATCGTGGACAGATTCTGGCGATGGATTCATCGCAGGATCATCTGGCGATCGGTGGATACGCCGCTCGTACTACTGGCGATATCATTTTGATCGATCGAAAACTGGGGCAAGTCGAACAGGCACTCCCCCCTTCCCGGATGGACGATTCATCCAATGGTCATCAGGAAACCATTCAGGATTTGAGTTTTTCGCCCGATGGTCAATCACTTGTCAGCGTCAGTCAGGATGCTGAAGTTCGCGTCTGGCAGGCTCCACGCTGGGACTCGGTCGTATTGAGAAAGGGTTTTCCAGAATATTTCAATCGCTCTCTCCCCGTTCAATTTCTGGACAATCAACATGTCGCTGTGATGGGAGCCCAGCAAATTGTAATCTGGGATATATCCCAGTCAGGTCAATTCAAATATGAAATATTGCGTGAAGTCAAAAATGATGGAGTCTCCCGAGACATTACTGCGATTTCTAAACCGGCAAATGATCAAACCTGGATCACTGCTGATCAGAGTGGATTGATCCAGCAATGGAAAGGATTTATGAAACCTCAACTGGTTCGATCCATCCGCGAACAAGGGGCAACGCCTGCAGATCTGAGTTATACACAGGATGGGCATTGGCTGGCCGTGGCGAATTTAAATCAGCAACCGGCTCTGGAACTATGGGATCTGAGCCAGTCTCCTGCCCTGCTGGTCGGAAGCTTTCAGGCTACAAAACTGGACGATCTTCCCAAATGTCGCTTCAGCCCGGATGGAAAATATCTGGCAACTCAACATGGACAGGCAGGAGTTTTTCACCTCTTTGATTTGGAAGCCGCTCAAGATGCAGGTTTGGAGAATCTACTTTCTGATGACAACTTTCGCATCGATGTTGACCGCCAGAATCAGTTATTTACCGAAATTAATTTCGTCGCTCCAGCCCCAGAGAGTCGACAACAGCGTGACTATCAAATGGAATTGAAGAATGGTAGCGGAAACACATTTACGCTGGATTTGACACCGCTGCGATTTCGACGCGATCTGGAGCAAAGGGATGTTCAGCTCGTCACCAATGAGCAGACATCAGGGAATTGGACCTTCCATGAAAGCTTTCGATCCCGCAAAGCGAGCGAGAATTCATTGATCAATCTGGAGAATCGTGCACTTGGTCTCAAGACATCAATTGTCCTCGATCGACGAATGCAAGGACTGATGAGCGATTCCTGCTGGATCCCTGCCCCTCCCGAAGAGCAGACTCAAGAACCGATAGCAATCGCGATTGGAACCGTGAGCAATTACGGCGTTTACATTTATCGTTTGCCAACGAAGGTCGGCGAGCAGGCTCAACTGGTGCGATACTTTCGAGATCACAGTGACGATGTGCTCTCCTTGAGTTGTTCGCATGATGGTCGAATTCTGGCTTCGAGCAGTCGGGATCAGACATTGAAGTTCTGGAACCTGAGTGGAATCGAGACTTCTGCCCCGATTCAGAATCTGCAGTGGGGAGCAATATTTGATGTTGATCAAAATCGACTTCAGGTCACAGAAGTGACCGAGGGAGGCATCGCGGATAGTCGTGGACTGTTGCCCGGTGATCGCATTGTCCGCTTGGAATCTGCGGCTCAAAAGCGATACAGTTCTGATGTCCGGGAAATGCAAAAGATACTTCAAGATCAAATCGTCTGGGAAGATTTATATGTCCAGTGGGAACGAGGAATCGAAACCTTTGAACGACGAATCACTCCCGCCTGGGAGCCGATCGCAACGCTCTTTGTCAACGCGAATCTGCACTGGGTTGCTTACACATCGGAAGGTTACTTCAAGTCTTCTGCATTTGAAGGAGATGAACTGGTCAGTTATCTGGTCAACCGCGGACCCGGTCAACCACCGCGACTTGTCAAAGCTGCTCAACTTCGTTTGAAATATGATCGCGGCGGAACAGGAGATCGCTTTTTTGACCTTCTATTGAGGGAACGAAGTACAAACGGTACATTTCGACTCCTGAGAGAACCAACCGTATCCAATGCGGTAGAGAAACTGGCCGAGGAAATTGCCAAACTCCCGGAAATGAATATTCTCAGGCCTTATGTCGGTGAACGCTTTGAACCTGAGGCGACGATCCCGGCTGAGGTTGAAATTCTGATGTCGGATAAATCGGGATACGAATTGACCGATCTGGTCGTCGATCTGGATGGCATCCCCCTGCCCTCTCCCGATGTAGCCGAAAAGACAGTCGGTAGAACACGCTTGAAATGGAATCAGATCCCTCCCGATCATTGCAGTCCCATCAGCCGTTTTCGTGTGAAAGCAGTGCGTAAGGATGAGGATAATACGTTCGATCATCGTTTATTCGGAGAGGCAAGCGTCGTATTTGCTCCACAGATCGAATTGAATCCAGCTATCCGAATTCATCTCATCCTGCTGGCCTGTAAAGACTATACGTCATCGAGTGAAGGTTACGACCCATTGCTTTTCCCCATAATTGACGCCCAGAGTATCTTGAAGATGTTTCAGCAGTTTTCGCCGCACTATCAGCTCGGAAATGTGGAATTTATTTCGAGACAAAGTTTAAATCGTAATCTACAGAAAGCAGATGTCGATGCCGCAATCAACAGAACGCAGCAGGCGATTTTGAAGCAAGCTGATGGAGACGACTCCCGCCGGGATGTCATCATCGTCTTTCTCGGAGGCCATGGAGATGCCATCGATAATCACTTTGTCTTTGTGACCGAAGACGTTGTGAGTAAAGACAATGATCTGGAAAAATACGGAATTCCCTGGAGTACTTTTCAAGGCTTGAGATCAATCCCTGCACCGACAATCTTTCTGCTCGATGCCTGCCACAGCCATAATGCAACACATGACGAAACAGCTGTTCGCGAGTTCGCTCACGATGCCGACATGAGTGGCTTTTTCGTTCTCTCTGCCACCAGCGATCAGCAGGAACTTGCCAATGAAAGTGCAAACCTCAAGCATGGCTTCCTGACTTACATTATTCTCAAAGCGGCCAGCGAAGCCGATGGCATCAATCCACAAAACAATCGTTTTCAGGGAGATGTCGAGTGGCCAGAAATTGTGGAGTATGTGAATAAACAACTGCCGTTAATCTCGGGAAATGAACAGATCCCGTCGTTCGCGGCCAGCAGAGATCTTGAAAGTCAGATGTTTACCATTCCCATGTTCCGCCCGAAAGGGGTATTGAACGACTAATAGAGTAATTATCAGTTCTGGTTCTCGTTTGCTAAAATAACTGATCGTAATCTCTTTATCACTTCAATGTCGTGCAATAACCATTTTCTGTCTCCTATGTCCTTAGATAAAACAACCGTCTCTGTTTTAACTCCACCCGGACGGGGAGCAGTGGCAACAATTTTGGTATCCGGTCAGTTGGATGCACTCAGGCAACGTGCAGAAGATACAGGCAGTCCATTTTTTATTGCAAAGAACGGACTCCCCATAGAAAAACAAACACTTCATCGAATTGTGTTTGGAAGTTGGGGCGACGAAGAGCTTGTGATTTGCCGTACAGCAGAAGAGTGTTTGGAAATCTATTCTCATGGAGGGCAGCAGGCAGTCACTCGGATAATGCAAAGTCTCGTCGAGTCAGGAGCTGAGCAAATCAATTGGGAGTCTTCCGTCGACAAACAATCTGAGAGCTGGTTGGCTGATTACCACAAGGCTCTCTCCAGTTGTTCAACGGAAAGAACGGCAGAGCTTTTACTTCTGCAGATGCATCATGGAGCCTCTTTCTGGAGCCGACTTCAACTGGGGACTGTATCCACAGATGAACTTACAATAGCACGGAAGTGGGCCCGATTTGGGCAGCATCTGGTAACCCCCTGGGAAGTTGTGATTGGCGGGCCACCCAATGTGGGCAAATCCTCTTTGATCAATCGGCTGCTTGGTTATGAGCGAGCAATCGTTTTCGACCAACCGGGAACAACGCGAGATGTCGTCAGTGCCGATACGGCAATTGATGGCTGGCCTGTTCGCTTTTCCGATACCGCAGGACAACGTCAAACCTGCGACGCATTAGAAACTAAGGGGATTTCATATGCGATTGCAAAATTTCAACAGGCCGATTTGCAGATCCTTGTTTTTGACCAGAGTCTCCAGCCGGATGATTTCACGCTCTCATTGATGGCAGAATTTCCGGAAGCCATTCTACTTTATCATAAGTCCGATTTACCGATGAATTCTGAATGGCATCGAATCAAATTCCCTTCCACTCCCCTGCCCGTTTCCAGCATAACTGGAGACGGAATTCAAAAAGTACTGGCTGAAATCTCCGCACGACTTGTCCCAGTGCTTCCTCCTGAGGAAGTTGTTTATCCGATTTCAGAGAGACAACGAAATTTGCTGAAACAAAAGATCTGAGATGATTTTCACTGAGCTCCAATTACCGAGAATGTCAGAATTTTATGGCAACCTATCCTAAGATGTACCGAGTTACGCGTCAGTTTACTGAGCCAGTACTGGACGATCTTCAAACGGAAGTGAAGGTAGCTGTTAGTGCTCTGGTGGCAAATCGCAAATTAGCACCCGGTTCAAAAATTGGAATTGCTGTCGGCAGTCGTGGAATTGCTTCGCTGTCGATAATCCTCAAAGCGATTGTGCTGGAACTAAATCAACTTGGATTCCGACCTTATTTAATCCCGGCGATGGGAAGTCATGGAGGAGCGAATTCAACGGGACAAATGCAGGTTTTGCAAAATCTGGGAATTGACTTCAAAGAGCTTAACGTCGAATGTCTGGCTGAAATGTCGACAAACGTGATCGGAAAGACTTCACATGAGGTGCCGATCCATTTTGCGGAGACGGCTTTGAAATTGGATGGTTTACTGATTTGTAATCGCATCAAACCGCATACGCGATTTACCGGAAATGTCCAATCCGGTTTATTGAAAATGATGACGGTCGGCTTAGGGAAAGAAACTGGAGCCGCCACTTATCATCGGGCAGAACGAGAAATTGAATTCGACGACCTGATTCGCGAAGCTGCTTGTGTCATCATCGAAAAGACTCCGATTATTGGGGGCATCGCACTCATTGAAAATCAATCGAAACAGATTGCGGAAATTTATTCTGTTCCTGCGAATGAAATGATCGATCGGGAGCCAGCCTTGCTTAAGCGTGCGATGGAACTTGTTCCTCGTCTACCACTCCAAAAAATCGATTTACTGATTGTCGATGAAATGGGCAAAGAAATCAGCGGAACGGGCATGGATACGAATGTTGTTGGCAGAAAATTCAACGATCATGCTTCTTGTCCTAAAGACTGGTGTCAGACATCTCTCATTTACATTCGCGGGCTTACCGCGGCGACTGCAGGAAATGCTACAGGAATCGGCATGGCTGAATTCACGAATCCTGAAGCAGTCGCTCAAGTGGACTGGGTGAAGACACGTATTAATTCCATTACAGCTGGTCATCCGACTGCTGCCATGTGTCCGGTCGTTCTCGATGATGATAAAGCTGTTATCGAAGCTGCTATGCAAATTGCGGGAGAGAATCTGCGAATCCTGCATATTCGTAATACAGCTCAATTGAAAGAAGTATTTGTCAGTCAAAGTGGGTTGGATGAACTCAAAGTCCTTGAGCCAAATTGCGTGATCTCAGACTGCGACTACTATAACTGCGAAAATTTGCACGGATTTTGATTTCTGAAAATCGTGTCAAGCAGAAAATCTGCAATTTTTTGCAGTGTACAATTTCTGGAATATTTTCTTAGAGAATTTCAGTCATATCGTTTATTATTGATTAGTTCAGCAGAAATCCAATTCTGGAATCCAAAAGACTCGCTAAGAAATCGTGTCCTATCATCGATGGTTTCTTCGGTCGTATTCCTGGCTGAAATTGCGGGAAGCACGCATATGTCGTGACCTGTTGAACATGTCCACCTCAAGGCATCTCATCAAAATTCAGGAGAAACGATTATGAGCAATTACAGAAATCTGACAGCTCGCGACATTATGGTTCGCAAAGTGATTACCCTGCGACCTCAGATGGAAGTGATGGATGCAATTCGGGTGATGATGAAACACAAAATCGCTGGAGCTCCCGTTGTGAACGATCATGGACGTTATCTGGGGGTCTTCTCCGAGAAAAGCTCATTGAGTGTCTTGCTGGGTATGGAATACGACAGTGATCCGACAACAGAAATTCGATCCTACGTTGATACCACCGCTCGCTTCGTTCACGAAGATACGGATATGCTGAGTATTGTCGATATTTTTCTGAATGAACCCTACAGACGTTTACCGGTATTGAGAGATAAGGATGAACTGGTTGGACTGGTATGCCGCAGGGATGTGCTGCGTGCATTCAACGATGGCATGCGAAAACGGCAGAAGGCAACTGGAGATTCTGGCATTTTGTATTTCAGCAGCGTCACACAGCGAGAGGATTCCACAATCATTTCCTGAGAGAATATAGATTTTTTCGACAAGCCAGCAGGGTACCCAATCGGGTGCCCTGTTTTTAATGATGTCGTGGTTATTCTTTATGATTGAGATTGTTGAATGACTCAATTATTATGATGAAATTCACATTCCATTTTCACTGCTCTGTGAATGCTCATGAATCCTCGCCGTAGTGTTGCCCTGTTAATTGAGTCGTCGAATGCGTATGCACGGGGCTTGCTGGCAGGTGTCGTAACTTATGTCCGACAGCATGCCAACTGGTCGATCTTTCTTCCAGAGCAGGAACGGGGAGCCAATCCGCCCAAATGGCTTTCGAGCTGGAACGGGGATGGCTTGCTGGTTCGGATTGAAACTGATGAAATTGCCCGCACCGTGCGGAAATCGAAATTGCCTCTGGTTGATTTAAGTGCTGCCCGCTATTTGGATGATGTTCCCTGGGTTGAAACCGATGATGCAGCGATTGCACAACTGGCCGCAGAGCATTTGATGGAGCGCGGCTTTCAGCATCTGGCTTACTGTGGCGACCCTGGATTTCAATGGTCAATTCTGCGACATCAGGCGTTTGAAAAACAGATCCTGCAGTCCGGTCTCAGTTTTCATCTACATCAGTCGATACCCCGATACGATATAAAATATTCCTGGAAACGCGAAAAACGCAGACTCTCCAAGTGGATTGAAAAACTACCGAAGCCGGTAGCGATTTTTGCGTGTTACGATATCAAAGCTCAGCAACTTCTCGATGTCTGTCGTGAACTTGGCATCTCTGTTCCCGAGCAGGTCGCCGTTCTGGGGGTCGATAATGATGAACTCCTCTGCGAACTGTGCAGCCCTCCCCTTTCGAGTGTTATTCCAAATGCCCATCAAGCTGGCTTTCAGGCGGCTGCGATGCTGGATCGCATGATGAATGGCGAGAATGTTTCCACCGAAGCAATCTTCATCGAACCACTCGGAATTCATACGCGACAGTCAACCGATTTGCTGGCAATTGATGATCCCGATATTGCCAAGGCTTTTCGTTATATTCGGGAACACGCAACTGCAAACATCCGTGTAAGTGATTTACTGAGACACATTCCCCTCTCTCGCCGAATGCTGGAACATCGCTTTATTAAATATCTCGGCCGGACTCCCCATCAGGAAATTCAACGCCAGCGGATTCTCAAAGTCAAAGATTTTCTGAGCAGCACGAATCTCACACTAGCAGAAATTGCCCGCAATACAGGCTTTGAGCATGCTGAGTATCTTTCGGTTGTCTTCAAACGGGAAACCGGACAGACGCCACGGGAATATCGGAATCAAACTGGAACAAATCATATTTGGAGTTGATTAGAACACAAAACTTTGGGTGGCTGGGGTCGGAGCGTAGCTCCCAGATAGTCACTTTTTCTGGGGGCTCACTTCGTTCCGATCCAAGCCACCCGGAGTTTACTATGAAGTCAGTTTCGTAGAAATTTGAAGTACGTTATTGTTAGGGAACAACAACAGCCTTAATGACTCCCGAGAAGTAACAACGGCATGAATTCCTGGTCCAGTTTGACTCACATGGAAGCGGATCGCTTTGCGGTCATCAAACGGCCAGTCATCATTCTGGCTCTGCTAACGCTGCTGATCTTTGGTGGCACAGTAGGGTTTCGCATTGTAAATGAAACCAGCTGGCTCGAGTCGTTGTATCTGGCAGTCATCACACTGACCACTCTGGGATGCCGGGATCCCGCAACTTCAAATGCGACGATGGCATTTGTTGTCATCTATCTGGGCTGTGGCCTGGGGCTGTTCAGTTACAGTCTGTTTACTCTCGGCCAGAGTCTACTCGATCCCCAATTTCGTCAATTCTGGAAACAACGACGCATGATCAACAAAATCGAATCACTGAAAGATCATCACATTGTCTGCGGCTTCGGACGGATGGGCCGGACGATTTGCGAGTATCTGGATCGGCGAAATCGTCCCTTTGTCGTGATCGATCTGGATAGCGATGTGCTCGAAGCTCACTGCACCGCTCACAACTGGCTGTATATTGTCGGTGATGCCACTGACGATGTGCATTTGCAGAATGCGGGAATCGACCGTGCCTGTTCCCTGGCCTCAGTCTTGCCTTCGGATTCCGATAACACGTATGTCGTTCTCTCCGCCCGTATGCTGAACAATGGCTTGCAGATTGTCGCTCGGGCCAGTGACGAAAAAGCGATTCAGAAAATCGAACGAGCCGGGGCGACCCGCGTCATCAGTCCCTTCAGCAGCGGGGGAATGAAAATGGCCCGTTTCATGATCAACCCCTCCGTCGAAAGCTTCGTCGAAGTCGCCGACAAGCACGATTCCGATCTCGAACTGGTCGACATTCAAATCAAGGAAACGAGTTCACTTGTCGGCAAAAAACTCTCCGAAACGAAACTAGCCGAGCAAGGCGTGATGATCCTGGCCATTCGCCGCGCCAACGGCGAACAACTTCTGCCGCCACCGGGAGCAGCACTTCTGCAAGCGGGAGATAATCTGTTTGCCTTTGGGCATGCGAATAAAGTGGCGATGGTGATTAGCAATTGTGAAGAGTGAACTCAATCAGCAGTTAACAGTAATTTTATTTCTCTGTTAAGATTCATGAAACCCTGGTAGATAACTGCCAGAAAATCCGTTAGTTGTAATGTGTTGTCAGAAACTCGCTGGTTTTTCAGGAGAGAGTTCATGAAGGATTGCATTCGAGGATTATGGTTGTTGCTGATTGTTGTTCTGCTGATTCCCGCATTTGCAATGTCGGATGAGGAGAATGCTGAGCAGAAGAAAACGTTTGAAGGGAGCTGGAATAATCGCAAGTACAATTCTTCCGGCCCGCTCAAATGTGAGGCTCGTCCGGGAGAGGACGGGAAAGTGAAAGCGACTTTCTCGGGGACATTCATGGGGGATCCATTTACCTATGATGTCGAATTCAGTGCAAAACCAGGTAAAGGGCAGACGGATCTGGTTGGTAAGGCGACTGTCAGTGGTCATATTTACGACTGGAGCGGATATCTGAAAGGTACTCGGCTTTACGGAAAATATCTGGGCACTAACGGATACAATGGAGAATTTGTCCTGAATGAAGCTCGGAGTAATTAATGCTGGCAATGCTCTGTTAAAAATATATTGACCACGAAGGACACAAAGGCACGAAGAGATTTTTGAAACATAAAAAATCTGTGACAAAGTGTTGATTTTCTTTGACTACGTAAATCGAAAACCTCTTTGTGTCTTCGTGCCCTAGTGGTTCAAAAATAATTTCCAGAAATGATCTATCTTTATAAAGTTTTCAGATATTCAAGTAAGGCTTTTTTATCATCCTGTGAAAGCAGGTCAGGATAATCGTGACCTGAATTGCTTTTACCGGGTTTAGAAGTGTCAAAATATCTTCTCCGTAGAGCGGGAGCAGTCACTTCATCCGGAATGTGGGCATAAGCTGAAAAAGTAATCCCAACGGCTTCAGTATCATATTCCTGAGACTCTTTCTTCCAGACTTCAGGACGCTTTTCGAGCGATAGCACACCTTCGAGTGTTGGAACACATCCATTGTGAAAGTAAGGAGCAGAAGCCCAGATTCCATCCAGTGGAGGGGCAACATACCCACCGGGATTCTCTTTGACTTTGCGAGCACCGTAATGAGACAACCAGCTTTTGCCATAGTTGGCACGATGTTCTCTGCTCAATGCCTGAAGACGAACAGGATCGGTTCCAATTTCTTCGATAGGAATTGTTCGCTGAGGATAAGTCTCGGTTTTCCCATACGTCCCATGACATTCTGCACAGTTGTTATCGAAAACTAACTCCCCTGCTCTGGCTAAATCCGCATCGATGTTAAAGGGAAATTTCGGCGCCTCAATCGATTCCAGATAAGCGTAGATATCTATGAAGTCACTTTCCCATTCATCAAGTTGCACGCGATCGTTTTCGCGAATGAGGACAAAGGGGATCAATGCCCGGTAATCTTTCTCGACAAAGCCATCGATATACAGGTATTTCCGCTTTTTGAAATGCCACCAGGGGGGAGCCTCCATATCGTGATGCACGAGTTCGGGGGGTGAGCGAAAAGAGAGGAGATTCATATCATGATCGCGATAGGATTCGAGAGCCACACCAAACATCACTGCGTTTGTCGTGCCGTTGGAGCCTCCCATCGGAAAAAAGATAGAACTCAAATCGCGTGAAGAAAGTGGTTTACCGATGCGAAGTTTCGTTGTGCGAACATCATCCGTAAGAGATTGCAGCGCATAATTGGAATTCGGCAAACCGGGAATGACACGCCCGGCGACTTCTCCTCCGTGGCAGGAAAAACAGTTCATGTAATACTGGCCATTTTCATTCACCACGTACTGCAATGGCTTTTCATAACTTTCGCCGGGACGGTTGGTCAAACCGTAGTAGGAGAAGATTTCTTCTCGTCGCACTTCAGGAGGGAGCGATTCTATGCGATGGCGCTCTTTAACGGGCCAGCTTTGCCAGAGATTCTCGAAGGTTTCGTTGTCAAAATCAGGAATCAGGTAAGGATTATTGAGAATAAACCAGTAACCACGCTCCGCCGCGGTTAAATTTGCGGGTGGTTCCTGAGCTTGAATTCCCGAGGTCAAACAGGAAAGTGTTAGAAGTGTGACCAGACTCCATCGCATGCCAGAAAATCTCCTGAGATAATGAATCAGGGTATTATAGACAGAAGAGTCTGTGAAGACAGTCCATCCCACTGCGATGCGGTCAATTCCAGGAGATTACGGAGCCCGTTTTTTTAATTTTCGCTGCAGAGTCCGACGAGGAATTCCTAACTGTCTGGCGGCTTCGGAAATGTTTTCTCCGCAATCGGCCAGAACTCGCTGGATATGTTCCCATTCCGTTTCTGCAAGAGTTTGCGGTTTGTATTGAATTTCTACAGAACGATTTCCACGATCAGGCACGGTATTGAACGCAGAGAGAATTTGATCGGTATCAGCCGGTTTTGTCACATAATTCCATGCCCCGGCTCGCATTGCCTCGACTGCAGTTGTAATGCTGCCATAACCTGTGAGCATCACACATCGAGTGCTGGGAGAGATTTGCGTAATTGTTTCCAGCAATTCCAGACCTGAACGTCCAGTCATATTCAAATCGACAAGGGCATATTGAGGCTTTTCATGATGAATGAACTGAACCGCTTCGTCGTAATCTGACGCCACCACAGCTCGGAAGCCGCGAGACTGAATCGCCCGGGCCAGGCGGGACCGAAGCATTTCATCATCATCAACAATTAAGAAAAGTTCTCTCAAGCCATCTTGTATCATCATTGCCTCCAACAAAGAGCGTGTTGCTCAATCCTCTGCAGTCATTCGCAGCAAAAATATTTGTTTTCTGTTGACTCAATTCAATTTTAGTTGAAATTCAGGGATGATGATAAGGAAAACAGCTTCAAATCTCATGGGGATTCATTAATAATCGTATTTCGCATCGTCACAATTCCAAGATAGCCTTAATGCATTTTTGTCACACTTTGTCAATTTTGCGGTCAGGTCTGGGCATGTTACAGGGATAATCTGGTCTGACTCATTCATGTGATCTGTGGGCGATATTATTTGATATTTCTCAGCTGATGGAGAGACTGTTCTGATGGCATTGGCAGGCGTCGGGAATCACTGGATATGGTTCAGTATGTCATTTCCAGAATGATTGATACGATTTTCCCGATTTGAAAAAGGTAATATTGAAGTACGGTCGTTTTTACCCGGTGCTGCCGATATGATTAGGAAACTGTGAATATTCTTCCAGAAACTGTCTTCCGTTTCAAAAACTGGATTAGGGGAATGGCAGGATGTTCACAACGAGTCGATGTATTGAAAACACAATCACAACTCAGGAGTTGCTGGCCAGCGCTCAGCTCTTTGCAGAATGTGATGATCAGATAAATTGAAGATTGATTGTCTAACTCACAGTCAATGAATTCGGAGGAGTTTCCGTTGAGTACTGTTCCTCAAAACGTCAACCTGGAGAACCAGCCGTCTGACTCTCAAGAAGCGACGACTGAGAATGCCAATGGACGTCCTCGTAAACGTAAGCGACGCAGCACCAGTCATTTAAAGATGGTGCCTGAAACACTCGAATTACGTGAAGAGATCAAATTGGCGGCGCAAAACTATGTGCGAAGTGTTTCGAAAGATCGTCCATACAGCAAAGACGAATTGGAAAAACTGACACGCGATTTTCTGGATCATCATGATTGGCCAGAAAAGTATCTCGGTTTTGCCATGGTTTTGCTCGGCAACTTCTTCTGGAAACAGCAGTTGATGGCGATCCCCTTTGAGCGGCGATTACTGCTCCTGCCGCATTGTCTGAAACATGCTGAAGGCTGCCCGGCTGACTACGACGAATTCGGCCTCGATTGCGAGACTTGCGGAGCTTGTTCCATTGCCGACTATAAAGTCAAAGCCGAACAGCTCGGATATAAAGTGCTTGTCGCAGAAGGCTCGCCAATTGTTCTCAAAATTATTGTGGATGGCTATGTCGATGGTATTCTGGGTGTTGCCTGTTTGAATGTTCTGGAAAAAGCAATCGATAAAATTCTGCTGGCCGGGGTCCCTTCCTATGCCGTTCCCCTGCACTCTGGGGATTGCAAAAATACTTCACTGGATGAAACCTGGGTTTGGGATGTCCTGGATAAGTACGAACCTCTGCCTCAAGAAAAGACGGCCAGTTATGTGCCGTTAATGCGAGAAGCCAAGCAACTGTTTGATGCTCCACAATTTGACGTGTTGGTTCCTCTATCTCGTGGGAAAGAATCACAGTCTGAACAGAGTTTTCTGGCCAAAACGGAATTAGTCTCACGTGACTGGCTGGCAACCGGTGGCAAACGTTTTCGACCATTTATCACCCTGGCTGCCTGGGATGCTCGAAATGGGGGCGATCTGACGCTGGCTGACACCAACTCGTCTCAACCTCTTGAAGTGCCGGTTTCTGTAAAAAAAGCTGCTATTGCAATTGAAGCCTTTCACAAGGCGTCTCTGGTTCACGACGATATTCAGGACGATGACCAGTACCGATACGGTGAAGAAACACTGCATTTGCAGCACGGAATTGGCCAGGCGATTAACTTTGGCGATTATCTGATCGGCGAGGGGTACCGTTTGCTGGCACAATGTCATGTTGAGAATGACCCGGCTGCGGTTGGCGACATTGTGCAGAAAATGTCTCTGGCTCACATTAAACTTTGTGAAGGTCAGGGAGCCGAAATGAGCTGGACTGCTGCACCTTCGCTGGAGCTGACTCCATTAGATGCGATGCAGATTTATGCACTCAAAACGTCTCCAGCTTTCGAGGCTGCACTCTATTCGGGTTTGCGACTGGCAGGTCCTATGGATGAGTATGAGTCGATGGTTGCCATGTTCTGTCGGCATGTGGGAGTCGGCTTCCAGATTCTTAACGATCTTAAAGACTGGCGAGGCGACGTTCGCAATAAAGTGATCGTCGGTCAGGACGCGATGGCATTACGTCCTACCCTGTTGTTGGCAATGGCAATTAAAGTTGCGAACCAAGAACAGAAGCAAATTCTGCAGTCGGTACTCGATGGAGAAGACAATCCTCTCCATCGACTCGAACAACTCAAATTAGTCTTCGAGCAGACTGATGTCTTTTCCAAAGCCGAAGCGTTAGTCGATAAGTCGCGAGAACGAGCCGAAGCGATTGCGGATGAAGTCGAACCGGAATCATTGAGACGATTCCTCTACTTCCTGGTCGATACCGTGATGGCTCCTGAAGAAGAGATGACACCTCTGGAAGTTCAGCAAAATGGACTTGTCGATCTTACGATTTCTGTCAACTCCTGATTTCGTATTCTCAAGTATTCTGAAACTTGGAAAGTAACGGTTGATCTGTGGAATGGTATGCGACGCTCGCAGTTGGATTTTTCCTGATTGGATTTGGTGCCTGGTTTGTCCAGCGACACTTTATCGCGATCAAAAAATTTCAACTCGATGATGAGCTGACCGAAAAGCAAAAGTCATTTCTGGTCTCGCAGCAGAAACGGCGATTGTTTACTTCCTGCCTGGTCATTGTAACCGGGATATTGATCCCCGCTGCTTACTACGCAATTGAACCACTCAAGAACGCCTTTCTGGCATCCGTATTGTTGCTCATGTTGCTGCTTCTGATTGTTGTCATCTGCATCTTCGCGATCAGCGACATGTTCTCCAATCGCTATTTCCGACAGGATCTCGATCTGAAACGAGCAGAGACGGAATTGAAGCGGCGTGTGCTGGAATCGGAACTGGAGAAGCATCAGCAACTCAAAGCCGACATGCTTAAGAATGAAATTCGTAGAAACGGGAATTCCTGAAGTTTAAGAGTGTTGACCTGCTTCAACAGACATTAACTCCTTCCCACCTGTCACGATCAACTGTTTCTCCCCTTTACTAGTCTCGACCTGTTGACATGCAGGGAAAAAGACTTCTGCATTTTCTATTTTTAACGGGACAGCTGGAAAATCATTTCCATTGTACAGAAAACTCAGTAGAGAATTTCGACGGATTCCATACTCATAGACCAGAAGTGAAAGAATGAAAGATGCAATGCTCATGATTGCAAATTTCGCAAAAATCGAAATGGAGATGGGAATTAACAGCATTGCAAAAATAACGATAAACAGATGATGAAACAGAAAAATTGTATACGATGCATCCGAAAAATAACGAAAACTTTTCGAAGGAGAATTGGTGAACAGTCGAAATAAGCAAAAGCATAAGTGACACAGCCACCAGCAAGTCAATCCACTACGAAAGACTCTGACACACATATTGACGATGTGACTCGAACTTTCTGGAATAGACATCATCACCAACAACAGTAAACCTACCCCGGCACTTGCCAGTTGTAAGCGTCCGAAGGATTCCAATGCAGTTTCTGTCCGATGTAACCACATTCCAAATCCAAAAAATGGAAGATAAAACATCAGGACCGGAATGTTGATCATCCCTAACATCTGAGGATTTTGTAAAGTGTATGGCAGCTTTCCAATTAATGCGACAGCAAGTACGTAACTAAGAGCACCGAACATTAGAATCTTTGTAATTCGCTTCGTATTTAAAAAGTTATTAGAAAAAAGGTAGGGGATTTTATCGAGCAGGATCGTGATTGAGGTTGCGATAAGGCACATCTGAAACAGGATATTGAGGAACCAGAGATGTTCCATCCACTGTCCACTGGCATACCATGACAAATCGGTGGCGTAATTGGGGTTCAATGAGAGTGCCGAATATTGATAATGGGCTTGCAACTCAAGTTGGATCACGTTGAGTGTTAGTGCGGTGGTCACAAAAGGAATGATTAATCTTCGGCTCCGATGGAGTAGAAAATTCTGCATGCTTTTGCGGGACAAAGTCATCTGAGCAAAAAATCCAGCAGTAATATAAAAGACTGGCAAACGTATGACATGAATGCATTTTGAGATTACATCGAACACCCAGTGGGTCGTGGGAGCATGGACTTCCCAAGAGTCATTTGCACAAAAAACATTCGCACTATGCAGCACAACCCCCAAAATCATCATCATGCCACGCATGGCATCGATATAGTGAATTCTGGACATTTTCTGGGCTTACCTTTTACACTTTTAATTACATTTGGTTAAAGAGTTGAGTTGAATTATGTTGTGAGGATTGTATCGATAATCGCAATGATGGCGATGAATCATTCGTGCAAGATCATCAACAAATGATAAAGTAGGCAGGCGTTAAACTGGAAGCGAGAATGTTTTTTTGAATTTTGAGATTTTAGTCGCTAAAAATAAACATACTGAGGATTAATTCATAATGATTCTCAGACGTAAATATTGATATGCAGTCGATTTTGATTCAGGAATAACATCCTGTTCATTCCAATTTTCGTGCCAGACTATTTTTAGAACAGTTAAATAGTAAAGCCCGGTGATATAAAATATCACCGGGCTTATTTAATTCTCAGCCTTTACTGTCGTAGAATCAGGTTTAGTCTATTTGCTGACTATCTGCTTTCGAAATCATTTCACTGGCGAAAAGTCCGTAGGAACGAGAAATTCGAAGTTGACTCCTCCCTTTTCAGTTAAAGAGCCGCCAGCATTTTCTTCGGAAGCTTTGCGCGCGGTTTGCCAGGCCGGGTCCTGGCCGAACGCTTTGAAGGAGACTCCGCGATCCATAATGCTTTTGTGAGCGATCAAATACACCAGAGTCTTCTCGGCTCCTTCCTGATCAGGCATCAAATGGAAATAGGCAATATTGGTAATGCCATGCTTTTCGAATAGCTCAATTGTGTGATCACGGAAACGGGCATCCAGATTCGAAAGATGGCCGGGCGTTGCAGTATAAGTTCGCAGTTCAAACAGACGAGCCTCGTCGGCTGTTTTGAAACCATTTTCTGGAGAGAAATCTGTTTCGGTCAAAAAGAGCGATTCTACTTTTTCGACCAGGGGACCATCTTCACGCGACTTGGCGAAAGCGTCTTTCCAGGCGGGATCGTTTACGAAATTTTTAAAGCTCTGGTCTCGTGCTTCCCGTGAAGGGAATGAGAGGAAATAGACGAGTTGATTTTTGTCATTTTCGAATGGAACAAAATAAGCAAGATTCGTCATGCCATGTTTTGTGAAAAGGTCACAGGTATGATCGCGAAATCGAGTCAGCAGATCGTCGAGCTTGCCTTCATGAGCGGTGTATCTTCTGAGTTCATAAATTATTTCGGCCTGACATTTTACGGTGAATCCACCGATGACAATCAGTGTCAGCAAGATTGAATGAATGAGCGATTTCATAATAACGACTCCTCAGTTAATTGTGTGTGGTCGATGTGAATTTCTGGTTCGCAATTTTGGACTGCTGGTGGCCCCCATCAAGCGAGAGTATCGCCCGAAATAATGCCGCTCCAGCATGACCAGATAACACGGAACGAGAATCGGTCTGACTATAAACGTATCGAGTAGCACGCCGAATGCCAACGCAAAGCCGAGTTGCTGCATGCCTAGAAGAGTTCCTGCCATCAGTGAGCAGAACGTCCCCGCCATAATAAAGCCGCAACTGGATATAATACTGCCTGTTTTCGTCAAGGCTCTCAACACACTGCGGACCGGAGTCGTCGTCTGGCGTTCTTCATCAATTCGTGCAACTAGAAATATATTGTAATCTTCACCGATGGCGATCAAAATTGTGAACAGAAACATGCGGACTTTCCAGTCCAGTCCAGCAAAATTCTCAGGATCCATCGCCCAGAATACAGAGGTTGTGACTCCCATTGTCACGAGATAACTGAAGAAGACCGTCACAATCAAATACAGTGACACGGCTGGTTTTTTCAGAATCAGCACCAGCACTAAATAAACACCGACTAGAACCAGAAAGTTTACTCGTAACTGATCTCGATCCGTCACCAGTTTCATATCACGAATACTAGCGGTTGGTCCTAATGCATGAATTTTCGTCTCACCCGGTAATTTTTCCGGGAGAATTATTTTTAGTTCCTGTAGTGCATTTTCAAGTTGTTCGATACTTCCACTCGTAAATGGATCCTGCTCGAAAACCAGATCGATTCGGGTGACATGCTCGGCCAGAGGCTGTTTCTTACCGACATATTGATTCATAATCCGAGCTCGCGTCGCCGCTCGCTTAGCTGCAGCAAATGCTCCGGTGCCACTGGCGTTGGCATCCAGCGAAGCCTGTTTTTCCAGTCCCTGAGGCGTCATCCCCAAGGGATAGGCTGAACTGAAAATATCAATCAGACCGAGCCGCTCACGTTCCGCATAGAGTTGATCACTGACTTCGCGGATCAAATCAACCTGATCATTTTGCAGGAAGTTCAGTTGCTGATTATGCAGCAGGATATTCGTCGGTCCGAGAGTCCCTGCTGGAAAATGTTCTTTGAGTGCCTCTGTACCGATAACACTGCGTGCCTCATCTGGCAGTTCTGAGAGCAAGCCGTAGCTCAAATCGTTGTAGGAGAACACAGCGATCAGTGCGAAAGGTGTCATTGCTAAAACAAAATTTCTCCAGAGCCGTCCTGGCGATCTGGAAATCATCGCAGCGAGTATTTTCCAGCTTCGATCGAGGACACCGCTCTCCATTACCCGACTTAATAGCGAAGAGCGAGCAACCCAACCCGGTTGGTCTCCCGGTTTTTCAAGTGGCATATTCGGCCAGAACGCCCAGCGTCCGCAGATTCGCAGTAATGCTGGAGTGAGAGTCAAAGTTGCAATCAGAGCCACGAACAAGCCGACAGAAATCCCAATTCCTGCCTGCTGGAATTTCTGATGCTCCGTGAAGATCATCATGCCAATTCCAACGATCGATGTCCCTGCACTTCCGATTAATGGTGAAGTGGTATAATTAAGAGCGTGCTCAAGAGCATCCGCATAATTTGTCCCCTGCTCCAGCTCTTCGCGATAGCGAGCAATTAAAAACAGGCAATAATCGATTCCTGCACCGTAAGTCACAACAGTGACGTAGATATCTAGCGACTCGAACAGGCCGATCACATTGTAATAGGCGAGTGTTGCCAGTACTCCCATAACAATTTTGATCACGACAAAGACTGTGATCAAAGGAAGTAACGCCAGCAAGGGAGCCCGATAAATTCCGATCAGCATCACAACGACCAGCACAATGGTGATCGACTCCGTCGCTTTAGCACTGTTGACGGCTTCGACGTTCATATCGCGACCGACAGTCGCGGTCCCGCTGATTGAGAGTTCCAGTCCTGGGGGAATCTGTCGACGGAACTCTCGATCGTTGTAAACCAGATCTTCAATATCAGAAATGATTTTCGCATTCCGAATATCAAGAAAATCGTTGGGTAACTCGACGAGCACCATCGAGGCTTTTTTGTCATTGCTGACAAGTAATTGCCCCAGTAGCCGATCCGTGTAGGTTGTTACAGTGCCGATGACAGAATCATCCTGATCCGTTTCTGCGATACTCTCCTCGGAAGTTTCTGCGGGATCGGATTCAGGAGTCGAATACTTAATGAGGATTTGTTCGAGACGTTGACGCAATATATTTTCGATAAAATCATAATCGCTGAGTCGATCACGATCCTGCTCGGAAAACTCCTCTGTTGAAGTTAATCCTTCAGGACGCGAAGTTCTACGCACACTGACAATTGCCAGACTTCGCAGCAGGTCCTTATCGAAACTTTGTCGGAAAAAATGCTCTGCCTGAAGTGACTCGGCATGGAGTGGTAGAAAGTCGAACTCGCCTGGGGTAACAACTTCAGAAAACTTCGGTGCAGTGGCAATTGCAATCACAAATGCGACAAGCCAAAGGATGAGCCATCCCAACCAGAATTTAACGATTAGACGGCTCACCAATTTCATACGTTCAACAATTCCGTAGCACACTCATCGTTAGAAAATTTGCAAAGTGGATTATGTCCTATGCACTCATTCTTTATTGTAATCTAAAACGAGGCGCATTGTCACGAAGGTCCACAACGTAAAGGTGAGAGACCAATGGAAGTTCAGAACAATTAGTCCATTAATCCGTTTTCTTGCCGACCGCCCATTGAAGATAGGCTTCAAGAAACGGATCGAGTTCACCTTCGAGGACAGTCAGAGGATTAGTTGTCTTCAATTCGGAGCGGGTATCTTTAACGAACTGTTCTGGTTGGAGTACATAATTTCGAATGGTCTCTCCACCAAAACCGATTTTTGACTTTTCTCCGCGTTTCGAGGCAACTTCGGCCTCGTGTTGTTCCAGTTGTAACTGATAAAGTTTGGCCAACAGCATTTTCCGAGCAGCCGCTCGATTCTGATGCTGACTTCGTTCATTCTGACAGCGAACAACGAGATTGGTTTCCAGATGAGTCAATCGAACAGCGGATTCCGTTTTATTGACGTGCTGCCCCCCTGCTCCACCGGCTCGCATCGTGTCTTCTTTAACGTCTTTATCCCAATCGACTTCAATTTCGGAATTGTCTTCAATTTCCGGAGTGACATCGACAGCCGCGAAAGCCGTTTGACGTTTGCCCGCTGAGTTGAAGGGGCTCATGCGAACAAGTCGATGATTCCCCGATTCCCCCTTCAGGTAGCCGTAAGCATAATCGCCCTTGACGAGCAAGGTCGCGTGGCGGATTCCGGCTTCTTCGCCGTCGGTCCGCTCAAGCATTTCCAGCTCATGTCCGTGCGTTTCCGACCAGCGAATATACATGCGTAATAGCATTTCTGCCCAGTCAGCCGCATCCGTTCCTCCTTCACCCGCTTGAATCGTGACGTAGGCATTCATCGAATCCTCGGGTTGACCGAGAAGAGTATGAAACTCGACCTGATTGAGTGTTTTTTCGAGCCGTTTGACGGTTTGCTCGATCTCCTTTGTTGTTTCGTTCGTCTCCTCGACGTCTGCAAATTCCAGCAAGACCTCAAGGTCCTCAGCTCCCGTCACCAGTTCTTCAAGCGGGGTAAGGATCGCTTTAAGGCGACTCAACTCACCCACATGTTTTTGTGCTTTCTCCTGATTATCCCAGAATCCGGGAGCCCCCATTAACTCATTGATTTCGACCAGTTGCTTCTGCTTGCCCTCGTAGTCAAAGAGAGTCCTTTAACAGAAGAATGCGCTCTGTCATATTCTGGCAGGTGTCACGTAATTCACTATCCATGTTGTTTACTTTCAAAAGATCTAATCTCAGGGAGTCAAACACTCAGTATAATCAGAGTGACACACCATCAAAAGCTACTGACGGGTCTGTTTGGAATTTATGAGTGACTTGTTCTGTCATTAAACTTCAGTTGATTTCGGTTGCTTCAAGCCGATACCGGAATAGAAGAAGCCACGAGCAAACATCTTTTGAGGATCATAGAGATTCCGACCATCAAAGATGGCCTGGCTCTTGAGTTGCTGCTTCATGAAGTTGAAATCGGGAGTTCGATATTCATTCCACTCCGTACAAATCGCCAGTACATCCGCTCCTTCAACGGTTTCGTATTGATGTTTGCAGTAAGTGATCTTGTCATCATAAACCGATTTTACATTTTCCATCGCGACTGGATCATGGGCGCGAATTGAGGCACCAGCTTCGAGGAGTTGATCGATCAGAGTCAACGCAGGGGCTTCACGGATGTCATCGGTACGAGGCTTGAAGGCCAGTCCCCAGATTGCAATGGTTTTACCTTTTAGATCGCTGCCAAAAAATCGCTTAATCTTCTCAAATAAAACGCTTTTTTGCGATTTATTGACGTTGTCGACCGACTGCAGCAACTGAGAACTGACCTGGTGTTCGGAAGCGGTCGCCATGAGAGCGCGGACATCTTTGGGGAAGCAGGAACCGCCGTACCCGACGCCAGGAAACAGAAATTGAAATCCGATCCGCTGATCGTGACCAATCCCCTTGCGGACTTCATTCACATCTGCTCCGACAACCTCACAAAGATTGGCCATCTCATTAATAAAGCTGATTTTCGTGGCCAACATGCAATTGGCCACATATTTTGTCATCTCCGCGCTCTCCAGTCCCATGACCAGGAAGGGGTGTTCAGTGCGCAAAAATGGTTTGTACAGCTCTTCCAAAACCTCAGCTGCTTCTGTGGTCATCACCCCAACAACAACGCGATCGGGTTTGGTAAAATCGTCGATCGCGCAACCCTCTTTGAGGAATTCCGGATTGGAAGCGACGTGCACTTCACGGTTGAGTGTTTCCTTAAGTCGCTCGTAAACTTTGCGATTGGTACCGACAGGAACTGTACTCTTACAGATGACAATCGCATTTTCTTCAAGGTGAGCAGCAACCGAATCGCAAGCGGACCAAATTCCCGTAAGGTCAGCTGATCCATCCTCGCCCATCGGCGTTCCCACTGCCAGAAAAACACAACGGGCCTCGGGAGTACATTCGGCGACATCAGTCGTAAATTTCAAACGGCCTGCAGCTGCATTTCGCTTTACCAGTTCCGTCAAGCCGGGCTCATAGATTGGAATCTCACCCTGATTAAGCCTTTCAATTTTACCGGCATTGATATCAACACAGGTTACATCATTTCCACTTTCTGCAAAGCAGGTTCCTGTGACTAATCCGACATATCCCGTCCCGATAACAACGATTTTCATGCTGCCCCTCTGTTTAACCGTAATCTCTGTGCAATATGTATTAGGTGTCGAATTGATATGATTTCTGCAATCAATCCGGTGTTTATATCATCTTATTTCTGAAATGTTTCAGGGTCACATCATAGGGAATCGCGAAAAGCGACGCGAGACTGAACAGACTCAGGAATCCTGACGATATTGTCGGTTGTAATATTCCCGGTATTCTCCTGAGCAGACATGGTCGATCCACTCTTGATTCGAAAGATACCAGGCAACCGTTTCACGGAGTCCAAATTCAAAGTCAACTTCCGGTTCCCAACCAAGTTCTCTCTCGGCTTTTGAGCAATCAATCGCATAACGGCGATCATGACCGGGACGATCTTCAACATATGTGATTAGCGATTTAGGCTTATCGAGAATTTCCAACAACAGTTCCGTCAGTCGTATATTCTGCAATTCACAGCAACCTCCGAAATTATAGACCTCCCCTGCCCTCCCCATCTGCAAAGCAGCCAGAATGCCTCGGCAATGGTCGCTGACGTGAATCCAGTCACGAATATTCTTGCCATCACCATAAACCGGTAAAGACTGATCCCTCTGAGCATTTGCAATAAATAACGGCAGAAGCTTTTCCGGAAACTGATACGGGCCGTAATTATTCGAACATCGAGTGATGATTGCTGGAAAGTCGAAAGTATGACAATAGCTTCTTACAAGCAGATCAGCCGCGGCCTTTGATGCCGAGTATGGACTATTCGGTGCAAGGGGTGTCTCTTCGGTAAAAAAGCCCTCGTCTCCCAGACTTCCATAAACCTCATCTGTGGAGACCTGCAGGAAGCATTTAACGTTCTCTCGGCGGGCAGCATCGAGCAGAACCTGAGTTCCATTAATGTTTGTTTGTACGAAGGGTGTGGAATCAAGAATACTGCGATCGACGTGCGACTCGGCTGCAAAATTGATCACAGTGTCTATCTGCTGATCTTTTAATACGTGCTTTACCAGAGTGGAGTCTGTGATATCGCCCTGAATCATTTGATAGCGATGATTCGATTCAATCTCGATCAGATTTTCAGGGTTGCCTGCATAAGTCAGTTTATCGAGATTGCAGATTCGAATTTCAGGTAGTGAATCCTGAAAATTCTGTAGTAGCATCCGAATGAAATTCGAACCGATAAATCCGCACCCACCGGTGATCAGTAAATTCCGTGGTTGATATCTGACCGTATCCATGAGAGATTTTGAAATCTTTAGTGCGAGTAATGCAGCTTGAAAAGAATGACAATGCAAAGCACTGCTGGACTAGCCTGCAGTGGCACACAGTATCGCATTACTTGATGGGGTTGCCGTAGATTTTGATGTCATCGAAACGACCAGGATCATCGAACGAGCCAATGCCGATGCGTCCGTGCTGAAAGGTCTTGTCGGTGGCTGTCATGATTGGGGTTTCCATGTCATCGAAATAGATTTCGATGGTTCCATCCTGCACTTTTCGAATGACACGGGCATGGTGCCATTCGTCATCCCAGTTGGTGCCGGGTGTCGTTTTTGTGGAAATCTTTGTGCGTGGAGCGTCGTTAACGATAAAAATCTGATTGGCGTGATCGTCCGTTTTTTTGCCGAAATGGACGTAATAGAAATGAGATTCGTCCTGATATCCAAAGAAGAGGCACAGGGAACGATGATTATAATCGGGGGAAGTCGATTGCAGTTTCAGATCGAGGATCACATCTGCGAATTCACCACCCTGATAGATTGCCCGGTTATAAGGAGAACGAACAGGTGGCTCGTAGTTGCTCTTTTTCTTGATCAGGCTAAAGACATGATTGTTTCCTTCCTGCTGAATTTCCCAGGCTGAATTGTCAGTCGGTTTCCAATCTCTAGTGCCGTGTTCGAAATCTTCTGTGGCTATCAGCGGTAAACCTTTAAGCGATTCACTTTGAGGCTTTTCCGCAGAGGCAACTGCAGGCAATACGATTGTCAGCAATGAAAAAAGTAGACCGAGTTTATAATGCGTATATGGCTTCTTCATGGATTGTTTCCTGTCAGACGTTGTTATTGACAATGGTCGTTATTGACAATGGTTCAATCCATTAAGTTAGCCGACTGGAAACTGGTTCTCAATCATCGGACAGGATTTCATGGAGATCAGTTGTGAAAACAGCAGGTAGGACAGGCTTCCAGCCTGTTTGCTTTTTCATTTCAACCGTTTCGCAAAGCACATAAGAGTACTGAACTTTAAGAGACAGGCTGGAAGCCTGTCCTACGTTGGCTTATTCATACTTATCGAATCAGGCGATCGAAAATACCACTGGCGGGGCGGATGGCGACGTTTTCGATCATCCCATTGGCAAGTCGTTCATTCACATTCAATTCGGACAATAAGGATTGATATTGATCGTTCAGCCGAACATTGAATTTTTTGATTTGAGTATCGATTTCCCTCTGTGCCAGTGAAAAGGCTTCGCTCTGACGGAGATCGAGTTCTTTTTGAATGCTTTGCTGCAGACCGGAGACAATCTTCTGGCCGATCTCGGAGTGAACTTGAATCGCAGGCGATTTGATTGGCCCGGATATCTGGACTTCTCCCTCAATCTCATTAATTGAGGAAAATGCCGATATCAGCAAATCGGTGGGTGAAAAGGGACGAACATCAAGTCTGGACAGAGTCGTGGATGTCAATTGAACAGGACTCACGACATCAAATTCGACATCGTTTTGCTTCCATTTCAATTTGGCCTGCATATTTGGCCCCGAGGTCACCACGTGAAAATCGGCGACCAGTTGTTTAGCCTGCAGGGCGATATTGATTTTGTCGTGCTCGGCAAGTTTCTGTGTGGGGAATTGATCGGTCGTCACGTGACATAAGAATTCGAATTGGGGAGTTGAAGTGGTTTGATCCCATTTCCCACTGACGATGTACTGCCCCTGATGTTCAATTTCGAAATGGTAATTCATGGGCTTGCCGTATTGACGCTGATTGTGAGTGATGTCCTGAAAGTTCCCTGTAAATAAAATTGGCTTCCTGTTGAGATTCGCAATGCCATCGAGATTAATCTTACGAATCAGGAATGCTGGAAGGGCGTCAGATGTATCAAAGTCAATCGTCCGTCCAAGTTGACGTTCAGGTTGATAATCTTCTGTGGCAACAGCCATACATTTTTGAACAAAGGGAATCCAGGCAGAAAGTTCTTCGAATTGTCGAGCTGCTTCCGGGCCGACAATCGCAACGGTCAAATCATTGGCATTCAGAGGGATGCTTTCGATCTTTTTTCGAAGCTGCTCGAAGTCACGATCCTTGGCGGCATCCAACTCCATCAGATCGATTCGTACCTGCTGTGGCAAAACCTGGAATTCGGTTTTGAGTCGTTTGCTTTCATTAACCAGTTCGTCCACTTTGCGGGCAATTTGGGCAAAATCATTCAATTTATTAAGTGGGTTGCCACGTTTGGCCTCTTCCAGTTGCTTTTTCAGAATGTCAATTTCCGCTTTCAACTGTGTCGATTGATTTTGATAAGACTGAAATCGATTTTTCCAGTAATTCTCTTTCAGCTTTGCCAGTTGTATCGTTTCGAGCTTGTTGGGATCGTAAGTTTCCAAAGTTTGCTCGAGCAAACTTTGCAGAAAAGATTGACCTGCACGCTGGGCATAACCACCGATCACTTCGGCTTGTTCACCGAATGGAATGGACCACCCACCGGCTTCGGTTTCAACCTTTTTAAAATCAAGAGTTGACTCGGTATTCCAGCGAATCTGCTTAATGTCTGCATATTCGACAATGAATTTCTTCCGCAACAATGCGTCGCGATTGAGTTGAACCTGTACCTGTCCAATTTCTACAGCATTGGTGCCGGGACGATCTTTACTCCCAATTTCGATCTGGTTCAATTCCAGATTCGTTTTGAAAAAGTTAGAGTTCAGTTGTTGAATTCCGACGACGGTTTGTAGAGCAGCAGACGAACTCTGAGTAATTGTCAAATGCAGTAAAGGTTCGAATCCAAAAGTGATCATCGCCCAGCAAAGGACAGCTAAGGTCAACCTGGGAACGAGATAACCCCAGCGGACACCGGTATGAAATGAGTTTCGCTTTTTCCGGGTCGTTTCAGATGTGGAATGCCGCTCTTCCTGAATTCGTAATCGTTGATTCTTCCTCCCCAATTCCGCCTCCCCCTGCCCTCGCTGGAGGGGATGAGGGAAAGACCGATGTGAAATGTGGGAATTTGAGTAAGAGGGTTTCATAGATAACCTCAAAATGACCGCTATAAATGTTTACCACCAAAATCAATGTAATACTTTAGACAGCCGAGTGGATTTTTTCGGCCCATTCTGCTCCCCACAACCAGGTAGCGACTCGGTATTTTCTAATGCGAGCCGTGATTGCAGGTTCATATTTGCGAACAAGCGGAAGAATGCAGCAATACGCGGGCAGGCTGAGTAAACATCCCAGAAGTAACGATCCCATGACGGCGGTATTATTAAAATCTGTCCACGGGACCAGAGGTCGCGAATACAACCAGATCCAAAGCGGTTGCAAAGATTCCTGTGTCAGCACGAATTCGCCGAGCTTTGCACAAACGGAGTCCAGGGAAATCGCGAGCCAGGAAAAGAGAAACGTGCTGAAAAAAAGAGCGGGCAAGCTGATGCTGAAAGAGGAAACCCCCATTAAAACAAGCAGTGCGAGGAGATTTCCCTTAGGGATTAAGCCAACCAGGAGACCACAAGCGATGCCTGCAGCAATTTGTCGATGAGAGCACTCAGCTGTCAGCGCACGTATGAATAGACGCAGCGATTTCACGATAAACATGACTTGTCCCCCGACAATTGCTCCGTATGCCGAAAAATACCACATCGGAGCCTCGTTTTGTAATCGGCATAACGATTACGTTTTCCCTGTTTTGACTTATCGGTATTCTATTAATCGGCTAAGTCAAAGGGCTGTTCCGATTTGATTCGATTTGTAAAACTTGCATGAGCCATCAAGCCAGATGGATACGAACTGAGAGATATGACAGAGCGTCCACGAGTTGCATTATTTGTCGAAACTTCCAGCGAATTTGGAAGGCTGGTTCTGCGTGGAATCAAGCAATATGTGCAGGCTCATGCCTCCTGGTCGATTTATCTGCAACAGAGGGATTTGAACACACGGCTTCCTGTCTGGCTGAATGACTGGCGAGGGGATGGAATCATCAGCCGCTCGACAAATCCTCAATTTGCCGAGCTAGTCCTGGAATCGGGTCTGCCGATTGTCGATTTGACGGATCGCTGGGGAGATTTGGGATTACCGCAGATCTGGGCCGACCACTATGCGATCGGTCGAATGGCAGCTGAGCATTTGATTGAACGTCAGTTTCGCCATTTTGGATTTGCAGGTTTTCAGAACGAAACCTGGTCGGATTTACGGTATCAGGGGTTTCAGGATGCCATCATTGCAGCTGGGTTTTCCACAGCTTCCTTCGTCTCGCCCTGGGAAATGACTGCTGGAAAGAGTTGGGATGATGAATTCACCTCACTGGTCAACTGGATCAAGACTCTTCCGAATCCCGTCGGAATTATGGCCGCGAATGACATCAGAGGTCAGCAGATCCTGGATGCGTGCTGTGAGGTTGACCTCGCAGTGCCGGAACAGGCTGCCGTGATTGGATGCGATAATGACGCCATCCGCTGTGAATTGTGCGATCCCCCACTGACAAGCATCATCCCGAATGCCGAGCGAATTGGATATCGGGCAGCGGAATTGCTGGATCAACTGATGAAAGGATTTCGTAAAGATGCATCGCGGGAAGTAATCAAACCGTCAGGGATTTTGACACGTAAATCAACGGACATTCTCGCAATTGACGATGCCGATATTGCAGATGCGGTTCGAATTATCAGAGAAAAGGCACTCTCAGGCATTCGTGTGGAAGATATTCTGGAATTAGTCCCTGTTTCGCGAAGCACTCTCGAACGGGGGGTCAGAAAGTACCTGAAACGCTCTCCGCAGGCAGAAATCCGACGTGTCCAACTGGCTCATGCCTGTGATCTGCTTGTACAAACCGACCTGACCTTGCCGGAAATCGCCAGAAGGTGTGGATTTGTTCACTCGGAATACTTTAGCGTCGTTTTTAAACGGCAAATTCGTATGACCCCAGGTCAATATCGAGCAATGAATACCTCTTCAGGAGCGTTTTAACCCCCTGGATGCGAACACCTCTAATTCATTTCGTGAGGCTGAAGAGTTGCATAGCCAGTGACTGCAAATTTTCTTCCAGGTGAATGAGAGAGCTTGTAAAGTCTACCGAATGCTGGAATCTCTCTTTTCTCAAAAGCTCAATGTCGACTACATTATTAGCAATCACATCTAATGAAGTTCCATTCTGTGAACTTGAACAAATCACTCAACCACCCTCTCCATTTTTATTCGGATTGTTATCGTGCCGAGATTTCGGTGTTTAATTCTGGGTGTGCTCATTCTGTGCGGTCTCGTAGCCGGCAGCGAGTATGCACTGCGATATCATTTCGATCTGGCAGCTCCCCAAATCGGTTTGAATTCTCAAAATTTCGGCTGGACGGCTTGTAATCACAGTTATCTGGCAGCACCTGTTAATCAAACGATCACATTTGCAATTAAGCCCGGTGTGACAAACGATCTCCATTTCGGTGATGCAGGTTTTCGTCAAGCTGCAACATCAAGCAATTTGACTGCACCTGAAACGATTTGTCTCGGAGATGAGCGGGTACTTGCGCCAGAAATTGAACATCATCAGACGTTTATTGCCTTGTGGGACCAACTATCAAATTCCTCCAGAGGCAGAAATGATGAGAGTTCCATCTGCAATGCTGGAATGCCTTATGGATGCCCCCTGTTATGGCAAATTCAATTCGACGAGAGAATCCTACCATTAAAACCACGACGTGTGGTTTGCTTTATCGGACAAGCGTGCCTGCAAAACGACTATCATGTTCGTCGGTCGGTTATATTCGATGAGTACGGACAAATTGTTGCCTGTAAACATCCTGGCATTAAGAGCGTTGATAGGAATTCCCCACAAAAGAGACAGAAGAATCCTCTGGAAGACTATGCTTTGTTACGACTTGGAGTACCGGTCATCTGCAAATTCTTTTTAAATGATATGACTCAAAATGATCCATTAAGAACGGCATCGCCAATGGTGATGAAAACAGCCGGCTCGAACGAATTTCTTCAGTTGAGCCTCAACCCACTGCTCGATATGGCAAAACGATGTCAGGCAGCGAATATTGAATTTTTCGTGGTTTATCTTCCAGATCAGGATGAGATCTTAAATCACGAAGGTCATCAAATCAGCAGAAATCACTCTGAAACTCATCGTCAGATAGCCAGTGAATATTTGACGAACGCAGGTGTGCCGTTTATCGATTTGATATCATTACTCAAGTCAGACCCTCAAGTAGCCAACGCATTTAACAAACAGAGTGACCATTTCTCAGTCGCTGGACATCAGATGATCGCCGATCTGCTCGTTAAGTCGTTCAACCTCTCGCAGGCAACGAATGTAATGGAAAATCGCGTCACAAAATGAACTGAATTACTATCGGCTGAAGCCGATAGGTTTTTTGGCCGTGAGCTTCGGACTGAAGTCCTTTCGCTCACATGCC
>DEML01000031.1:35276-68307 GCA_002359185.1 Planctomycetaceae bacterium UBA2671
GGTTTCGCCTGAAGGCGAGGGTTTTCGGCCCATCGCAAGGACAATAAAGATTCATTTATCGGTTTAAGAGGCTTGAGTTCCAGTCGAAATCGCTCGAAGAAGATCTATGATTAGATAGCGCTTTCATAATTATTGATGTCCCAGCCAGGATTAACCATGCACGCCAGTTAATCGACAGATCGTTATTTTCGAGAAGCGGCCAACATTATGGGGCTCTCCTCGAATATGCAAACCCTTTTGCTGACACCAGAACGCGAAGTTAAAGTTCAGGTCGCCATGGAAATGGACAATGGCGAAATCGCTACGCACATCGGTTATCGGATTCAACACAATAAGTCTCGTGGTCCAATGAAGGGTGGACTGCGATACCATCCCGAAGTGGATCAGGACGAGGTTCTCTCGTTAGCGACTTTGATGACCTGGAAAACCGCGATAGTGGATATCCCTTACGGGGGAGCCAAGGGTGGAATTCAAATCGATGCCCGTAAACTGAGCATGCCCGAGCTTGAAAGATTGACAAGAAAGTTTATTGACGAAATTCATGACATGATTGGCCCCGACAAGGACATTCCTGCTCCTGACATGGGCACGAATGCCCAGGTCATGGCCTGGATCATGAATCAATATCAGAAATATCATGGATTCAATCCCGCCTGCGTGACGGGAAAACCTGTCGAATTGCACGGGGCTGATGGACGGGAAGAAGCGACTGGGCGTGGCGTTGGATTACTCACGATTGCCTTGCTCGATAAAATGCATGAAAGAATCGAAGGCTCAAAAATAGCAATTCAGGGTTTTGGCAATGTCGGACGCTTCGCGGCTCAATTTCTCCATGAGCGAGGTGCGAAAATCATTTCGACTTCTGATGCCTACGGAGGTTTGATGAATGAAGACGGAATCGATATCCCCGCCCTCAGCAAACATGTCGAAAAAACCGGCAAAGTCGTCGAATTTTCAGGAGCGGATGCCATTGCCAACATCGAGCTGTTGACCTGCAATTGTGATGTCCTGATTCCTGCAGCAATTGGAGGTGTTCTCACTCCAGAAATTGCAACCGATATTCGCGCAAAATATATCGTCGAAGCGGCCAACAACCCGACCCATCCGGAAGCGGACCACCTGTTAAATTCGCGGGGCATTGTTATTCTACCAGATGTCCTGGCAAACGCGGGAGGCGTGACGGTCAGTTATTTTGAATGGGTGCAGAATCGTCAGCATTTTCGCTGGGAACTGGAACGCGTCCGACAGGAACTCGACAACAAGATGACGAAAGCCTTTGACCAAATCTGGAATCTAGCTACCGAAAAAAAAGTCAATCTTCGACTGGCAGCTTATCTACTGGGGATTGGGCGAGTTGGCCGAGCAACAGCCATGGGAGGATTTTAAGATGAATGCAGATATCACAAACCTGGTTAACAATTCGCAAGCTACTGAACTTGATTTTACGGAATCCCCTCTTTTGAGAGGCTTGAGCGAGAAGCAGGTTGATATTGTTGTTTCAGCAATGGAGCATCTGTGTTACGAAGCCAACGCCATTATCCTCAAGCAGGGAGAAGAAAATAAAGGACTCTGGTTGATCAGCGAAGGCTGCTGTGAAGTAACACGTATCAGTGATACCAACGAAAAGCATCGCGTCATTGCGGTACTCGGTCCGGGGACTATTTTTGGTGAGATGTCCTTTTTTAGAAAAACTGCTCATTCGGCAAACGTTAGAACGGTAACCAATTCGACAGTTCACATGCTGAGTCAGGAAGCCTTTGAAGAATTACGTCAGAACTCGAGTGAAGTAGCAGCCACGATTTTAATCAATCTCATTACCGTAGTATCCGAACGGCTCAAATTGATGGATGGATGGGTTTGCGCACTAACAGAACAACCTGATGTCTCTGCCTGTAACAAATATGAAGAATGGCATGAATTCCGCGCCAAGCTCTACCGTGAGTGGAATTTTTGAGTGATGTGATCACATTGCGGAAAAATAATTCCGATGCTAAATCATTAGAGCCGTTTCAATGAATGTCTAGCGGGTAATTGACTGGAAAGACAAGGCGCAAACTACCAAAAAGCCGCTACTGTTATCTATAAACTGTAGTAGTGTGATCTTTCTCGCAGAGTGTCCCCCCTTTCCGTTCATCCCAGGATGATTTTGGGCAGAGAATATTATGATGCAGCGTATTCACGTTATTTGCCCCCCAAAATAAAACGCTGTCAGGGTACTAGCATAAATCTTATTCATTATCATAATGATATATGCCATGCTCTTTGGCTCGGTGAGGGAAAATTGTTTTGTTAAATTTATCCATGTCAAATTCGACAGATTCCTGATTGATTTGCTCTTAAGGTCGTTCCGTTGGTTACTCAAAAACCCATCAATGCAGAATCTTCATTTTTTCTGATTGTCAGTGAAGGGGTGGCCTCAGAGCAGAGATTTCCTTTACACCCGGATCAAATAACCGATATTGGTCGAGCTGGCACAAATCGTGTTGTACTTCGAGACGATATCTGCAGCCGCAATCATTGTGAAATCTTTCATATCAGTACAGGCTGGATGCTACGCGACCGCGCCAGTCGGAATGGAACTTATCTGAACGAAACGCGAGTCGATCGGGATCGACCACTGGTCGATGGGGACATCATTCGCATAGGCGAAACGTTGATGTTATTCACGACCGATGAGTTTGCCTCCTTAAAACGCCGGGCACCGCGGACGGACTCTGACACCGCCACCGACCTCCGCATTCCCGATGAAACAAATGCCCTGCCCGAGATTATTCATCGTCAAAAACACTCTTCTCTGAGAGATCGGGATGCCAACTCCCAAACCATCGATAAAAGTTCCAGCGCTAAACTTTCTCGCTTGTATCAAATCGCGATCAAAATGGGAGATGCTGCAAATTCCCAGGATTTAGCAGATATCGTCCTCGATGGACTGGTCGGGATTACTGGAGCAGACATCGGAGCCGTGCTGACTCAGCCAACCAGTGTCTCCAGACGTAAAAAAAAGGTGGTTTCAACATCGGATTTGATTGTCACAAGTTATCGCAGTCTGGAAGGACAGCCTTATCACAAAGTCTCGACCACTCTCACTCGAGACGTAATCAAATCAGGTGAAGCGATTTTAGCTCGCGACATCTCAATACGCTCCGATCTTTCAAGTCGTGACAGTCTTGAAGATATGCAGGCTCAAAGCTTAATCATTGCCCCCGTGCTGGATGGTTCGGAATTATTCGGACTGATCCATCTTTACTCAACCAATCCCGAAAATCCGTTGGATGCCAATGGACTCGACTACACATTGGCTGTCGCAGACCAATTGGCGATTGCACTCAAAAACCTGATTCGCCAACAGGATTTACAGGATGGATTGCAAAAGGCGACCAGTGAGAATAAACAGCTTCGCGAACAGCTGGCCATCGAAAGTGAGCTTGTTGGAAACAGTGAGGCAATGGACCTCTTAAGAGAAACCATTGGCCTGGTCGCTCCAACTGACACTGCTGTTCTGATTCGTGGTGAAAGTGGTTCTGGAAAAGAACTGGTGGCCCGTGCAATTCATTTTAACAGCAAACGCAAAGATGGCCCCTTTGTCTGCATGAACTGTGCGGCTTTGAGTGAAAGTCTGCTTGAAAGTGAACTGTTTGGTCACGAGCGGGGAGCATTTACGGGAGCCACTGGACTCAAGCACGGAAAGTTTGAACAGGGACATCAGGGAACCCTGTTTCTGGATGAGGTCGGGGAGATGAGTCCCGCAATTCAAGCGAAATTCCTGCGTGTTCTCGAAGGGCATGCCTTTGAGCGTGTGGGGGGATCGGTTCCCATTAATGTTAATGTCAGACTCGTTGCAGCGACCAACCGGGATCTGGAACATGCCGTCCGCGAGAATTTGTTTCGAAAGGATTTGTATTTCCGCCTGCAGGTTCTGGAAATTACTGTCCCGGCATTACGAGATCGCATGGAAGATGTCCAAATCTTGGCGGAATTTTTTGCTCAGCGTTTTGCAAATAAATCAGGACGTCGGGAAATTTCCTTTTCGGATAGGGCTATGAAAAAACTGATTCGATACGAATGGCCAGGAAATGTGCGTGAGTTACAGAACACGGTCGAGCGTGCCGTCGTCCTCTGCACAGGCGATACCATTCAGGAAGAGCAAATTCTGCTCTCAAGATTAGACGAGCCTGAGCTGAGTGAGATTCAGCCATCAAAACCTCCTCAGAGTTATGCAGAGCTTTCGATCGAAGAAATCGAACGCGACCATATCCTGAGAACTTTGGAATCGACCGAAGGGAATAAATCCAAAGCTGCTCAGATTCTGGGAATCGAACGCTCCACCCTCGACAGAAAACTCAAGAAGTATGGTTTTAAAATCACGCGGGAATAATTTGATGGAGTTGCATCAGATGCCGTTCTATTTCAAATCAACATGACTGGATAATAAGAGCAAAAACAGTTTCAATCGATCCAATTTAGATCTGTCAATGGACAGAGTTGCAAGAATCTGTAGATTTTGTGCGAAATTTTATTGACATAATGCGACTTCAGCCCGAGAATCAACTACGGAGTCACACACAGTTTCCTCCCACATTTTTCACACATGGAATCTTATTGAATTGAACGACCAACGAAACGCTGCCTGGTCGGATTTTCAGTAAGACCTCGGATGCAAATTTCCTCAATCGTATCGCGCGGATACTTCTGATTGAGTTGAATTGCATTTCGCAGAGGGGTGATTGAAAAATAATCCTACCTACTTCGGGAGAAACTTACGCTCACCAAACGTTAATCGACCAATGTTCACAGTTTAAAAATGGAGCAGAGAATGCGAAAATCGAAGAAAGTCGAACCTGATTATGAATTGATGTTCGACGATCAAGGCGCCTACGTCGCCGATTTCTCCGACGCTTTCGACATGGATGAATTCGAAAATCTCGGAATTGACCCTGATACCCCAACCGATGCCAAGCCAGGTTCGGAAGACAAGGTCATGATGCTAGCTGCACGTTATGCTGCAGGAATGCCACTTTGGCATGATAATGACTGCTACGATCACGCACCCGTTCTTGACGCCGATCTGTTGTCAGGTGAAGTGGGCGATCATGAAGAAGATCCCATTGAGGAAGATCTTCTTTAATCGAGAATCAGGCCATTGAGTGCACTGCCCAGCAGAGTCAATGGACAGGAAAACTTCAACTTGAACTTAAAAACGGAGCCGATTGGCTCCGTTTTTTATTGGAATTACAAGCTGATTATTCAAAATCCACAATTTTGACAATTTCCAGTTCACGTACTCCCTGGGGAGTCTCAACACTGACACGATCTCCAACTTTCTTGCCTTCCATTGCCTTGGCAAGTGGGCTTGAAGTCAGAATCTTCATCGGTTCGCAGTCATAATCTTCTTCGCCGGGGCCGACGAATTCGTATTCTTCTTCGTCATTCCATTTCAAATCGTTCACGGTTACGGTCGAACCAAACGTTACGACCCCCTTGGGCATATCGGCTTTATCAACAATATAGCAGTTGGCGAGTTTGGTTTTGAGCTGATTCACTTTCGCCTGCGCCATCCCCTGCTGTTCACGCTGTCCGTGGTACTCCGTATTTTCTTTCAAATCGCCTTCAGACCGTGCCTCGGCCAGTCGTTCTGTGATTTCCGGAATCACAACGGACTCGAGATGCTTAATCTCAGCCTTGATTTTATCATGACCTTCACGCGTAATAGGTTGACGATCCATGAGTCTTCTCCTCCCGTAAAAAAAGACGGAACGCAGCAAATTCGCTGCGCCCCGTATAAATATTATTTTATCACTACTTTGTCGATACTCTGCTGAAGATTTCAGAACAATCCAGAATCACTCGCGAGCACAACCAATAAAAATAGCAGTTTTCAACCGTTATAGAAAGTGTGAACTTATTTTACCATCACTTCCCGGCAATATATACGATTAAACTGTTTGCCAGGCACGCTCGGCTGCACTTTTCAGGACCGCATCACAAACCTGAGCAGTTTCGAGAGCATCACGGAAAGTCGGATGACAAGGTTCACCCGATTCCAGAGATTTCAGGAAATCGGCCACCTGATTCACAAAGGTATGTTCGTAACCGATGCAGAGCCCCGGTACCCAGTAATGATCCATATATGGCTGGTCGCCATCAGTAATATGAATGGTTCTCCAACCGCGGACAATCGATTCATCGGAGTGATCGAAATACTCCAGACGATTCAAATCGTGCAGATCCCAGCGGATCGAAGCATGTTCGCCATTGATTTCAAAAGTATACAGGGCTTTGTGACCACGTGCGTATCGAGTCGATTCAAACAGTCCCAACGAGCCATTTTCGAAATGACAATGGAACAGACAGGCATCATCAATACCGACCTTTTCCACTTTACCCGTCAGGTTGTGCATTCGCTCTTTGACGAATGTTTCCGTTACTGCAGAAACATCTTTGATCGATCCATTGAGCCACAAGGCTGTATCAATACAGTGAGCCAGCAAATCACCCGTCACCCCAGATCCCGCTGCCTTTGCATCCAATCGCCACAGTGCTGCTCCTCCCTGAGGGAGATCTGAATTGATGGTCCAATCCTGCAAAAAGTTCGCGCGATAATGGAAGATCTTTCCGAGTTTTCCGGAATCAATAATCTGCTTAGCCAGCGTGACTGCCGGAACGCGACGATAATTGTACCAGACCGTATTTGGAACACCTGCTTTTTCAACCGCTTCAACCATCGGCATCGATTCCTCAGTTGTTCGAGCCAGCGGCTTCTCGCACAGAACCATCTTACCAGCCTCAGCGGCTGCAATCGCGACTTCAGCATGCTGATCGTTCGGGGTACAGATATCAATCGCATCGATATCATCCCGTTCAATCAGCTTCTTCCAGTCGGTTTCACACGACTTGTACTGCCACTGATCGGCAAAAGCCTGGGCTTTATCTTCCGTACGTCCACAAACAGCCTGTAAAACGGGACGATAGGACAGTTCGGGAAAGAAATCATTCACCCTTTTATACGCATTCGTATGCGTCCGGCCCATAAATCCATAACCAACCAAACCAACGCGAAGTTCTTTTGCCATAGTAGATCGACTATTCGTATTCTAGAGTTCAAATTTGCAGGAAAGCCGAGGGCGGAAAGTGGAAAGCCGTCATTTCATACGTTTTTTCGTTGCAATGACTGCACTTACGACAATGCTAAGTAACTCGTCGGCTTCTTTCATGAGTTCACTAATTCGATCATGTGGAATCAATTTTGATTCCACGATTAATTCAAACCAGAGTAATGTTTCGTCCAGTTCCTGTTCAACAATGCCAAGTTTGGAAATAAATTCTGCATCACTTCTTGCACGTGAAGCCTCTCGGAAATTTGCGGCAACACTCGTTCCCGATCTCAATAGTTGCTTTTTAATCACATGCGACACCATATCGTCAGACATGGCGGAAACCAGTCGAATGACTCGCAATGCAAACTACTTTGTTCGACTTCTCAAACCAGCCATTCGCATAACAAATTCTCACGGCATAATTTATCATGAGTAATTCACCGCTTTCCGCCCTCGGCTTTCCGCTTTCTAAATCAGTTCCAACCGTGGGCGTCGCGGACTTTGATCATGGTTCCCAGAATTGTGTTCCATGTGGATGCTTGCTCCAGCATTTCGTTCGGGAACATACACCCATCCCAGCAGATGTGTTCAATTTCCCGATCCGCTGCCCCTTTGAGCCAGTAGCCGGAGCATTTTACGATATCGAGCTTTCCATTCGGATCATCGGCTGGGCAATGCTTTCCGGTTTTGTCATGCGAACCTGTGCCGTGGACTTCGCCGTCGTTTTGGGCAACATGGAAGTCAATTGTCCAGGGACGCAGGGCATCGGTCATGGTTTCGTAGGCTGTCCAGAATTCGCCATCGGTATAACCCGGCTTCAGCAAGGCGTTCTTTTCCGAGTTGTAACCCATCAAGTACAGATAGGTGTGAGCCAGATCTGCCTGAAAACCAAGGGTTGCAGGTCGATCGACGGCTTCGAGAAGATTGACCATATCTTTCCAGGAGTGCATCCCGGCCCAGCAGATTTCTCCTTCGGCTGCCAGACGTTCGCCGTGGTCATCTGCAATATCAGCTGCTTTGCGAAATGTTTCGGCAATGCGTTTCGTACCCGCTTCGGGATTTTTATCCCATTCAGCAATATTTGACGTTGCCGAGTCGATTCGAATGCAACCATAGCTGCGGACACCATGCTCATTGAAGATTTTAGCGATACGGCAAGCCTTTTCGACAGCCAGCAAAAACTTCTTCTGAGCCTCATCATCACCCATTGCCGAATCACCGACCGTACCCGGCCAGATAGGTGCGACCAGGGAGCCGACTTTGAGGTTATAGCCAGCAATTTTATCGGCAATTGCCTTCAAATCGTCCTCAGATGCATCGGGATCGGTATGCGGATGGAACAGGAAATAATCAATCCCTTCAAACTTCTGACCATCGACTTCGGCAGCAGCAGTCAGTTCCAGCATCCGGTCCAGACTGATTGGCGGATGGTCAGTCCCCTCCTCTTTACCAACCAGTCCCGGCCACATGGCATTATGCAATTTGGGTTGAGTGTTCGACATTTTGGCGTCCTGTTTATGCTTGAATGGAGTGAATATCGATAAGTTCATCATGTCAGTTGAGCGGGGATTCCCGCACTGATCAATGGAGCGTGATATAATCTGGCTTAGATTTCAACTGTCCGGAATGGAAATAAGAGGATTTGAGCCTGTACAAATCAAAATAAATTAGAAAAAAATTAGGGTTTTTTCCACTTCATAAAAACTGTTGTTAAAAGTTGAATGGCAGGATCCCTTCTCAAGAACTGGTAATATCGAGAGCGCACAGAGTTCAACGGAATATTTTGATCATGGGGAGAATTAATGGATGCCTCAATTTCTTCCCAACTCCTCCCTGCTTCTAAAACTCGTTTGCAAAAATCGTTTCTCCACGATTCATGATATTTTTTAAACACTAATCGATACCGAATTTCCATGCCGAATCTTTGGGAAATTCCTGCTCCAAGGAGGATGGAGAATAACATTCCCGACAAAGCAATAAAGGCATCTTCAGATTCAAAAGAGCCTGCGAATGTCAACTTAATAACAAATAACAGGAGCATTAAACTGAAAGACGTTCCTAGAAAAATGACTTTGTTTGCATGATTCCACCAGAAATTAGATTCGATATCTTCAAACTCCTGGGGAGCTGGTTCAAATTCAGCCAAATTAATATCCGTCCTGACGGGATGATAAAGTTCTCGTTTAGCATCCAATAAAATCCAGGGAATGACTTCATTCAGGAAATGAAAATAATCGTTGAATGAATTTGGGCAGGACTGAATAACTGTTTTGAGATTTCGATCCAAATTGATTTGATGCTTCTCAAAAACTTCGAGTTTGTTTTCGTAAATGCAATAATCGATAATCAAACGATAAATGAGGTCAGATTGAATTTCGCTTTGAAACTCCCGTTGAGATCGAGCAATGAAATATTTAATGACTTCTACAAATTCACGTTCAAAGTCGAGATTTTGGTCGAAGAATTGAGGATTGCTATCGAGAAAATATTCGATTTCCAGGCACCCTTCTCCTCGTTCCAGTATCGTTAGAGCAGGCAGAAGACGGCTGGCCAGATAGATTAATGAATACTCACTCGAAATCGCGTGATGTGTGGTTATTTTCCGCCACAACTTAATAAATCGACCTGATGAGACTGTCCCCTTCAGTTCCTCGGATTCAGCTCGTATCAACTGCATCCATGCGGGTGTTGAAATGAACGAAAAGGAATAAGGTGGAAGTCTGTTGGCAAGCAATGTAATCCACTCTTCCAGTTTCTCGTCGGGAATATGGGTTCGGGAGTATTCCAAAAGATACTCCATTAAGATTGGTGCACTGTGAAGGTAGTTAATCCCATTGATTAACCATTCAGCAAAATTCTCGTCTTCAGCAGTTTCATCAATCACGTCCGACAAGACTGCCAGAGAAAGAAAATCTTCTTCAGTCTTATAATTCTGCGCGAGAAGAGATTGATAAATCTCGATAAGCGGACGTCCATCCTGCACGTTAGCGCACACATCGATCTTCGGCAATGATCTCTCTGAAGGGTGAACGACAGAATGAAAGTCATCATGATTGTTTTGCGAGTGCCGCTCAGGTTCGGTTGAACGGAAATGAGAGACATCATTGATGTCTAGGTTGTTATGAACGATCTGAAGCAGACGTTCATAAGCCATACGGATTTTCTGAAATTCATCCGGGCTTTGTTCCGGTCTGAACTTTTTGATCAGTTTGCCGTAACTTCTTTTTAAGTCTCGGAGACTGAAGTCATCTTCAAGATCAAAAAATTTCTGTGGCTGACTTGGAAGCAATGACCAGTCAGGATTCGAATTCTGATCATCGCTCATGGGTTTGTTGTGGATTGCTCTGGAACTGGTTGTGAGAGACTCTCAACGGGATCATCCAGATTCAAGGTTTCATTTTTCTGGGTCGAACTGAGACGCTCAATACTCTCTATGAAAGCCTTTTCTGCAGTAAGATAATCCTCAAGTTCATCAACGGTGAGTTTCTTTATGAAAATCTTGAGACGAAGACTACGGTGGCGATTTCTCAGGCTTGTTTCCATGAGTTGTATCAGCTTACAGAAACTTTGAGAGTTCTTGAGTTCTTTGACAATTCGACTGTATTCAACATCATTTTCATACGGCATCTTGCCGTAAAATATTCTTTTGACTGCGTCTTGATGTCTAGGATCTTGCGTTAGTGTCCAAACAGGAGCAGATTTAGTGCCGGGAGCAAAATGCTTCGTTGGATTAAATGGTTCAGCTTTCGGAAATATAGGCGAATCCTCAGCGCGATAAACATAACTTGTTTGATAATGATCCTGCTTGTGAAAGCAGGATTTTAGTGAGAAAAATACGATTGGCAGGCACAAAAATAAGATTGCTCTCCCGATCGTATTAAGCGTTTCCGCTTGTTCAGGAGCATCAGACGAATTCAAATTCTGTATAGTTTCTCTACTTCTCTCCTTGAGAAGAGTCTTGATTTGCTGAGGAGAGTAGGGTGTGGGATGATAAGTTTCCCTGGAAGCAGACTGGTCCTTTAATTTCCCGAGATGTTGCTTTCTTTGTTCCATGGCGGAACGTGCATCGAGAGGCTGTAGACTCAGCATTCCGATGACATATTCTCGATCTGGTGACATATCTGAATTCGCAGACATCACTATCTCGTCATGTAGCTGAAGATTTCTGTAACTCAGACTTCGCCTCAGAGACCAGTTTGGCAACGTGTTCCACAGTCTGATCCAGCGGAATCTTTTCAGGACCTTCGGCTGTCCGGGCCTTCACTTCCGCGATGCCTTCCTGCAGGCCTTTTCCGCCGATGACGATGCGAAATGGAATACCGATCAGGTCGGCATCTTTGAATTTAACGCCGGGGCGTGCGGGTCGATCGTCGAACAGGACATCAACCCCCTTCTCTTTCAGATCGGCATACATTTTCTCGGCGACGTTCATCAGGTCCTCGTCATCGGTTTTTAGAGGAATGATCAGCACTTCATAGGGGGCGATTGATATTGGCCAGAGCAAACCGTTTTCGTCATGACAGGTTTCTGCAAGACCAGCCACAATGCGGTTCACGCCGATGCCGTAGCAGCCCATGATGATCGGTTCGCGTTTTTCATGTTCGTTCAGAAACTCTGCGCCCAGAGATTCGGAATACTTTGTGCCGAGTTTGAAAACGTGACCGACTTCGATGCCGTGGACGAATTTCATCGGCTCGCCACTCTTCGGACACGGATCTCCTTCGCAGGCATCGCGGAGGTCGTACGTTGTTTCGAGTTGGTAGTCACGACCAATATTGACATTCTTATAATGATGATCGGTCTCATTGGCTCCCGTAATGGCGTCGGAAATGAGAGGCACATCATGATCGGCAATCACATCGCATTTGATACCGACAGGTCCTGCAAAACCAATCCCGGCATTTGTCACCGACTGAATCGTTTTTTCGTCAGCCAGTTCGATTGACTTCACCCCTAATGCCCGGCGAATTTTCCCTTCGTTGGCATCGTGATCGCCGCGAAGCAAAACGGCGACTGGCTTTTCGTCGGACAGATAGATCAGCGTTTTGATCATCTGCTCTGGAGAGCATTTGAGGAACTTGCAGACCGCTTCAATGCTGCCTGCATTCGGAGTATGCACCTTCTCCAGAGCTGCAGAACTGTTTGATCCCGACAGGTCAGGAGTCTTCCGTCCTGTTTCTGCACGCTCCAGATTAGCTGCATACCCACTGGATTCGCAGTAAACAATCTGATCTTCACCATTCTCTGCAGGAATCATGAATTCATGAGAGGCATCGCCTCCAATCGGGCCACTTTCTGCTTCGACGGGAATATATTTCAGTCCACATCGCTGGAAAATGCGGCAATATGCGGCGTACATCGCATCGTAAGAATCGTTAAGCTGTTCCAGTGTTGAGGCAAAGCTGTAAGCATCTTTCATCAGAAATTCGCTGGTTCGCAAAACTCCGAAGCGTGGGCGTTCTTCGTTACGAAACTTGGTCTGAATTTGATACAGGGTCAATGGAAGTTGACGATAGCTGTTGATGTGCCGGGAGATGAGGTCGGTGATGACTTCCTCATGAGTTGGGCCCAAGGCCATATGGACTTTGCGATCTCCTCGCGTGACATCGAGCCGTACGAGAACCGAGCCGAAGGCTTCGTTGCGGCCGGTACGATCAAACAGTTCAATCGGCTGCAAGGCTGGCATATGCAGTTCGACAGCCCCGGCTGCTTCCATTTCTTCGCGAATGATTTGAGCGGCCTTCTGGACGGATCGCCAGCCGAGAGGCAAATATGTGTAGGCTCCAGCCATAAGCTGACGGATGAGGCCGGCCCGCAGCATCAATTGATGACTGGGAATCTCGGCATCGGCTGGAACTTCTTTCATTGTTGGGATCAGGCTTTGAGACCAACGCATGAGACGGCTTTCTAATTGAAATACTGAAGTTTATAAACAGTTGTAGGTCAGGCTGTGCCTGACGAAATCGACGCATAAAGATTGTTGGGTTACGCTTCGCTAACCCAACCTACATTTAAGAGATCGTGGCAATTTGAAGAGCATTGACGCACTCGCTTGCGCTTCGTGTTTGTATTCATATAGTATGGACACCTGCTCCGATAGGGGAAGTGTAGCTAATCTGACTCAGACGGAAAGTCTGCCCGAACCTTGCCGCTGTTGGATCGGGTTTCTACACTTGAGGGAATCACTGACAGTCGCAACGTTTTGCAGGAAAAGAATTTGAGGCATGGCACGCCGTTATATCAATGAAATTGCCGATGGAGAATCCATCGAAGAGACTTACGTTCTGGCAGACCGACAACTTCGAGCCAACCGCAACGGAGATATGTATCTGCTGGCAGATTTGCGGGATAAAACCGGTTCTCTGCATGGATTGTTGTGGAATATCAATGAAGAACTGGTTTCTCATATACAAGTGGGCGATTACGTCACCGTGAAGGGAAAGGCTCAACTGTATAACGGCAATTTGCAGATGATTCTTTCACGAATCGAGGTAATTTCCGAAGAGAGTGTCGACATTTCCGAATTTCAGGCAGGCACAAATCAGGATGTCGATCAGTTATTCCAGAAGTTGACGGAAGTTCTCGGCTCCCTGGAAGATCCCTCCCTGCGTCACCTGATGCAATGTTATCTCACGGATGAATCGATTGCTGCACAATTGAAACAGGCTCCAGCGGGAATCAAAGCTCATCACGCTTATCTTGGGGGATTGCTCGAACATATTGTGAATCTTCTGGCAGCAGCAGATGCGATTGTTGGACTTTACCCGAGTGTGAACCGGGACTTGCTGCTGGCAGGGGTGTTCCTGCACGATTTAGGGAAAATCCGAGAACTCGGCTACGATGGCACTTTTGTGTATACGGATGAGGGGCAGTTGATAGGCCATTTGATTATCGGAATTGAAATTCTAAATGAAAAACTGGCCGAAGCGGCTCAAACCGGAGTGGCCGTCAGTGAAGAAAATGTACTGCGACTCAAGCATATGATTGCCAGTCATCATGGAGCCTACGAGTTCGGCAGCCCGAAATTACCAATGACGCCAGAGGCAATTGTGTTGCATCATTTGGATAATATCGATGCGAAAGTCAACGAATTTACGGCTTTAATCGAGTCCGATCCCAATCGAAATTCGAGTTGGACCCCCTTCAATCCTCGAATTGACAGGAAGATCTTCAAAGGGATTTCGGAATCTGATTCCTGAGTCTTTTAGGAACACAGCGAAAGAAAAACATGGCATCGCTCAAACAGCAGATTATTGACTATTTATCGCGAGCGAATTATCAGCCGTCGACACTGAAATCGGTAGCGAAAAAGCTGGCATTTAAGAAGAAGGATCGTGATAAACTCGACCAGGCGATCCAGGAGTTGATCGATGGCGGGAAGGTCCAGCAGGGAGAAACCGGTTTACTTCATGTTGTCGACCGGGCACATCAATTGATCGGGATTTTTCGCAAAGTGACCAGCGGTAATGGCTATGTCATTTTACACGAGCCTAAACCATCAGACATTACTGAAGATATTTTCATTGAACAACGCGATACCGGCGATGCACAAACGGGTGATGAAGTTGCTGTCGCTTTGAATAATCGCAGGAAGTCGGGTGATCAGCGGTGTGGCCGGATTGCAGAAGTGATCAAACGGGCCCGCAATCGCTTTGTGGGAGTCTATTTCGAAGAAGAAGGCCAAGGCTACGTCTTCATTGATGGCAAGAATTACGAAGAGGCGATCTGGGTCGGAGATCCCGGTGCCAAGGGAGCGCGGCCTGATGATAAAGTCGTCATCGAGATGATTCGCTTTCCGAATCATTACGACGTAGGTGAAGCAGTGCTGGTCGAAGTGCTGGGAGATCGGAATCAGCCCGGCGTCGATACGCTGACCGTCATTCATGAATATGGATTGCCAACGGAGTTCTCTGAAGATGCTCTCGAACAGGCTTCCCAGCAGACGAAGCAGTTTGACGAAAACAATCTCGAAGGGCGTCTCGACCTGACACTCGATCCAGTCGTGACCATCGATCCCATTTCAGCCCGAGACTTTGATGATGCGATATCGCTGGTGAGGACAGAAAATGGTCATTTTCACTTAGGAGTTCACATTGCGGATGTTTCTCATTTTGTGACACCGAACACGCCACTTGACCGTGAAGCTTACACGCGGGCAACCAGCGTGTATCTACCGACAAAAGTCATTCCAATGCTGCCGGAAGTCCTTTCAAATGGACTGGCCAGTCTGCAGCAGGATCGTGTGCGGTTTGTGAAGTCGGCTTTTATTGAATTCAATGCGGAAGGAATTCCGGTTGATACACGGTTTGCTAATTCCGCGATTAAAGTCAAAAAACGATTTGCTTATGAGGATGTCTCTGCGTTCCTGAAGAATCCAGAACAATATCGTGGTCAGTACGGCGATACCATTGCAGATCTGCTACTCAATATGCAGGACCTGGCTCGCAAGCTGAGAAAACGTCGATTCGATTCGGGGGCACTCGAGTTGAGTATGCCGGAAATTCAGCTCTCGTTTGATGCGGAAGGAAAAGTCACGGGGGCTTTTGAAGCAGACCATGATGAGAGCCATCAAATCATTGAGGAGTTCATGCTGGCTGCAAATATTGCGGTGGCGACTTCGCTGAATGATCGTGGGGTCAGTTTTCTACGCCGGACGCATGGCGATCCTTCCGCTGAAAAGATGAAAGCATTCAGTGAATTTGTGGAGTCACTGGGACTATCGTTAACGCGATCGCAGAGCCGGCATGATATTCAGCAATTACTGGATGAAACGGCTGGCACACCATTACAAAAAGCTGTGCATTTCGCCTTTCTCCGCAGTCTGCAGCAGGCAGAATATTCTCCTGAAGAAGTTGGCCACTATGCCTTGGCCGCTGAGCAATATTGCCATTTCACCAGTCCCATTCGTCGCTATCCGGATTTGACGATTCATCGTATCGTCGATCGATTACTGATTCGCGGCGAGAAATACAAAGGTGAGAATCCCGAATTTCTGCACAAAGTTGGCATTCACTGCAGTGATATGTCTCGTCGAGCAGAACGAGCAGAGCGGGAATTGACGAAGCTGAAACTGCTTGAGTACATCGAGCAATTCGTGGGTCAGGAATTTGATGCCGTTGTCACTGGAGTTGAACGGTTTGGGATATTCTGTCAGTGCCTTGAAGTCCCAGCCGAGGGGATGGTGCATATTAGTTCGCTGTCAGACGTCGATCAGTTCTACTTTGATCGCGATTTGAAATGTCTCATTGGCAAGCGGACAGATATTCGCATCCGACTGGGAATGACCGTTCGCGTTAAGATCACACACGTCGATGTCGATCGCCGCGAACTGGATATGATGCTCATCAAAGTGATTGAAGAGAAAGCTCCACGCAAACGAAGTCCATCCAAAAAACGGCCGGATAAAAAGACGGCTCCCAAGAAAAAAACCAATCCTGGAAAACGCCGCCGGTAGATTGAACAGGGATTCTACGGGAAACCAATCTTACTTTGCCAGATCGTAGCAGAGCAAAAGATCCTGATCTCGCAGGAAGAGTTTGCCATCGACAACGACAGGTCGCGCCCATGCCATTTTGGAACTGCGTTCCGGCTGATCGAACTGACTGATCAGTTTGAATTCCTGCGGATTGCCTTCGATTAAATACATGGGACCATTTTCACTACGGAAATAGAGGTTTCCATCCGCATAAGTAATCGCACCTTTTCCGTTTCCAAAGAGGCGATCCTGCCAGGTAATGGCCCCCGTTTGAGCGTTAAGACAGGTCAGAATGTTATCGTTGGCTCCATAGATAAACCCATCAACCTCAACCATGCCTCCATGGTGGTTCTTCATCTTTTCCGTTTTATAAACCAATCGGGGACGCGGAGTGTTGTCACCCAAATCAAGTAAAGCACCACCTGTGCCGTATCCGGAGGCATAAAACACTTTGTTGCCAAGTTCGATCGGCGAACTGCAGTTCGCAGTGCCATTGGCAGCATTGTTATCACCCCAGAGTGCCCGTCCAGTTTGAGCATCAACTCCAAATAAACCGCTATGGCAGAAATTGATATACTGGAGTCTGCCATTGACGGTTGCTTTGATGGCCGAGGCATAACCGGCTTGAGGATTACCAGGGACTGCTGTTTGCCACAAGACGTCTCCCGTCTGTTTATTCAACGCCACCATAGTTGCGCGATCACCGCCGGGTGTGACAATAACTCTGTCGCCATCAATCAATGGTGATTCTGAGATCCCCCAGACGATATTCGAGGCAGAGAAACGATCCAGAATATTCATCGTCCACATCAAATTGCCACGCTCGGAAATGCAGCTCAAATCTCCAGAAGCTCCCAAAGTGTAGAGAGTCCCATTATCGAATGTAGGCGTGCTGCGAGGACCATTTCCCTGCCCATCCTGAAAGATATCTCCCTGTCGAACCGACCAAAGTTCCTGCCCTGTATTCACATCCAGAGCAATAATCGCCTCCTGCCCTGCACGCGTTCCCATCGTGAATATTTTGCCGTTCCCCAAGCTGACGGCTGAGTACCCTTCCCCAAGATTCCGAGCGGTCCAGAGAAGTTTGGGACCATTTTGAGGCCAGGATTTTAGCAATCCGGTTTCTGGGGAGCGGTTCTTACGATCCGGTCCAAGAAATTGAGTCCACTGGGACTCGGATGTCTTCTCTGTAGCATTACTTTTCATCTCCGTTTTAGAACCGGAGGAATTCGCAGGTTTGTCAGAAGTGGAAGGTGCGGTATCAATTTTATAGAGTCGTTGAGCCTGTCCTGTGGGGGAAGTGAAAATGGTGACCAGATCTCCAACACTCACATCGGTGACACTTCCGGGCCGTCGATTAACTGTGACTTTAAAATTACGATCAGAAATATCAAAAGTTTGTTCGCTCTTTTCGATTGTTGAAACAATTGATATTTGTGTATTGTTTCCAGAGATCTTTGTGACCCGGCCTGTAAATGTCTTGGCTTCAACGCAACTGACACCCAGGAAAAAAATCATTAACGTCAGGGTGAAGAGACTACGAAGCATATCAAAGTCCTTGCGGGTAGAGTCAATTTAAGATTAATGTTTAGCAGTGCTGAGAGTGTTTGCGAATGCATGATCATCAGAGCATCGTCATTTGTCTTACTATTGCGAGATTACCGTAAGATTACAATACAATTTTCTGCTGTACGCAGTTTACTGTAGCGGTTTTTGATGGCGTCATCGCTATATTTCCAGTCAACCACCCGCTACACATTCATGCAAACGGATATAAAAACTGAATTAATTCCTTCACATAAACGCTGCAGTCAAAGATTGTCTCCAAAAATGAATAACTCTATTGAAAAAAAACTTTCTGCTCTGGGACTGACACTCCCTCCAGCTCCGGAAGCAGTTGGTTCCTACACGCCGGTCCTTAAAACAGGTTCACTTGTTGTGACGAGCGGACAATTACCAACGATTGGAAAGGAGTTAACATTTCGGGGGAAAGTAGGACACGATTTAACCCGGGAAGATGGGCGTAATGCCGCTGAAGTCGCCTGCCTGAATGCCTTGGCTCAAATCAACAAGGCTATAGGCGGTTTAGAGAATATAAAGCAAATTGTCCGACTTGAGGGATTCGTACAATCGACTGATGACTTTACAGATCAGCCGTATGTAATGAATGGAGCGTCAGATTTATTATTGAAACTTTTTGGAGATGCTGGTCTGCATACTCGATTCGCGATCGGCTGCAATGCTCTGCCATTGAATGCAGCTGTTGAACTTGCACTTTGGGTGGAAGTTTAATTTCACCCTGGAAAAACTTATCTGGCAGATCAGTACCTGATTTAACACTAAAGCTTATCACTGCGCAAGAACAAACACCGTAAATCGAAATGTGTCGAATACGGTGTTTTTCAGTACGAGCTGATCCTGCGACGAAGAAAACTACTTCTTGTGTCGAATTTTTGCGCGCATACGTCTTTTCTTACGACCGATTTTTCGACGCCCTTTACCTGTCTTCTTCGTACCCATGCAGTGTATGCCCCCTCTGGAATGTTTTATAGTTGTGAGTTTTAGACAAAAAATTACCTGACACAAAGTTATCAAACCGTGCAGGAATATGCAAACAGGATGATCCAAACCAGGATTTGGTGCGTTTATAGTCCCAATAATTATTTTAGTCTCTCTGGGTAAATTACTCAAAACTGCGAACAGAAATCCATAAGTGAACTTGCGGCAAGTAAAAGATCGTATACCATAAAAAATAGATCTTCATAAAAGTGGAATTTTACTTCCCTTCTTATCCACTTAAATTTATCAATCATTGATAGTTCAAAAAGTTTTCACGGTATCTCCAAAATGAATTCTTCTTTAAATGCTACTTTGCCTGTTGAGGATTTCTGTTCTCAAAAAGTGTTTATAATTGATGACAATAAAGATGTACGAGAATCACTTTCTTTTCTTCTCAGATCGGTGCAGTTGAATGTTGAGACATTTGCAACAGGATCTGAGTTTTTGAGTTCAATTGATCCCCATACTGACGGATGCGCCATTATCGATATTTTAATGCCGACAATGTCAGGTACAGAGTTATTGAAAGAGCTGAAAAAGAAAAAAGTCTACTTCCCAGTCATCATGCTGACGGCTCACGCAGATGTGCCAGTTGCAGTTGAATCGATGCGTTTGGGAGCTTACCATTTTCTACAGAAGAATTGCCTTGAGCAGGAATTGATTGACTGTGTTCGGAATGCTTTAAGATTCAGCCGTTCAATTCATCACGAGTGTCGCAATGAAATCGAATTGCAGAAACTTCTTGATAGCTTATCGAACCGAGAAAAGCAGGTGATGGAGCTTGTCGTGGAAGGTCAAACCAGCCGACAGGTCGCCGACAATCTGGGTATTGCGGTAAAAACAGTCGATGCTCATCGTGCCAACATGATGAAGAAGCTGGGTGTTAACAATGTTGCTGAGTTGATTCATAAGGTGATTATGTACCGCTCCGATGACATTCCTTCGGAATCCTGAAGCCGTAGTATCACATTCGAGTATCTTTTCGACTCTCTCTTTGAATGAGTCATCATGAATTGCCGGGATTTCAGCAGGCATTCCCCTTCGAAATCACTATTGAATGCAGTATCTTACACAATCCGTGTGAGATTGTCTGACCATAGTATGAATCAGAAAATTGACGTCATTTCGATCCGCACTTCTCATTTAAGTTGGCGAACCTGGAAGTGATTGAAATGAAGGATCGTATCAGTTGGCAAGGCACATTAATAACAGACACTTTTGCGGAAGCATTTTCAGTCACGGGTACAAGGATCATCATTACTGCCGGATCAGAGAAATGGGCTGAAATCGCCGCGTACGAAGTGACCGGATACGGCACAAGTGTAATTGCCTGTGATGCCGAAGCTGGCATCGATACTTATTTGACTCCTGAGCAAACTCCCGATGGACGTCCCGGTGTCGCGGTCATGTTGTTTGCGTTCAATCTGGAGTCGCTCGCCAAAGCAGTCCTCAAGCGGGTCGGGCAATGTATTCTCACTTGCCCCACGACGGCAGTCTTTGATGGCGTTGAAGAGTCCACAGACGCTGAAAAGAGAATTGATCTGGGAAAGCAGCTTCGATACTTCGGAGATGGTTTTCAGGCATCCAAGGTCATTGGAGGACGTCGCTACTGGCGAATTCCGGTGATGGATGGGGAGTTTCTCTGTGAGGAACAGGTCGGTTCTTTTCGCGGCGTCGCTGGCGGGAATCTCTTGATTGGAGGAGAATCTCAACTCCTGGCACTTGAGGCTGCTGAAAGGTCCGTGGAGGCGATGAAGCAATGTCCTCAAGTGATTATGCCCTTCCCGGGAGGCATTGTCCGAAGTGGGAGTAAGGTCGGCTCCCGGTATCAGGCTCTTAGAGCCAGCACGAACGATGCTTACTGTCCGACCTTAAAACCCCGGACTCAAACAGACCTCCTGCCCGAAACATCGGCGCTTTATGAAATTGTCATCGATGGACGATCAGCGGAGCATGTCGGCGAGGCGATGAAGGCCGGACTGGCTGTTCTGTCTGATGTCCAAGGCGTCACAGAAATTTCTGCGGGGAATTATGGTGGAAAACTGGGCAAGCATCATTTCCATCTACGCGAGATTCTCGATAAGTTAAGTTGAATCTCAACCTTAACGTAATCTTCAAACTTCGCATGGGAGACTCAACAAGTCCCCTGCTCGCCAGACCCTCATCGCCTGAATCAGAATCTCCATGAGCAACTCAGAATCCAATTTCCTTAATGAAAACCAGCCTTTGCTGCCCGCTGCTTTCCACTGGGAAGTCTTCATTGTCGCGATTTTGATTGCTTTAAATGCCGGGCTTTTAATAGCCCGTCTAGGATCGTCTTCGGCTTTGGGAAGCGCTAACGATCGTTCCCGATGGTGTACGATCTGGTCGATTTCTGCTCGCGGTACTTATCAGATTGATGAAATCATTCAGAATCCCGGTTGGGATTCGATTGATAAAGTTCGGCATGAAGGGCATTTCTATTCCACGAAACCGCCATTATACCCGACGATGCTCGCCGGGCTTTATCGTGTGATTCATCAAATCACAGGCTGGAGTTTATTGACGGAGACAGAAACTGTTTCCCGATTGATCCTCCTGATGGTGAATATGGTTCCTCTCTGGATCGCATTATTTTTCTTCTGGAAACTTTTACTGCTGTATGAATTTCCTGGGGAAGTTCGAACCATCATCATCGCAATGTTAGCATTTGCGACTCCGTTTCTGCCTTTTCTGACCGTGTTGAACAATCATACGATTGCGGTTGTTACTCTCATCTTCGCAATCTATCCCGCTGTTAAAATACAAAAAGCACACGCGAATCAAGAATTACTTTCGAATCGCAATCTCGCCCTGCTCTACATGACCGCTGGTTTTTTCGCAGCTTTTACCTGTTGTAATGAGCTTCCCGCTGGCTTATTCGGAATTGCGATATTTCTGGTGCTATGCAAAGTGGACTGCAAACGAACCTGGATCTGGTTTGTGCCAGCTGCTCTGGTTCCGCTGATCGCTTTTTTTGTGACAAACATTATTGTGACAGGCGGTTGGAAACCGTTTTATCTGTATTACGGCACTGAAAAATATGTCTACGAGCATCTGGGAATCCCCAGTTACTGGGCAGAACCTCGCGGGGTTGACCGCGCACGAGATACCGTCCCTCAATATCTTTTTCATTGTCTAATCGGACACCACGGCATCTTCTCACTTACACCGATATTCTTACTGGCAATCCCCGGCTTCATACGAGGCCTTCGATCAAAAATCAGTTGGCAACGGATCTGGCATCTGATTGGTTTGATCCTCACTCTGGCCATTCTCGCATTTTATTGGAAACGGACTGAAAACTACAATTACGGTGGAGTGAGTGTAGCATTGAGATGGACGCTGTGGTTGACCCCTTTCTGGATGCTGGCGATTGCGGAAGCAATAAGCTGCTGCTCCATTCGAAAAGGGATGTCTGTTTGCCTGCTAGTCCTCACCCTGCCTTCCATCTACTCTGCCTGGGGCCCCTGGAATACACCCTGGCAGCAACCCTGGTTGTTCAATGTGATGTCTGCTCAAGGCTGGATTGACTATTCCGATCCTCCTCCTAAGATCGAACAACCAGTTCACAGCTGGTTAATCGCTTTGCCGGATTCCACTGAAGTGGATGTGGATTACTGGGTCGAGTTTATTACCGGGGAAAGTACGGTACTTCGCATTGCCGATGCTGGCCCATCAGAATTTGAAGGTCAGACGGCTCGTAAGATTAATATCGTAGAGAAAGACCATCAAGACCGACCATTGAGGTCGCGAGAGTTGACTGTTAATACTCAGAAAGTTTTGGCAGGAGAGGACCCTGATCAGTTTTTGATGGATTGGACTGACTCCAAAGCAGGTGCGATCCGAAATGATCAGGTGGTCTTCCTTAGAGGTATCCCGATATCACGAACTTATCATCGTAATTTTGATCGGTACGTTTTCATTCCCGTTCGAGACGAAGCATTTCGTTGTTTGCGACTCGCGGCCAATGTCTGGGATCCTCAGGCGATCCCTGAGAAATCACGAGTCGAGCGAGCCGACTTGTGGCTTTCTGAGGAAGTTCCCTTTGGATTAGTGAAGATGCTTCAATCCGTTTCTTCCAGTCCTGGTCGAGATTTAGTTTCCCGTAAGAGCTGGCGAGCAGTAAAATTTAAGGTCGTAGAATCAACTCCATAATCTGACAGGGGATGGATCATGAACTGGCTGATGGCGCTCTCAATCACTTTCATTCTCAGTTCTTCAGCCTGGGCAGTGGAACGACCTCTTGTTGAAGAATATTTGCATTCGGGAGATCTCTCTAATGGAGAACTGGTTCTCGAAGCAATTTTAGTTGATGAGCCTGACAATGATCAGGTTCGCTTTGGACTCGGAGTGCTCCGTCTGGTACGAGGTGTTGAGCGTCTCGGTCAGTCATTATCTCGCTACGGCGTGAAAACGACTCGAGCTCCAATTTTGCGGTTACCGGTTCCGGAGAATCCCAATCCTGAAGTCATTACCTATACTGCTTTCCGCAGAATGCTCGACGACTTTTACAATGATCTCGAAACTGTCGAAGCGACATTAGCGGAAGTTACCGACGATGATGTGCAACTCCCGCTCCGCCTGAATAAAATCCATCTCGATCTGGACGGCAATGGAAAAGCCAATGAGGAGTTTGGAGCAATCCTCAAATCAATTGTCAGGCAGGACTTTGAATTTCTGAAAGAGAATCCCGATTTTGAAGTGTACTTCGACCGTGGTGATGTCGCCTGGCTGAGGGCGTATTGTCATCTCGTGATGTCGATACTCGATATGATGCTTGTGATGGATACCGAGGAATCATTCAACATCAGTGCTCACGATTGGTTCGCAAAGCCCGAACACAAATATGAGGGAACTCGACAGGAGCAATGGCAGAAACTCCGAGAAGTGAATGATGCGGTTTATGTCAAAGAGCCTTTACGCTTCAATCGTTTTCGACTACACCTGATTGCGGTGACGGAACTCAATCATGAAACCTGGAGACATATTCGGATGGAAGAAGACGATCACTTCGAATGGCTGCCCAACCCTTCTCAAAAGGGCGTGCTCGGACTCCCTGTTCGCGATGAAATGATCGATGCCTGGCTGGCGATGATGGATGAATTCAAACGACTTCTCGAAGGGCAGAAAACAATTCCTCGAATATTTAATCTGGATAAGGATGGCAAAGGATTGAATATCAAAATCCTGTTGAGCGAACCTCCAGAGAAATTTGTTTACGGAAGTTATCCAGATCAATGGCCAGACAAATACTTTACTGATGACCCTGATGTCGATCTTCAGTTACTTTTCCGGGTCTTTGGAATGTTCAGCAATCCGGCAGCTGTTGGATACTCGATCTGGTTCAATTAAGGCAGCTGCTCAACTTCCCCCGGCTTCTGCCAGGGGACTTCGCCGTAGTATTGAATTTGACGTCTGAGTGCAGACGACAATTCGTTGAAGATTTTGGGAGCCTGCTTCGACAATTCTTTTTGCTCCGGGGGATCGTTTTTCAGATTATATAGTTCCAGTGGTTTAAAAGGACTGTTCTGCAGCAGTTTCCAGTCACCGCGAATCACGGCTTCAATTGTTTTGCCGCCATACCGATTACCGCCTTCCCTGCGACTAAAAAAGAGATGCTGGCGTAAATCATCCTGGGATTCCCCGAGTAAAGTCGGCAGGAATGATTTACTGTCGAGCTTGTCTTTACCGTTGTATTCGATACCAACTGCTTCAAGCAGTGTCGGAAAAATGTCCATGCTCATCACCCTTAAATTCGAGCGTGATCCCGCTTGAATCTTCCCCGGCCAGACGACTCCGCCGGGAACTTTTAAGCCACCTTCATAAACACTTTGTTTTCCATCGCGGAGAGGACCGTTGTTTGCACCAACATCTATCTGACCGCCATTGTCGGAAGTAAAAACAACGAGGGTGTTATCTTTTTGCCCCGTTTGTTCCAGACACTTGAGGACCTTACCGATACCCTCATCGAGATGTTCGATCAGTGCCACTAATTTGGCTCGTTTGTCAGAAATGCCGGGTTCGCGTTTTTTTACTTTTTGGAACCATTCTTCTGGTGGTTGAATGGGAGTGTGAGGAGCATTGTAGGCCAGATAGAGAAAGAATGGCTGCTCCTTCTTTTCTGCCCGCTGTTGCAGATAATCACAACTCCATTGCGTAAACAGATCGGTGGCGTGACCTTCAGGATCGATCGTCTCGTTATTCAGTCGCATATAATTGATGTCGTGGCGACGATGATTGTAATAGTCATCCATCATGTCGCCGAGATAACCGTGGAAATGATCAAATCCTCGATCATTCGGACGATTCGGCTCCTCCAATCCCAGATGCCATTTCCCCACAATCGCAGTGTAATATCCGGAGTCCTTGAGCACGGAAGCAATCGTTGTGCAGTCGGGTGCCAAATATCCCCAGCTGTTTTCGCTGTGAGTTCGAATCACCCCCGGTACACCCACACGATCCTGATACATCCCCGTCAGCAAAGCTGCCCGTGTTGGCGAACAGACCGGGCAATTGGCATAAAAATTATCAAACCGCATCCCTTCACTCAGGAACTGATCGACGTGCGGCGATTGTAAATCGGCCGCTCCGTATGCTGATAAATCACCGTAGCCGAGATCATCAACTAGAATCACAATGAGATTCGGGGGTTGATTTGCCAATGTAAAATTCTGAGACAAACCCAATATCAGCAGACAGATCGTAAGTTTATTCGTGAAACGCATGAAGTTCCTCATTCTCTAAAAGCTAGATGTGCGTTGCCGTTTTGATCCCAGTTGCAGAGTTTGAAATTTCTCATCCAATATTTCGCTTAATCTGATCCATCTGCGCTATGGCGGCATGATGGCCGAGTTCAATTAATCGCGGAGCGGCTGAAAAATCGTACCAGGGAACATGGGCGACATTCGGGCGGATGACAACCGATGCGTGTGGCCGAATATGTTTTCGCCAGTAATTTTCGCCAATTTCGTCGACTCGAATCAACACTTCCAACGCGGTTGCGGGTCGGATGCCGGGGGTAATTTCCGTATTCACCTCGACGGCTACTACAGGAGCATCTCCATAAGATTGAGCAATTCGAGCAGGCAGCGAGCAGAATGTTCCCGTGTCGCACAACAATAAATCGTTGAAAGGGACAGGCGGAAAGATTCCCGGCAATGAAGACGATCCGCGAACAGCGTCTCGAACCGAACCGTTCTCGATTACGATTTGATGCCCACTGAGTAAATCGACCGCGACTATCGAAAGCGGAATTGGTAAGGACTCGATATTGACGTCTTCAAGTAAGTTTTTGACAACATCTTCCAGCAAAACTCCCGGTAGCATGCCGGGCTGAGTAATGATGCGCCGAAACAGGCTATTCGCTTTCAGGAACTGCTGAATTCGCATATACCAGCCAAAATAACTCGTTGAGTCCACTTCCGCAGAGTCGCCCTGAATTCCAAAAAGGGTGTTCTGATGAACCTGAAAACGTTCAGAAAGCAGGTACTTCAATGCTTCCTGCCGGATCGTGGAAATGTCTTTTCCGCTGGCAACCAATGCCCCCACCAGGCTCCCCATGCTCACGCCGACAATGCGTTTAATTCGATATCCTGCTTTTGTCAGTGCGTCGATCACCCCCAGATGAGCCAGTCCGCGTGCTCCGCCACCCCCTAACGCTAATGTAATTTCCTGACTCACGTGCAACCTGCCTGAAATTCCTAATGTCAGATGAAATAATTTTAATGCGTGTATTGTAACGGACTGATGCCACAGAGGAAATTGTCAGCCGAAGTTGCGGGAGGGTTGAATGGTCCAAGCTCAGGACTATACTTTGTCAAAGGATTGCTCACACAAATCGCATCAACTCCCGTGTTATACGTTCAGCTTTCGTTGATGCGTTCACGATGAAAAAGGCCGGCAGGTCGGATGTCATCAATTACTATACACAGAAACCACAAACACCTCAGGAGAAAACCATGTCCGCACAAATCGGTCAACCAGCACCAGACTTCGAACTTCAGGCTTACAACCGCGACAAAGACAATACCGACGGCCAGTTTTCAACCGTCTCTCTTTCCGGTCTGAAGGGCAAATGGGTTTGCCTCTTCTTCTATCCACTCGACTTCACCTTCGTTTGCCCGACTGAAATCGTCGCATTCAACGAAGCATTGGGAGAATTCGAAGATCGCGATTGTGCACTGCTGACTGCCAGCACTGACAGCGCTTACAGCCATAAAGGCTGGTGCGACAGCCACGAAGGCCTCGGCAAAATGAAGTACCCGATGCTGGCTGACACCAATCACAATCTTTCACGAGCTTACGGCGTGCTGCATCCTGAAAAAGGGATTGCCTACCGCGGCATCTTCCTGATTGATCCAAACGGCGTACTACGATACATGGCTGTCCACGATCTGGGCGTTGGCCGTAATGTCGAAGAAGTCCTGCGAGTCCTCGATGCTCTGCAGACTGACAAACTCTGCCCCTGCAACTGGAAAAAGGGTGACGAAACGATTAATTAAAGCATTTTCAATAATTATCTGCAGCGTACGGCAGGAGCAAACACTTCGTTCTATAGTCATTTGATGCTCATGCGACTGCAGAAACCATTTGAAAATGGACTAAATCAGTTTCCCAGTCACAAAAAAACGGCAGTCCCAATGACTGCCGTTTTTTATTTGCATGATCAACAATTAATTATTTTTTCTTGGCTTTTTCAATACGTTCTTCTTCCTTGCGGCCCCGCAGTGCCTGCAGTTCTTCGGATTGCCCCCACAGATAGAACAGGAATCCAGCGATCACTCCGACGGCTGTTGCCGATAAAACGGCAGCCGGGCTGTTGGTGAAAGTTGAGTTTTCCGTAGCTGCCTGAGTTGTCAGGATCAATCCGACAAGGCTGATGATCAAACCTTGAGAATCCGTTAAAATTTGTGCCAGACTGAAGCCGCCGTGCATCAAGACGGCTAGCTTGGCAAGAACCAGTTGAAGTGCAAAGCTGACCACACCGCTCACCATAAAGGTGAATGCCAGCCAGTGGAACCAGGAAAAGGACATGAACTCTGCCATCTTATAAATCGGTTCTAAGACACCAGCAGAGTATTCCTGAGCCTGCTCCGATTCATCAACCTGTTTGGCAATTTCTTCGGATTTCTTGTTCGCCAGATCGATCGCTTCTTTAGTCGAGTCCTTAATTTTCTCAACCGCATCCTCAGTTGTTTCCGATAGTGTCGGAGTCGTGGAAGTTCCTTCGGGTGTCATCGCTTCCGTGGTTGTAACGGGATCGGGAGCCGTTATTTCCGGCTGAGCCAGGCACGTTGAGAACACTGCCAATGCAAAAATGGACATCAATAACGGGGTTCGGATTGAATTCATCTGGTTCTCCTGAGCGCAAATCTTAGTGGGTTTGGATGGGGGAAATTGAAAATCCGGCGAACGGCCCTCTCCGTAGAGTTATTCGTTCGAGTGAATTCAATCTTAATCGATTTTTTCAAAAAGTAGACAGGTTTTGTAAAAGACTGCATCAAGGAATCACAAATTTCTGGACAAGGGATAGAAATCAAAGTACGCTCATGTCATCATCCTGGACTTCCCCAAGAATAGTGGGCGCCCAAAAGAGAGTTTAAGCTCTCCGAGAGGAGTCGACTATGTCGGGATCATCACAGACTGGAAAACGGACGCGGCGGCGTTATTCTGAACAGTTTAAACGGGATGCTGTGGGGCTGGTGACTGAGCAGCATTACCCATTGGCCGAGGCAGCTCGACGCCTGGATATTCATGCCAGTGTTTTACACAACTGGAAAAAGAAGTTCATGAAGGGTAACGATCAGAAGTCCGGCGAGAAGTTATCGGAATCCGAACGAGAAGAGCTGCGAGAGGAGATCTGGTCACTCAATCGTCTGCAGTCTTCAGGGAATCGAGATCAATCTCTTCTACAGAAATCATGTTGTATATTTTTTCTTCGCTGATTTCTTTTTCGCAGCCTTTTTCTTCACTCTTGTCTTTTTCACGGCCTTCTTCTTTTCAAGCTTATTCCTCACTGGCTTCAATTCTGTTGTTTTCTTCTTAGATGCCGATGTTTTTGTTGGTTTCTTTTTCACGACCTTTTTCACGGTCCTTTTTTTCACTGTCTTTTTACTGGTGGTCGATTTCTTTGTTGTTTTCTTTTTCTTCTGAGAGTTCGCCTTCTTGCGTGCGGTTCTTTTGGGCGACTTTTTCCAGGGCTTTCCTTTCGATGACACAGTAGTAGACTCGTCGAGATCGATTCTGAAGATTTCACTCAGGTCAGAATTGTCCAATGAAGCGACCTCTTCGTTGCCCAGCAGGGAGTCAACTCTCCCATTTAGTGAAGAGCTGATGAGGTCGGTTTGTTGGACGCCTCGCAGCAAAAACAACAACTCGGGGGATTGATCTAACCGATTGCCCACGCCATAGAGGACAGCTGCAAGGTGTTTGCAGAGGTTGGCGCCGTCGGGGCAATCGCAGTCGAGTTCAATTTCGGCATTGCGTGGAAACATCCCCGTCTTGGGATGAGTCAGTGATTGAATCACATTCTTCGGAAGCTTTCCCCGCATCAGGTCCAAGACGCTATGAACTGACGTGGTACACTCGCCACACAGTATTTTCCATATCTCCTGAGCAAGAGGCTCAATGCTTATTTCAACTTGATATAGTTCAGAACCACAAACCATTGCGGTGATTTTTCCGGAAGTGATTTCCAGATGTGCGATGGATCCATTGCGGGCATATGTTCGCCCGCGAGGCAAGCGATTGCTGAAGTCGCTGTATTTTTCCAGGTGCTTGCACCAGGCTTCTCCCCAGAATGTTTTGGCAATTTTATTACCAGAAATGGTGATCGATTTGAGTTGGTGGCCTTTGCCAATCAAACGTCTCGCTTCTGCATATCCCTGTCGTTTTCGTTCTCCAACAGACACATAGGGTTGCCAGCCGTAGTCCCAACTCATGAATCGACTCCAGATATCAATGGTTAATTGGCCGAAGCTTTTTCGAGATCCAGCGAGATGAATTTCATCAGCTGGTCGTTAGTCATTTCGGTCAACTGAATCTGACCTTCACTGTCAAACAGTTCCTCACTGATCTGTTTTTTCGCACGGATCATATCATCAATCCGTTCTTCAAGCGTTCCCCGGCACACAAATTTGTGGACAATCACATTTCGTTTCTGACCTATCCGAAAGGCTCGGTCGGTCGCCTGATCTTCGACAGCCGGGTTCCACCAGCGGTCAAAATGCACCACATGGCTGGCTTGCGTCAAATTCAATCCGGTTCCGCCGGCTTTCACCGAAATCACCATGAACGGTGGACCATTAGGCTGCTGAAATTCATCGATCATTCTAGAACGTTTTTTGGTCGATGTATTTCCCGTCAGTACCAATCCAGAGCGTCCAAAGGTCTCAGCTAAGAAATCGGACAGTGGGTGACACATCGATTGAAACTGAGAAAAGACCAGCACCTTTTCCTGCTTTTCGATCAACGTTTCACAGATCGAAGCCAACTCACTGAACTTGGCCGATTGCTTCGGCTCGAATTCGGATTGTTTGAGGTACAAAGCCGGGTGGTTGCAGATTTGCTTGAGCTGCATGAGTGCCGCCAGGACCATGCCGCGACGTTGAATGCCCTCCGAATCTTCGAGTGCTTTTGCAAGCTCGTCCGTAATGGTTTGGTACAGACTCGCCTGAGTTGTGGTGAGTCCACAGTCGACACGCATTTCCGTCTTTTCGGGCAGGTCAGAAATAATTCGTGGGTCTGTTTTCATGCGTCTGAGGACATACGGCTGAATCAGTTTTCTCAGCGAGGTCAGTCGTTGAGAAAGTTCTTTGGCATCCTCGGCTTTGACAAACTTCTTGAATTGAGCAGGCGTGCCGAGCAGTCCGGGCAAACAGAAATCGAACAGTGACCACAAATCGCCCAGGTGATTTTCAACCGGTGTCCCGGTCAGGGCAATGCGACCTGCACAGGGAATCGCCTTGATCGATTTAGTTTGGGCGGCTCCCGCATTTTTGATGGCTTGGGCTTCGTCCAAAATCACGAGCCGCCATTTCATTTCGGCCAACCATTTTTCGCGTCGTACCAGTCCGTAGGTTGTCGCAACAACATCGACATCAGCCAGTGTTTTTTGAGGATCGGCGGCGATTGACTTCATTGCTTTCGCATTCAGCATTGAACGATGCCAGATTTGAAATTTGAGACCGGGAGCAAACTTTTCGATCTCCCGTTGCCAGTTTCCCAGTAACGATGTGGGGAGAATCAGCAGGGTTGGTGAATCCGCTTTCAATTTCTTTCCACTTGCGCGATCGGCATGTTTGAATTGCAGGAGCAACGTGATGACTTGGATCGTTTTTCCCAACCCCATATCATCAGCCAGACAAACGCCCAGTCCCAGTTGAGAGGCTAGCCATAACCAGCGAACGCCCTCAAATTGATACGGACGTAATGTCGCCTGTAAATCGTTTTGGGCTTCAATTGGGATTTCTCCGTCTGGCTGGCGGAGTTGATCCAGCGTTTCTTTGAGCCAGTCACCCGGCACGATGCGCGTCCAACTGCGAGTTTCTTCGGACATTTCCTGGCTGTCGATACTGGCTCCGGCCAGCATCCGCATCCCTTCCAGAAAGCCGAGTCCATCGACATGCCGACTTTGCAATTCCGACCATTGATCGAGCGCACGATTCAATCGTTCCTGATCAACTTCCACCCACTTACCGCGTAAAAACATCATCCCCTGACGTGCGTTGGCCAACTCCGCCAGTTCGGCTTCACTGAGAGGTTCACCATCAATCGACACGTTGATTTGCAAATCCAGTCCCCCATTACTGAGAGTCGACTGCTGCTTCGTTCCCACGCGAACATCGACCTGAGGACGAGGAGGCCGAGAGGCATTCCACCAATTGGGAACGCGGACGATTACACCCGACTTTTCCAGTTCAGGAACCGAGGAAAGAAATTCATAAGCCCGCGAAATACCCCAGGCTTGAGGAGCGAACAACGTTCTTGTTTCGAGCAGGTTTGCAATCAGTGGGATTGAATGAGCGGCTCGTGAAACCGGTTCCAAAAGCGTGTCGAGCATTTGCGTATTTTGAGTCTCAATCGATTGCTTCAACGCTACCGATAACGGAACATGACGAACGGGCGCGGGAGTTAAAGTCTTCGCCAATTTGTCCTCTTGAGGAGTGAACGTTGCCATGAAGGCAAACGGCTTTTCGGGATGCTTCTTATTTTCCGCCAGGTGAAACGTCACTCGTCCCACAAGGTTCCAATCGGCATGTAAAGACTTTAGATAGCTCGCCAAACCACCTTTGCGAGCAGTTGCCTTTTGCTGAGTCAATGCATCAAGTTCTTCCCAGTATCGACATAACGTCTCGCGCGATAGATATTCGAGTCCCCGCATCGGTGGAGCAGAGTTCAGCATATTCTCCAGCGTTTCCTCATCGGGAGGATGGGGCTGACTCCAGTGCCCGTCGGATGAAATTCCTTGACGGCACAATGCTCGAAAGTAATTCCGGGCAAACTCCTGCCAATATGCTAATGAAGCGGATAACTCGATGTTGCACTTTTGCGACGCCAGAAAAGTCATGCTTGCAGCAGATGATCTGGCGAAGGCTCTGGCTAATTTCTCAGGAACTTCGTGAGTGGTTTCAAGAATGAGATCCCCAGCCGGGGTGACTATAGATTCAGGGACGATCATGTCAGATGTATTCATCAGATTCGTTCAGCTTCTTCCCAGTATTCCTGAGAAAAGTAGTATGCGAAAACGGTTGTCAGCGGTGCCAAACCGTACAAAAGCCATTCCCATAGTTCATTAAGGTGTTCACGCTGATCTCCCACAGAATATTAACTCTTGAATTTAACTCATATCTGAAGTTTTACAAATTCCAATAATTCATAACCC
>DEML01000031.1:68560-69615 GCA_002359185.1 Planctomycetaceae bacterium UBA2671
TGACGCGTCGGGTTAAGATGCTCTCGATAATTTATAAGCAGACTTCTCGTTCGTTTTGAATTCTAGTGTTTTGCAAAACTTCAGTTGTAACTCTTCCGCGCAACATTCTCCGTGTAGATGAAAGCCATTCATCATCAAATTCGGGGAGAATGCAGTGGATTTTGTGGGGAAGATGAGGCGGGTGAGTCGGTTGGGGCCTTGTCCGATTTGTGGGCAACCAGACTGGTGTCTGGTGGATCCCCAAGGAACAATGGCGATTTGCCCACGCACCCCCGAAGGAGCCATAAAGGACTTGGGCGAAGCGGGCTATCTGCACGAGGTTCATCCTGATCATGTCACGCCCCACCCTGCTCCGCATTATGAACCACAGAATACTGTCAAAGTCGATTTCAAACATTTGTCCGATATTCGGCGAGAACGAGCCGAGCCAAGACTGCACGATCTGGCTCGCACGTTGCAACAACAGGACAAACCCATCAACCACCACACGCGTCACCGCAGAATTGGCGAAGGCTACTCGCTCAATTATCTGCAGGAACAACACATCACGCTGGCTGAAGTCAACGCCGACCATTGGAAGAGTTGGGTCCATCAACGATTCGAAACACCGCTCGATCAGCCCGGTGCGATGACACTCTTCCAGGCACCTTCGCACGAGCACTTATCGCTGGCCAAACATCTGACTTCCGAACGCAAGATCGAAGATTTTCTGCCAGGGCGTGGTGTCGTGACCCGCTGGGAACGGATCCGCAAGAATAACCACTGGTTTGATGCGCTGTATCACGCGTATGCAGTTGGGCATGCATCTGGTGTGAGATTGCTGGAAGAGGAACGAATCAAACCACAACCGAGACGGAAGATGAGTGAGATGGCTGAGGATAACGACGCCAGCGTGGGGTCATTGATCATGAGCGTTGGGATGAGATACGGAGGCGGTGGGGGTGATGCAATAGAGTATTGCGTTAAAGCATTTTTGTGGAACTCACGGCTTGTACAATAGGGATAGCTAACCGTCGTGTATGTTAATCGATACCGAGAAAGAGCATGGTCGTCCT
>DEML01000031.1:69762-95394 GCA_002359185.1 Planctomycetaceae bacterium UBA2671
TGAGTGTGATTCCCCAGCCATAGGAAAATCACAATTTCCACTCAAAGCAACTCTTTCATCGATATCAAAGGGGTGGTGACGGCTATAGATATACCTAACGGCTGAATTTACTCTGCTTCTGGATTTGCTTTGTTCACAAGTTCTAACTGCCCCAGTCGTGAGAAGTTGATCGACTCTGCCAGGATTCGGGCGGTTTCCTGGCTGGCATGAAAGCCAGAGGAGTTTTCTGCTTCGACATAGTCAACGTAGAAACTCGCCTTGCGCTGGAACTGTCGAGCCGATTCGAGTCGCTCGTTCTGCAGTCCACTTTCCTGAGCGGCTTTGAGATCGTCAATCAGATCGACCAGTGAATCCAGTGCGAGATCGACGAGATGACGGTGCTTAGTCTGGATGCTTTGAGTCCACTCCAGAAGTTCCTCTTCGGGAATGCGATGACAGGTCTGGCAGGCATTGTTAATGCTCAGCAAGGGGCTGCGAACCTGATGATCACTCACCTTCTTCCCGCCGACCCGCTTGTAGGGCATATGACAATCGGCACAACTGACCCCGCGACGAGAATGCGTCCCCTGCGACCAGAGTTCAAATTCCGGATGCTGTGCCTTCAACATTGGCGCGCCCGTTTCCGCATGAGTCCAGTCTTTGAAGCCGGCCTCTTCATAGTGAGCGTAGGCATCATCGACAGTCAGACCTTTCGTCCAGGGATAGGTCAAGGTTTTCTCGTCACCGCGGAAATAATATTCGACATGACACTGCCCGCAAACATACGACCGCATCTCCTGTCGTGTTGCCATTGTGTTGACCTCATAATCCTCAATTCCTTCCATGGCTTTGATCTTCGCAATTCCCTCCATGAAAGCTGGTCGCGTTACCCGCAGAGCCATCGTTTCGGGATCATGACAATCAATACAGGCGACAGGTGAGTTCACGTGCATCTTTGCTTCGTCGTAAGTCATTTTATTCAACGCATGAAAGCCGGACTCCAAATCGCCGTCGCCCAGTTTTTTCATTGCGGTGTATGTCGAAGCATGGCAATGGATGCAGGTGCCCGGCTGCCCCACATCCTGACGCTTCGTATGAATTTGATCAGTCAGCATGTAAGCGTGTCCGCGTTCTTCACGAAAATCTGTAGCAAAAGCATAGCCAGCCCACATCCGTTTCAACTGAGGAATCGTTTCGAGTTTGCTCTTGGTAACAACATTTCTGGGATCGCGTTCCGTCGGGATTTGGGGAAGAGCTTCACTGCCTCCGTACATCGTTTGTTTCATATCAGTTGTTTTGAGATAGTCCTCATACTGCTGCGGATAATTCTCTCCCCAGACAGCAGGATTCGTAATTGTGTCATCGAGATCAACCACCCGGACAACTTTTTGATTCCCTTCCTGCTTCCGTTCGAAAATATTCATAAGCAGAGCCGCCACCAGAAAACAGGTTAGACCGGATACGAGAGCAGTCAGCAATAACATGCGGAAGCTTGGTTTTTTCTGATTCTGATCCATGATCGTTACACTTTCCTGTTGCACTTTTATTAATGAGTTGCGTGTCCGACATCAGGATGGCAGCGAATGCAGGAGAATTGTTCCTGAGCAGCCGTGCCGACATCAATTTCATGGATCATCTCCTGATGACAATACCGGCACGATTCTTCCACCACATTCACGTTATATTCGTGCATCATAATCGGCTCATGAAAATCGTTCGTGGTGAAGGCGAGCGAATGCCAGAAACCATTGCGGGCTTTACAGTAATATTTGCCCACAAATTCATGAGGAGCATGGCAATCATTACAGCTTGCGAATTTACCATGCGAAGACTTCACCCAGGCATCGTACTGATCATCCATAATGTGACAATTAGCGCAGGCTTTGGAGTCGTTGGTTAAATACGAAAATCCCTTCGCGTAACCAAAAGTGTATGCCCCCAGCCCGGTGGATGCTCCAATGAGAGCCGAGACGAGTATGTAGAGTCCGTACGTTCCCAGAAATGTCCAGCCAAACTTTCGAATTTTGGAAGACTTCTTAAACATCAAATCCCTTCTGATAAGTACTAATTTTACCATAAGGGATTTCATGGCGTTGAAAACAGGACATTAGAGAAATTTTCGAGATTACCTCTCTGATACAACAAATGTGATCTGAGATTCAAAATCATCTGGTAAGACAATACCAATGTTAGCGGCATTATCCAGATCAAGTATTGAAGTCCTGGACTCCCAAAATTTCGCTCATCGAAATTGGGATGAGAGCATTGACACATCAGGAGTTGGCGATGTTTATCGACTGAGTGCTCAGACTCCTTTGGGACAACACGGTTGTCATTTTCATCGGTGACCATAGTCATTGCTGATCGAGAAGTTGTCGGACATTTTGTGCCAGCTTCAATGGGGAGAACGGTTTCTGGAGGAACGTGAACTCCGTCGCTAAGACGCCATGTCGGATCACCGCGTCGTCCGTGTAGCCCGAGAGGAACAGAATTTTGCACTCGGGGTAGATCAGATGGACTTTCTCAGCCAGTTCACGCCCCCCCAAATGAGGCATCACGACATCGGAGATGAGCAGATCGACGGCATTTCCGTTAGTTTGCATGAATTCCAGCGCTTCTTTCCCATTGGCTGCCTGGTGGATTGTATAGCCGTAGTTTTTGAGGATCTGAGCGGTCAGCGTTCTGACGGCCTCTTCATCTTCTGCGATCAGTATCGTTTCTGTGCCGCGAGAAACCGACTGTGATGTTGATTTTTGTCCCTGTGTTCCGCCAACAGTATAAGTAGCAGGCAGATAGACTTTGAATGTCGTTCCCAGGTCGATCTCGCTGTAAACGGTAATGTTACCACCAGTTTGCTGCACAATGCCATGGACTGTTGAAAGCCCCAGCCCGGTACCCTTACCGACATCTTTTGTTGTAAAAAACGGCTCAAAAATTTTAGGTTTCACTTCCTCAGGAATTCCAGTTCCACTGTCACTCATGGTGAGTTGAACATAGCGGCCTGGATCGAGGTCGGGAATCGGTTGGCAGTAAGTTTCATCCAGATCGATCATGCAGGTGGCGATGGAGAGAGTTCCGCCACGAGGCATGGCATCTCGGGCATTCACAGCCAGATTGAGCAGTACCTGCTCAAGATGACTCGGATCCATTTTCACGTGATCGAGTCCGTGTTCCAGGGAGACTTGCAGCAGAATATCTTCACCGATCAACCGGCGCAGCATATTTTCCGTGCTGCGGACCAGTTCGTTCAAGTCGATCAGTTTAGGTTCGACGACATGATGCCGACTGAACGTCAGTAACTGTTTCGTAAGTCCTCCTGCTTTTTTGCCTGCATCCCAGATATGCGATATCCACTCGCGTAACGGGAAATCCTCCCCAACTTCATCGAGTAGCATTTCGCTGTAACTGTTAATAATGGTGAGCAGATTGTTGAAATCGTGAGCAACTCCACCTGCAAGTTTCCCGACAGCTTCCATCTTCTGAGCTTGATGAAATTGATCTTCCAGATTTTTCCGGGATGTGACATCCGTTTGAATTCCGACAAAGTGGGACAGTTTCCCTTCGGGAGAATAGACAGGAGAGATCGAAAGTTGATTCCAGAAAGGTGTGCCATCTTTGCGGTAGTTTAGGATCTCGACATCACACTTGCGGCAATCACGAATCGCATTACGGAGTTGTGTAACAGTTTCCGGATTTGTCCTGGCTCCCTGTAGAAAGCGGCAATTGATGCCGAGAACTTCTTCTGCAGTATATCCGGTAATCCGTTCAAACCCCTTACTGGCAAAAACGATCGAATTATCAGGATCACTGGCGTCTGTGATCAGGATCCCCTGTGAAACCGCCTGAATGGCTCGATCACGCAGGTGTAGTGTTTCCTGTGCCAATTTGCGTTCCGTCAAGTCCATCATGCCCCCGATCATCCGGACCGCGACACCGCTTTCATCGTGCAACACGTGACCGCGGTCAAGCACATAGGCATAGGAACCATCTTTGCGGCAGAAACGATACTCTCCTTCCCAGGATTCACGACCAGTCTCAATGGTTTGATGGACTTCATCAATAACCCAGGCTCTGTCATCTGGATGGATTCGGTTGTACCACGATTCAATCGTCGGCTCGACATCGCTTCGGGAAAATCCAAAAAGGGTCTCAAAGCCATCCCCCCACCACAACGTTTGCGTATTGAGATCCCAGTCCCAGATAGCATCGTTGGTCGCTTTGGTGAGTAGTCGAAATCTTACCTCATTGGCTAAAAGAGCAGTATTCGCTTCGATGCGTTCTGTAATATCTTGAGCAACTCCGGCGACCCGGAATACGTTACCCTGTTGATCTCGGATCGGAAACGCCCGGTCAGAAATCCAGCGGGTTGATCCATCGGGACGAATAATACGATATTCGATGTTGTAGCCTGTAATGGCCTCTTTCTGCATTGCATTCTGGAATTGTAACTGATCGTCCGGATGAATCGTTTCCTGCCATAAGTTTGGATTGTCATAGAGATCCTGACAGGGATATCCCCAGATCCGTTCAAAGCTGGGGCTGATGTACAGAATCTCGAAAGTACTGGGAACGCTCAGCCAGAAGACCTCTTCAATATTCTCAGCAAGTTGACGGAATCGCTCTTCGGATTCACGTCTGGCCAGTTCAGCTTCGCGCTGAACAGTAACATCCCGTGAGATCCCAATGATCCCAATGACATTTCCCTGTTGGTCACGATAGGGAACTTTATGGGCACTGAACGTTTTGAGGCCTTCTGTTGTTTGTAAGCTCTCTTCAATCGTCTGGAGTTTATTGGACTCCATAACTTCGCGATCATTCTCCATAATGCGCTGCGCATCGGGAGCAGGAAAGACTTCCGTATCGTCCTTACCGATCACGTCCTGCGTCGGCTTGCCGACGAATTTAGCCGCGGCTTGATTGAACAGCAGGTATCGTCCTTCGCGATTCTTGACGAAAACCGCATCGGCGACACCGTTCACAACGGCTTGCAACAGTTCTGATGTCTGGGCCGCTTTGGCTTCTGCCTGGCGCTTCTCTGTCAGGTCCCTGGCCTGGATGAGGCAGGCAGGACGTCCTGCGAACTCCAATCCATATGCAAAAATTTCGACTTCAAATATTTCACCCGACTTACCACGATGTCGCCAAATACCTCGTTCCTCTTTGCCACTCCCCGATTTCACCAGCATCTCTTTGAGTCGCGAAATATCCTCGGCTGGTCGTATCTCTTCGATCGTCTTTGATAAAAATTCATCGCGGGAGTATCCATAGTTCGACACCGCAGCATCATTAACAGCTAGATAACGTAGCGTCTCTCGGTCATAAACAAACAAGGGATCGGTAATGGAATTGAACAGTCCACGATAACGTGCTTCACTATCACGAAGCGCCTCTGCGGTAACGCGATGCTGTTCCAGTGATTGCTCAAGAGAGTGATTGGACTGCTCAAGTTGTTGGATCTTGGAATTGAGCTTGCGGACTAAGACACTGGAATACTGTTCCAGTATCTGTTCGTTGCCGATCGACTGCATTCGAGGCTCATTCGTTCTGGAAGAGCCATCAGAGAGGACCTCATTAATCCTGACTTTGAGCAGTTCAGGCTCGGCTGGTTTGATTAGAAATGCATCGGCACCAAGATCGAATGCCAGTCGCTCATCTTCCGGACTCGTATAGGTCGCTGTATAAACAATGAATGGAATCGACTGCAGTGGTTCCCGGGATTTCCACTTTCGGAGCAGTTCAAAACCATCCATCTGGGGCATAAGGAGATCAGAAATGATCAGGTCGGGAGCGTTCTGTTCAGCACACGTGAGTGCCTCCTGACCGTTTTTTGCTTCTTCGACCTGATGACCACATCTTTGCAGGATGACTCGAAGATAATAGAGATTTCTGTCATCATCATCAACAATTAAAACATGACTCATCATCGGACTCCTTCGTCTGATGCCTGAAGATATTGCTCGACCTCAAAAACGAAGGTAGCAGGATCAATCGGTTTCTCGATATACCCTTCTGCTCCCGCATCCAGACACTTCTGCCTGTCACCCGACATCGCATATGAGGTGACGGCTACGACAGGAATCAATTTTAATTCCGGGTGTTGTTTTAAGTGACGCATCACAGTATATCCGTCCATTTCAGGTAACTGGATATCCAGGAGTATCAAATTCGGGTTAATTTCGATGGCCATCTCCAAGCCGATTGGCCCGGTTTCAGCTTCAAATACTTCATGACCACGGTTCGTCAGCAGAAAGGTCAGCAGGTAGCGATTTCTCGGATTATCTTCAATGATCAGCAGACGCGACTTCATATTTTCTCCACAGGGGTCAGTGGTAACTTCACGATTAAGGTGCTGCCGTAACCCCATTGGCTTTCCATGTCAATCGTTCCTCCCATCAGTTCAGCCAGACGTCGGCAGATTGCCAGCCCCAGACCTGTTCCATCATGTTTACGCGATATTCCTGAATCAATCTGACGGAATGGTTCAAACACTTCTTCCAGATCCTCCTGTTTGACCCCAATTCCTGTGTCGGAAACCTTAATCTGTAAGAATTCCTTCGCCGGTTCTGTCTGAGAACTGTTCTTATCATTGACGATAACGGCTTCCAGTTCAATTCCTCCCTGCTCAGTGTATTTGACGGCATTACTCAACAGATTCAGCAGGATTTGCTCAAAACGTCGCCGATCACTTTTCAGCTGATTCAACTCGGGTGAAAGGTCAGTTTTCAGGGTCAGGTTCTGGCTATCGATCTGAGGACGCATGATCCTGAGCACATTTTTGATCGACTGACGAATATCGAAGTATTCCTGACAGACTTCGAGTTGACCTGCTTCAATTTTAGAAATATCCAGCACATCGTTGACGAGTTCCAGCAGATGACGTGCGCTGTCCTGAACCATAGCGAGTTGCTTTTTCTGCTCCTGATTAAGTGGTCCTGCCATTTCCTGAATAATGATTCCTGTGAACCCGATGATCGAATTCAACGGAGTCCGTAATTCGTGAGACATCGTCGCCAGAAATGCCGATTTGACATGGTCGGCTGCTTCGGCCTGCTCTCGCCTTTGCCGCTCCATTTCGATGCGTTTGCGGTGAGTAATGTCTGTGCCAACACTCAGGATCACGGTCTCTTTTTCATGACCGTTTTGCTGGACCCGGTTCGTCCAATCGATTAAAACGCGTTCCCCGTTGCGACGGATATTCTCGTTGATCAGATGATCGTGAGTCTCTGGAGAATTGCAGATTTCTTCGATTAGTAAACTCAAATCACGACCATTACTCTCCGTCGAGGGTACGATCGTTTCCATCACGTTCTGACCGACAATTTCGTCATGGGAGTAACCGAAAAATTCACATCCGAAACGATTCATAAACAGAATTCGACCGCTCCGATCCCAACGCAGAATAATACTGTTAGCCTGCTCGACCAGTTCGCGATACTTTTGCTCGCTTCTTACCAGTTGGGCTTCTGCCAGGATCCGATCAGAAATATCGATTCCCATCCCGACCAGACACTGTTTGCCTTTGTAAAGTACTCGCCGACCAGTGAAAAAGTACGGGGTTGCTGTTCCCTGTTTGTTGACAAATCGTGCCTCCAGAGAAGATTCTCCTTGAGAAAAAACTTCCTTGATGCGCTCCTCAACTCTTAAGATATCCTCTCCCTGAAAAAAATCTCGGGGTTGCAGTCGTGAGATCTCACTGTCTGTATAGCCGGAAACCGTTTCGAAGTTTTTGTTCCAGCGTAGAAAACTTCCTTCAGAATCGTAGAAATAGATGATCCCTGGCATGGATTCGATCATCGTGTCAGCAAAAACTTTTTCATTCCGTAATGCCTCTTCAACATCACTTAGCGTGCGATAAGCCTGACTGGCAATTTTGAACGTTCGGTTCAGGAGAATGATCAGTAGCAAAGTCGTCACCGAAACAAACGCGATGCCTTTATAAGTCCCCAAAAGCGCAACCCTGGCGGGATCAGACACAACGGCGTTCAGTAGACTGTCCGAGAATAAGATCCAGAGGATGCCTAAAAAAGCGTATGCAGCTGCAATTGTAGCAGTACGAATTCGGAACCATCGGTTCATTTGCTCAATGGACCAATTAGGCGACAAGGAGGAATTCCGAATAGTCACTCTCTTCCTCCCGCCATAAACATGAATCCGAAGTCGTCACCAGTCCAACTGACCAGAGGTTTGATAATTCTCAATAGAAATGCATACCAACAAGCCAACTGCGAAAACGTGTCCTGACATGACGGAAAGGTGACGTAATGACATTTCATGTTTATTGGAGTCAATAAGCTGAAATGTCCAAATTGTCAGGTCATGGGGAAATGATTTTAAATGAAGTTATTGATAATGAATTCGAGTCTTATTTTTCGAATTACTATAACTATCAGCTGATCTTGCAGATTTACACACTAGGTATAAACCCCTGGTGAATTTCTGATCCCAAGTATAAATGCAAGGAGTTGACAGTAATTACAATCTAGTTTCAAGGCTGAACTGGAGCGGTTAGCTATTTTTCGCTAATCTTCTTCCTGCAATTTTGTGATCGCAGATTTGAGTGTATCGACATCAATGTTGGGTGTTTCGAATTGCCGACTCATCTCCTGAGCTTGAGAGACGGCTTGCAGCAGCATCGCTCCACATTCTCCCGGAGGAGCCGAAATGTGTTCACGAACAAAATCGTTCAGAGCCGTTCTTCGCTGAGGAACGGGATTGTCAGCGAAATCTGCGAATAATTCAGCCAATTTCATGCAGCGAAGATAGGAAGCAATAATCTTCGATTCCTTGTTAGAAATTGGAGAGTGATGCAACAAAACAGGTTCTATGATTGTCGGTGGGAATCCCCAGAGTCTCAAGACCGCAGCAGAAACCTGAGCGTGATTCGTATTGGTGACCAGTTTCTCCGATGCAACAAGAGTTAAAGACCCGATGGTGCGGACACGTTGAATGACGCGAGTAAAGTATTTTTCGGAGTAGTGTTCAGCAAACACAAGTATTCCCAAATCTTGCATAATTCCTAAGAGAAAAGCGGATTCGTGCGGAACCTTCTCAAATTGCTGAGCAGCCACGCGTGCAACACTTGCGGTCAGAGCAACACGTTTTAAGTACCACTCCCGCAATTCGTCCCCCCAAGGTTTGAGTAATTCCGAATTCATTGTCCGAATCCCCAAGGCAAGACAGAGCGTAATCGCTCTTTTTGCGCCGAGTAACCGAATCGCATTTCGAGTCGTTGTGACTTGATGTGCAACTCCTGTGGAACTCGAGTTGGTGACTCGCAATAACTCAGAGGTTAATCGTGCATCAATTTCGATGTCCTTGGCCAGCAAGTCAAAATCAATCTCTTCCACCGGTTGTTCCAGGTAGCTGATAATTTTGGCTAACACATGAGGCATGGGCGGAATTCGCTCCGCATCGCTGACAAGCCGACGAGCGTGTTCATCAATCATTAAAGGTCTGGAATTAAACGACTTCAAAATCAATATGATTGAGTCCGCGAGGTCTTGATCGCTCATTGTCGTGTCGAATTTACGAATCACATTCGACATCGCTGGAGTATCCGGCAAGGATGCCATTCGATCGGCACTGATCAAAACTACGTTCACACTCAGCAATTGGTTGCATAATGACTCAATAATTTGAATCCCGTCCAGAAATCCTCGCAGTTCTTTTTCGATAACCAGTAAATCGACTCTTGTACTGTTGAGGAGTTCCAGAAGATGATCACTGCTTGTCGCTGCGATCGCTGAGTAACCCTTACTTCGAATCAAAGATGCAATATTTTCAGTTCGATCTGCGGCACGACAAAACACAACAATAACGAAGTGCTCTGTCGTCCCCCCCTGAGCCGAAATAGAAGCAACGGGAAGTGAATCGAGCGTTGAAGTAAATTCGCTGACAGGCTCTGAAAGTAATTGTTCCAAATTTACCTGTTCTTCATCAGATAAATCGTCAGGCAGGGGCGTTTGATCTTTCAGGACTGTCTGCTTTTGAAGTACATCCCGGAAATACAATGCGATCTCTTTAATGTTACCCGGTTTGTGAAAAATTTTCTGAATTCCGCGCTTATGTAAATCCTCTTCAATCTGTGGTATCGCTAGACCCGTTATCACTACGACCACTGGAGAATGTTCGAGATTCAGCGCCTGCACGCAAAGAGCATGACCGTTCTTACCGGGGACCTGCAGGTCGATCAGTGCGCAATCATAATATCTTTCAGCCAGCATCGTCGAAGCTTCATGACCGTCACCTGTGGAATCACATTTAATCCCGTGTTGAGACAGAGATCGCACTGCCAGATTTCTGATAAGTGGCTCATCATCAACCACCAGGCAGCGAGGAGCTACTTTGCTCACTGGGGTGTAATCCATTTCTGAAGACAATCTGTATGTAAATTAATTGAACGACGACATTCCAGTACCCTGTCAGTTTTATATTTTGGGTGTCCAATAACTGAAACGCACTCCGTTGTCGTGCATCCAAATTTCTCTACTCGAATTTTATTTAAGGACAATCTTACAGTATAACAGATGGTAATATTCATCAATGTTAATGTTGAAAAATGGCGTATTCAGTTTTGAATTGTGCATTGGGAAATGGGAGCTGGAAAGATCAGTGGTAGAGAAATAGGCTCGCTGAGAGATTGAATTTCAGACTATTTGGCGAATTCTGAAAGAAAGCGTGGTCTTAAATGTCATCGCGATTTCGCAGCTGTACTGCTGGGATAACTTGGTTAATGGTAGTCAAATACTTGATTATTCGGCGGATCAGAGCACAATTAACTCTGATCTGTCTTTTTTGCATATGGAGTAAGAAACCACTCGTCGAGTGTAACATCATATCACTGGTTTCTGTCTACAATTTACGGCTCGGAAGGAGTTTTAATCCGTCAACAATTGCAACGTTGAGAGCGGACTTCAGGATCGTCAAACATTTTCTCGAACGTTTTTTCGATGCGGATTTCCACTGCGCGGATTGAGAGCGGGGAGTTGAGCGAGTTTGGTTTCGATGCAGTCGGACGGTCATGCAGCGCGACGCGTGTAGTTCTTCAACAATCCGCCTAGCCGTGTTGCGCAAACGACATCTCTGGTCGACTCGGAGATTGGTAGAATCGGCATCGTCTGATCTCCCGGCGGCAGATAGTTCACCGACGAGTGTGGTCGCTCATAGTTATACTACGCCTGAAATTCCCGACCGATCACATTCAGCTGCCGTAGACTGATCACGATGAATTGGTCCAGGCATTCGTGCTCGTAAATCTGAACCGCTCGTTCAACGAACGCATTCAGGTTCGGAGACTTTGGAGTGTTCTTTTTCAAGTAGCACTTCCCAGCTTCGAGCACTTCATCAAATCCCTTCTTAAACTTACCATCGTTGTCCCGCATGATAATCGTGTGCTTGAGTTCGACATCGTCGCAGTGCTGTAAAAAAAATTTCGCATGCTGGCTCATCCAGTTGGCATCGGTGTTATTAGTCGCCGGTGAGATCCAGATGCGTCTCGTTCCAATGTGAATAAACAGTAATTGAAACAGGTCTTTCATGCTCGTGATTGCCCATTGCGGTTTGACTAGGAAATCGCACTGCCAAATCACATCGGCATGACGCTGCAGTAAGGCATCCCAGGAATCGGCATCTCTTCGGGGCTGGGGGTCATGGCCTGCGGCATTTAGGATGTTGCGAATTGTCAACCGTGAGATGTTGTATCCGAGTCGTTTCAGTAGACCTCCGAGTAAGGTGTAGCCATCCCCCGTTTCTTCATGCAGTCGCAGGGCAAGTTTCTGGATATCTTCAGCAACCTTGGGACGGCCTAACTTTGTTTTCCTGGCACTCCCCTGCTCTTTCTCCCGCACCCATCACAGGAACGATTCATATTTCACGATCGACATCAGTTCGCGTAACTTGGGACCGATCTTACGTCCGGCTTTGAGCAGCTTTCTCCGTTCCGCTTTCGTCGTTTGAATTCTCTCCGGTGGATGGGCTCGGAGGATCTCATTTTCTTTCTTGAAATATGCAATCTGACAGGCCAGTTCCTGCTGAGTCAGTGAAGCCAACATGACAAACAGAGGGTGCAATGTGCGACGCATGTAATACCTTTGGATCTGTAATTGAAGGTCTTCCAGTGATCGAACATCATTTTTGCACCCTAAAATGAATTTGAGCGCGCTCAAAATCCTCCGGAAATCTCTCCAAATGCGAGCTTGGTTTGATTTCTGTTAACCATAGGGTTCCAGGTTCGAAAGAGTGTCAATAGGTGACGGGGGCACCATTAGAGACTCGAACTATTGCAATTCTATGCCAGTTCACGACTTATGGATTTATACGCACGCATTGTGGTTCGTTCGGGGTGTAGAACGGCGAGATTGTGACTCGCTGGGAATGAATCCGCAAAAACAATCATTGGTTTGATGTGCTGTACAATGCGTGTGCGGCCGGGCATGCGTCTGGTGTGCGACTACTGGAGGAAGAACGCGTGAAGCCGGAACCGCGACGTAAGATGAGTGAGATTTCTGAAGATAATCGCCGTCAACGCTATCTGGTGGATCATGAACGCTGGGATGAGATGCGGAGGCGTTGGTTATAAAAATCTTCATTCGTGCTAAAATTAAATTGAAAATTATGATTGGGATATTTAATGAGAAGAAACACCGGGGGGAGATGTGCAGTTCCATTGAATTGGAAGTAAAACTATATTGTGCGAGAACATTAAACTGCAGTCAGGTGAATTTAAAATGTGCAATATGAGGCAGCCATGTCAGCAGAACATGAAAAGCCAAGCTTGATACTTGGTATTGAGGCAGGAAATGAGTCTGCTGCCCGTGAAGTATTTGACAGGTATCTGGTTCGTTTGATCGCATTGGCCAGGTCACGGCTTTCGGAGAAGTTGGCGCGTAAAGTTGATGCAGATGATATTGTTCAATCAGCATTTCGTTCATTCTTTGTGCGGGCTCGGGAAGGACAGTTTAAAATAGAACGTGGAGCAGATCTTTGGAATTTGTTGGCGACAATTACTAAATGCAAGTTGCTCAAAAAGGCGGAACACTACAAGCAGCAGAAACGAAGTCTGGATCGGGATCAGCCGATAACGACCAACGACTCAATGGAAGAAAATTTATTTACTGCAGATCCGACCGAAATCGAAGCGGTTGCACTGACTGATGAACTCGAATTTCTCATGCAAAGTTTAGAAGTCCATCAACGACAGATGTTGGAACTTCGCTTGCAGGGTTTAACAACGTTGGAAATTGCTGATGAAGTCGAACGTTCAGAACGAACAGTTCGTCGTTTTCTGGGCAACTTTCGCGACCAGCTTGAAACCCGACTCAACATGGAAGTGGATAATGCGTAATCGAGATTTATATAGCCCGCCGACTAATCAGCGGGTTCTGAGGATTCGATCATGATCGATAACAATTCACTTACTAATTTGCTTCTGCGAGTTTTGTTCGGAAAGACGCGAAAATTTCCTGCTTTAGTTTTTCACGAGATTCAATGAATCGAGGACGTTGACCAAATCCATACGAGATATATGTCCAGCCGGAACCAAGTTTCAAGTTGTCGAAAGCAGGCTGTGCGATCTCGCGCAATTTCTGGTTGGCCTGTTCCCGTTGTTCTCCCCTGAGTCTTGATGCGGAATCGACATAGATCGCGATTAGACTTCTCCATTGGCTGCTCATTTCCTTATTGGACAACATATTTGCCAGAAATGAATATGCCTCAGTGCGAAATGGGGACATCGCTGCGACCATGGCTGCTTCCCCTTCAGTAACATCTCTCAGTCGGTTAATGTCATATCGTTCTGCTGTTTGAACGATTTCAGGCAGAAGTGTTGACTCATCAGCAAGAACAATGACGGCTGGCAGAAACTTATACCAGGAGAAAATCTCTGGGTATTTCTGATGGTAGACCCACCACTGATTGATCGTATCGACGATTGGCTGTTTGTCTTCGGCAAATCTCGCCAGCCAATGCAGTGCGTGTGGAGCAATCATTCTCATGACTGAAACATAGTGTCGTTCATCTTTAGCCGATGCAGCTGCCTGCTTTCGCATGCGGACATAATAAGACGAGTAAATTGAGTAAGCAGTCGCGTAGTCCTTCGGGCGAATGGACTCAAGATAAACGCATTCGGAACTATCACAGATTCCAATCCGAGGGAGATATCCATTGCGTGAAGTATGGATTTTCTGAGCAGTCAGATAGAGATTGATTGCATCCTCATCTCCAGCGTCCATGAGTGCAAGGAGTACGAATTTTGGACCATAGTCGTTCACACCATGGACATTATCAAGATTCTGTTGACTTGGAAAATAATTCTTCAAAGCGGGAATTGCAGCAGAGATATCCTCTCCTTTGCCATGTCTCCAACGCAAATAATCAATTGCAGAATCCTTGCTGTACTTGTCTCCGTTTTGAATAAAAGCGGCCAGTTCTTCGACCGTATTGTATCTGGTTTGAGCGATTGCCTGTGAGCACAACCAGGATATGCTTGTGAATACAACTGTGATGACTATGCATGTCAGTTTCATTTCTTATCTCCGGATACAGAAAAAACAGATCGACAGAATTCGACAGAAGAATCCTTTTTAGGAGATTCGAATAGAATCGCTTTTCGGACATCGTTGATATTAAAATAATCAAAAAAGTCGACTGCTTGCTTCGTAATGGAAAACACAATAAGAGTGGTCAGAGGGAAAAGGATCACTGAGCAGCTATGATGTCAGGATCTTCAATGAATAAGTGTCGAGAGAATCATTCTACGATCTGCGATGATGGAGATTTGAAAGGAGCGATTTTGAATTGACCTGTTTCAGTCTCGGTCAGATCAACCAGCATTGTTTCCACTCCCGGATCAATCTGCAGAACTTCTCCGGTCGCGGAAAGAGTGACTGTCTTCAATTCATTTTGTCGATTCCAAAGTGTGACCGTGATCCAACGACGCTTGCCGGATTCGACATCCCAGCAACTCAGCGTGCCATCATCGGCAGCGGTGACGAATTCTGCGGGAGATATCCAAACGGCATCCCGCACGATTCCGTTATGCAACGGAAACTGTCGCCGCTCTTTTGTTTCGAGATTGTAAGCCTGCACGTCGATATCGCGTGACGAAACGATCCAGCGATCATCCGGGCTCCAGGAGAGGGCTGTATAGCTTTGATCTCGACCGACTCGCCAGTCTGGTTCAAATTCCTGTTGCAACAATCCTTCGAGATTGAAAATCTTGATGGAGCCGCGACTTATCGTCGTGATAATTTTTGAGCTGTCAGAACTCCAGTCGACTCCATACATGCTCGACTCTTTGATCTCACAGTATTTATTCCAAGCTGCTGTGTCATAAATTGTGATTCCTGCTCCACTCGTGTTGATAGCCAACCATTGTCCATCCGGGCTGAACTTCATGGAAAAGATCTCACGTCCCAGTTTGAGCTCTTTGATTAGTTCTCCTTTTGAATTCAGAATACGGACGGGATTATTCATTCCCGTTCCCGCTATGAAAGTACCTGCTGGATGGACAGCAATTCGTCGGTAACCGAATTCTGCCCAAGTCAATTTATCAGCGGAACCAAGTCTTTGATTTTCACTATTTCCTGTGTTAATTCGCCATAATTCCCAATCTGCTCCCAATACGACTTCGTCCGTCGCCGTATTCCAGGCGGCATTGTATCCTGGCTTATTCAATTTTATGAATTCTGTTTGCCGAGTGCCCTCTTCGTTGAAGAGTCCAACTGGGTATTCATGCGTATGATTGGCAACCATGAGAAGCTTATTGTTCTGATTCCAGTCAACAGATGTAAGTAGTGGCACTTCTTCATGAAGGCGTTTGATCAGTTGGCCGGAGTTTGTATCGTGAATTCTAATGGACTTATCGATCTTGAGAATCAGATGCTGCTGTCCATTAGGAGAAAAGCAGAAGCAATTGTAAGTTGACTTGAACTGGACTGACTGGTAACGCGTGACACGATTAGCCTTTCGATCCCATACTGAAACGTAGTCACGGTCAGAAACTGCAAATGATTGCGAATCCGGTGCCCAGCAAACGTCCAGTGGGCCATAGCTTTCAAACTGACTTCGTTTCAGTAATTCGCCTTCAGGTGACATCATCACAATTTGCTTGTCGTCGGTGATGATGACGATTCGTTCGCCATCCGGGCTCCATTCACATTCGAAGATCGTGAAGTCGATCGGGATCTGTTTGATGATCTCGCCCGTTCTGGACCAAAGCAGAACCACATTCCCGTTCACCGTCAGAAAGCGATCCCCTTCGGGCGACCAGACAAACCGGCTCCCGCGATCGGATCCCCAGGTTTCAACTTTGAGTAGTTCTTTTCCCGCCGGTGTCCAGTGGTAAGCGAAGGATCGATCTGATCCGCCCAGAATGTTCTCTCTCGAATGCCATTCGATGTCAGTCAGTCTGGCCTGCCATTCATGCAGCAGTTTTCCCTCGATCGACCAGATCTGAATCCAATCGTAGGTCGCGGTAAAGAACATTTTCGAGTCGGCGGCCCAATGCATTCCAAATGCGCCGTAGTTATCTGGCTTTCGGATATGAATGACAGATTTCAGTTCACCCTCCGGTCCTCCTTCAAAGAGGCGGACTAAACCATCCCGCGATCCTATCGCGTACAGTTTTCCATCCGGACTGAAAGTATGATGACACGGTTCTGCCTGAGGCCAGCGAGTGATGACTTGTGTTCGTAAGATGTTTTCTTCGTCTGGAGGTTCGGCCACTAAACCTGGCAGCATTTTCACTTCTGGAGGGGCTGGCACCCAGATGGTTTCTGGTGTAATGGTGCCGTGATAATCGTTGCCGGAAAGGTCGTGCAGAACATTTCCTTCGCCTTCATGGAAGTCGTAAAGAATGAGAGTCTGTTCATCGACGATTAATTCCTGTGGTTTGAAGGGGACGGGTTGTTCTTCTGGTTGGTCAGCCTGCTGATATCGCGCTCCTCGTGAAAGTCGAAAGCTGTCGATCTCGCCACCGAATTGAGCATCTCCTTCCCAACTGCCAAGGAATGAAGACTCGCCATTGGCCAGTTTCAGGGTTACTGTAAGCCAGTCTTTCAGACTGGGAAAACTGGCTGCATCTGTGATTTCCGGGCCAGGTACGGGGTGACCGTTGATGAACAGTTCCAGATGTTCGCCGTTCCATTGCATTGCGAAATGGATACGGGTATCCAAACGAGCTGTGTGCGTCCGGCTGACTTCATTATTAACGGCAGGTCCATTCCAGACACGTAATCTCCAACGATATTCTGGAAATGAGAGTCGGATATTGGTTTTGCCTAATCGGTAACCAATTCGCCCCCATTCATAACGAGAATGCCACTCACTTTCAGGAGTTCCCCAGAATTCTGCAGTGAATGGTTCGGCAAAATCAAAGTCAACTGCAGGAATTTCCACCTTCGCTCCAGATGTCGTGAATCGCAAAGCTGGACCTTTGCGAGTGGGCATCACTTTATGAGTTGCCTGTTCGTATTCATTCAGATGACTGTAATAATCACTTGGCATGTGCATTTCATAGTTGGGTTTGCGTGTGGCACCGAAGATCTCCGCGTCGTTTCCGTTTCCGCTCGCATCTTTCAGAATCAAATTCGCTGCTTCATCATCGCAGTGATAGAGTGCAATTGTCTCGTTATCGGAGCGATGTCGTTCTGGAGGAATAAACGTCGAGTCATAGCGAGCCACATTGGAAAATCGGATCTCGTCCACATAGCCATGGAAACGCCAGTAATCTGATTTTTTCTCAGATGGTGGCACCCCGATATGGAATGACATCTCTCCATCTGGAAACTCAACTAAAGGGGCATGGAGTTTTGGATCGGACGCATCTCCATTAATATAAAAGCGAGATTCCTGACCATCCCAGACGTAAGCCAAGTGAGTTCTAATCGAACCAGGTGTAGCGTGTATGTAATGATGTGGGCTAGGAGTGAAACTGCTTTGAAGAATTTCACACTCCCACATTGGTTGATTCCGACCATTTGTGGCATGATTGATACGAAGGCCGTTGTCCCCCCAACAATTGCCGATGATTATTCGATCGTTCCATGGATGAACGGGAGCCACCCAAGCTTCAATTGTGATTGGATGAGAGCCATCATATTTGATGGGCGTGACAACGTGATCGTCGACACCATCAAAATACAGAGCGAGATTCTTTTCGGGAAGCTTCTTTTCAATCTCAACGGTAGGATGCGGCGTCAGTTCCTTAATTCGTATATTTCGAAAAGCCATCTCATTCGCTTCGCCCTTCCAGTTAGACAGATAGATCCGTCCGGAACGTGGTCGACTTTTCAGGGACTCGTTAAGAGACATATTCGCCTGAGCGGTTTGGATTCCATTAACCGAGACCTGAACTTCATCTCCAACGGCTCGGAGAGTCAGGCTGTTCCATTCACCGAGTTTATTGAGAGGAGATTTCCCAGGACCAGTGACTGCATAAATTGAGCCAGTGCGGGTATCGTCAGTAAGTTGATAGTTCGGAATTCGCGGATGTTCATAATTGCTGTCGATGATTTGAGCTTCCATGCCGGCTCGGGCCGCATTGCCTTCCAATTCTGCACGAAAATAAACGCCACTGTTTCCATTTGGTACTAATTTGAATTCGAGTTGCAGTTCGAAGTCCGAATAAGTTCCTTCATGAATGAGAAATCCATCTTCATCGCTGGTACAGATCAGGACCCCATCGTGAACAGCCCATCCGGTTGTCGATTCCTCACGATTCTCTCGATTGTCACCGGAGGTCAGCATTGGTTGCCAGCCGCTGAGGTCTTTTCCGTTGAATAGCGATTTCCATTCTGAATCAGCAGACTGACTTGTGACTAATGTTGAATGATGAGAATCTGAAGTACTGACTTCATCAACTTGAATTCGATGACCTTTCCAGTCAGTCAGGCTGCCATCCGCCCAGGTGTGAGTTCCTTCAAGAACTCCCCGCTCGGAGATTGTTGCCAGAACGGTACCGCGATCTGCGTCAAAATAGGTTAATCGGATAACTCCATCGATGTTTCGCCACGTACCATATTCTCTCGTCCCCTTGAGGACTGTATGATCGGGAAGGAATGTGTAATCGATTGTACCATGGTACTGCGTGTCCTGTTCCAGCCACTCGATTCGATAGGTCCCCAGCCAGTCCTCCGGCAAAGTTGTCTGTGGTTCCGAGTTGTTTGAACGGGATACCAGGTCTGGTTCTTTTACAACACGTTTCACCACCACGATGGGGGAGTTCAGTCGTTCGACTGTGACCCGTTGCGGCTCTATTTTAAAGTTTTCTCTGCCGGAGCCGAGTTCGATTTCATAATCCCCCACTTCGAGTTGGAGCGACCAGCCACTTTCCCGATTCGCAACCTTAACGAGTTTTCCTTCCTCCAACACACGAACTGAAATTTGATCGGCATACTCCTCGGCGACCTGAATTTCAATTTCTCCTTCCGGGGTTTGAATGCGGAAGAAGATAAAACCAAGCAGTAATGCCAGCGGCAGGAGTGACATTGCTACCCACCAGCCCGAATTCGAATTTGGCGGAATTTGAGTGTTCGTGTTTAAAGCAGAAATTGGAGTGAGATCAAGTGCTTCGAGCTTTTCGGCGACTTCTAACATAGTTGCAGGTCGTGCTTGCGGATCTTTGGCAAGCATGCGAAGACAAAGTTGCTCTAAATCCTCAGGAATCGCCTGATTTAATTTTGAAGGAGGCTGTGGTTCATCACGGGTGATGGCCGCCATAACCATACCCATCGGTCCGGTAAAAGGAAGTTTGCCTGTCAATGCCGAATAAAGCATGACCCCCAGTGAATAGATATCGGAGCGATGATCGATCTGGTCGAGCCGCCCCTCGACCTGTTCTGGAGACATAAATGCGGGGGAGCCGATTGTTTCCCCCGAAAGTGTGATTCGTTCATCTGCCAATGCTGTACTGCGGAATGCAAGTCCAAAGTCCATCACGATCGGCTGGCCAGCCTGATTGATCATCACATTGGACGGTTTCAAATCGCGATGTACGATTCCCTGATCATGAGCCACTTGCATCGTGCGTGCGATCGAAGACAAAAGCGGAATTGACTCTGAGAGATCGGGTAAAACCTCCGAGCTCCAGAAGTTCTGGAGTGTGAATCCATCGATATAGGCCATTGTCAGAAAAGGCTGACCTTCGATTTCTCCTGCATCGTAAATCGGACATATGAGTGGATGCTGCAAGAGTGCAGCAGCTTTGGCTTCATTGATAAATCGCTTGGAAACCAGATCGGAGTTGTGAGAAAAATGCGGCATCTTCAATGCCACCCGGCGATCGAGTAACGTATCGAGTGCCAGATAGACTTCTCCCATTCCACCTACACCCAGTTTTGATTCCAGATGATATCGACCGAAGTCTCTGGGCTGGAAATTATGAGCCGGAAATTCCGAATCCGAAGAATTATCGAGCAATGTGTCCGAGATGAACCTGGGTGATTCGAGTTCGAGTTCGGATTGAACCTTTTTAAGTGTGTGTTCGATATGAGGGACGTTGCGATAGCGGTCCAGATACTCTTTGATTTCCGGATGATCTCCCCAGCGGCAACGACTCCGATACTCCTCAGCGATCAGTTCTTTGAGATATCCTTCTGAGTTCGCTAACTCCGGCCAAAGATTGAAGTAATGATCTGCCAGAGGTCTATCCGGGATTCCAGCAAGACTGGTATCGCCTGCTGAATTCAGTGCTGTCTCCTGAGGAAGCTGCGTATGAGCATCTCGCCAGCGATATTCCAGGTCGATGCAGGCGAGTTCCTGCTTCAACTCCAACTGATCGTTTCTGTAAATTGGGCAGACCAAAAGAAATTCTGAGAGCTCGGGCCGCTTCCCTTCGCGACAAAGTCGTTCGAATTCCTCAAGGGCCTGGTCCGGAGACATTACTTAATACTTTCTGTGAATCGCTGATTGATTCTGGCCAATATAACTTCTCAATCTATTCTACAAAACCGGGACACAGCATCATTACAGCTGTATACGGATATCCGAATTCAAAACGAATCTGGACAGAATTTTAATATTTCTCGATCAGAAAGCATTAATGATTGCTAACTGACCAACAGGCCCAGTTGACTTGAATTTGGGTTCAGTCAGAAGCGGGAACGATTTTGGGTAATCAATCTTCCGGCGAAAATGGATAAATACTTTCGTCCTCAGAGCGAACGTATTGTTAAGTTTTGTTTCAACAATAAATAGTTGCAGTTTCAATCAGACAACCGGAACTCAATCATTGGCTCAAACCTTCCTCAACTTATTTCTTAGAGTTTGCATATTGAGCTTTTTCTTTCGTTTCGTGTTTGGAGGATTTGAGTTCCGAATCACGCAATAGCAAGAATAAATTGTAAACTCTTTTCCAGTTGGAGTTTATGGGTATTGATAAACACGTATTTTCTCCTGAGATGCAATAAAATATCTTGAATTCTCGAAATCGATGTCCAGTCGAGTCCTCATATTCGGATCTCCTGTTGCTCGGAAAGTTCCGGGTTAATAATCAGAGGAACTCATTCAAAAATTGGACTTCGAGATGAATAGCTCATACCTGATCAATTTTTTCCACACCTGCTTTCGTGGTCTTGAAGAATTCAATCCTCGACGTAAGCGTCACTTTCGTCGTCACAAAACTTCTAGTGCAACGGCTATGGAAGTTCTGGAATCTCGTCAACTCTTGTCCGGAACAAATGCGGATCTGACTCCTGTGTCCTCTTTCGACTTAATTGTCGATACCAATGTGGACGAGAGTGACGGTGATTTTTCAGCGGGAGATCTTTCACTTAGAGAGGCTATTGAAATGGCCAATCAGATCTCTGCCAATAATCCTGAGCAAGTCAGAATCGGCTTTGCCAGTGCACTTCGCGGTGACACAATTCTCCTGAATGGTTCGCAGCTTGAAATCACAGGTGACGTCGGTCTCACTGGGTTTGGGGATGCGGATTTAACTATTAACGCCAATGGTCAAAGCCGTGCCTTTTACATTTCTGGGGAGGCCATCGCGGATCTGGAAGGTTTAACAATCACTGGTGGTTTGCAGCAATTGACGGAAGCAGCTTCAGGAACGGATCACCTGGGAGGTGCGATATTCAACCAGGGAATTCTGAGAGTTACTGAATCTGTAATTTTCGGGAATCAGGCTTATGAAGGGGGAGCGATTTACTCCGAAGGGACTACGACAGTTGAACTCTCCGTACTGAAGGAAAATCGAGCCGCAGGGAATGGGGGAGCGATCAGTGGGGATGATGGACTCGTTGTGATCTCAGAATCTACTCTGGAAAACAATTCCAGTCAAAACAATGGCGGAGCTATCTTTCTCTGGTCGGCTGACCTGCAGGTTGAGAGCAGCCTGCTGACTCAAAACAGTGCCACCATCGGAGGAGCCATTTCAGCCAGAGCCAATCATGGCAATGAATTCTATCTCATCAACAGCACATTAGTGGAAAATGAGGCCAGTTTTTCTGGAGGAGGAGTTTATTCCTTTACGGATACCTACATCACGAATTCCACAATCTCAGGAAACCGTGTCTTAAAGCAGACGAATGGCGGAGGTGGTGGAGTGGTTATTCGATACTACGACAACTCCTCTCACGGAACACTGACACTACACAACTCGATCGTTGCAGGAAACTACCAGGATGATCAAGGAGAATTGAGTGGGAGCGAGATCGATATTGATGACAACACAACCGTCGGAAATGTCGTTTCCGGCACGCATAACATTATTGGCGATGCTGGTACTTCTGAGTCGTTGACGCATGGTGTAAATGGAAATATCGTCGGGAACAATGGGGTCGGCACACTGGCGATTGGATCGGTGCTGTTTGATGCCGATTCCGATGGAATGATTACTCATCGCGATTTGCTTGATCATACTGGCCCAACGAAATCTCTGTCACTTGGTCGGAACTCACTGGCGATCGATGCGGGAGATAATTCTCAAGCCAAGGATGCTTCCGGAGTGACACTACTGAATGATCAGCGTGGTCAGCAACGGGTTCGAGAAGGCAATCTGGATCAAGTCGAAACTGTTGATATCGGTGCCTATGAAATGGCAACTCCGATTATCGTCAATACTCTGGAAGATACCGTCATCGTCGATGAGTTCACCTCGCTGCGAGAAGCAATAACTGCAGCTCACGTAATCGGCGGGGACAATGTTATCGATTTTGCAGATTCTCTGAGCGGTGGCACAATCACTCTAAATAACTCAGAAATAGGAATTGGTAGCGATATTTTCATTCGTGGTTTGGGCAGAGACAATCTCACAATCGATGCCAACGATATGAGTCAGCATTTCGTAAACAATGGGGCATCAATCTCAACAATTGCAGATGTGCGACTGACGGGCGGAAATGATGTTCAGACCGACTTTGGACTAGGCGGCTCAATTGAGAACGATGGGATCCTCAACATCGCCGGAGTGAAATTCGACAATAACTATTCCCGCTATCGCGGTGGTGCAATTTACAATCACGACGGCAGTGATTTAACCATTCTGAATTCGAACTTCATTGAGAATACTTCAAATTATCAAGGCGGCTCAATTGCCAATCATGGGGTCACGACGATTTATTCCTCCCTGTTTGAGGGGAACACGGCACCTTACCAGGGAGGAGCCATCTACAATTATCATTACTTCCCTGTGCGTGATTTCGATGGACAAGTGGCTATTCTCGACAGTCAGTTCATCAGTAATCAAGCAATTGATCGGCAGGGAGGAGCCCTTTATTCAGCCGGGGGAGTAGTGTCCATTGATGGTTCCGACTTTATTGACAACTTCGCCCCACAGGATTCGGGAGCAATCTCTACATACTACACACAGCTTTCCATCAGAAATAGTCTCTTTGAAGGGAACGAAACAACTGCATTTCATGCTGGGGCGGTGCTGGCAGCCAGTACTGACAATATATTGATATCGCACTCCACATTTCGAGACAATCATGCCGCAGGTTTCGGGGGTGGTGTATATATCACTAATGGATTCGATCACTTAATTGAATACAGCACATTTGAGGGCAATAGTGCAGGCACAGGTGGAGGGCTCATGTTATTGGGTTCCGGCATTGTTCGTAACAGTACATTCACCAATAACACCTCAAGGCAAGACGGTGGTGGGATTGTCTTTTCACATCCTAATTCTGGAAACGCACGGCAATTTCTAATCAACTCTACAGTCAGTGGGAACACTGCAGGCTGGAGTGGTGGAGGGGTTTTTCTTTCACGCGGAAATTACCTGACGCTTACTAATAGCACGGTAACGCAAAACCATGCTGAAGGTTCTGGAGGTGGCGGTGTAAATGTTCATACCGGAACTGTTGAGATTAACAATTCAATTGTCGCTGGAAATACACTCGGTTCCGAACGCGTTATGAAAGATCTGGGGAACAATGGCCACCTTGATTTCATCAATTACATTGGCCAGCACAGCCTGTTCGGCGATACTGATTCTGCCAACTACTTCACCGATGGCGTTGACGGGAATAGAATTGGAATTGATGTGGATACAGTTCTTGATTCCGAACTGAAAGACAACGGCGGGCTGATCAAAACTCATGCCTTGCTAGAAGATTCTCTGGCGATAAATGCTGGAAATAATGCTTTGGCTCTCGATGCCAGTATGAATGCACTCACCACCGATCAGCGTGGTAGCGGCTTTGATCGCATAATCGGCGATCGGGTCGATATTGGAGCTTACGAATCGACCAGCATGACCGGTGGCGGGCCAACAACAAGAATTGACATCAGCCCCTCGAGCCTGGGCTATGGGATCCCCGGTCAGGATAACGCGACCGGTGCAGGCTTTATTCTCTACAGCCAGCAGAGCGTACAACAACGGTTTGCCGGGGCAATCATCGCCAACGGCGCTGAGCACTTTGTGGCGGTCCGTTATCTCAACAGTCAATGGCAATATGCCCACAACGATGTCTGGGTGGACTTTACTCCGACCACGGGGGATCGACTGATCGCCTCGGTCAATTTCGATAGCAGCCAGGTGCAGATGCTGCAGGGAAGCAGCGGGAGCGTAAACGGGATCAACCAAGGGTATGTCGAGAGTGATCTGACGATTACCCCCAACCAGTGGAGAGACCGTCCGAACGCGGGTGAGTTTGGCATCACGGGAACTTACTTCACTCTGGAACAGACCACACCTCAGACAACCCGAGTGGACATCACCCCCTCGAGCCTGGGCTATGGGATTCCCGGTCAGGATAACGCGACCGGTGCAGGCTTTATTCTCTACAGCCAGCAGAGCGTGCAACAACGGTTCGCCGGAGCGGTTGTCGCCAATGGGGCCGAGCACTTTGTGGTGGTCCGATTTATCAGTAATCAATGGCAATACGCCAATAACGATGTCTGGGTGGACTTCACTCCGACCACGGGAGATCGCCTGATTGCTGCGATCGATTTCAGCAGCAGTCAGGTGCAGGTGCTGCAGGGAAGCAGCGGGAGTGTGAACGGGATCAATCAGGGTTATGTTGAGGGGGATCTGACGATTACTCCCAACCAGTGGAGAGATCGTCCGAACGCGGGGGAATTTGGCATTACGGGAACTTACTTCTCGGTGGAACAGTCCCCGCCCCAGATAACCCAGGTGGACATCGCCCCATCCAGCCTGGGCTATGGCATCCCCGGCCAGGACAACGCGACCGGCAACGGCTTTATCAT
>DEML01000016.1 GCA_002359185.1 Planctomycetaceae bacterium UBA2671
AAATAACACAGCCGCTCTGTGGTGATAATTAAATTCTTGAATTACTTTTACAATGTGTCGTCTACTTGAATCCCATGTTCAAACATCATGAACGAAGGTAAAGTTTCAGAGAATTGATTAGTCGCTTGAGCCAGGGGAAAGAATCTGAGACGATAATTGTTGCGAGATCATTTCCCAATCTTGGAAGATCTGATAATCCTCGCTTTTCTTCAAATTTTATTCACCTGATTAATACGAGTCATTCATGCATCGCAAATTGCTCTCATTTGTTTTGTTTCAGCTTCTCATTCTGAGTACGACCAGCCTGCCTGCTCAGCGGGGGCTAACCGAAGTTCCGGATCCGGATCCGGAGAAGGAGCAGGCTTCGTTTCAGGTCGCGGATGGTTTTGAAGTGAATCTGTTTGCAGCTGAGCCGATGATTGCCAAACCGACACAGATGAACTGGGATACTCAGGGACGACTCTGGGTGTCGACCAGCGAAACTTATCCGCATGTCAAACCGGGCGAAGATGCCAATGATAAAGTGATGGTTCTCGAAGATACCGATCATGATGGCGTTGCTGACAAATCGACTGTTTTCGCTGATGGGTTACTGCTGCCGACCGCGATTCTGCCGGGTGATGGTGGTGTGTATGTCGCCAATTCCACCGAGTTGCTGCATCTCAAAGATAACGATGGCGATGGCAAAGCCGACGAAACGCGAATCGTGTTGAGCGGATTCGGTACGGAAGATACGCATCACATTATCCATACACTCAAGCGAGTACCAGACGGGGATATCTATTTCAATCAATCGATTTACACACACTCGCACGTTGAAACTCCTTATGGAGTCAAACGCCTACTCGCTGGCGGAACATGGAAGTTCGATGCAAAGACGCTTGAACTGGATGTCTACTCGCGTGGACTTGTCAATCCGTGGGGACTGGTGTTTGATCCGTGGGGACAAACCTTTGAAACCGATGGAGCTGGCGGACAGGGGCTGAATTATGTCTTTCCCGATACCGTTATGTTCACAGCTGCGAATGCCGAGCGAACCGTAACGGGACTCAGCCCCGGCCAGCCTAAGCATTGCGGATTGGAACTGCTGACTGGAGATCATCTTCCGAAGGGCTGGTCGGGGTTGTATGTCACCAACGATTTTCGTGGAAATCGGGTCAACAGTTTTGAACTGTCTGAATCGGGTAGCGGATATATTGCTCGTCAAACCGATAACCTGCTCACCTCTAATTACGTCTCCTTCCGTCCGATTGATATTCTGATGGGCCCCGATGGCGGTATTTATGTCGCCGACTGGTACAACCCGATTATTCAGCATGGCGAAGTCGATTTCCGTGATGAACGACGCGATCACGAACATGGACGCATCTGGCGGATTGTGCCAAAGGATTACAAGCCCGAGTCAATCACGCTGCCAGCCGAGGCGGAAATTGGGACGCTGGTCGATCAACTGTGCAGCGATCAAAAGTGGTATCGCGATCAGGCTCGCTATGAATTATCGACGAGAAAGCCGGAGCATGTCTTTCTGATTCTTGATGAAGAAGCCGTCGATACACAGGAACCCTGGAATGAAGCTCAATTGAAATTGTCGGGACTCTGGCTGGCAGAGGATTGGAATCTGCCGGAAGAAATTCAGAAGCGTCTGCCCAAATTACTGACGTATGACAATCCTCAAATGGAGAAGAGCGCGAATGTTCGGGCGGCTGCGGTGAGAATTGCGGGGGCTCATCCTGAGTTTGAAGATTGGATGGACTGGATGAAAGCTGCCATTGAAGATCCTCACGCGCAAGTTCGACTGGAAGCCGTGCATGCATTAAGGCATGCAGGCACACTGGAAGCGATTCGTCTGGCCGCGACGGCTGTTCGTGAGGACAATGATCGCTTTCTGGAATTTTCGCTCTGGCAGACTTTTCGGGAAACGGAACCGGTCTGGCTGAAATCGTTTCTGGCTGACCCGAATTCGATGAGTAGCAATCCGAATACACTACTGACGATTGCCAATGCTGCACGATCTGCTGAGGTTGTCGATCCGGTTCTTAAGCTCTGGCAAGATGGTAAGATTCCTGCGGATAAAACCTCAGCCGTTTTGAACCTGGTCGCCGAGCGGGGGAATACTGCTCATCTGCAGCAACTCTGGAAAATCAGTCAGCAGCCGGATCCTCCACATTCCCAGGCGATTTTGAATACACTGGTTAACGCAGCAGAACGGCGAAAGATCAAGCCGGAGGTTTCTGAGGACGATTTGCTGGCATTGATTAAATCGGAGAATGCTCAAGTTCAAATTCTTGGCTGTCGCCTGGCTGGCTTATGGAAAGTCGTAGCGAGTCGATCGGCTCTGAAAACACTCGCAAATACAGAAACACAACCTCGCAGCTTACGCAAGACGGCTCTTCAGTCTCTCGCTCAACTGGGGGGACCGGATAGTCGGGATTACCTGCTTTCGATAGCCAAAGGTGAACAACTCAAAGCGTTGCAGGTCGATGGCATTGAAGCACTGGCTTCGATGAATTTGAATCTTGCCGTGCAGGCGGCTGTCGAAACACTCAGTCAGACAGATTCTGCAGCCGAAGTGAATGCAATTCTGAACCCTCTGCTTTCAACAAAACAGGGGCCGAATCTCTTAACCAGAGCTCTGCAGGATGCCCATTGGAATGCCGATGTCGCCACTGCAGCCGTGCGGATGGCGAGCAGTTTGCCACAACAAAATCCCGCTCTGGTGAGTGCCATCCGTAAAGCCGGATCATTGGAAGCGATGAAAGCCGAGCTGACTCCAGCCGAGATGCAGGAACTGGTTTCAGAGATTACCAGCCAGGGCAATGTGCATCGCGGCGAAGAAATATATCGACGGGAAAAACTGCTCTGTATGAAGTGTCATGCTATCGGCGGAGCTGGCGGAAAAGTCGGGCCTGATCTTTCAAGCATCGGAGCCAGTGCACCGGTCGATTATCTTGTCGAGTCATTACTGGTTCCAAGCAAGAAAATCAAAGAGGGTTATCATGCCGTGCAGGTCGTTACGATCGACGGCATCGTGCTGGCTGGCGTGCCGATTCTGGAAAATCAGGATGAAATTCATATTCGAGATGCTGAAGGGAAAGTGAATGTCGTTCCTGTCGAAGACATCGAATTGAAAAAGAATTCAACGGTTTCCCTGATGCCGGCTGATCTCGTTGGAAAACTTCGCCGAGATGAACTTGTCGATCTTGTCCGCTTTATTTCTGCTCTGGGGAAAACGGGAGAACTTGTCGTTTCGAAGCAGCAGTATGTGAGAACGTGGGAGGTGCTCAACCCCGGCGACAATGTGAAGGCAATCAACGATGCCATTCGCCATAACGGGATCGAACATGCCGCCACTGATGACCCGCTGCTTCCCTGGACAGCCACTTACAGTCAGGTTGATGGTTCACTGGCACTCCAACCACTGGCCTGGATGGGCAATATCGCAGCTAAGAATCTGCAGTTCGCCCGTTTTGAGTTGAACGTGATCCAAGCAGGAAGAATCGGCTTAAAAATTGATGACCCGACCGGACTCCGCATCTGGGTAGATCAAACCGAAGTCGAGGTTCAACCGGAAATCGCCGTTGAGCTTTCAACAGGTACGCACCGCGTGACCGTTGCTTCTGAAAGTCAGGCCCGAGGTATGAAACCGATTCGTATCGAATTGATTGAGGTTGAAGGTTCGAATGGGCAGGCCGCATTGGTGAATTATTAATTTTTCAATAAGATCTTATTCATCGCACATACAGAAACTCTGGTGACAGACAGACGATCCATAAAAGATCCTGAATTGACTCTAACGTCGGTTCTACTCCCAGTTCTGTGAGCAGGATTTCCTGCTCCTCCGGACTTGGTTTTCTGCTGTAAGCAAATTCGTAAACGAATTCAATCAATCCCTCAGGATTACCCTGGAATTGCTGTTGAAGATGCGATGCCCCTGCAGCCAGCGATTTCATCAGAGTTTCGCCGTTGGCAAGATTGATTGCTTCGAGGGTTGTCAATTCCTGGGGACGAGACGTAACGATTTGATCGCGGTTCGGGCGGCCGAGAGCCGTCATGAGGAAATCGTTCTTCATCAACGCGGCTCGAACCATTGCCGGCTGCTGATCGGACAAGCCTAACGCAAGTGATTCACGAATCGGCTGGGCGGTCGATTTTGTCCAGACGGATAAGGCAGGCACATTTGTGACTGGCTGCCAGGTTCCTGCGATTCGTCCCAGTCGTCCTTCCCTAGGTTCATTTAAAGTCGGATTCCACTCCCAGGTGGAATCGCTGGTCAGTGTGGTTGTCTCTCCACTGGGGTGGAGCAGTCGAGCTTCGAAAAAGAAACCGGCTGCGTTGGGTGTGGATCCTTCATTCGTTGCCCGGATGACAATCTGATTCCCGCCGACTTTCAAGTGAGGCCGCAGAATTACGGTAGTCGGTTGTTGCCAGTCTTTATTATGTGCGACCTCTTTGCCATTCACATACACGATGGCAGCATTGTCACAACTGAGTACACCGACGGCTCTTTCCGGCAGTTCATCGAGAGTAAAACTCTTTCGCAGCATGATCGATTCCCCGGCGGGAGGAATCTTTCCTTCAGCTGCAGAATCTCCCCAGATCCATTCCGCGGTCAAGTTGAGTTGTCTCGTTTCTTCTTCGTCTGCAAGATTTCGAATGATGGGAGCATCGATATTATTGGGAGCCGAGTCGGTTAATTGCCAGACGGCATCCAGAAATTGCTCAGCTGTCAAACGTCTTGGGCGCGGGCCTCGATAAACATAGTCAGAGTCCGATTCCTGCTGTACCGATTTCATTTGCGATTGATACGCCTGCGATGTGGCGATGTGGGCAAGCAGTTGTTTCAAATCGTAATCGTGTTCGGCCAGATAACTCGCCAGGTAATCGAGTAAATCGGCATTCCAGGGTTCGGTGTGCATGGCATCGACTGGATGCACAATGCCGTGGCCCATCAACTGGTTCCATAATCGATTGGCAATTGTGCGGGTGAGTCGTCCGTTGTCGGGATGAGTCATCAGGTTCGCGAGTTGCTGCAAGCGTTCGTCACGAGGGGCAGAGGCATCAATATCGCCGAGTTCCGGAAAGATCCAATGGGCCTGAGCCTGTTCGCCGGTTGGTTTGTCACAACGGTGAATTTCAAGAGGGCGTTCCGAATAAATCGCAGCCAGTCCATAAGCTTCGCTCAATTTCCAGCGGTCAATGAAACTATCGTGGCACGATGCACATTTCATATTGATGCCCATCAGTGATTGCGAAATGCTTTGGGAGAACTGGATTTCGACCGTTTGCCCGGCACTCACTTCGCCCCGCCATTTAATACCATCGATAAACCCTCGACTTTCGCCGGAAGGGGGAGCGATCAATTCGCGAACGAATTCGTCATAGGGTTTGTTGTTGAGCAGGGCCGCGTAGAGCCAGCCGCTGATTTGACTACGCCCCCCCGTAATAAATCCCGTCCCTGTATAATCGTTTCGCAACAAATCGTTCCAAAATGTCAGCCAGTGGTCAGCATAGGCAATCGGATTATCGAGCAGATTGTGAATCAACTGTTCCCGTTTATCTGGAGACTGATCCTGCAGAAACTGATCGCGTAGTTCTGGCGTCGGCAGCAGGCCTGTCAAATCAAGGGAAGCTCTTCGCAGGAATGCTTCGTCGGAAATCGGTGCGGGAATCGCTACGGAATGTTCGCTGAGATAGTGATCGAGAATGCGATCGATCGGATGCGTGCGACCTGCTTGGGCAACCGGCAATTCCGGCTTGCGGGGCAGCAGCGGAGGCTCATAAGTGGATTCTGCAAAAGTGAAGCCCGCTTCCCAGGGCATTCCCTCTTTGACCCAGCGAGTGAGTAACGCAATTTCAGCAGGAGAAACCCGATCCTTCTCGAACGGCGGCATCTGCAATTCGGGGTCGGGGGAGTTGATCAAATCTAGAAAATAACTCGATTCAGGTTTACCCGGGATGGCCGCTTCGCTTTCGAGAAAGAGAGCCCGGGTATTAATCGAGAATCCCCCCTTCACATTCGATTTCCCATGACACTCGACACAATGCTTTTTAAGTATCGGCACGATCTCATGTGAAAAATCGAGGGGTTTGAGATCTTCCGCTTTCGCATTTTCGAGTGCTGTCACGATCAGGCAGATGAAAAATAAAAAATGGATATACCGCATGAGACTTTGCGTTTCTATGTCTGTATAAAGCTTACATCTGGATTGGCTAAGAATCTTCATGGAATTTGTGAACAAATCCCTGCAATGAGCATGGGCTTTTATGACCCTGTTCGTCAACCAAGAGACAGCCGAGCGTTTCTGTGATGATGCCAACTGGGATGATATTGACTGGGCACGACTGGAGATTAAGAACTTTTTCCAACTCTGCAGGTGACATTGTCCAGAGTAACTCGAAATCCTCACCATCACTGAGGGCATGATCGAGCGGAGAGATCCCATCGACAGACTGTCCAACGTCTTCTGAAATGGGAATTTTTTCAGCAAAAATCTCGGCTCCGACACTGCTCTCTTCCAGAATATGGCCTAGATCGGAAATCAGGCCATCGCTGAGATCGATCATCGAAGTCACTCTTGCATTTTTGCGGAGCCACTTCGCTTCAGAAATGCGAGGTGTGAAAGTGAATTGTCTGCCGAAGATGCTTCCCCCAAGAGGACCACTGACGCAAATCCGATCACCCGGCTGCGCACCGCTGCGTAGAATCGCTTGACCCTGCTCGACTTCTCCATAGATTAAAACATTTACTGCCAGCGGGTTAGACCAGGTGTTTGTATCGCCCCCGGCAATGGGAATCTGAAATTCCTGAGCAGCGTGAACCAGTTCCTGAAATAATTGTCTGGCACGCTGTGCATTCCAGATTTTGGGAAAGACTAAACTGATAAAAGCAGCGGTGGGTGTGCCCGCCATGGCTGCGATATCCGAAACATTAACGGCCAGCGATTTGCGGGCAATCATTTTCAGGGAATGGACTTCAGTTCGAAAATGAACCCCATCGAGCAGGAGATCCGTCGTCACGAGTGTTTCAAATCCGGCTCGCTGAGGTAAAATTGCACAGTCATCTCCAATTCCAAGATTGACTCTGCTATCATACTTCTGCAATGATTTGAGTTCCTCGATCAATTCAAACTCAACCACAAACGCTATCCTTACCAGTGGGCCTGTGCATTCAGCATCTCACAGAACCTCTTTGAATTAATGACATCACCATGCAACACTACTTGATGCGTCAGTTGTTTATCAGACTACAACAATACAAATCTCTTCATACTCAATTCTCTCAGGCTCTCCGAGGCTTGGCAACTCTGGGTGTGATTCTGACATTAATGGTCAGTCAGGCGAATGCTCAGTTCGGCCCTTCTCCGGTGGTTGTTTCCCCAGTGATCAAAGAACAAGTTGCGGTGGGGCAGAATTTTGTCGGCACTGTTCGCCCGATGAAAACCGCAGCGGTCGGAAGTGCAGTGAATGGTCGGGTTTCTGAATTCCCCGTCAATGAAGGGGATTATATTGAAGCAGGATCCGCTCTGGCTCAATTATTAACTGAAACTATTCGATTAGAGCATGAGGCTGCTGTTCACGAACAGACATTACGTGAAGAAGAATTGCAGGAACTGGAAAACGGTTCGCGGCCAGAAGAAATCAGCCGGGCCAAAGCCGCCCTGGCTGCTGCGAAAGCTGCTAAGGATTACAACGAGAAAAAGAAACAACGAGCCGAAGATCTTTACGGGCGCGGAGCGATTAATTCTGATGAAATTCAGTTAATCTTATCCGACTATATCCAAGCCGAACAGATGTATGTGCAAATGTCCGAAGCTTACGACTTAGTCGTCCAAGGTCCTCGAAAAGAACAGGTTGCTCAAGCTCGTGCACAGGTTGCAATTCGCAAAGCAGTTGCTAATCGACTGGCTGACCAATTAAAGAAACATACGATCCGCACCCCATTTAATGGATTTGTCTCAGCCGAGCATACTGAAGTCGGTCAGTGGGTCAGTCAGGGAGAACTGGTTGCCGAGGTGATCGAACTCGACTTTGTCGATGTCGAAGCTTATGTACCTGAACAATACATTGCCTACATCCGCAAGGGGCAGGAAGTCACCGTCGAGATTCCGGCTTTGCAGGACCACTTGTTCACAGGAACCGTGGAATTGATCATCCCCCAGGCTGATACACGCTCCCGAACCTTTCCCGTTAAAGTTCGTGTCAAAAACACCATTGAAATTTCTGAACTGACTCAAGATGAAGCTGGAAATAAGATCATCAAAGCAAATCCTCTGATCAAATCGGGAATGCAGGCTCGGGTTCATCTGCCCACTGGAAACAAAGCAGAAGCCCTCCTGTTGCCGAAAGATGCTCTGGTTCTGGGAGGACCACAACGGATTGTCTATGTCGTTGTCCCTGGCAAAGAAAAAGAACCGGCTACCGTGAAACCGGTTCCTGTCGTCATCGGTGTTGCCAATGGCGACCATATTGTCGTTCAAGGCGAACTCAATGAGGGGGATCAGGTTGTGATCCGCGGCAACGAACGCCTACGTCCCGGTCAGCAGGTTGTGCCTCAGCCTGAGAAAACGGAAACTCAAGCGACAAATCAAGCCAATGGTAGTGAACTGACCGCACCACCAGCACCTAATTAAAGATTAAGCGAAGTAGGACAGGCATCTTGCCTGTCTTGTTTACTGACAGGCAAGATGCCTGTCCTACATTCGTATTGGAGCAATCCAATCGAGATCAAAGATACAAAATGGTAAGACTCTCATGTCGCTTATTGAAGCATTTATCAAAAACCCGATTAAGGTGATCGTTGGCATTCTGCTGATGGGGCTGTTCGGATTCGTCGCCTTTATGCGCATGCCAATGCAATTGACGCCTGAAGTCAATCGCCCCACGATTACCGTGGAAACCTCCTGGCCGGGCGCCAGTCCCCAGGAAGTTGAGCGGGAAATTGTTGTCGAACAGGAAGAGTATCTCAAAAGTGTTCAGGGTATCATCAAGCTGAAATCTGAAAGTGCAGATTCGAAAGGGACAATCACTCTCGAATTCCAAGTCGGCACAAACATGGACGAAGCCCTGCTCAAGGTGAACTCCCGCCTGCAGCAGGTGCCTGATTATCCAGAAGATGCCGACCAGCCGATTATCAGTACCGCGAACTCTTCCGACAGTCCAATCGCCTGGTTCATTCTGAGTGCCCGTGCTCCCGATGAGGAACAGTTCGAAAAGTTTCTACAGAAGCACCCGGAACATCGGGAAGAAATCGGCAAGGCGCGAAATTCCCACAACATCGGCTTGACGATGCTGCGATTGCGACAAATGGCAGCAGTCAATCCGGAAATTAAAGAGTTGCTCCCCCCCGATGAACTGGATGTCCCCAAGTTGCGTCGGTTTGCCGAAGACGAAATAGAAGCCCGCTTCGAGCGTGTACCCGGCGTCTCGCAATCGAACGTCATCGGTGGTCTTGAAGAAGAACTGCAGGTTGTCGTCGATCCTGAAAAGCTGGCCTCCCGACAACTAACAATTGGAGATGTCCGTCGTGTACTGCGTGGCCAGAATGCCGATACTTCCGCCGGCGATTTCTGGGAAGGCAAACGTCGTTGGGTCGTTCGAACACTCGGCCAGTTCCGCGATATTGAAGATGTCAATCAGCAGTTGCTTGCGGTGCGGGATGGAGCTCCCGTCTATGTTCGCGATGTTGCCGAAGTCCGCCTCGGATACAAAAAGCCAACGGGCCTTGTTCGACGATTTGGGGAATCGAGTATCGCGGTCAACTGTATCCGGGAGACCGGTGCGAATGTGCTCGATATCATGGAAGGTCTCAAAGAAGTTCGAGCCGAGGTCGATGAGAAGATCCTCAAACCGCGAGGACTGCAACTGCTGCAAGTGTATGATGAAACCGAATACATTTACTCGTCGGTAAATCTGGTCCAGCAGAACATTTTCATCGGCGGTGCGTTGACAATGATTGTGCTGATGCAGTTCCTGCATCTTAATATTCGCACATTGATGCTCACTCCTTTCATTCTTGTCTTTGCCCTGGCAGCCGCTTATGTAAATCCGTGGTTTTTTGCGATCAGTCTCGTGCTGATTCTGCTGGCCGGTTTCTGGTATGCCCGCGGAGCATTGATCGTCAGTCTGGCGATTCCGACCAGTATCATCGGAACCTTCCTTGTTCTGGGGATGTTAGGTCGATCCCTCAATGTCATCTCACTGGCTGGACTCGCATTTGCGGTCGGGATGCTTGTCGATAACGCGGTTGTTGTGCTCGAAAATATTTACAGCCATGCACAGATGGGCAAGTCCAAACTCGAAGCCGCCAAGCAGGGCACCTACGAAGTCTGGGGAGCAGTCGTCGCGTCGACATTGACAACGATTGCTGTGTTTTTACCGGTTGTGTTCGTTGAAGAAGAAGCCGGGCAGCTGTTTCAGGATATCGCTTTGGCGATCAGTTCTGCTGTTGGTTTATCGATGATTGTTTCTGTCACACTCATTTCCACATCAGCGGCTCGACTTCTGAAAGCTGGTCCCAAAAGAGAGCTCGATCGTTTGGACAAAGAACCTGAGCGAAAAGCGTCCATTGTCAGGCTCATCGAAGGAACTGGTAATCAATTTGTCCGCATGATCGTCGGTATCAATCGCATGTTCATCGGCAGTGTCGTGCTGCGACTGGTCATGATTTTCTCGATGGTCGGAGCAGCGATCATACTCAGCTGGTTTATGTGGCCTAAGGTCGATTACCTGCCTACCGGAAACCGCAATCTGGTTTTCGGAATTCTGCTTCCCCCGCCGGGATATAACCAGAATGAATTGATGGATATGGGCCAAACCGTGGAAGCGGCTCTGCGGCCTTACTGGGATATCGATCCTGATAGCCCTGAAGCGAAAGAGCTTCCGTTCCCGGTCATTGGAGACTTCTTCTTCGTCGCCCGTGGTCGCATGGTGTTTATGGGACTGCGTGCTCACGATCCCCTGCGAGCTGGGGAACTGATTCCGCTCATTCGGAAAACCGGGATGATGATTCCCGGGACATTCGCTGTGGCTCAGCAATCCAGTTTGTTCGAGCAGGGACTGGCAGCAGGCCGAACCATTGACGTGGAAATCATCGGTCCCGATCTCGAAAAACTGGTTGGCATGGGTGGGCAGGTTCTCGGCCAGGTCATGCAGTTAATCCCAGATGTGCAGGCCCGGCCTGTTCCGAGTCTCGATCTTTCCAGCCCGGAAATTCATTTGAATCCCCGTCTGCTGCAACTGGCAGAAATGAATATGTCGAGTGAAGATCTCGGCTATACGACCAATGCTCTCGTTGATGGCGCATATGCTGGAGATTATTTTCTAGGCGGCGATAAAATCGATCTAACGATTATTGGCCTCGAACGCAGCGTGCAGTCAACCCAGGATGTGGCCGCACTTCCCGTTGCCACGCCGACTGGCCAGTTGGTTCCCTTGGGAACACTGGCGGATGTCGAAATGAGTAGCGGCCCCGAACAGGTCGATCACCGCGAACGTCAACGCGCCATTACGATTGTCGTCACGCCTCCGCCAACTATGGCTCTTGAAGATGCGATGCAGGTGATCCAGAATCAAATCGTCAAACCGATGTACGACAGTGGACAGTTAGGCCAGGATGGATATCGAGTCAACTTAAGTGGAACGGCCGATAAACTCCGTGACACCTGGCTCTCGCTTCGCTTTAATGTTGGTCTGGCCTTGCTCATCACTTATCTGCTGATGGCGGCTCTGTTTGAATCGTGGTTGTACCCGTTCGTCATTATTCTGAGTGTTCCCCTGGGAGCGGTCGGAGGAATTCTCGGATTACAACTGCTCAATCTGTTCGTCTTCCAACCGCTCGATGTTCTGACAATGCTCGGCTTCGTGATTCTAATTGGAACGGTGGTCAATAACCCGATTCTGATTGTGCATCACTCGCTCGACCTGATTCGGCTCGAAGGAATGTCGCCTTCAGCTGCCATTCTAGAATCTGTTCGAACTCGTATACGTCCAATCTTTATGACAACCACCACAACAGTTCTCGGCTTGATGCCACTCGTCCTGTTCCCGGGAGCAGGTAGCGAACTTTATCGCGGACTTGGTAGCGTCGTGCTGGGAGGATTGATCGTTTCGACGGCCTTCACTCTCATTCTTGTACCTTTACTCTTCAGCCTGACCATGGAAGCCAAACAGGGGCTCGTCAAATTGCTCTGGGGACGTGATGCGAAAGAACTTCAATCCGAACCAGACCGCGAACGCGAACTTGCAGAAGTTTGATGAAGTGCTGAGAACCGCTAACTAATCCTGATTTAGTTAAAATGATCAGGGGTGGCGGGGCGCTCCGCTTTAACGGAAGCCCCCGGAAGTTAACCGATTCGGAGGCTTCTCTTCGAGAACGCCCCAGCCCCTCTGTAATTCTTACAATTCTCAGCCACATTCCGTAAGAATTCTCAAGGATTCCGGTCCATCTTGGTGAGTGGGCCCTTTCCGCTATAATGATCACCACCTGACAACCCACCTGTGTTTTAATTTCTACGTGGCCATGTTCTATTCCTTCTGCTATCCCTGCCGATCTCTATTTCCACTCGTGGTAATATGCCTCGTTTTAAGTGGTTGCGGGAAGAGTATGGTTCAAAATGGGACAGAACAACTGCTCACGTCCGATGCCGTCGACCGAGTTGTGGCTCAAATTGACTTTACACCGTTGTCCGGTCAGAAAGTTTATTTTCAGGACCAATACATTAAGGACATTAAGGGCATTGGTTTTGTTAACGGAGATTACATCATCAGTTCGTTGCGGCAGCAGATACTGGCGGCTAACTGCAAGCTCGAAGAGAAAGCAGAGCAAGCCGATTATATTATCGAAGCTCGTGTGGGCGCATTGGGAAATGATCAACACGAAGTCAGTTATGGAATTCCCGCTTCCAATGTCCTGAGTTCCGTCTCTGCTCTGAATCCCGCCACCCCTCCAATCCCCGCCATTCCTGAAATTTCTTTTGCCAAAAAGAAGCATCAAATCGGAGCCGCCAAGATTGGTGTGTTTGCTTATCATCGGGAATCGAAAGAACCAGTCTGGCAAGCCGGGGTAAAGTCGAGCCGCAGTCGGTCGAAAGAATCGTGGTTCCTGGGAGTTGGACCTTTACAGTCAGGCACCATTTACGATGGCCCAATGTTTGCCGGTGCCAAAATCAAGCGACCCATTTACCAGATATTCTCCAAGCAATTCAAACAACCAGAACCACAACTCCCTCCGGTTCAATATAAAGATCCTCACATGTTCCCGATTGCCAAGCGGCTCGAACAGGAACGGCAAATTGAAAAGATCCAGCACCCTAACAGCGATATTCAATGGGCAGGTCACGATGAAAATAGCGATCAGATTAAACAGCTTGTCGAACAAGCCTCCCAATTGAAGCCGGCAGAAGAAAAGCCGGCTGAAAAATAATAGAGGTGAGTGGTTAGAGTTTATGACAGGGTGGCTGGGGTCGAAGCGAAGCGTAGACCCCAGAACTTGAGATCTTTAAACGTTATCGTGGCGAGGCCAGATTCGTCTCCGAGGCTTGTTCCGCTCTCAGTGAACTGCACTCTTCTTCCAGATTGACGAGATCTTCATACTGACTGATCGCCAACTGACATTCGTGCTGCAGAGCCGGGAAAAGATCGTGATGCAACCGGCGCTGAATCAGTCTTGAAACCAGATTGCGAATTTCTTTTTTCAATCCACGACGCAATCGTCTCGTGAAGAGCATGAGAAACAGCCCGCACCAGAGCAGCAGAAACACACCTGCGGGTATGTAAAAGTCTGCCGTCAGGATTTCCTGGCCTTGCAGGAACGAATCGTAAAAAAAGTTTCTGCCGATACGATACAGCAGAAAGCCAGGGTAAATCAAAAACAGCAGATCGTACATCACCCGCACATACGTTTTCGAATTCTTCTGTCCTAACGTCTCAACCGCCTGATCGACTTCCTTTTGAGCATCGTGCAGAAACTCTTCCTGAAATCCACTTCCAATGGCCAGTTGCTGGACGTTCACATTATCGGTCAGATTTTTCGTATCAATACCAGCCTGTCGAGCATATCCATTCAGGACGATTCGCTTCTCTTCGATATCCCCTTCACTGACAGCAAGGTCATTCAATTCGGAAACAAGCGACGTAAAATCCTGTTCCTGCTGATGCTGCTTCCACAGCCTTGCCCCCTGAGTCAACCCCAGTAGAGCAATGTGTGCGGTTGTGCGAGCACGCATCAAACCGAACGATCCCAGCAGCGTTCCCAGACTATGATTGAGCCGCAACAGCCAGGAAAACGGACTGCTCCCCCAACGCCTCACGACGGCATCGACTAATCGCCGTTCCCACAATTGACGTGCTCCGAGTAAATCTTCCTGTAACTGACGGGACATCTTTTCCTGGATGCCACGCGTATTTTTCTCCAACTCAGCCTTCATCTTCTGCAAAGCAGGCTGATATTCCTGCAGGAGATTCGAAGTCCGATTGAGGGTTGCATATAACAAATCGAGAACATTATCCCGTCGAATTCGTCCGCGATTTGAGGATGACAACTGATGCAATAAAAAGTTCTGCAGACGGGCCAATTCCCCACTGGCCTGCTTCCCGCTGAGTTGTTCCTGCAGTCCTTTGACGGAATCGACAAAGAAGAGCTCTGGAATTTCATATTCATCCGAAAGATGTTTTTTCCAGTCCTCGCGGATATCGACATCTCGGTCGGCATGGGTCTGCACGAATACCAGTTTGCAGCCTGCAGCCGCATCGCGAAGTTCATTCTGCACATTGGCTGAGCGATACTTCTGCTGAGTCGAAGTGTAAATCAAGACATCCGAATGGGGCAGAAATTTGCGGAGACGCTCGACATTGCTGAAAGCATCTTCGGTCTCCGAAGTATCGGGATCGGGACAGTCGACTATCACAATATCTTCCAGTAGAGGCACATTCGCTCGTACCAGATCGCAGTCGTCGGTCGGCAGTTTCAGAAGATCAAAATTGATTTCAGGATGCACCAGAATTTGTGGACGCAATGTTGTCGGTCGCTGACGTCCCGAACTGGTCACTTCCTGCCCGAGTATCGCATTCACCAGTGAACTTTTCCCAGTCCCTGTGCCGCCAAACATCGCAATGACTAAGGGCATCTGCAGGCGTTCGCGAACACTCCGCACACGAGGGAGTACTCGCTGCAGAAAATGACGTGCCCGTTGAGCAGGCTCCCAGCGCGTTCCCTCGCCCGGCCAGTCGTCGCAACGATCAATCAAATGATCGATATGCGAAAGCAATTCCAGTTGTGATAATTCGGCTTGTCTCATAACCGAATATCTTGGCAGAGGTTCTGGCGGGATGCAATTGAGTCAAGCATGAAATGAGAATTCGTAAATCTGGATTTATAAAATTGAAAACCGCCAAGACGCCAAGATCAGTGAGAGTCCAGGAAATTGACAAAGCTAAAATTCTATTGATTAGATTTTATTACAATGGCACGAAAATTCCCGAGGCAATTGACATCCAATAGTAAAACTTCATTTGGTTTTTGGTGTCAAAAATTTCTGGACTCTTAGTTTGACTTTCGCACTTTTT
>DEML01000058.1 GCA_002359185.1 Planctomycetaceae bacterium UBA2671
ACATCGCCCTGCTGGTCTCTTAAGGATACGGTCAGTTGTCGTGCATGTTGATCGATATCGAGAAAGAGCATGGTGGTCCTCCTGTGAGAAAGAGTGAGTGTGATTTCACATCCATAGGGAAATCACAATTTCCACTCAAAGCAACTCTTTCATCGATATCAAAGGAAGTCATTCACGGACTACGGAAACGAAGTGTGAGATTTCAACAATTCCCTGGCTAGATCTGGTTTTCCCAGAGATCGATAAAGGTCCGCAATTTGTTTACGTAAATTTGTGTCGCCTGGGTTTTGTCTCAGCTGACTATTTAGTTTTAACAATGCCAAAGTATCGTTATTCAACTTTTCAGCAATTTTATGATGTTTTTGAGCAAAATCAGTTTTTTTAAGTCGGGTATAAACCATGGCAAGTTGTTGATGAGCTTCCTTGTTCCAAGGTTCAATGTTTATGATCTGTTGGAAATCATTCTGTGCATCTTCAAGTTGGCCTGAGTCCATTAGTAACATGCCACGCATGAGTAATGCTTTGTTGCTAAGTTTCCTATTCTCTTTAAAATATTCTTTGAGAAACTTGAGCCCTTGTTCATATTCCCCTTTAGCTCTCAAGAGCCAGGCATATTCCAGAATGGCTCGTTCGGACAGAACCGAACTGGTCGCCTGAAGATGGTTCCACTCCTCTTGCGCGCTCTCCAGTTGGCCGGAATCGATCAATGACTGAATTAGATTTTCACGAACGCTGGAAATTTGTCGCGGATCATTTGAAGTACGAAGACATCGACGAAAAGCATCTTCGGCTTCCTTAAAATCTTTACGTGTTAAATAAACCGTACCTATTATCTGCCAAGCTGTTGAATCCAGTGGTTTGATCTCCAATAGTTCATGACATTCCTGGATGACAAGATCCTCCTGTCCTAACTGAAGATGAATCTGAATGAGCGATCTTAGAATATCCGGAAGGAGATGCTGCTCGTGTTTGGCAGCCTGAAAAACCTGCTCTGAAAATGCCAGGTGACCTTGCTGCTTGGCCACGAATGCCAACTGACAAAGATCTTCCGCAGGCAAATTTGCCGGATCAGTGATGAGACTCCATTGCCCCGCTGCTTCCTCCCATCGATTCATGTTGACGAGTAATTTGACTCGAAGGTATAGCCATTCCTGATGTGTCGCAGGAGAACGTTGTATCGCCATTTCCAGCAATGATTCTGCTTCTGCAGGATGGGATGACGAAAGGTTCAATGCCTGTTGGTACATCCGTTGGGGAGAGACAATGCGGTACCAGTAATATCCTGCAGAGATCAAAATCAAAATGAAAATCAGGACGAGCAGTCTGTAGATTCCAGGTTTTCGTGGTCGTTCAGTTGAAACCTGTGTCATGATTGATCATCTCTCTCTGAAATCGTCTCAATGATCAGGTTTCCGGTTCCTTTCGTGAGGAGATGGTATTGTCTTGTATTGAGTTGAGAGAATCGTTCGCGGGTTTGATCAGGCCAGGTCAGAGTTATGTCAATGTGATCAGTATCAGGAGACGTTAGTGGCAGCAAGAGACGCTGGTCTGAATGAGATAGATAACTCCCCCCACTGATTACTGCCTTAGTCAATTCCGGCACGACTCCCTCAACGGTTGCCATGGTGCCAGTAAGATCAGTACAGGATTGATCGCCGACCAGTTGCACTCCAATCCAGTTTTCAGGTGGATTCAGGTTTTGCAGAATTGATACAGGACCATCCTGCTCGACAGCAACTAAATCTGGCGCTCCATCGTTATTGAGGTCCCCGACAGCGATTCCACGCCCAGCATGTGGAAGACTAAACCAGGGACCAGCAGAAGAGGTAACGTTCTGGAAACGATTCCCCTGTTCATTTCGATATAAAAAAGGTGGCTGCAGATAACTGTATTTTCGATTGCGATAGGTTACATGCCCGTTGATGATCACAAGGTCTTCCCATCCATCCATATCCAGATCGGTCAATAATGTGCCAAATCCAACATAGGGTTTACAAGGACCAGACAACCCCAAAGGCACTGTCTTATGTGAAAACAATCCATTGCCTTCGTTATGGTAGAGATCATTTTCTTCGAATTCGTAATTGGTCACCACCAGATCAAGCCAGCCATCCCTGTCGAAGTCTCCTGCATGAACTCCCATGCTTCCTTCGGGAACACCAAATTCGTTGCCAATTACCCCCGAGACGACCGCTGATTCAAGCCATGTCCCATCATTTTGGCCAAGATACAAGTGGTTTCTCACGACATCATTGGCAACATAAATGTCCAGAATGTGATTTCTGTCGAAGTCAGCAATCACGACTCCAAGTCCTTTTCCATCTTTCCTTAAACCTATCCGTTCGGAATCTGCTTGGAGGAATGTCCCATCACCCTGCCCCCAAAAAAGATGGTCAGGTGCATCCGGAAATTTTCCTGGCATGCAGACATCTCGCAAGCCACTCTTCGGATCGAGGCATAACTCATCCAGATCGGGTTTCCAAATCAGATAGCCAGCGACATACAAATCGGTGTGGCCATCTCGATTCAGATCTGCAAACGCTGCAGCAGTGTGCCAGCCATCAAGCTGTAGACGACTTTCAAAGGTAATATCACGAAAAGATCCATTTGTTTCATTTTGAAACAAATGGGATCGACCATAGCAGGAAATGAATAGATCCGGGTAACGATCCGAATTGACATCGCCGACGGCAACCCCATGGGAGTAATCAATATCGGTCTCCAATCCAGCTTCACGGGTTACATCAGAAAACTGAAAATCTCCCTGATTTTCATAAAGCCTGCCAGGAATTCCTGATATTTTCAGGTCAGCGGAAATGGTTCCTCCCCCGACACAATAAACGTCTAAATCGCCATCCAAATCGTAATCGAATAAGGCAACGCCGGAGCCGAATGTTTCAACCATGGTGAAGTGATGGGCGTCCCGTCCGGAATGATGACGAAAATTGATACCGGATTTTGGGGTCACGTCGCGAAACCAGTCATCTGGTTGCTCTTGTCTCGGAACTGCATCAGTGGCGAATTCGGATTCATCGATGGGGAGATTGACGTCCTGCTTCGGGAACTCTGTCCCTTCCGTCGTTTCGGTAACTGTCTGACGGCTGCACGATGTCAGAAACAGGCAGCCCCCAACGATCCCTAGTGGCATGCACCACGATTTTAGAGCTAAAAAAATAATTCGCATTATGCCGTTGAATTGGCATAATGCGTGAATAGAAGAGAATAATGGATCAAAAATCATCAGCGTCAGTCAATCGTCACTATTCGTTTAATTCCAGATCAAAAGTGTTTGCACCTTCATTAATTGTCGTAGTCACCTCTGACGTCGAAGCAGAACGATATTTCTGCGGAATGTCTTTACGCTCGGTAGCTTGTGGAACGTTCCCCGCTTCCATGTTCGTTGTCGCGGCCACTTTGGGAGTCACAGAGACTTTGAAGTCGCCAGCAGCTAATTCGACCTGATAAGTCCCATCAGCGCCGATTTCACTGCCCCATGCACCAAAGGTTGGCTTCTCGAAAGAGATCACGGCATTCGTCACCGGCTGACCTCCCGAGGTCACCTTTCCGGACACAGTCGCATTCTTGGAAGGACTGGCTGAACCGGGATCGCCTGCACCACAACCTAACGACAGGCAGAAAATTAAGACAGTGAAAAGTTGGTAATAAGTAGTTCTGGTTGTAAATTTCAAAACATTATCTCCTCTAGTATTTGATTTTGGGTCTATTTGAACACAGTCGTGTTTCTAAAGACAGAAAACCGGTTTTGAGTAAACCGGTTTTCCAACTCTATGATTTTAGATTACTGTTTATGCTGGCTGCCTAAAATTCGCCGACGACATTCTTATCTCGACGATCAGCCAGATTAAACGCAGTTCCGATGTCGAGATTATTACTCAGGAATTTGACACTGCCATCGGCAAGAACCGCCTGAAAACCACCCGAATGAGCAGATTGAATGGGAAGGTTTCCAGGTCCTTCCCCGCCTGCTCCCAGGAAAGCGTGACTATCCCGCTGAGGTTTGGATCCGGGTGGCCAATTCAAATGAAGTGTCGTTATGTTTGCGGTGTGTGCACCATCAAAGTGACCTAAGTTCGCCCGATCCCAGCAGTTGGCACACCCCATCCAACCACCCCAGTTCCAGCCAGAGCGGATGTCCGTCTGCAAGTCACCAAAGTCTGATTGTTCTGCCACGATCATTGTATTTGAAGAACCATCAATTATGTCTTTAAATTGAACACTGCTTTGATAATGAAGAATACCATTCATCTCAATTCGGTTATTATTAACAATCAGACTTGCTCGCGCTCCATCACGACCGACCCGTCCAGAAATCGTGACATTGGATGTTCCATCCAGGATATTATTGTTATCAGCATCAACGGGCCCAGGTCCTAAAGTCGCCCCGGCAAGTCCGACGTAATCTGGGATCAGCAATTTAACGTTGTCTCGCTCTCTCCATTTGGGCAGTGGCGATGATGGGCATTTGTAAGTGTCAACCATCAGTCCATTGTAGACGGGGAAGTTGGTTGCCCATCCAGGCCAGACATCAAAGTTGATTTGGTCGTAAGCTGCTGATTCTTCAACATAGGGAAGAAGTGAGACCAAAAACGAGCTTCCCCAGTTCTGGTCCTGAGTCCAGGTTGCTCCCGGTGGAAACGTATTGTACACATCATGATAATTGTGTAATGCGAGGCCAATTTGCTTCAAATTGTTTTTACAACTGCTTCTGCGAGCGGCTTCACGCGCCTGTTGAACGGCAGGTAGAAGCAAATCCACTAGTATTGCAATGATTGCGATCACTACAAGAAGTTCGATCAACGTAAACCCAGACAGACGCCGTGAGTGCTTCATCAGAAAGCTCCTTTGAAGTAAATAGCCAGATTTGGCAACTTAGAAATTGGAAAAATAAACATGTGCCATATCCAACCATATGTCAATGCATTGATGCAAGAATAACTGTAAAATTGCGGACAGCCGTTTTATAGCCGTTTTTTTGATTGTGTAGCGGGTGATTGAGTGGAAATACAAGGCTCAAAACATCAAAAAGCCGCTGCAGCATACTGTAGTAGAACGGGATTCCCTGCCTTTAATTTGCCTCCCTTCCTGTCCACAGCCAGTCTTTGTCGCATGCTTGTAACTTTCATTTTATGACATCCATAGTCCCAGCCCTACATTGCCCGGAGGCTGGTCATGTCATAACATGACCAGTTGCGATTCCGAATTTGGATGTGGTGCCGATGGCATGCAGATTGATAGCCAGCAAGAGAAATTGCCCTGCTGAGTATCACGATATTCTGATAATTACTGTCTGAATTACTGATACACCCAGAGTTTAACATGACGAGCTAGCAGGACGTCGCCTTGTTGATGTCTTAACGAGACTGTCAGTTGTCGTGCATGTTGATCGATACCGAGAAAGAGCATGGTGGTCCTCCTGTGAGAAAGAGTGAGTGTGATTCCACGGTGATTAGCAAACCACAATTTCCATTCAAGGCAACTCTTTTCATGGATATCAAAGGGAATATCACCATTCGCATTCAAAGCAAATTTTTTATCGATATCAAAGGAGCGGACTGACCGTGAGCAAAAGGCAAAGTGGGAACCGTGCCAGGTTTTGTCGCGGTCAGCCGCTCTCTGTTCAAGCTATTGTTGGATGTCACAAGTCTAAAAATAAACTTATCGCAAATTCGAAGCTGATTTATTTTGTGGTTTGTGGTCCCAGCCAGAACCACAGGCCAATAGTGGCCGAGGCCAGCAAGATTCCGGCTGCAAATGCACTCCAGAATCCGACACCTAATCGTTCTGAAAAGGCCAACGGAATAAAGAA
>DEML01000040.1:0-35156 GCA_002359185.1 Planctomycetaceae bacterium UBA2671
GCCACGGCTCTGTGAGCCGTGCTATTCCAGTTCGGTTATCACACACAAAATACACGGCTCACAGAGCCGTGGCACAAACTCAATTGTATAAATACTGTATGACAACCGACCTGCAAAATGTGATTGGCCATGAGCTTCAGTTTGAGATGTTTCGTCGCGCGACGAGCCGTCAGCGGTTGGGGCATGCTTATCTGTTTACTGGAGCCGTCGGGATTGGCAAGCGAACATTTGCTGTCCATCTGGCACAGGCACTTCTGTGTCAGAATCGACCGGGGGATGAATTGACCGCTTGCGGCGAATGTCCGAGTTGCCGTCAGGTGATTTTTCACTCTCATCCCGATTTATTTCGAGTCGGCCTACCGGAAGGGAAGTCGGAATTGCCAATTGAGGTTTTCGTCGGTTCGGCAGAAAAACGGGGACGCGAAGGCTTATGTCACGATTTATCTCTCTCGGCCATGCAGGGGGGATATCGGATTGCTGTCATTGATGATGCGGATAAAATGAACGCCTCCAGTGCAAATGCTTTGCTGAAAACTCTGGAAGAACCGGGGCCGGGAGCCATTCTGATTTTGATCGCGACTGATTCCGATCAGGTCATCACCACCATACGCTCCCGCTGCCAGCAGGTGAATTTCACACGGCTCTCTGATGAAGACCTGCATCAAATCCTGACACGTATAAATATGGTCGAACACGAAGGCGAACTGGATTCGAAACTGCTGGAGGAAGCGATACGCCGGGCAGATGGTTCGGTCTCGAAAGCAAGAACGGCTCTGGAGCGTCTGCAGTCTGGGGAATCGCACGAACTGCACAAAGTGACGCAACTGCTTGGCAGACAGAAGATTATGTCGGCTGACCTGGCGATGGTTTTTGACGAAGTGATGAGTCAGGCGGGGTCGGATACGAATTCTCAACGGGAAGCGGCTCTGCTGATTATTGAAACCAGTCTGCAGTATTTTCATCAGTCGTTGACGACGGAAGCAGGAATGTCGCAGCTGGATCAGGTTCATTCTGACTGTTATCTCGATGCGATGGACCGCTGTTTTGAAGCCTCCCGGCAAATTGACCGCAAAATCAGTGTGCCTGCCTGTCTGGATCAGTTTTGCCACGATCTGGAAATGCTACTGCGTCCGACTTGGAACTCTGCCGGTCAGTAGTCATAATCGAAGCACATGACTAATTAGCCGTACGTAAATCATAAACAGACCTGCAGTTGTGTGAGATTGGGATAATGATAGGGTGGCCCCGAAAGATTATTTCGGGGCGGTGCAGCCGTTTGAGGCGTTCTGCAGAATCACCATCAATCCGAATATCTCTCATGGACTGCGTCCACCCAGATAGCAAAGCTATCTGGGCCACCCGGTTTTTTATGTAATACGTACAGTGATTTAAATAGGCAATATCCAGCTGCAATGCCCTTTCCGGGCTTAAATTTCAATACTGAGTTCAAAATGACAGACGATCAACCGATCGATCAATTTATTGTCCGCTACGGCACCACACGTTTTCTCGGAGTATTCACCTGGAAAGGCAAAGGCGAGCCCCAACGGGGAAACGATGTCATCATTCGTTCCAAACGGGGTAACGAATGGGGCGAAGTTCTCGGGCCTGCGACCGAACGGGCTAAAAGCTTTCTGCAGAGTCCGGAACCTGAGGGGAAAATTCAGCGTTTTCCGAATGCCGACGATTACGATACGCTTGATCGCTGTCGGATTCGCGAGCAGGTCGAATTCGATGGCTGTACGAAAATGATTCTGGAACGCAAACTCCAGATGCAGCTGGTCGATGTCGAACATCTGTTTGGCGGCGAACGAGCGGTCTTTTATTTTCTGGCAGAAAAGCGAATTGATTTCCGGGAGCTCGTCAAAGCTCTCGCCAAGGAATACTCCCTGCGGATCGAAATGCGTCAAATCGGGGTCCGCGACGAAGCGGCTTTGCTGGCCGATTACGGCGATTGCGGAAAGCCGGTTTGCTGCAACACGCATCTAAGCGAAATGCCACCCGTCTCGATGAAGATGGCCAAGGTTCAGAAAGCGACGCTCGATCCGAACAAGATTTCCGGTCGCTGCGGCCGCCTCAAATGCTGTCTGCGTTACGAATACGATACTTACGAAGAGTTTCAGCGGGAACTGCCGAAAATCGGAGCCGAGGTCGTGACCCGCGAAGGGCAGGGCAAGGTCATCGGCCAGGAAATCCTCAGTAAGCAGGTTGTCATCGTGTATGAAGACCGCCGAAGAATCACAACGCCCCTGCAGGAAATCATTTCGGTCATCAAACCGAAGTCGGCAAAAAAAGCGGTCAAGAAAGTTATCGTCTCTGAGGATGTTTCCGAAGAAGAGGAATGATTGCCTGACTGATTATTGGCCAAGGATGGGCAAGCTAACTTGGTGAGTTTATTGAATATCACAGCCGGAAGTGGAAGGTCTGGCGGAGATAGCGCCAGATCCAGCCGCCGACGGAGCGTTTGTCGACGATAAACATCGCTCGACCGCTCAAGCCGGTTCGCATCAGGTCGGTTTGCTCGTTCAGTTTGACGGTTGCCTGATAGGCCAGTTCGGTCAATTGTTCCCGGCCTTCGTCGTCGGTGACGGTTGCCAGGTCTCCGCCGCTTTTGTTGGAGAGTTGACGGGGCGCAAAATCGCTTTGGCGATCGGCGATGCTGGTGATTGAGCCGTCAAAAATGAGATCGGGCAGGTGATAGCAACGCAGTTTAACCGGGGTGCCGAGGTCGAGTTCGTTGCGGTCATCCTGTGATACCAGCAGCACAGCCTGCATCTCTTTGTTGGGAGCGATGCTCAGCACATGCGTGGCTGGTTCGAGATAAGCCTGAAGGTTTCGCTCCTCGAAAATTGTTCCATACCAGGTTCGGAGTTGAGGCTTCGCTGTTTGGTTTAATCTCGGCTCGGGTTTTGATTCGGCGGCAATGACCTTGCCGGAAATGGGCGCGCGGATTGTCAGGTGCTCAATCTGATCGTTGATCTGATTGAGTTGATCGGTCAATGAAGAGATTCGTTCCTCCGACATGCGGAGTTCATCGGGGTCGTTCAAAGCAACAGCAGTTTCTCGCATTGCCTGAGCAGCTTCAAGCTCCGTTTGAGTTTTAAGTTGTTGATCGTCCAGTTCTTCATTCTTCAGCAAAACGAGAATATCTCCAGCTTCGACTTCTGCACCAGGCTGGACTTTCACTTCCTGAAGTTCGCCTGGAGAAATTGAATATACGTGCTGAACCTGAAATGGCTCGAGTGTGAAGCTCGAATGAATCCACCAGGGAATCGGGATCATCATCAGGCAGGTGATCAGTCCTGCGAAAACCAATGTGGAAAACGCAATTTTAGGTTTGCTCATCGGTTCGTTCCTCTGCATCGACAGGATCTGGTAAAGCGATTTTCCCAAACCGTAAATCATTGTTCCGAGTGACATTGCCGTCAGGCTGACAGCCAGATTCTGCAAGCCGTATGGCTTCATCCAGGTGTAAAGAAACAGGGCAATACTCAGTACGAGCACCCATTTGTAAATCCACGAAGCGACCGCATACAGGATGAACCAGTGACGATTTCGGTCTGGGGCAAATGGATCGTCCGGCATGTGAATGCCCAGGCAGTACCAGGCAAACGCTTTCATTAACGCTTTGTCGGCCTTCTGCTTGAGATTGGGAATCTCGAGATAATCGCTCAGCATGTAGTAGCCGTCGAAACGGATGAGCGGGTTCAGGTTGAAAATTACCGTGGAAACCGTCGTCACAAAGAACAGGTTCAGGCAGAGATAATTAAACATCCCCGGCTGCGAAAACCACCAGCCGAAGACGGCGAGCGAAGAGAGAAAGACTTCAATATAAGCCCCGGCTCCGCCGATCCAGATGCGATGCCATTTGTTCTTCATCATCCAGCTGTCGGAGACATCACAATATAAGGTCGGACTGAAGACGAGCAGCATCAGGCCGATTTTATGACACTCACCCCCGAAATGTTTACAGGTCAGGCCGTGGCCAAATTCGTGAATGACTTTGGCTCCGGCGATGACCAGATACATATAGAGTAAATTCGGCCAGCCGAAGAACTGCTGAAACTCGGGGAGTTTGCTTTGGAATTCTTCAAACTGAACGCCCACCAGAAGCAGAGCGGCTGTCGCCAAAGTGACAACCATCATCACTGCCCAGGTGGAATACATCCACTTAAAGAAGGGATAGATCGCATTGAGAGTCCACTCGGGATCCCAGCCTGGTAATTTCAGAAATAGAAAGTTCTGTAGCGTTTGTAGAATTTCTTTGCGGGTGTTTTTCTTATGCAGATCGAGTAACGGTCTTCCCTGTCCGAGACGCGTTGTGTACAGCAGATTTTTCTCGTGCAAATCGGCCAGCAGGTTTTGGACATCGGAGAGTTTGACGGGAATCGAAGGATTTTCCCGCTGCAAATCCTCGTGAATCTTTTCGAGCGTATTTGGCTCGCGCATCGAATCGAGCACCTGATGCTGTTCGCGAGTCAGACGGTAATATCGCAGTGCGACGGGATCTTTGACAATCCAGTAGCCAGTTCCCTGATAGCCGATCCGTTCAATGCGGATGTCGGGCCGCGTTCGCAGCGGCAGTTCCCGATCACCAACGGCTCGAAAATCGGCTTGTGTGATTGACATGGGACAGTTTTCAGGAAGTTGGGTGTATTTACTCGTACCCAAGGAGGACATGGGAACGAGAGATTAAGCAGCTTTGGGGTGGCTGGGGTCGTAGCGCAGCGTAGCCCCCAGAATCGTCAAATAATCTGGGGGCTCACTTTCAGTTCGACCCCAGCCACCCAAGCTCATATTTTTCAACTACATTACCCACTCTGAATTCTCAATGAAAGGGAGGCGAGCCGAGTCAGGCACTGCCTGACCTACAGATACTTATCGCGTCACGCCCTGTTGAGGTAGTGAGCGTCGGGCGATATCTTTCCAGCGGCGCAGGTCAATTTCCACAGGTCCTTGAGCCGTTTGCAGTCCACCGAAGTCGCGGAGGTACATTTCGAGACGTTTCATTTTCGTTTCGGCATTCGGCTCGGTTGGATCAGGAACTTCAGGAGCGACGCCCCAAATGACTTCGCTCCCCTTTTTCGTGATCAGACGATAAGCGACCTGATGTAACTCTTCGACCGTCTGCGCCTGAGCAGCGGCTTGGCCATCGACCTGAATCTTTACAAATTGATAACGATCCCACAGTGAACCATTCTCACTTTCGGCCAGAAACATCTCTGCTAATCGTGTCGCTCCCCAGACCGATAAATCTCCCCAGTGATTTCCAGCGGTTCCACGAGGAACAGATTGTATTCCTTCGATAATCGGATAACTGTCCAGTTGTTTGACGGAGAAATCCATTGATGGCAACAGAATGCCATCTCGATCGACAGGATAAAATCCCTGCTGTAACTGCACGAGAGCGACCGGCTGGCGGTATTCCAGTTCCAGGTCGATTCGATTCGGATATTGTAATCGAACCTGAATCACCTTACGGACCCAGGGAGATTCTTCAAACGCGTGGCCGATGCGTTCCGCCAGATCGGGTTCGAGAATGGAAAACGTTTGCCCCAACCCGGCTCGCTGCCAGGTGCGTTCGAGCAGATCAGCAGGAAGATAATCAGGCGTTTCTTTGAGCTGAATCGTGCGGCGGTCGACCTGATATTCGGGCAGAGTGGTGAAGTCCGTCCCGGATTTGCTCAACAGATTTCCCAGAAACGGGGCTGCACACAGAATGATCAACCCGACAATCACTCGAGGATCGTACAACCAGCTTCTCCAGCGGCGGAAGAGCCCGCGCGGTGCTTCTGCGTCTGTTGTTTTTTTTGTTGCCATGGGAATTGCTCAACTCGCCTGATTTTAAATGATTGCGAAGTTTACAAGCACGAAGCGCAAGCGAGTGTGTTGAAATGAACCCGGACACACTCGCTTGCGCATCGTGCTTGTAGGACTCATTCTCATTCATCGACTCCTGAGGATTTCTCATAAAGTGGAAACTTACTTACGAAAACAACGACACTCAAAAGCCGAATGCGATAGCGGATATGACTGTTTTGCGACTGACGATTGGGGAAATAGCATTTCAATCGATTGTGAGGCTGGTAACGTATTTAGGAATAACGCAGACGATTGGGTGGCTGGAGTCGGAGCGCAGCGGAGCCCCCAGAATGCTTAATGTGCAAGTCATTACCGTCTTTTAAATGCACGGCTCACAGAACCGTGGCGCATCATCCTGTTATTTTGAAAGGGGATCACTAAATTGAAGTACTCGCCTTTTTCAACTGATTTTCAGGACGTTTCCCGTCTGGGATTGCGGGGGATCGTTTACAAGCGATGATGGGATGCGTAAACTCAATAAACCTGCATATCTACATCAACTGATTTCGTTTTAACGATTTTGTGTTCGTTAAAGAAAGAAACGGAATGATGTCAGCCTCATGAATGACACCTCGATTCCAAACCATACGCAAAGGAATAGGTTATGAAGTTAACACACCTGACAGGACTCACCCTGTGCCTGGTGTTCGCGACAACGCTGAACGCTGGCGACTGGGCCCATTGGCGTGGCCCGGAAATGAATGGGATTTCTCGCGAAACCAATTTGCCGGAACGTTTTGACATCAAAACTGGCGAGAATGTCCTCTGGGATTCTCCCATTGGAGGACGTTCGACACCGATCGTAATGAACGGTCGTGTCTACCTGAATTGTCGAACCGATGACGATGTGGCTGATCCGGTCGAAAAAATCCACGCACGTGAACAGGTTGTCTGCTGGGATGCCGAGACTGGCGAAGTGCTCTGGAAAGATGTTTTCAATGTTTTCCAGACAGACATCCCCGCTCCCCGCGTGGGCTGGGCTTCCATGGTTGGCGATCCTGAAACTGGAAATGTCTATGTGCATTCGGTGAGCGGGATATTCAAATGTTACGATCCCGATGGAAATGTCCTATGGCAGTATTCTCTGTTTGAAGAATTCGGAAAGATCTCCGGCTACGGCGGACGTACACAAACCCCGATTATCGATGAAGATCGAATTATCGTCAGCTTCTTCTGTCTGAACTGGGGGAAAACAGCCGTCCCACCACCAAAGCAGAGTTTCTACGCCTTCGATAAAAAAACCGGTGTCCTCCAATGGGTTTCTGCTCCGGGTGGTCCACCACTGGATACGAACTACTCCTGCCCAATTGTGACCGTCATTGAAGGTCAGCGAATGCTGATTGCCGGAAATGCAGATGGTGGGATCTATTCGATCAATGCTCGAACCGGGGAACCGATCTGGGGCGCCAAACTTTCCAAGCGTGGTTTGAATTCTTCACCGGTTGCAGATGGGAATCTTGTCTATATCTCCAACGGGGAAGACAACATCGACACGATTGAATTCGGTCGCGTACAATGTTTTGACGCTTCGAAAACAGGCGATATTACAGAATCCGGTTCGGTCTGGCGTGTTGATGATATCAAAGCTGGATACGCGAGCCTGCTCGTGAAAGATGGCATTCTGTATGTGGTAACCGATACCGGCAAGTTGACTGCTTTCGATTCCAAGAACGGCAACATCCTCTGGGAATACTCGATTGGAACCGTTGGAAAAGGCTCTCCTGTCTGGGCGGATGGCAAGCTGTATGTGATGGAAGTAAATGGCAATATTCACATTCTCAAGCCGAGCCGTGAAAAGTGCGAGAAGCTGTATCACACACAGTTGCTGGCTACTAAGGGGAGCGGTACAGACGAAATCTATGCCTCTCCTGCGATAGCCAATGGTCGAGTTTATTTCTGTACTCGGGACCGCTTGCTCTGTATCGGGAAGAAGGATCACGAAGTCACTTCGGATCCCGTTCCAGAACTGGCCGCTGAAGATACTGGTAGCGAGGAAATTGCGACTCTGCGTTTGATTCCCTACGAAGCTCGCGTGACTGGCAGTGGTTCGATTGATTACGAACTGCGAGCTTACAACAAAAATGGTGTCTTCCTGAAGACACTCGAATTTGAATTGACCCCGGACGAGAAACTTTCTGCCGCCAAGGCTCAGGGAAGCAAGCTGGTTCTGGAAGGAGCAGACAAAGAGCAGGCTGGTCTCGTAACTGCGAAAGCGGGCGATTTGACGACGACTGCCCGAGTCCGCTATTTCCCAGAAGGGGACTGGAAATGGGACTTTGAAGGTTACACCGAAAAACAGGTTCCTGCGACCTGGGTGAATGCCTTCCTGAAGTTGAAACCAACTGAAGTGGATGGTCAAACTTCGATGATCAACTCGACCAATAAAGGTCGTCCCTCAGTTTACATGTGGTTGGGACCACCGGAAATGACCGGCTATACGATGCAGGCGGATGTTCTGATGAAGGAAAACCGTCGTCAGTTGCCAGGGATTGGACTGACTGTCCAGCGATATAATCTTATCCTCAAAGGCAATTACGGGAAACTCGCTGTTCAAAGCTGGGCACCTCACTTGCGGATGGCGAAAGAAGTGAAGTTCCGGTCGGATCCCGACGTCTGGTACACGATGAAATGCAAAGTCGAAATCAAAGACGGCGAGGCTCATGTGCTGGGGAAAGTCTGGGAACGTGATAAAGAGGAACCGGCTGAGTGGACAATCGAAGCGGTCGATCCTCATCCGAATGAAAACGGTAGCCCGGGGATTTACCTCTATTCGATGGCCGATTCCATGATCGACAATGTCTCTGTAACAAAAGAATAAACAAATTTATAAAATTTAACCGGCTGCCTGAGTAACTCTCAATAATGCCGGAACCTTCACACAAAAGGAAGATACTCATGATTCAATGGTCTTGGAAAACCATTTCCTATCGACTGGCATTGGGGCTGATGTTTGCCTCACTGACCGTCTGGAGCAGCGGCTGCCAGGAAAAGCCGAAACCCGCCCCGAGTGATCCCGATAAAACCATGGAAGATGGCGACCATGATCACGGCGACCACGACCACGACCATGATGGTGATCACGAGCACGGCGATCATGATGATCATGATCACAGTGGAGAAATGAAGCCGGAATCGACTTCCACAACTCCACCAGAAGGAACGACATCTGAAAAGCCAAAAGCAGAAATGACACCACCTCTCGTGGCTGCTCCGGAATCGACGACAACGGAGCCACCTGCTCCAGCTGAGACGAGTGCAGCTAAGCCGGAAATGAAAACTCCGCCACTGGTTTCTACCCCTGAAGCGACCACGACGGAACCCAAGCCAGCAGGCACTACTACCGAAGCGAAACCTGCTGCTCCTGCCACTGCTCCTAAAATGGAATTAGCAAAGGCTGACAACAAGCCGGCAGAAACTAAACCTGCAGACGGAAACGGAACCGTCACAGGCGACTGGCCGATGTGGGGTGGTGATCCAACCCGCAACATGGTGAATAAAACAACCGGAGTTTCCCTCGATTTTGAGCCTGCTCTCGAAGCTGAGAAAGGCAAAAACCTGATCTTCACTGCTCGACTTGGTTCCCAGACCTACGGTAACCCTGTCGTAGCCAATGGCAAGGTTCTTGTCGGGACAAATAACGGCGGTGAATATCGTCCTCAGCACGAAGGGGACCGGGGAGTCGTACTTTGTTTCGATGACCAGACAGGAGAGTTCCTGTGGCAATTGACTCGAGAAAAGCTTCCTCAGGGACGCGTGAACGACTGGCCGGAGCAGGGGATCTGTTCAACTCCCATTATTGAAGACAACAAAGTTTATCTGGCAACCAACCGCTGTGAAGTGATGTGTCTTGATCTCGACGGTTTTCTTGATGACGAGAACGATGGCGTTTACACCGAAGAAGTCGATCATGAGAAACAGGATGCCGATATCATCTGGTCTCTCGATATGATTGATGAACTGGGTGTCTTTCCTCACAATCTGGCCACCAGTTCTCCAGTTATCCATGGCGACTATCTATTCCTGGTCACTTCCAACGGTGTTGATGAAGCTCACCTGGAAATTCCTGCTCCCCGCGCACCAAGCTTCCTGTGTATCAATAAGAACACTGGAGAAGTTGTCTGGGAATCGAATGAACCGTTCGATCAGATTCTGCACGGGCAATGGTCATCCCCTGCGATTGGCGAAGTCAATGGCGTGACTCAGGTTTATATGCCGGGCGGAGATGGCTGGTTGTATGCCTTCGATATCACCTCAGGTGAAATCATCTGGAAGTTCGATTTGAATCCGAAAGATTCCAAATGGGAACTGGGCGGACGCGGAACCCGCAATGCTTTGATCTCTACACCTGTCTTTATGGATAACAGTGTCGTACTCTCCGTCGGACAGGACCCGGAACACGGCGAAGGCGTGGGGCATATTTATCGCATTGATGCAACCAAAAAGGGAGATATTTCTCCGGTCACACCAGAAAATGCTCCGAATCCCAATTCAGGACAAATCTGGCATTTCGGTGGCGTCGATGAAGATGGTTCGATCACCGGACGTAAGGGAGATTTGATCTATCGCAGAACAATTTCCACAGTCGCCATTCACGATGGTCTCGTCTACGCACCAGACCTGAGTGGCTTCCTGCATTGTATTGATTTCAAAACCGGTGAGCAGTACTGGGAATACGACGCTTTCGCAGCGATTTGGGGTTCACCCATGGTTGTTGATGGCAAAGTCTTCCTGGGCGATGAAGATGGCGATCTCGTTGTCCTGAAAGCAGGCAAGGAAGAAGAAGTTCTCGCTGAGATCCTTTTCGACTCTTCGATCTACAGTACCCCGACAATTGCGAACGGCAAAATTTATGTAGCCGATCGTTCTCGACTGTACTGTTTCAGTATTAACTAGTGCCCTTTCAGGGCTTAGATTTGGGCTTCAAATCACTGTAACGCACTCCGCTGTCGTGCTTAACAACATCATCAGCCCAAATTGCAAGAACAGATGATGCACTAGTATTTCTGAATTTTAGACAGCTGCCCGGTTCAGCCTGGCAGCTGTTTTTTTTGCCCACACAGACACCAAGGAAACCAGATATGTCGATGCGAATTTTATCCCTCATGTTGATTGGTATGAGTCTGGGAGTGATGACCAGTTCCACTCATGCAGAGGAAAAGAAGCTCTCCGTGCTGTTAGTTGATGGTCAGAACAATCATAATTGGGCTGTGACTTCACCTATTATCGTAGACATTCTGGAGTCGACCGATCGATTTAAAGTCGTACGGGCAACTTCACCCGCTAAGGGAGAAGATCTATCGGGCTTTCGGCCCAACTTTTCCGAGTACGATGTCGTCGTTTCAAACTACAACGGAGAAATGTGGCCGGAACAAACTCGCAAAGAGTTTGTCGAATATGTCATGAATGGCGGCGGATTTGTTTCTGTCCACGCGGCTAATAACGCCTTTTCACAATGGCCCGAATACAACCTGCTGATTGGCGTTGGCGGCTGGGGTGGACGGAATGAGAATTCGGGCCCTTATGTTCGTTTTCGCGATGATAAAATGATTCTTGACAAAACTCCCGGTAGAGGCGGCAGCCACGGATCACGCCACGAATTTGTGGTGACGACATTCGATGAAGATCATCCGATCATGAAAGGCTTGCCTTCTACCTGGATGCACTGTGAAGACGAACTTTACGATCGCCTTCGCGGACCTGCTCGAAATCTGCATGTGCTCGCAACGGCCTATTCCGATCCCGAAACGCGTGGCTCCGGAGAAATCGAGCCGATGCTGATGGTTCTCGAACACAAAAAAGGACGTGTCTTTCATACGGTCCTCGGACACGATCCGACCGCGATGAGCAGTGTCGGGTTTCAGGTCACTCTGCAACGGGGCACCGAATGGGCGGCAACCGGCAAAGTCACTTTGACAGATGTTCCTGAAAACTTCCCGACTGCAACCGAATGTAAAACCCGCACCTTCGACTAATGACAGATTTCCGGACCTCCCAGAAACGATCGCAACCTCCATTTTCACATCTGTTGATCATGGCGATCCTCACGACTGTAAATCTGATGTTTTCGTTTCGTTTCTGGAGTCTGCTGCTGTTTCGCCGAGCCGATGAAGGGTGGCCATTCATTCCTTTTTTCGGCTTACTGATCGGCTTATCTCTTGTCCTGTATCTGCTTTATCTGACTTTAAAAAATCGCCCGGCTTCCCGTATGAGCGCCGTCGTCTTGCTGCTTTGCCTGATGAACGTTTTTATGGCGATCGTATCATTGTGTGTATTTGCCATGGTCGGATTTCTTGGAGCAAATCTGCCGGTTCCCGATTATTCATTACCCCGAGAACCTCGGTAAATTTCTGCATCAGCAGATTAAGTTTCCCGTAAATGCCGATCTGAAACCCTTCCTTGCAAATGCTTTGGTGCTGCGTCAGAATGCGACTGGACGCTTCAATCCATTCATGCTGATATGTATGTGCAAGTTATTTACCCCGATCAATTTTTATTAGTGATTACAAACACGAAGTGCAAGTGCGTGTGTAAAAACACGAGGGACACACTCGCTTGCGCTTCGTGCTTGTAATTGACAATTAAAAACATTCACCTGCTGAACGACCAACTGGGAAAATCATATGCTGAGTTTAACTGCCACGTTGTGTATTGTGGGTGTCGGGTTAGTGATAGTTGTGGGCGGGATCCTGGGGTTTCGGCTCCATGCATTTCTGGCCCTCGTGCTGGCTGCCATTGTTGTTTCCCTACTGACTCCAAATTCTACGGTGGAATGGTATCAATTAGGGAAGCAACAAATTCCAGTTTTGAGTCAACAGGAAGGGACTGCCACACTCGATCTCAAATCGTCTCCGTCTCATCAGATTGGTCAGCAGTTTTTACTGGCGAAGCAGGTGGATGCTACGGGAAATGTGGAAACAGTTGCGACTGCAACACTCTCCGGTTTCGATGACAATGAGCACGCCATCGTCGACATCATGCCGGTTGAAGGATCGACTGGCGTGGAATGGGATAAGTCGATCGTTGTTACGCCACAGGCTCGGGAGGATGCGACTGCGTTTGCGAATCAGACGGTGGGAAATCTTGTTGCAGGCGGATTTGGTGCGACCTGCACGGGAATCGGAATTCTGATTGCACTGGCTGCCATCATTGGCAAATGTCTGCTGGATAGTGGAGCCGCGGAAAAAATTGTCCGTTGGATGCTGAGTATTGTCGGCGAAAAGAACGCCCCACTCTCCTTCATTTTCAGCGGCTTTGCACTTTCGACACCGGTGTTTTTCGATACTGTTTTCTACCTGATGATACCGATCGGCAAGGCGATGCGATTGCGGACAGGAAAGAACTATCTGCTTTATATTATGACGATTGTTATGGGTGGAACGATGGCTCACTCACTGGTTCCGCCAACCCCGGGACCATTGTTTGTAGCCGAAGAGTTGGGTGTCGATGTCGGCGTCATGATTCTGGCAGGCGGGCTGGTCGGACTGAGTTGTGCCATGGTCGGATTTCTATATTCGATTATTCTGTGCCGGTTTGCCGATATCCCTCTCAGGGAAAGTCCGGAAATGTCGCTCGATGAACTGCAACAAATCGCCAATCGGGAAGACAGCGAATTGCCTTCGATCTGGATGTCGCTGATGCCGATCATTCTGCCGGTGTTGTTAATCACCGGAGCAACCGTCATGAACACCATGCTCAAGGGCATTCCTCAGGCCGAGATTTCGCCAGCAATGAAATCGGTCGATCAATTTTTCGTTCTGTTCGGAAACAAGAATATTGCAATGGCCATTTCTGCTACGCTGGCCATCATTATGCTGGTTCGTCAGAAAAAATCGGACCTGTCCGATCTGGCGAATTCTCTGCAGGCGGCTCTGGCCAGTGGGGGAGTCATTATTCTGATCACCGCAGCCGGGGGAGCTTTCGGGAAATCACTGCAACAGACCGGAATCGCCAATCTGTTCGGTGATGTTGCCGGGGCTTCGACCACGATGATTCTGGTCATCGCTTTTGTGGTCACTTCATTAGTGCGATTGGCGCAGGGGTCAGCGACTGTGTCGATGATTACCGGAGTTGGCGTGATGGCCAGTTTTGCCGCTGGGGTTGATCTTGGGTTTCACCCCGTTTATCTGGCACTGGCGATTGGCTGTGGCAGCAAGATGTTCCTGTGGATGAATGATTCCGGTTTCTGGGTGATCGGAAAAATGAGTGGGATGACCGAATGGGAAACACTGAAATATGTCACGCCGATGACATCGCTGATGGGAGCTTTTGGATTGCTGGTTACAATTCTGGCTGCGAATGCACTGCCCCTGGTTTAAGTGAGCCCATGTACTACCACGCTCATTACTTCGTTTCTGTCCTTTATACATAACGATGCAAATATTGAAAGAGGTGTAGGTCAGGCACTGCCTGACGACAAACGAGGTGGCACACACATTACGTCAGGCAGTGCCTGACCTACACTTCTGTGACATGCCCCCCAAAGAGTGAACAGAAAATCGGACGTGAAAACGCTTTAATCGTCAGGATTGAAACAACCGACGTGATTCTCTCTCGTGCAGAGCAGACGGGATTTGATAGACTCGTAGATCGAACGTAGCGTTTAGTGAACGTTCCTCTTGAGTCCCTCGAATCGGTCAGCCAAAGTCCTATGAATCATTCAGAGATCACATCGACAGACAAACCCGGTCCTGAACCCATTCAGGTGGATTCTGTTGGTGTCGTCGAGCAGGGAGAAACCGTTGAAGAAACTTCGGATTCCCACATTCCCGATGCCTCGATGCTGGAAGATCGTTTCCCGGAATGGGCTCAAATGTCCCGATCCGCTGCCCTGTGGACGACAATTGTCGGTTTCATTTATGCGGTGCTGAATTATCATCGTCTCTGGTACACCGACTTATGGGGACATCTGGCGTATGGACGGGTGATTGTGGAATCGAAATCGATTCCTGCGACTGAACCCTTGCTGCCCTTGTGCGAAGGGATGCCCTTTTTCGATACCGCCTGGCTCTCTCAGGTGCTCAGTTATTTGATGTACGAACAATTTGGTGTCACTTCGTTACGCTTTCTCTATGCATTGGCACTCACGATTTGCGTGGTGGCAATGTTAGTTCGTTTTCGTCAGAAGACCAATTCCTATGGTTTGAGTCTGATCGGCTTAGCCGTTTTCGGATTTGTGGCCTGGAAAACGCTCAGTATCATCCGACCTCAAATCGCAGGATTTACCTGTTTTGTTCTGGTCTGGACACTCGTCTCCTGTCACAAATGGACGAAGTGGCACTGGGGACTCGTACCGGCAATCTTTTTAGTGTGGGCAAATCTGCATGGATCGTTTCCAGTTGGCCTGGGTCTGATCGGTTTACTCTGGATTGGAAAAACCGCTGATCAATTCATTCGCACCAAACGCATGGGAGCCTGGGCTTCTCTGCGGTACTTTGTGATGCTGGAATTGTGTCTGCTCGCTGTGCTGATCAATCCCTATGGTATCGGGATTTTCTCTGCGATTCATTCGATTTCAGGCAATCCGAATTTGTCCACTCTGGTGGAGTGGGAACCGCTGACGCTGCGAATGGCTCATGGACAGGCGATGGTGATTGTGGGGGTCTTACTGATCATTCTGCACAATTATTCCCCTCGGCGAGTTTCGATTTCGGAGTTTCTGATACTGATTGTTTTTGCGATTGCCGGCATGTGGTCTGTGCGAATGGTAGTCTGGTGGACACCCCTTGCGGCGTTATCTGTTGTGATTCATGGACAGGCCATTCTGAATAGATATACGAACTGGAAATCTGAGACTCAACATGAACCGCATCGGTCTGGGTTGAATACAGTAGTAGCCTTGGGAATGTCCTGGATTTTTTTTGCCTACACGCCATTTGGCGCAACTCTATTGCATGGGTATCCGCAGGAACCCGAGAAAGCTCTTGATTTTTATCGTTCCAACCTGTCCAGTCAAACACCAGTCCTGCTGGCGAATTATCTGAACGAACATGAGCCTGACGGGTTAATTTTCAATACTTACGAGTGGGGCGATTATCTGCTGTGGACAGGTCCGCAGGATCGGCAACTCTTTCTGAATTCTCATGCTCATCTGGTGCCACGGGATGTCTGGCTGGACTATTTCGTGATTGCCCGTGCGAATCTGGGCTGGGAAGATAAAATTGATCGATATGGAGCAAATACCGTCGTCATCGACAAGCTCTATCATTCCCGATTGCTGGAAGCTTTGAAGCGGAATTCCGACTGGAAACTGGATTATGAAGATGAACTGGGAGCCATCTTTTTTCGCAGAAACCCTATTCTTACTGGTCCAATAATCAAGTGATGACAGATAGTGAGATTTCGCTTATAATTCAGTGAGATTTCGAGGATTCTTAACTGCATTCCTCAGGAATCGGAAATTTCGATGAGTTGAATCAACTCTTCCCGATCACTCGCCTGCAAAGGCATCAAGTTTTTTCCGACACGGATGTCCATGAAATCTTTCATTTCGCTGACTGTACGTTTTGATTTTAGCCAACTGCTTCTGGCGACAATCTCTCTGTTAGGCTTTGTTTCAACTGCTGCGGCCCAGGAAGCGTCTCCACTGTTTCCACCTCCATTGCCTGCTCAGTCAACACCGGTCCCAGATTCAACACCAATTCCGACTTCGACCCCGGTTCCGACTTCAACGCCTGTCCCAGACGCAGAACCAGCTGAGTCGGCATTAATCTCTCTTCCAACTGTCGAAGAATTGCAGGCCAAGCTCAAAATGGTGGAGAGTGATGAATCTCTCGAACCGGCGTTAAAAGAACAGTTGCTGCAGACATATCGGATCGCCATAGAATCCCGTCAAAAAATCGATACCCATAAAAAGCGTGCCGTTGATAACCGGGAAGCGATTCCGAAAGTCCCTGAAAAAGCAGCTATAGATCAGGCCGAATATAAAGACTTGCCGGAGCAGTATCCGCTGAGTGTGACCAAATCCTCGGAACTGTCGGATATCGATCAGGCCCTGACAACCGCAGAAGCGGAATTACGGGATTGGGAAGCGAAAAAAGCACAGGCGGATCAGGCCCAAATTCAGCGGAATTTGCTGCGTAAACAGTTTCTGGAATTACAGGTTTCTCAACCGGATCGGATAAAAGATCTCCAGACAAAGCTCACATCGCCACCGCCTGCAGGACAATCGCCACGTCTCACACAGGCGTTGACAGATCTCTACAACATTCAATTGCAGATGCTGAATGAGGAGACCGCAGCCGTCAAAGAAGAACTGAATCTCTACGACGCGGAGCGGGCAGTCAAAAAACTGACGACGAAACTGGAATTGTGGACTAAGAAAGTTGACCTGCAACGAAAAAAAGTCGAACAGTTGCAACAACTCAAAACGGAGAAAAAGCTCAAGGAAAATATGGATGCTCTCAAAGAATTGAAAGAGGAGAGCAACACGACCCTGCCGGTGCTGCAGCCATACATTGATGAAATCGAAGCTTACACCACACGCATCAATGAACTTGTCGATCTCAATGAAGAGGCGCAGGCCAGAAATGCAGAAGTGAAATTGCTGCTTGAGGATGTGAACGAAAGCGAGAAGAAAACCGAAGAGCTGGAAAATACCGAAGCTGGAAAAAGCGAAGGGTTTGCACTTTCATTGCTGCGTCAGTTGTACGAATTGCCCAATATTGAAGAACATCGAACTGAGATCCAGGCTCGTAAACCAGTGATGAGTGAAACCACATTTGAGCAGATCGAATTTGGATCGGAAAAGAAAAAACTGATCGATGTCGATGCGGTCGTTAATGAGCAGATGGAGGAGATTAAAAAGAAGGTTGATGATTCAGAGTTAGGCATCTTTGAACAATCTGTTAAAGCCAAACTTCGAGAAATTATATTTCGAAAAAAAGAGACACTGGATAGCCTGGAGGCAACTTACACCGATTTGCTGGAGACATTAACGGTACTTGATGCGAATCAACGCTCACTGATCGAAACGGTTGATGATTATCGGAATTATATCCGAAAACGTATTTTCTGGACTCGCAGCGATAAAGCCCTGGGGTTAGGCGATCTCTCCACATTATTTCAGCGCGACAGTTACCCTGTGACAAAAGAGGATTTAGTCGCTGTGCCGACAAATTATCTACAGGATCTCCAGCAGCATAAATTGATTAATGGTTTGGGATTTGCAATTTTCATTCTCCTGGTTGTGCTCCGTTTTCAGGCGGTTCGTGAACTTTCGGTCCTGGCCGATATCGCACGTAAGAACAGTGCATCGCAAATCTGGCCCACATTGCGTGCGATGTTATTGACCGCAGTGATCGCTGCTCCTCTGCCGATGTTGCTCTGGTTTGTCGGCTGGCGATTAGGGGAAGTCGAAACGAACAACAATTTCAGCAATGCTCTTGCAGAAACGCTCAAGCGCATCGGGTTGATTTTTGGGATGATCGAGTTCTTTCGTCAGGTCTGCCGAAGACATGGCCTGCTCGATGCCCACTTCAACGGGCCCAATGTCATGTCGGCTCGAATTCGTCACAAAATGTACGAAATGATTGTGATTCTGCTCCCAATCTTTTTTGTAGTCACGTTTCTGAACGAATTAACAACCGATTTGGATCGACTTCCTTTGGAGCGGATCTTTTTTGCTGTGGGGATGGTGTTGACGGGCATCTTTGCTCATCGCTTACTCAACCCGCGCGGATCCCTCATGCGTGAAGTGTTTCTCCAAAAGAACTCGGCTCCGATCTCGAAAACCCGCTGGATCTGGTATCCTTTAGCGACAGTCTTTCCAATCGTCCTGGCGATCATGGCCTGGATCGGCTATTACTATACGGCCAGTCAACTTGCGTGGAGAATGTCAGAGACGACAATCCATATCTGTGTGATTCTGCTGATTTGGGGAATTGCACTGCGGTGGTATCGGATGTTCCAGCGGTGGTTCCACATCTATGTGCTTCGAGAACGTATGCGGATGGGAACAGAGGAAGCTCAGTCACAAACACTGGAAGGCCAGCGGGTCAAACTTGAGCAGGAATCCCGGATTGCCGAAGATGACCGAAAAATACAGACATTGCGGCTGATCAATTTTCTGATCATGATTCCGTTTGTTGTTGGTCTCTGGAATATCTGGAGTGATATTTTGCCAGCGGTTGCCTATCTGGATGAAATTGAGCTTTGGAGCAGCTATGTGAAGAAGGAAGTCACGGGAGCCGATGGCAGCATCAGCCTGCAGACAACTTCCGAAGCTATAACTCCAGTGAATCTGTTTATCGCAATTATTGCGGGGATGCTCACCTTTGGACTATCCCGCAATTTACCAGGAATGATCGACTTCGTTGTTCTGCAAAGAATTGGCTTTGATGCGTCATTACGATACGCATTCACCAGTGTGATTGGTTACATCGCAACTTTTGTGGGGACCACATATGCTTTTGGAATGCTCGGATTTCGCTGGGAGCAAATTCAGTGGCTGGCAGCCGCGTTGATGTTCGGTCTCAGTTTTGGACTGCAGGAGATTTTTGCAAACTTCATTTCCGGATTGATCATTCTGTTTGAACGTCCCGTTCGAATTGGCGATATCGTCACGATTGAAGGAGTGACGGGGATCGTGACCAAGATTCGAATTCGTGCTTCGACGATTACCGACTGGGATCGTAAAGAGTATCTCGTACCGAATAAGGAACTCGTGACAGGCCGCCTGCTCAACTGGACATTGAGTGACACTTTGAATCGGGTCACTATTCCGGTCGGCGTTGCCTATGGTTCCGATACAGATCGGGTTCGTGAACTTCTCTTTGAAATTGCCAGGGAAAACGAACATATCCTGAATGAACCTGCGACACTCGTCACCTTCGAAGGGTTCGGTGACAGCACCCTCAACTTTGTCATGCGGGTCTACCTGGGAGCAATGGATAATCGGCTCGATACGATTCACTGGCTGCATTCCACCATTCATCGTCGCTTTATGCAGGAGGGAATCGAAATTGCATTCCCACAACGCGATCTGCATATTCGCTCGGTACCAGCTGGTTGGAATGGTACACCTGCGAGTTCTTCCCCTTAATTTCCTTAAAACCACGGCATGGATAACCCTGCATTTACAGGAATATAGACTGTTACTGCTGAAAACGATTTGACTCCCAGGCATTCCGACTCCACTTATGTGGAGTCGGTCTATCTCTTCAGGAGCAGAGTGGTGGCTAATCAACGTTCAATATCGATATTCATTCAAATCGAAACAACATGATGGGAGCGAATCTGCGATGAACTCAACGCAATGCGCTTAGCCATGAACCAGCACGCGACTCTTCAGACTGATATTGAAGAACAACTCGGCCACACTCCTCCATGGGATGATCTGCGGACACTCCTGATGGGAGAGGAGGATTAATTCTTCTGCGACAAGACAACCGTACTACTCGGCTTCCATCCCAGGCGAATCGCTTGAGATTCAATCGGCTTGTTTCCTGAAATCCCTACCGGACCAGAATACAATTGCCAGTTCTTCTCGCCTTCCTGGCGAAAAGCAATCGATGCCCCTTCCGTCGCACAATCGATCTGTAACTTCCCGTCAACTATTGAGAGAACTGGCTCGGCGGTTGTCGGCTGTTTGCCATCGGGTGGCCAGAGATCTTTAATCAATTCGGTTTCCGGACGATCTCCAAGATCCCCGTGTTCCTCAACAAACTGCTCGTGCACTTTGCGGAACTTGGAAATCATCTCAGAATACTCGGGTTTGTCAGCCAGATTGTGGATTTCATGAGGATCGGTTTGAGTATCGTAAAACTCCTCGGCTGGTTTGCTCTGCATTGTGAATTGCCACTGATCTGGTCCCAATTCGCCAGCATCTTTCAGGCGATGAATCTCCTGCATGATGCCCGCCTGATCGCGATAAGGGAGAAAACCGATGTAAGGCAAATCGGTTCGATAGTTCCGCACATATTTGTAACGATGATCTCTGACTGACCGGATACGTTCCGGAGAGGGATCCATCCGATCGCGAAACGCAAAAATATAGTCTCGCTTTTCAGTGGCCTGCTTTCCGAGAAACGGGAAACCTTCCATGTATTCGGGAATAGAAAGTTGAATCAATGAAAGCATCGTCGGAGCAAAATCGACAAAGCTGACCAGGTCATCGCAGGTCGTGCCAGCCATCTTGCCATCGGGAAAGCGAACCAGGAAGGGAACGTGAATACCAGAGTCATAAACCCAGCGTTTGGCACGTGGCAGACCATCGCCATGGTCGCTGAAGAAAAAGACGATGGTGTTCTGATCGAGTCCATCCTGTTTCAATTGATCGAGTACTTTGCCAACTTGTCCATCGAGCGTGATGATATTGTCGTATTGACGAGCCAGATCTCTGCGGACAATTGATGTATCCGGGTAATAGGGTGGCAATGTGACCTCATCAGGATTGACCACCGAAGGAGACGACTGCTTGAAGGTTTTGCTCTCGTGAGTGATCGTGAAGTTGAAGACAGAGAAAAACGGAGTGGTCTTGTCAGGTCGATTTCTCCAGTGAGCTTTCGCATTCGATTCATCCCATGCGGTGATCGGTGGTCGGAACTGGTAATCGGTTTTGGAATTGTTCGTGCAATAATATCCAGCCGTGCGTAGGTATTCAGTAAAACACTTCGCCTCGGCTGGTGGAGTCGCTTCGTAAACGGGTAGGGCTCTCAACTCAGGATCGGTAATCAGATGTAGAGCCGAAGTTCGCTTCCAGGTCCGCATCGCCATCGCACCGGTGGAGGTCGGATACATCCCCATGATCAGTGTATGTCGGTTCGGAGCACAAACTCCATACGTTCCGAAGCAGTGCGTGTAGCGAACCGATTCACTGGCCAGTTGATCGAGCCGGGGCGTGGAAACGGTTTCATCTCCATAACAGGCCAGGCGGGGACTCATATCCTCACAGGTGATCCACAAAATATTGGGAGGCTCTTTTTCAGCGGCTTGAACATTCTCGAACATCGTGCCAACGAAAAGTATCAGCAACAATACTGCAAAACGGATAGGTTTGATGGAATAAGGAATCTGATGTTCGCAGAAATTGAACATAGTCGCTCCGAAGTATTGTGTTGGGATCGATTCGAGAATGCACAGGTGATTCAAAGAATAATGGTAACTTGATCACCGGAAAGATTCGACTCAGTGGAACCGATTGAATTCAGAAGACGATTTGACCACACTGCACTTTGAGTTCTTATTCTCCCTTCAGACGCAGGTGTCCTGTGATTCCCGAAAAAATTGGTTCGTATTCTATTGAAAAGAAAATTGGTTCCGGCGGAATGGGAACCGTTTATCTGGGTAAGCATATCGAAACTGGCGAGCGGGCGGCTGTCAAAGTTCTTCCGGCTTCACTGGCTCGCGAAGACGGTTTCGTGATGCGGTTCACCCGCGAAGTCGAAGCGATGAAGGCCTTGAAAAACAAGCATGTCGTCGAGGTGTATGAAAACGGGATTGAAGGCGACGAAACCTATTACTATGCGATGGAATATGTTGAAGGTGTGCCTCTCAGCAAATACATACGGGACAACGGACGAATTACCTGGCAGGATGTGATCGACTATTCCGTGCAAATCTGTCAGGCCCTCAAAGCGGCTCACGATGCCGGGATTGTACATCGGGATTTGAAACCCTCGAACCTGATTCTCACCGATGACAAGCAAATCAAGCTGCTCGATTTCGGAGTCGCTCAAGTGTTCGCCTCTTCGAAATTGACCAAGACCGGCGGCATCATCGGAACAGCTGAGTACATGTCTCCCGAGCAGGCCAAAGGTCAGCGGGCGACAAAGAAGAGTGATATCTATTCGCTCGGCGCAGTGATGTATGTCATGTTGACCGCTCGCCCGCCATTCAGTGGGCAAACATCGATGGAAGTCATCCAGAAGCATCGATTCGGACAGTTTGATCGCCCGCGGACTTATGTTCCAGAAATTCCTCACTGGCTCGATGATGTCGTTTGTCAGTGTCTCGAAAAAGATCCCGATAAACGCTATCCGGATGCCTATGTGCTGTCTCTGCGACTCAAGGAAATCCTCAAGAAAGTCGAAATTTCGTCCTCTTTAGAGGATACCCATGCCACTGGTTCGTTTGATGGGACGGCTGAAACGATTGTTGCGGAATCTTCGGATCCGAATGCGATCGGCGGCACATTCATGCGGGATATGCTTCGAGCAGAAATCGAGAATGCTGATGCGGGATCGCCATTTGCCAGGTATTTTGACAATGTCTGGATTCTTGTCTTGTTGCTGATTGCGATAGTAGCCGGGGGGATCTTCTGGTTCACTGAGCGACCACTGACTGATGAAGAAAAATACGAAAAGGGAATTGCCCTGTTTCAACAAGGGCCGCTCTATTGGCCCCGAGCCAAAGACGATTACCTTCAGCCATTACTCGAAGAAGATCCCGAACGCTGGGAAGATGAAGTCGAACCAATCCTGGCTGAGATCATTGTGCAGGAACTTAAGCAGGAGTTCGGTTTAACACGCTTGAGCAGAAAGCGAGTGCTGGCGATGTCCGATGCTCATCGGTTTTTGAAAATGGCCAGCGAATATTTTCAACTGGGCGACAGGACAAAAGCCGAGGCAATTCTGCAAAATCTCTATGATTTGCTGGCGAATAATAAAGAGCAACGGGAACTACGCAGAGCCATCGGAGAAATCCTCAAGGAAATCAAAGCAAATAGTCCCGATATGAAATCAGTCGGTAATTCTGTACCACTTGCTCAGGAAGCCTTACAGCAGGCTAGAATTCTCTTGAAGGAAAGTGAAGTTGAACAGGCTCAATCGATTTTACGAAGTTTGATCGTGCTGTATGATGGCGATTCGATGTCACAAAAATATGTCGATGAAGCTCGTCAACTATTGAACGAAACAGCAAAGAATCTTCCCGAAAGCCCGACACCATGAATCAAGAATTTGATCTGAAATCCGTCATCCGCTCCGTGCCAGACTTCCCTAAACCGGGAATCATGTTCCGGGATATCACGCCTCTCCTGGCCAATCCGGAAGCGTTTCGGGAAACGATTCGTCGCTTTACCGAGCATTTCAAAGATTCAAAAATCACGAAAATCATGGCGGCTGAAGCCCGAGGATTTATCTTCGCTGCTCCATTGGCACTGGAATTGAACGCCTCATTCATTCCGGTTCGCAAGCCCAATAAACTCCCCTTCGATACCCAGGCTTTCCATTACGAACTTGAGTATGGAACCGACACCCTTGAAATGCATATTGATGCCATCGAAGAAGGGGATCGTGTCCTGCTGATCGACGACCTGCTCGCAACCGGAGGCACGATTCAGGCTTGTGCAAAACTAGCCGAACAAGCCGGAGCAGTGGTCGCAGGCTGTGGCTTCCTGATCGAACTCGACTTCCTGAACGGCCGCCGACATCTGGAAGGATATGATATCTGCAGCCTGATTAACTACGGCGATGAAAACCCGTAAGCAATCTCGGTGGAATCCACAACAATTCCAAGTTTCCCGTTGGGAGTGAAGAAATCGAGTGTACAAGCACGAAGCGCAAGCGAGTCAACATTGAAATAACAGACTCGCTGACGCTTCGGGTAATGATGTTTTATGCAATTGGCCTCTTCTTCTTTTTCTTCTTTCGCTTTACTGTTGGCTTGGGAGCCATCTGCTGTTCGACTTTTGCAAATACGAGTCCCATGCCCACAACGCCTGAGAGAACACAGCCACCGAGAATCATCAGCCAGAGATGATTTTTGAAACCGTTATTGATCACGGAAAACACATTAGGGACCTGCACGATGGCATTCCAACCCGTAAAGAGCAACGAGCCGGCAAAAACCTTCAAGGCTCCTGTGCGTCTCCTGGGGTTGAGTGTCTGTTCGAAATCTTGCGTTTCTTCTTCATTTTGAAGTGCCAGAGCATGTCGCTGGTCGCGTTCATAAGATCTCGCCAATGCCGCCCAAAAGAATAGCAGGCAGACAGCTGCGATCATGATGGTCATCGTGATGGGAGACAGACTGCTTTCTTCAGACATTTCGACAGGTCCTTATTCACATTTTCGTCGCAAAGTCAAAAAACGAATCCATTGTGACGAGCACCAGCATGATCACTCCGATCACAAGTTTACCAGCAGTTCCCAGTAAACGCCCCATCATCGCTCCCTGTCCAATCGCATAACGTTCGGCTGATGTTCGCCCCGTGCCGTGCTCGCCAATCCAGGCTCCCGCAAAAGAGCCAAGTGCTCCGCCAACTAATGCTCCAATCAATGGGCCAATAATTGGAATCGGCATTGATATAATCGCTCCTGTCATACTGCCGATAATCGCACCCACGATTGCAAGAACAATTCCGCGTCGACTTCCTCCCTGCTTCGCCGCTCCATGGGCTCCGGCGAAAAACTCCACAATCTCTCCGAGAATCGCTAAGACGAGGACAACAATCGCCACCGTCCAACTGATCCGTGGCTCCATACCTGCTGGCAGAAAGAAGACATAAATTCCCGTGAACAACACCAGCAACCAGTTCCCCGGAAGCGTCAATAACGTCGACAGCCAAGCGGTCATGTTGAAGATTAAAAGTAGTGTTGCCCAGACGTAAACCATCTATTGTTCCTGTAGTATATGAAATCGATGAGTCGCTCTTTAGTCACATCATACAGGAATCTAACCTCAATCAAGTTCAGGAATGGGATCATCTTTTCCAATCGGCGATCCTTCCCAGATGACATTCCCCATCGCATCCATCGTGAGAATTCGATGAGCACTGCCTGGAGCGGGATCGGCTGAAGTTTCTGGAAGATATTTGCTGAGTTCTTCAACCAGCCTGGCATGTTCCTGCTTATCGGCGACATTGTGCCATTCGTTCGGATCACTGGTCATATCGTACAGTTCATCGGAACCATCGGCATAGCGAATGTAACGCCATTTGTCGGTTCGCAAACCATGATTGCCCGCATTGTGAGTGGTGATCGCTGGCCATTCCCGCTTCGCAGTCGCATCAGCCAGCTGTGGTGTTAAGGAATGACCTTCGAGTCCCTCTTTTTCAGGGAGATCGCACATCTCGACCAGTGTCGGATAGATATCGAGCAACTCAGCCGGTGATTTGCAGCGCTGGCCGGCAACCACTCCTGGACCAGCGAAGATGAGAGGCACGCGAGTCGAGCGATCCCACAATGTATTCTTGCCTGTGATCTCTTTTTCACCCAGATGCCAGCCATGATCGGACCAGAGAACAACGATGGTATCGTCCTGATGCCCACTCAACTCCAGCGCCTCCAGCACACGGCCGACCTGACTATCAACAAAGCTCGTACTCGCTAAATAAGATCGAACCAGATTTCGCCACTGATTACTTTCCACCAGAAATTTGTGGCGCGGCTCGGGAAGTTTCCAGTGCAGATACCACGAAAACCGAGGCGTATCTGCTCGATCATTCTGCAGAAATGGAGGAAGAACAGAATCGTCATCCGGATACAGATCGAACCATTTTTGCGTTGCGTAACAGGGTACGTGCGGGAGAAAGAATCCAACCGAAAGAAAGAACGGCTCCTGCATCTCCCCGCGCAATTGTTCGACGCCCCAACTGGCAACTTGCCAATCGCCCTTGTCTTCATCCTTATGTGGGAACACACCCCAGTCGACAAGAGGATGCTTTGCTGGTGTATCGACCAGTTTTTCTTTGGGACGAACACCGACTCCGGCTGGTGGTCCAAGTTCCTGGAACTCGTTATCGGTTTTACGGCGACCATTCCCGCCGTGATAGATTTTCCCGGTCGAATAATTTCGATATCCGTGATCATGTAAATACTGAGGCAGGGTGACTATCGATTTGAGCTCATCAACTTCCCGAATCCACGGAGCAAGTCCATAGATGCCGGTTGTGTCGGGACGCTTACCCGTCATTAAAGAAGTGCGGGAAGGATTGCATAGCGGAGACTGGCAGTGTGCATTCAGAAACACTGTGCCGCGTTTGGCGAGAGCATCGATATTCGGCGTCTTAATCGCGGGATGCCCATCCAGGCACCCGATCCAGTCGTTCTGGTCGTCTATTGCAATCATCAGAATGTTGGGCTTCTCAGCCGCCTGCAATTGCGAGATCGATAAAACGGTCAATACCAGACATGCTTTGAAAAAATGGGTCATCTGAGTCACTTTCTGAACTTTTCAATGATCGGCTCGGGTTGCAGAGCCGTTGTCTCTTGCGACTTGTAGTCTGACATATCAAAGTAAATGAATTCAAGTCACTCACTTATTGGAAACCTCATGTCAGAAAATTCCCCCAAAAAAACTGGAGCTTTTCTCTTTGCGTCCGTATTGGTTTGCATATTACTGACGGGGTTAATTGGAGGCGGTTATTTCCTGAATCAATATTTAACCAGGCTGGTCACTTCTACTCCATCTTCTGTCTCAACGGCATCTTCCCCCGCAACTCCAGCCATGATGTACTTTGAACCTGGTCAGGGAGAAGTGACAGGTCGAGTTCTTCTTCCTTCTGGAGCAGAAAACACAGATGACTTGCTGATTTATTACGCGGTCAGTGGTAACGAATATTCTGGAGAAGATATTTATCAAACGGGAGTCTTCGGGCCGGTGCAGGGAGAATTCTCTCACAGAATACGCTCCGGCAATGTCATTTTATATACCGAGCATCCCGATTATGCATTAACTTATGCAGGGCCCATCAGCAATTTTCCTGGATTACAAACCGAGGAATTCCGACTCGAATTGACTAAAGGTCGTGAACTTGAAGTCGAACTGAAAGACGATAAAGGAAATCCAATCTCGAACGCGACAGTCTCCGCAGCACCTGTGATCAATGCCCATCAGTTTGGAAGTTTTCGAGAAGCAGAGAAGATCGATGAGAATGTGTATCTCCTCAAAATGATGCCTGCGACAACCCTGCGAATCCGTCTCTCAGCTCCCGGCTATTCCACTCGCGAAGAAGATATCGACGACTACGACCACTGGTCGACACAAATGCAAACCGCCAAACCAACCACGGGGAAGGTGGTCGATGCAGACGGCAATCCTGTAGCCGGGGCGAAACTGCGTCATTTATTAGTTGCTGATGAATCCGAAGATCCAACTCATGATGCCATCCTGACCACAACAGCAGAAGATGGCACGTTTGTTCTGGATCAACTTGCAGAGGATGCCACCTATTTCGGAATCGTAGAAACGCCGGACATGCAACGAACCCTCTTCAATGAGCTCAAAGAGGATCAGAAAGATGTCGAAATCAAAATCCCCAAAACCGGCATCATCACCGGAACCATCCGAGGCGATTTCTCACTTCTGAAAACAATCAATAACAATCAACCGATCGTGGGAATCCGACAAGAGCTGATATTCACAGAGAAATCCAGAAGAATCCATCATCACTCTTCAATTTCATCTTATGATATGCCCTACTCGGCTTCGATTCATGATCTGGTCGAAGTATCGACGAACGATGGAATCGGAACTTTCGAATTCAAAGGCACCTTACCGGGAAAAGTCGAGATTCAAATCGGACCTTATCTCGTCCCCATTGATTCCAACGGACAGGATGACTGGCACATCGAACTCGATTTAACAACGGGAAAATCGGAAGTCAAAATCAATCCCGAAAAGAGGTAAACTAATGCAACGCTCACCCGCATTTTATTTTGTCTATATTCCCATTGCGATGCTGCTGCTGTTTGTGTTCGGCCTGGCAATTATTCTCATGGCGACGGGGACTCGATTTGTAGCCACACCTGTCCCGGCAACACCAGCCGATTTTCTCTATGAAGAAGGCAAAGGTCGGCTCAAGGGGAAAATTATTCTCGAAGACGGCTCACCCAACACAGAAAAAGTTCAACTCAGCTACGACTCCAAACGGGTTACAGGAACATCTTCCAGTTCTTATTCCGCATCCGGCCCTCAGGTGACCGACTCGTTCGATCTGGAAGCTCAAAGCGGGGAGACCTATCTCATGTTTATCTCTTCCAACTACGCCCCGGCCTGGCTGGGTCCGCTGGAGAATCATGCGGATGGTCTGATCGATGATCTCGTCGTCGTTCTCAAGAAGGGAGTTCCTTTGGACATTTCCCTCACCGATGAAAACGGCAATCCGATCATCGACGCCAATGTGAACGGGTTTCCCATCCTCAATGATGGAGGTGGACAACATATTCCGTTCAAGGCGACTCAGGCGGGAGTGTATCGCATTGAGAACGTCAACGACTTGACTTACAAAATCTTTGTCGAAGCGGATGGATTTGAACCGACGAGTTTTAAGATCGAAAACCCCGACAAGGTCGGCCTCTATAACAAGGAACTCGTCAAAGCAGATCCAACTTCAGGAACTGTGATTGGAGCAGACAATCAACCCGTCGCCAATGCGAAATTTCTGTTGTATGTGCGGGCAATGGTTGTCGGAGGAAATACCAGTGGAACTCATTGCTGGAGCGGGAAAGAAATCGGAGTCACCGATGAACAGGGAAAATTCGAACTGGACGATTTGATGTCCGACCATGAACATTCCGGAATCATCGAAGCTCCCGATAAACGTCGCATCCCCTTTACCAACCTCACGGCTGGCAGCACTGGTCTCGTCTATGAGATGCCTCCTCAACGAACACTTCACGGCAAGATCACAGGCGATCTTGCTCAGCTCCATGATCGACATTTCAATGAATTCAAAGAAAATCGACCTTATGTTAAAGTGGATCAGGAATACACCTACTCCTATGGCAGCTCAAATCACAGCAATAATTTGCATGATTATATTCCGCTTGATCAACAGGCAGCCGAAGCGACTTTTGCCTGTCCCGGAATATTCAGTGAGAAAGTCGAAGTACTTATTGGCCCTTACCGCGTCGAATTCAATCCCAATGATTATGCCAGTCAGGGAGATTTGCTACTCGAATTTAATCTGGATAACGGCGAGAAAACAATCCGTTCATACAAAGCTCCCGCTAATTTAAATGAACAGGAAAACTAAACTCTCAGATTCCAAATGAGGAAGATTTTGAAACGCTCTCCTACTATTTATTTCGTTTATCTCCCCATCGCTCTGATGTTGTTTTTCGTATTCGGTCTTTCGATCTGGCTGGCATCAACGGGAAAGCAACTGGAGATCGCCAAGCAGGTCGTCAACCCGGCTGCAACACCTGCCAAACCTCCGACTGTTCCTTATGAGGAGGGAACAGGCCGTGTTAAAGGGAAAATACTTCTGGAAGATGGATCACCCAATACGAGTGAAGTGAGTGTTCATTACCATTCCGAAAGAAGAACCAAAAATTCTTCAAGTTCAAGGTCAGGTAATGGGGGAAAGGTCACGGATACATTTGATCTTGAAATTTCCAGTGGCGATCTGGAATTAATGTTTGTCTCTTCGGATTACGCCCCAGCCTGGTTGGGACCGATTGAAAACCATGCGGATCGAGTAGTCGAGGATCTGGTCGTTGTTCTCAATCCGGGGGTTCCCCTGGATATTTCCATAATCAATCAAGATGGAAATCCTATCAATGACGCAAATGTCTATGGTTATCCTTACAGAAATTATTCCGGGGGCTCCCATCGTAAACCTAAAGCCCTGGAGCAAGGAGTCTATCGATTCGAGCATGTGAACGAAGTCGCCTACAAAGTCTATGTGGAAGCAGACGGGTATGAACCAGCCGAGTTAAATCTCGAACATCCCGAATCAATCGGAACTTATGAGCTGGAGCTTGTAAGAGCAGAGCCGACGACAGGAACAGTGATCGATGTTGAGAATCAACCGATTGCCAATGCGAAGTTCCTGTTGTATATGCGAGAAAAAATTGAAAAGGCCAGTTCCGGATCTCACAGCTGGATGGGCAAAGAAATAGGCCAGACCGATACTCAGGGGAAATTCGAACTGACCGAACTGAGCAAACAATTTGAGTACCACGGCATCATTGAAGCACCCGATAAACGCCGGGCTCTGTTTACAAATCTCTCTGCTGGGCATACGGGCATCGTCTATGAACTTCCTCCGTTACGATCAATACACATCACTCTCCAAGGCGATCTCTCTCAGATAAAAGAACGCTACTTCCGGGGACTCAAAGAGCGATATCCCTATCTCAAAGTTGACCAGCGATTCAAGATCGAAACAAATCGGGGAGGCACTCATGGCGAAATGATGTATGAGTATCTCCCTCTCAAGAAAACTGAATCCGGAACTACTGTTATCTACCAGGGAATATTCACCAACAAAATCGAAATCCAGATTGGTCCTTACCGTGTCGATTTCAATCCGAATGACTACGCCGAAACAGGAGACCTGTCGCTCGAATTCAATCTCGATACTGGCGAGAAAACCATCAAGGCTTTCAATGCGGATGCGACCTCAAATCCGCAGCCCGAATGACACTAACCGGCCAGAAATTTCTCCAGGCGATCCAACCCCGCTTCCAAAGTCTGCATATCAGTTGCAAACGAAAGTCGAACATAACCCTCTGCTCCAAATGCATCGCCGGTCACGAGAGCAACCTGACCTTCTTCGAGCAGTTTTGTACAGAACTCAGTCGAGTTTCTCGCGACTGCTCCATTTTGCAGTGGCTTGTCGAAGTAATCAGAGACTTTGAAAAAAACGTAAAACGCGCCACCGGGATCGGCAAAAGTGACATTCGGAAGTTTCCGCATTCGATTCACAACGTACTCACGACGCTTTGAAAACGCAGTCAGCATTTCGCTAACGCACTCCTGTGGGCCGTTCAAAGCAGCAATCGCTGCGTATTGACTCACGCTGCATGGGTTCGATGTTTGCTGACTCTGCAGTTTATCGATTGCCTTAATCAGATTCGGTTCGCCAATCGTCCAGCCAATTCGCCAGCCGGTCATTGCGTAGGCTTTGCTCACGCCGTTAATCACGATTGTACGGGCGGCGATCTCATCGCCCAGTGTCATCATGCAGGCGGTTTCGTTGCCTTCGTAAATCAGCTTGTCGTAAATTTCATCGGAGAGCACATAAAAATCACGTTCGACAGCCAATTCACCAATTGCCTTCATCAGTTCAACAGGGAACACAACGCCCGTCGGATTGCAGGGGCTGTTGAGCATGATCAGCTTCGTACGGCCAGTTACTTTTTCCGCGATTTGCTCGACAGTCGGCAAGAATCCCTGAGCCTCATCAGTCGAAATGAGGATCGGAATTCCGCCCGCCAGATCGACCAGGGCACTGTAACTGACCCAGTAAGGTGTCGGGATCAGCACTTCGTCACCGGGATGACACATCGTGGTCAGAACATTGTGGATCGAATGCTTGGCTCCGTTGGACACAATCACATTGGCAGGCGCGATGTCGAGATTGTAATCCCGCTTGGCAGCCGCACAAATGGCCTGTCGCAGTTCGGGAACACCACCAGCGGGTGTATAATGAGTTTTGCCCGAATTCATCGCCTCGACAGCAGCCTGACAAATATGAGCCGGCGTGTTAAAGTCTGGTTCCCCCAGCGTGAATTCATAAATCGTTTTTCCCTGAGCTTTGAGTTCTTTGGCTTTGGTCGCGGCAGCAATGGTGGCTGAAGGGGCGAGATTTTCGACAGCTGGGGAAAATTTCATGGATTCGAAATCTTTATCGATGGTGAAAACGGGCAGAGAAAACGTCCTGAAGATCAAGAAGTCAACAACCACTGATGGTTGATCAATTTGTGTCTCGTTCAGCCGGATTGTCCGTGATTCCGCCACGACGTCAAGCGGAACGAAACAGTTTGTCGGCTGGTTCCTCAAATCGGAATCGCTAGAATGGTTGAGAGAAACATCTTAAACAGTTGGGATCCTCGTGTTCCACTGCTGACTGGGTGGCGGGGGCGCTCTCGAAGAGAAGCCCCCGAAAACAAACCATCCGGGGGCTTCCACTATCGTGGAGCGTCCCTGCCACCCATAATGATGTTAAATAAATACATACTTACTAATTCGTAATAGACCCACAAAATCCAGTTCGGTTCAGTCTTTGAAGTCATAAACTATGCCCGGTAATACATTTGGACACACATTTCGTATCACAACAGCCGGTGAAAGCCATGGACCGGGGAATGTCGTCATCATCGATGGCGTCCCGCCCGGGATTGAAATTTCCGTCGAAGAACTGCAGGTCGATCTCGATCGCAGGCGTCCAGGCCAGAGCAAAATCGTCACGCAGCGGAAGGAAGCCGACACCCCGGAAATTCTTTCGGGTGTGTTTGAGGGGCGAACGACGGGAACTTCTCTGGCGATTTTGATTCGCAATGAAGATCAGAGGAGTCGCGACTACGGCAACATCAAAGATGTCTACCGTCCGGGGCATGCCGACTATACATTCGATGCCAAATACGGTTTCCGCGACTACCGAGGCGGGGGACGTTCTTCTGCTCGGGAAACGACTGTCCGCGTGGCTGCGGGGGTGATTGCGAAAAAGATTCTGCAACAGACCTGCGGCGGCCGCGTCGTCGGATATGTCACTCAAGTTGGCGATGTCCATGCCAACATTCCCGATCCCGGCTCGATCACATTGGAACAGGTCGAAACCCGCAGCGATGGCTCGCCCAACATTGTTCGCTGTCCCGATGAAGAGGCAGCCGACCGGATGATCGAGCTGATCGATACCGTTCGCAAAGAACAGGATTCCATCGGCGGAGCAGCTGAGATCGTCGCGACGGGAATCCCTGCGGGTCTCGGTGAACCAGTCTTCGATAAACTCAAAGCCGATCTTGCCAAAGCCCTTTTCAGCCTGCCTGCAGTCCTGGGTGTGGAATACGGCATCGGCTTCGGCTGCACAACGATGCGGGGAACGGCTCACAACGACCACTTCATCCCCGGCCAGCCACCGACAAAAATCACAACCGATTCCAACCGCCACGGCGGCATGCTGGGGGGAATCTCAACGGGTCTACCCATTGTCTTGCGGGCAGCGGTCAAACCAACCAGCTCATTGTCTCAGGAACAGCCAACCGTCACGAAAGATGGCGAGCCCACGACAATCAGCACCAAAGGACGACACGACCCCTGCCTGCTCCCACGCTTCATCCCCATGGCCGAAGCGATGGTCGCCATTACCATTGTCGACCATTATTTGCGATGGAAATCACAGACGGTTCTGGACAAACACGAGAATTGAACCACGGATGGACACGGATAAACACAGATGTTTTTATGAACCATCTTAACCCGAAGCGTCAGCGAGGGGCCGACGATCTATATCCATTCCGGTTAAACTCAGTTGCTGAGACCTGTTTTTAGTAACATGCCATCTGGTTTTTAGAGGTCTTCGCCGAATCAAACCCTGCTCGGCAAGCCAGCAGTGGCACACAACAAAGTTTATAGAGTACTACGGCTTAGTCACCAATTAAATCCGTATTAATCAGTGACCATCCGTGGTTCAAAAGTTATAACATTAAGAAGCTTATTCCAATGTGGCACCAAACAGAAATATCACTGCCTGTAAAACAGCGTGGTTTTCATATTATCACTCGTCACGTCGTCGATGCCCTGCCGGAGTTGAAGTCGATTGAGGTCGGGTTACTGCACGTGTTTATTAAGCATACCTCCGCTTCACTGACCATCAACGAGAATGCCGATCCCGATGTTCAGGTCGACATGGAAGCAGCCATGAATCACATCGCACCGGAAGATTTCCCCTACGTCCATACCTGCGAGGGGCCAGATGATATGCCCGCCCATGTCAAATCCTCCCTAATGGGAGCATCCGTTACGATTCCAGTCAAGAAGGGTCAACTCCAGTTGGGAACCTGGCAGGGGATATATCTCTGCGAACATCGAAACCACGGCGGCAGCAGACGACTCGTTTTGACACTCCAAGGTTCTGACGTTTAATACACATCGATTCTAATCAGCATCACTCCACAGGACACAATTCATTGAGCGAAGCACCAAAACAACCTCACTCGCCTTATTTTCTCGACTGGGCCTGGGCAAACAAACTGCTTGTGCTGCCCATCGTACTCGCTTTGATGTTCTCTCTGTGTGGGGGATGCTTTGGGCTCGCCTACATCAGTTCTTTACAGTCCCTGAGAAAAAATCCTCTGCACATGAAGTCTGTCGAAGCGGCTCGTGGAAATGAACAAGTCGTCAAAGAACTCGGCCTGCCAATTGAAGGGGGCTTCATTTCGGAAGGGAAAATCGAAGTCGATGACGAAATGCAGCAAGGCTACGCCGACTGTACCATTCCAATCTCAGGCCCCATCGGAACAGCCAAACTTTTCGTCAAAGCAAAACTGGAAGCAGGCACGTGGATAATTAATTCTCTGCAGGCCAGCCTCGAAAACTCAGGCCAGATAGTCACAATCATCGATCCCGATGCTGTTCCGGAAGAAAAACCTGAGGCAGTAGAATAAATTAAACCGCCAAAACGCCAAGATTCA
>DEML01000040.1:35255-47270 GCA_002359185.1 Planctomycetaceae bacterium UBA2671
TGAATCTTGGCGTTTTGGCGGTTATACACACATTGATCAATGAGTCATTCAGGACGTTGAGTTCGGTTCGTCAACGCATATAAAAAGACCGCCGCCGCGTTGGCGACGTTCAGCGAATCAACTCCGCTCGCCATCTCAATATGCAGGACCTCATCGGCATATTGCAGGTTCTCTTCATCCAGCCCCTCGGCTTCATTGCCCATCATCACGACCATTGGAGATTCATTTTCAGGCAGTTGGGAATCGGTAAGTGGTTTCGAATTCCCTGTCTTTTCGGCAGCAAGGATTTGATAGCCGGAATTGCGAAGCATCTGGTAATCTTCCGCGAGATTTTCTGAGACTCGGATCGGCATTGTAAAAATGGTCCCCATCGAGACGCGTACTACCCGCCGCAAAAACGGATCAGCTGATTTTGATCCCAGTAAAATCCCACTCGCACCAAAGCCTGCAGCCAGTCGAATTATCGAACCCAGATTATCTGGTCCGGTAATATAAGGACAACATACGATCAGCGATTTCTGTTTGCGAAAATCTTCCAGGGAAGCATTGACTGGTCGAAAGGCACAAGCCATCACACCGGAATGGAAATTAAACCCAACCAATTGCGAGGCTTCACTTTGCGGCAATACGTACACTTGTGTCCGATGCTCAAATTGCGAGCCAAAAGTTTCGATGCGACGTTCGCTGATCAAAACCGACTCGACTTCGAATTCGCTGTTGAGCATACGTTCGACAACCCGCCAGCCCTCAGCCAAAAATCGCCCTGAATTGAGGCCAATCGATTTGTTTCGAGTCTCTCGATAAATATGAAGACGAGGGTCGTCCAGTTTGTCAATTCTCGTAATTGCCATAAAACTTCGATGCTGACTCAGAACCTGAAATGGTTATAATGTTGTTGAGAGTTTAGGGTTGAAGGTTGAGGGGTTGAGAGCAGAACGCTGAAGATACAGCAGTTTTGCAATGCACATACATAAAATTTCGTATCTGCGGTAGTTTCAGATAAAATCCCTCAACCTTCAACACTCAACCAAATCCAATTTCTAATCTCTGCAAAACCTATCGGAATTGTTTGCCAATTTCTGATCTCATCCAATAAAGGCTTTTTACTGTGCCCGATTCGAGTGTCCATGAGCCCGATTTCACGACAAGTACCTCACCTCCGCCACCGAGGCAAGTCGCTCTGAAATCCTCTGAACATACCTCTTTGTTGAGAAAGTTGCCTGGTATGCGAACTCTGTTTTCCATCATTCTCATCGTGGCATGCCTGATCGGTGGCGGCTTCGTCACCTGGCTGGTCGCTTCGATGCGGGAAGATCCGAAACGGGCAGAGCCGGTTGAACGGTCGCATATTGTTCAGGTTTATGAAGCGGAAACGGTCACCATTCAGGAAATGATCACCGGCTTCGGCACCGCCCGGGCGATGCAGGAAGTGATTCTTTCTGCCCAGGTCTCCGGGGAAATTGTCGAAACTATCGTTCCCCTGAAAATTGGTAAGGAAATCTTAGCCGCCAGCTTTCAGACCGATGTCGATGGTGTCTCCAAACAATCCAGCGGCGATTTAATCGCCCGCATCGATCCACAGACCTATCAGCAGCGAGTGGAACAAGCGGAAGATTTACTCAATGAAGATCAAGCTGAGTTGAATCGTCTGGAACAGGAACAGAAAAATCTGGCTCAACGACTGCAAATCGCAGAGAAAAATTTCAATGCCTTTATGAAGGAGTATCAGCGGGTTGAAAATCTTGTGCGTCAGGAAATCGCCAGCCCGAGCGATTTGACCACAGCTGAGCTTGACCTCAGAAAATATGAAGATGCCAAAGTTCAACTCGAAACGGAACTGGCATTGATGCCTCAGAAAATCAAGCAGGTCGAAGCAAAACGCCAGACACGCCGTAACGACCTTGAACTCGCAAAACTGGAATTCGAACGAACTGCGGTGACCAGTCCCATCAGTGGCCAACTCTCGAAGATTAGTGTCGAGAAGGGACAATACGTTCGCGTCGGAGATCCGCTTGTCACAGTCACCAGTAAAAAGCAGGTCGAAATTCCGATCGGTATTGCAATGGAAGACTATCTGAAAATCATTCCCCAAATCGCAGCCGGCCAATATCCGACAGCTAGAATTTCGACGCGCCGCACAGCCGATGCCTATTGGGAGGGACTCGTCACCCGAGCCTCTCCGACAGCCGACACTCAAACGCGAACTGTTGACGTGTTTGTCGTTGTCGATAATGAAAACTCAGCATCACCCCTCTTGCCGGGAACTTTTGTGACCGTGCAGATTGAAGGCCCGATGCATGAAAACGTAATCGCCATTCCTCGAGATGCTGTCATCGATGACGAGATTCTGCTGGCTCAGGATGGAAAAGTCGTCACTGTGCCGATCAAAAAAACAATCGACATTCAAACAATCCGGATTTTGAAAGATCAGCTTACCCCCGGCGATCAAATAATCATGACAAATCTGGATATCCTCAAACCGGGCGACGCTATCAAAATTCCGGAGGACTCCACGCAAACTCTCGAAGACGAGATGAAACGCATGCAGATCCCAAACTTCCGGATTTTTTCGCAACCGTAATTAATAGAAACCGCCAAGACGCCAAGGGATTGAGGAGATTATTTCCCGACTCTCAATTAAAATCCCTATTTAAACCGCATATGAAACAGATAAACGCAGCTAAAGTGAGAGCCCTCTGCGTCAATCTGTGCTACTAACGCGACAAAGTTTTCTCGCTTGCGCAAATTTCAGGCGGTTTGTTTACTGAGTGTTCATGCATTTGGTGTTTTGCAACTAGAAGAGTGGTAATCTTTTGCGGCCTTGCTTTCTTCTGCTTTTCGCTTGTGCGAGGGTGACATTAAAACAGGATCTTGTTGATCAAGTTGTTTTTACCACGAAGACACAAAGGCACGAAGAGTTCTGTAACAATATTGCCTCAAATCCATCAGGCGGTTTTTATTGATTTTCAAGATTTTTCAATCTCTTTGTGTCTTCGTGCCTTCGTGGTTCATAAAATTATTCTTATGAAAGATCTTCTTGTTCCCCTTGGCGTCTTGGCGGTTCATTTCTTCAGTATTTGGTGATTGGTTGCGGCTATGCCGCGCTGGGTTCATCCGCGGTTCTTTTTCATGGGGATTCGAACAGTTGCTCGTGGATTGTTTTCCAACTGATTTGTTCTTGTTCGATTTTTTCTTTCAACTCGGGTTGTAAGCTCAATAACTCAGCGGCGGCTGGAGATTTTTTCCCTGTCAACGCTAACCCCGCTGCTGCACTCTCGACATCGTTTCCGGTTTTCAGAACTCGCGATAGATCCTCAATCGCTGGTTCATAAACATCGACATCCACGCATCGCCAGAGTTCCGGATGCACCGTTCTGCTGGCGGCCCAGCGTTCGTGGGCATAGTCACTCAGCATTTGGGAAAGAGCCGCATTGTTCCGTGCTTCCAGTCCAATCACAGGAAACAGACTGACTTCCACGAACAGGCACTTGAGCACCATTTGATTCCACAAACCTTCCGGCAACTGATCAGCCGGGTAAGGATTGTCGTGAGCGACCGCACAAAATACGCTTCGCATGTTTGTCCGAATTCCTTCAGCCGCCCGATTCACATGAGCTTCTGGAAACGGGTACAAGGGCAACGCCTGATACAGGGCAACAAGTTCACTCACTTCCCCCGCTCCGAACAGACGATCCAGCACCTTCACATATTCGTCAGCATTGCTTGCCGGGAGTGATAGCACGAACAAAGATCGCACCGCTTCAATCAGGCTCCAGTTCTGCGGCCGCCAGTTCGTTCGAGCATTCTGTGCGTTACTCAACTCATCAGCGGACAATTCCAGATTTCGCTTCGGAACCTTTCGCGAGACCAATCCAAAACGCAAATAGAGTTGCGGCAACTGGTTTTGGCCGATCAACTCACAAGACGCATCAATCCAGTTCTTTGTCGCCTCATCACATCGAGCAGTGATCCAGGACTTCAGACAGTTCTTCACCGCTTCACTCATCGACAAGCCTCAAATTATTCTATCGCTGCAGCCCAAATCAGGCAGAAATATTATTACCACTTAATATGTTTAGTATCTCTCAATCGATAATCACTTCAAGTCTTGACACAAAATCAGCCGTAGGTCAGGCTGTGCCTGACGTGATGAACCATCGACATCAGATTGAAAACAAATATAGAACCGCGGATGAACGCAGATGAATTGAGAGCCATCGGCGTTTATCTGCGTTCATCTGCGGTTCCTTTATTCTTAGGATTTAATCGGTATTGCTCAATTTGCTTCACGACCTGATTTGAAACATTCTTCATCGCCAGCCAAGATGATTTCTGTAATCGCAACAATTGAACGATTATTCCTGGTCGAAAGAAAATCAATTCCATAAGTCGACTCCAGTGGACTCCTCCATCTTGCTTCATCACATGAATCAACTCAGCCGGAAAATCTGTGAGGGCATCATCGCTGACTCCTTTAATGACGGTCAGCGGAATCTGTCGAGCGTGAGTGATTTCTGCCAGAAAATATGCTTCCATATCAACTGCTTGAGCAGATCTATCTTCGAAGGCTTTCTTCTTCGCTTCGCGGGAATGCAGTGGATGAATAACAGTGAGTAAAGCTGAAGTTGTGAATGATTCCTGAAGATGTTCTAACGGAGGTGTCAACTCAAGTTGATGCCCCTGCTCTTCGATGGCAAATCTCGGAACAATGAGAGCCCCTGCAGATAATACCGGTGAAAGCCCGCCGCACAGTCCTGCATTCAGAAGATGAGAAACCTGAATCTCATCCAGAACCAGCGGCAGAACTTGACGAACCCGCTTTCGTCCGGGACCTGTCGTAAGTAGGGCAATTCGAGCCGCTTTGATGTGCCCGATCGTGACAGGGATATTTCCGATTGAGATCGAACGGGAGTTATTGAGCAGGCGGGCAAGAACCGTTGATTCAATCTGCAAGGCACAGACAATCAGCCAGTCAAACTCCATGTTCTGATCATCGGACACGCGGCTCGATTCCTCAGAAAATTACATCGATTCCTGATCATCTTCATACTCAGCTTCGCCAAGTTCTTCCAGCTTTTCGAGATATTCCTGAACGAGATCAGGCCGATCTTTGATGTCTTCGACAATCGCGTACTTGCCATCCGACCAGCGGAGCAAATCCACATTCCGGCAACGTTCACTGCAGAAGGGGAACGTCGCAGACGACACCGTGACCTGAGGTGGCAACTGTTTATTACAAACGGGACAGGTCAATGGCTTAATCATCAGGTAACCTTATTACTATTCAGAACCGCTACTGGAAGTTTTTGATTCCGATTTTGAAGACGACTCGCTCGACTTGGATTCCGATTTCGTTTCAGATTTCGCTTCCGACTGCGATTTCTTTGCCGCGTCGGCTCCTTTTTTGTAGGAATCGCTGCGGTAATCGGTCTGGTAGAATCCCGAACCTTTAAAAATCACGCCGGCTCCCGTGCCGATTTGTCGCTTGGCCTTCATCTTGCCACATTCCGGACACTTACGAACCGGACTGGCTTTAATCGACTGAAACAATTCCCAGTGGGCATCGCAGGCACCACACACGTAATCGTAAGTTGGCATTGAACTTCTCTTAAAAAGAGGAATGCTCACAGGAGCCTTCCGGAAACCGATAATACACCTGATATCATTCGTGTTGAGAATAGATTCTGCAACACTTCAATTAAAAATTTATCTATTCACCACAAAGGTCTATTTGTAGATTGGGTTAGCGAAGCGTAACCCAACAAATATCGAGCGTTGGGGTCCAAACCTTACTCCGCAGGACCTGTTGAGACAATGACTTTAGCCGGGCGGATGATTCGGTCGTGAATTTTGTAGCCGGTTTCGAGTTCCTGCAGAACGTGCATTGCAGGGACATCATTCGAGGGAATCTGCTGAATCGCTTCGTGCTGATTCGGATCAAAAGCTTCATTCCCGGCATGAATCGGCTCGACATTGTGCTTGCCCAGCGTTTCTACGAACTGCTGAGTCACCATCTCGACTCCCTTTTTCAAGTCTTCAATGCTCGAAGCATTCTCGGCTGCCTGAGCGGCTCGTTGAAGGTTATCGATAACCGGCAACAAATCCCGTAACAGATTCGTCCCTTCGTACATCCGAAACTGCTGCAGTTCGACCGCTGCGCGTCGACGAAAATTCGCCAGCTCCGCATGAGAGCGAACCAGTTTATCTTCGAGATCTTCCACCTGATTCTGCAAAACGATCAGCGGGGAAACTTCTTCAACCTGCTCAGCTTCATCCGGCTCGGCACGATCTTCAAACGGAACAGTTTCCGCTTCATCGGTATTCGCATTTCCTGCCTCTTCCGGCAAGTCCTGGTCAGATTTCAATTCTTCGTTATTCATAATCTTCTCATCCACTACGACAAAACTCGTTCAAAAGACCGTAGGGTGCGTCCTGACGCACCATTTTGATGACATTGTATTCGATTTTAGTTATCACAATTTCGCATTTGGATCGATTTCAAAGCTACATCTGCAGCACGGTACGTCAGGACGCACCCTACTATTTATCCGTGGTTCAATTTTCTGCAAAGTGCGATCTTATTGCTCGTCATCATCCCAGCTCACAAACTCTTTGACATGATCCCAGAACGTTTTTCGTTGAGCGGAAACATGCACATGATCATGCGTGGCCAGTTCTCTCAGCAGACGTTCCTGCTCTTCGTTCAATTTCTTGGGAACATCGACTTTGATCTCCACATGCAGATCTCCCTTGCGACCAGTTTGAGGATCGGCAATCCCTTCCCCACGTAAGCGAATCACTTCATTCGGCTGGGTTCCTGGAACAATGGTAAGTTTCTTCTTGCCGCCGAGAACCGGGATTTCTATTTCTGATCCCAAAGTCGCCTGTGAGAATGTAATTGGTACCCGGCAAATCAGATGCATCCCTTCCCGTTGAAACAATGGATGTTCTTTGACGGTAATATGCACAAACAGATCGCCGCGAGGCCCGCCGCCACGTCCCGGATTTCCTTCGCCTCGTAAACACAACTGCATGCCATTGTCGACACCGGCAGGGACGTTCACTTCGAGATCGACCTGTTCTTTGTCGAAACCATTTCCCCAGCACGAAGTGCACTTTTCTTTGACAACCGTCCCTGCTCCACCGCAATTCGGGCAGGTGGTTTGCATGCGGAAGAAACCCTGGCTCTGAACAACCTGACCCGCTCCACCGCAATACTCACAGGTTTCCGGTTTTGTGCCGGGCTTGGCTCCAGATCCATCGCAGGTTTCGCAGAGTTTGTTACGTTTAACACTGATCGATTTCTGACAGCCATTCGCAGCTTCCAGTAAATCGAGTGTTAAGGTTGTCTGCAGATGATCGCCCCGTGCAGGTCCACGAGAGCGACCGGAACGTCGTCGTCCCCCTCCGCCGAACAAATCTCCAAAGGCATCGAAAATATCCTGAATGTCGTGGAACTGTTCTCCGCCTCCACCAGCTCCTGCCCCCAGACCTGCATGTCCGTAACGGTCGTAGCGGGCACGTTTTTCCTGATTCGAAAGCACATCGTAAGCTTCAGAAGCTTCTTTGAAACGAGCAATTGCTTCTTCATCATCGGGATTACGATCGGGATGATTCTTCACCGCAATTTTGCGATACGATTTCTTAATCACCTCGATCGTAGCCGTCCGTTCGACTTCCAGAACTTCGTAATAATCTCGCTTCTCTACCATCATTGCAGACTCTCGCTATTTGAATCGAATGGACTGAAGAGTACTTTCATCCCATTCGGCTTTCTGTCAATTCTAAGACAGAACTCTCGAGCATATTTTGAACGCCTGTTAAACCTGATTCTAACAAAACCAAATCTGGGGTGGCTGGGGCGCTCCGCTTTTGCGGAAGCCCCCGCCACCCTTTGAGCGTAAATGATTTGTTTCCTGGTCTTTACAAGCACGAAGCGCAAGCGAGTGTGTTTAATATGAACTGACTCACTCGCTTGCGCTTCGTGCTTGTATTAATCTTCAGTTTTTAATCGAGTGTTATGCTTAAAAAAAGGGCCATCGGAACGCGATGACCCTTTTCGTTTACTCGTCATTATCGTCCCTGGTTGACGAATCTATTCATTGAACCTCCGTTTAACGGATGGATCCTTCAATACGCTTGTGATCTTTGCCATCACCATCGGTTTTGGTCACCAGAACCTGAGTGGTGAGCATCAAGCCAGCAATCGAAGCGGCGTTTGTCAAAGCGGTTTTGACAACCTTGGCAGGATCGATAATGCCTTTGGCAACCATGTCGCCATACTCACCCTTCTTGGCGTCGTACCCTTCGTTCGTTTTCATGCCCATCACTTCATCAGCAACGACAGCTCCATCGACACCACAGTTTTCTGCGATCTGTCGAATTGGTCCCTGCAAAGCACGAGCGATGATATCCACGCCGATCTGCTCATCACCTTCAAGTTTCAAAGCGCGAACGGTATCGATACAGCGAAGTAATGCGACTCCACCACCTGGCAGAATGCCTTCTTCGACAGCTGCACGAGTTGCGTGCAGTGCATCTTCCATGCGGGCTTTAGTCTGCTTCATTTCGGCTTCGGTAGCTGCACCGACAGAAATGATGGCGACGCCACCAGTGATTTTTGCGAGTCGTTCCTGGAACTTCTCTCGATCGTAATCGCTATCGGTCTGTTCGATGTGATTGCGAATCTGATCGACGCGTGCCTGAATCGCTTTGGAATCTCCGCCACCTTCAATGATGGTGCAGTTGTCCTTGGTGATCTCAATGCGGCGAGCCTGTCCGAGATGTTCGACTTCGATGTTTTCGAGTTTTATTCCCAGGTCTTCTGAGATCAGTGTTCCGCCAGTCAGCACGGCAATGTCGCCGAGCATCGCTTTGCGACGATCGCCGAAGCCGGGAGCCTTGACAGCTGCAATGTTCAATACGCCGCGAAGTTTGTTGACGACCAATGCAGTCAGTGGTTCGCCTTCAACATCTTCGGAAATGATCAGCATTGGACGGCCGGTCTGAGAAACTTTTTCCAGAATCGGCACGATGTCTCGCAGGCTGGAAATCTTCTTCTCGAAGAGCAGGATGAATGCATCTTCCAGAACACAGGACATTGTCTCAGGATCGTTCACGAAGTAAGGAGAGATGTATCCTTTTTCGAACTGCATGCCTTCGGTCAGTTCAAGAGTCGTTTCATTTCCTTTGCCTTCTTCGACAGTGATGACACCATCCCGCCCAACTTTTTCCATCGCGTTGGCAATCAGATCGCCAATCGCCTGATCGTTATTGGCAGAAATTGCACCGACACTGGCCACTTCGGATTTATCCGAAACAGGTTTGGCCATGCTGTTCAGTTTCTCGACAGCAGCATTGGCTGCTTTTTCAATCCCACGACGAACAACTGTTGGATTAGCTCCCAGAGAGATGCTGCGGAGACCTTCTTCGTAAATCGCACGAGTCAGCACAGTCGCAGTCGTTGTTCCGTCACCGGCGATGTCGCTGGTTTTGGAAGCAACTTCATTGACGAGTTTGGCACCCATGTGTTCGTAAGGGTCGGGAAGATCGATTTCCTTACTGACGGTCACGCCGTCTTTGGTCACGACAGGATTGCCGAAACTTTTGTCAATGATCACATTGCGACCGGTTGGCCCCATCGTGACAGCGACGGCATCCGCCAAAGTTCGCACACCGCGCTGCAGTCTGATGCGAGCCTGATCTGAAAAAAGCATTTGCTTAGCCACGTTGGTATCTCCTCAAAATTGCAGCGCCGGGAGCAATTGTTTTCACCGGCGAATAATATTGTCTGAATAACCATTATCAAATGGTTTCTGCAGTCGCATGGACATCAAACGTCAGAAAAATGCTGTGTTTGATCCTGCTGTTCGCTGCAGTTATTTTTCGAAAATGATCTACAAAAATCTTTATTCTCATTGCCCAGATGGGTTAGAAAAACCTTGATGACTGAGGAAGGTCCACTTCACTCAGTCATCATCACCCGTTTCAATTAAACAACCTTGGCGAGGATGTCGCTTTCGCGGAGGATTTTGTACTCCGTGCCTTCGACTTCGATATCGGTTCCGCCGTATTTGCCATAAAGAACTTCGTCGCCCTTGGCGACTGCAATCGCACAGCGTTCGCCACTGTCGAGCAAACGTCCTGGACCAACAGCAACCACTTTGCCACGTTGTGGCTTTTCTTTGGCAGAGTCAGGAAGAACGATCCCGCCTGCAGTCACTTCTTCAGCAGCCAGTGGTTCAATAACAACACGATCATCGAGCGGATTCAACTTCATCGATCAAAACTCCTAAATTGATTTCTTTATCTTTAACTGAACTCTGAGGCACTCAAGCACCATCAGCTTATATCAAATTGTATCTTAGTGTTTTCTCACCCCTAACTCCCCCAGCAACCTGCAGGAGCAAACTGGACACCCTGCCTCCCTGTGCAATCATGCGACTGCTCCCGGTCAAGCAGAATGCTTGTGCTTGGCTAGAAGCCCATGCCGCCCATACCTGGCATGCCGCCCATTCCACCCATGCCTGGCATTCCTCCGCCCATTCCACCCATTCCGCCCATGCCACCACCCATATCGTGATGGTGGTCATCATGGTGATCGTCAGCTTCGACAGGTTCATCAACAATGATGGAGTCGGTTGTCAGCAGCAGGCAGGCCACACTGGCTGCGTTCTGGAGAGCCGAGCGAACCACTTTGGTTGGGTCGACAACGCCGAACTTATACATATCGCCGTATTCATTGTTCATGGCATCGTAACCGTAGGCTTTGCCCTTGCCCTTACGGACACGGTTGGCAACGACAGAACCATCCAGACCGGCATTTTCTGCAATCTTTCGCAGTGGCATTTCGAGAATACCTTCGACCAGCTGGGCACCGAGTGCTTCGTCACCTTTGAGCGACAATCCTGAAACGGCATCACGACACTGCAGCAGAGCGGTTCCACCACCGGGGACAATTCCTTCTTCGATGGCGGCTCGCGTCGCGGCCAGAGCATCGTCGATGAGGTCTTTTTTTTCTTTCATTTCGGTTTCGGTCGCTGCACCAACGCGAACCTGAGCAACGCCACCGGCAATTTTCGCCAGACGTTCCTGCAGTTTTTCACGATCGTATTCCGAATCGGTTGAGCTGATCTCTTTGCGAATCTGTTCTGCCCGGCCATCAATAGCAGCTTTTGAACCTGCTCCTTCAATGATAGTTGTGTTGTCTGAAGAAATGATGACTTTCTTGGCAACACCCAGATCTTTCATTTCAATCGCTTCTGGATTCACACCCAGATCTTTGAACAGAGCAGTCCCTTTGGTCAGGATCGCGATATCTTCCAGCATCGCTTTACGACGATCGCCATAGCCAGGAGCTTTCACAGCGACAACTCGCAGAATCCCTCGCAGCTTGTTGACAACCAGAGTCGCCAGAGCTTCGCCGTCGATGTCTTCAGCGATAATCAGCAAAGGCACATTGGCCTGAGAGATTTTTTCGAGCAGTGGAACCAGAGTTTTTGCACTGCTGATTTTTTCTTCGTGAATCAGAATCCGACAGTTTTCCATTTCGACGAGCTGCTTGTCCTGATCGGTCACAAAGTGTGGAGACAGGAAGCCTCGTTCGAACTGCATCCCTTCGACCAGATCGACCTCGGTCGTCATATGACGGCCTTCTTCAATCGTGATCACGCCGTCTTTGCCGACTTTCATCAACGCATCTGCCAGGATTTCGCCAACTTCCGGATCGTTATTTCCGGCTATAGTCGCGACAGTCTTAATCGCATCGCGATCATTGGCTTTGACCGACTTGGACATTGTGCCCAAATGCTCTGTCACAGCGGCAACAGCTTTATTCATTCCACGAGCCAGAGACATTGCGTCTGCCCCGGCTGCAATGTATTTCAAACCTGAGCGGAACATCGCTTCTGCCAGGACTGTTGCAGTGGTTGTTCCGTCACCAGCCATATCGCCAGTTTTGGAAGCCACTTCTTTGACCAACTGGATGCCGCAGTTTTCGAACTTGTCTTCGAGTTC
>DEML01000040.1:47360-48023 GCA_002359185.1 Planctomycetaceae bacterium UBA2671
TTTTCGAACTTGTCTTCGAGTTCAATATCTTCAGCGACAGTCACGCCGTCTTTGGTCACTTTGGGGGCACCCCAGCCTTTGTCCAGAACGGCATTTCGTCCGCGAGGTCCGAGTGTACTGCTGACTGCATTGGCAAGTTTAGTCACCCCTGCCAGGAGTTGCTTTCTCGCATCGTCATCAAAACTCAACAATTTTGCCACGGTTTTCCCTCACTACTTGCCCTGCTCAGGGCTTTGAATTGGTGTTCCAATAACTGTAACGCACTTCGCTGACTGAATTTACAATCATCGTGCCCTACAACATCATCAACCTTAACTTTTCACTGGCCCTTAAAAAGCCAGTATTCCATGTTCGATTGATCTATGAGACTTGCCTCTCGCTTCCGAGCTGATTGTCAGCTTGAATAGGAAGATTTGGCAGTCCATATCAGAAGTGCATTCGGTGGTTCACAAAGCGAACCTGCAGGAATGGCACTCCTTTCAATTGCTAACACCAATAATGCAAGACATGTGCCATTCGGAGAAAAGCGAAGAAAAGAGTAGAAACACCAGTGGATAAAGCATGCTGGGATTTTGTCAGCAAACCCCAGGAAAACAAATCTGCCATGATGGCAGACAGGTTTGACTCGCCAGAATTGTCCGTGCCACGGCTCTGCGAGCCGTG
>DEML01000040.1:48238-60806 GCA_002359185.1 Planctomycetaceae bacterium UBA2671
TGGGGGCTTCGCTGCGCTACGACTCCAGCCACCCCGCCATTTTCATCTCTTTGTTCTGGGACGTACCAAAATTATTTATGGAGCCGGTGGCAACTCAGCAGTCCTTGGTGGTTGCTGGATGCGTGGGGGTGGCATGATTTTTGGGGGGCGGATGTTTCCTGGTGCCTGTTGCAGCATGCGGCCGAAGCCGCGGAGGGTTTCCCGCATTCCATCATTGACGGCAATCCGGGGCACATCGACCGTGCCATCGACTTCCACGGTGAACAATACGGGAAGAACATTTTCCAGACGATTCATCAGCTGGCTCGCCAGATTGATCCCGCCTCGACGTGGCGGACGGTAAACGAAATCAAGGTCGATGGTTCGATCAAAGCGGACATATCCCTGTCCGAACAGGCTCATCGTGTCACCTAATAGACCGATTTCATCGAAAACAAATTTCTCATCAAGCACGCGAAACTCTGCGTAAGCGTGTCGGAACGCAGTGTCGTCAGCCGGTGCGAAGCGAAGCGACTGGAACATCTGGAATAGCACCGGCACTTCATACAACGCAGCCGGGCTGATGAGTAGTCGCCCGTTTCCGACGGTCGCCCGTGAGGACACACTGTCTCCGGCCAGGTCGATGTAGCCATTCACTTCACCGCGGATATTCGCCTGACCATAATTACTTTGAATCGCCCACTGTTCCAGATTCGCTCTGCTCAAGGTCGTTCGCAATAAATAGGGCGTGGTTGGTGTTCGCTGGACGAGGAGATCGAGGAAGAGTTCTCCATCGAAAATGCGTCCCGTCACCCGTTCTTCGCGAGAAACCGTCGACCATTCATTACCGGCATCTTCCGAATCAAACATTTTCGGAGAGCCGATGACCATCTTTTTCTCACTCAGCTGGAATGGGCCGTGAATTTCGGTGACATGATATCCCATGACCCAGCAGGAATCGATTGATAGTTTTCCAGTGGGCACAATCGCGACACCATCCCGATTCAGATATCCCTGACAACTGATCGTGCCGCTGACATCATTGACGTCAACACCCAGATACAAATCGGTTTGATTCAACACCGCCCGCGAATCCCAGGCAGCCGTGATGGTGCGGCCTGCATAGTCGCCTTTGAATTCGACTTGTCCGGAAAGGGAAACAGGATCTTTCAACTTCACTGAGACGAGCAAATCTCGCAGATTTTTAGGTATAGCCGCCATAAACTCATGGCTCGGCGTCAAATCATCGGCATCAATCTGATCGAATCGTAACTGCCAGAAATCTTTTCGGGGAATGAACGAGCCGGAAGTTTCGATCACACATTGATCATGCCGAGCTTTCAGGTTTTCAAAGGCTACCGTATGTTCGCGATTTACCGTGACGGTTCCTTCCAGATCCATCAGCCGCCACGGCATGACCGTTGGATTGATTTCGCAGTTTTTGAGCTTCATCAAAGGCACATCGACTTCAACCTGTTGCCCGGTCGTCCAGTCAATTTTCAGATTGATATCGAATAAGCCACGCGGTCGCAGCAATTCCCAGACCTGTGCACTTTTTTTATCCGATTCTGAAATGGCCAGATAGAGATTGTGATCGAACCGAGCCTGCTCAGCCATCATGGTCAGTTCGAGTTTCCAGTCGTCATTGCCGACTTCTTTGACGGTTCCATATGCGTGAACCGGGGTTTCACCATGCCTGCCTTTGACTCGAGAAACCTGCCAGCCATTTTCATCGAAGGCAATATGTCCGGAAAGATCCCGAACCGGCAGCGGGAACGATTTTAATCGCATGGAGCTATCATAGACATCAATTGCCAGACGAACGATCGGCTTGGGTCCATGAGCCTGACGTCGAAGCACTACGCAATGGACATCGGCGGTTCCTTGAATGCCGATATGCGTCATCACCTCAGATTGTCTGGGGGAAAGTGCTCGATAGAACTGGTTATCGATCGGAAACTTGTCGGTATGAATATCGATCACGGTTTCATAATCCGTGCCCGGATCGATCAGTGTGCCGGAAATTTTGACAGGCCGACTTGCAGCCCGGCCATCAAATTCAAGAGCCCAGGTCTCTTTACCTGTTCCATCATCGGTTCGAGTGATTTCTCCAGAAATCTCGGAGACCGGATACTTGAACATCTCATGGACTGCTGTCCCTTCGCGAACAGTCGCTTTCACCAGATCAAAATCAACGGGTTTATCGATGCCCCGCCGAATGCGAAACTGACCGCTGAGCAATCCAGCCGGCGTGAGTTCATCATAAACTTTTTTCAAACCAGAAGGGAGAAATTCACGAGTCGCAGGCGTGACCCGATAATTGTTCAATGTGAACCCGATTCCCTCATCGACATGCTCGGGCAGAGAATCCAGTCCCCAGCCCCAGGCTCCGGCCAGGCGAGCAGACGTTGTTCCTGATCCCAGGACGATGTTGTCGATGCGAAGACCCAGCTTATCGACAGCCAGGCTTCCCTTTATCTGATCCAGAGGAACCGGCAAATCCGGATGACTCAACTGACCGCTGACCAGTTGAGCAAACACGGAAAAATCGGGTTCAGAGTTCGCTTTTTTGCTCGAATGAAATTGCACATCGGTCGTCAGTTCGAGTGAAACCTGTGCATCGGCAGGCGTTCCCTCGATGAAGGTCTTATGAGAAGTTGCAGAAACCTGAGCAACCTGAAGGTTCGCCTCCGCATCCCGACTCGACCGAGTCGACTGCAGTTGAGCGACCATCGATTTTGCATCAGGAGAAATAATCGAGGCCACTTCCAGCAGAGGCTGATCGATCTTCAAATGATTCAACTCCCCGGAAAGATCCCAGGTTTGGTGCTTGATATCAAACGATCCAAAAAACTGAGACGCCCCCAGAGTTTCTTCTCGCCCCACTCCCGAAAAACGATATTCGTGCATCGAAGCGGGAATCAGATCGGTATCAATCGCATCGATTTTCAGGCGGACTGCGCGGGAGAATTGCTCATGCTCGTATTGCAGAATGACGATGGCATCGCGAATTCGCACAATCGGCAAAGCCGCTTCCTTACCCTCGGCTTCAAACAGACCTTCCCAGTTCCAGTGACCATCTCGACTATGAATGAGCGTCAACTCGGGCCGATTCAACTCGATCGACTGAATATCGACTTTGCGTTCATTGAGCATCAGGTCCTGATCGACGGTGATTCGAATCCCGGGAACAGAGAAGATCGTTTCGGAATCGGCTCGGGAGGCGAAGCTCAAATTGGTGAGCAGAATCCGCCCCCGCTGATCGAACTCCGCGGCATCGAATTTCACTTCGGCATTCGGGAACTGATTGAGCATCGCTTTGCGAATTTCAGCTGTCAGAAACTGATCCCGCTGAGACCAGCCCCAAATCAGCAAGCCTAATCCGATGGCAGAAACAATCGCAGCCGTGAAGACAACTCCAGCCAATGTTTCCCAGAAAAAGCCAAGCCACGATCGCCCACGCCCTTTCGGGGTGTTTTTCTGCTTTTTTCGTAATGACAAGCCAAATCCCATAATCGAATCCATTCGAAGGGTGTAATCTAGCCAACATCCTTATTTATCGACAGAGGAATTTGAGAGAGTGAATGAGAGCAGATTTTCAGTATATCTTACAATTAGTACAGAACACGAAGTCAGATCGTAGGACAGGATGTGCCTAACATGTAGAATCATAGACGTCGAATTTTCTTAGTTTGCATATGACATACCACTGATACTTATTACTTGGGCATAAGCATGTATTAACCCGAAGCGTTTTCGAGGGGAACCATGATGGATTCTTGTGTGAATCTCGCAGAGTGCCTATTCTTACGGGCGATTCGCTTTCTGGTATCATAACATCGTGATGAGCACCAAGGGCATCAATGAAAGAGTACGCAACAATTTACATACCCGATCCATCATTGGTTGGTTCACGCGTTCTCGACGAAATCGAAACCATAAAGAGCTACTCAGCCATCAGTGACAACGGAAAAGCAACTGGACTTCACCTGACATTCGAATGGGGCTCAATAGAGATATCATTCTTGTCTTCACCCGATATCGAGGAACATCTTAAGGGCTTGTCGGGATTTATGAGCCAACACATCACGGACACCGACACACTCGTTTACACACAAGCTCGCATACTGTGTGTTCGCATGGCTCTTGGCTGCGTCATTGAATACTCAATTGAATATTCAGACGAATTGTTACAAGAAATGGTTAATGAACTTGGGGTTCTCACCAGAGTTTTCGCTGGCATGCTCTTCTTTCTTGATTATCTCTATGACTTTAACGGCGCACCACTTAGGGGCATTGACCATGATGTGTAGAAGGTTCCTGATTAACCAAACGCTCCAGCCGACAAAACACACTTTGCTGTGCTATAAGCATTTTGCGACTGAGCTTGGCAATAAATAGAAAAATGTTGTTCCCTCGCTGACGCTTCGGGTTAAGATGTGCAGATTGTGATAAATGTCTTATTACTCAGTCCTCATCCATGTCCATCCGTGTTTCATGTTTGATGAAATGTAAAAAAATCGCCTGCCAGCCTACGGCTGTCATCACAATGAGCGGATACTCAGCCGGGAGTCGATATCGCAGTGAACTGACAAACAGGGTGTGCAGAGCCGCGAAATAGAGGATGGGCAGAATACATAAAATAACCAGCCATAACTGATTGCGAGACACCCAGATCCCCCAACCCGCGCCGATGAACAAAAACAAATTGCTGACGGCTAATGTGATCACCAATGCGGGATTTTGAAACTGAGCCGCATTGGGCCAGAGATTCCAGTAACGGATCAGTTTGATCAGACTCAATTCAAAAGCACGCCAGGGATTTTCTTTCGCAAATTGAACTGCTCGATCTTTATAGTGTTGATTCACTTCATATTCGCTCAGCCGATCGTTGACGTGTTCCTGCTCGAAAAAAGTCATATCGCTATCGCCTGTTGCTCCCGGATGGAGACCATCGTACAGACTGGGGCCCATCCATAAAGTCGTCAATACGAAATGCCCAGTGACATTCTGGTTGCGAATTCCCCAGGGGAGTAATGCTCCCACCAGGCAGAGCAGCATCACACCTGAAGAGACTAATCGTTTTGACAGTGTCGATTTTCCCCAGAGCAAAACCACCGGCACAACCGCAGGGGGCAACAACAACCAGCTGGGACGAATGTAAACGGCAATCGCTGCGATCAATCCGGAAACCGCGCCCCAGCCGAGGACGTTCACCCAGGAATCTTCCGTTTCGACCCAGCGTGCGAATGCCCAGACATTCCAGATAATGAATGTTGCAAACAGGCATTCGCTCAGGATCGCGACCGAAAATCCCACATAGGCCGGCATCAGAGCAATCAGTAAAGCCGCTATGATTCCAGTTGAGTTATTTTTCGCTCGAATCCCGAGCCAATAAGCGGGGAAGACCGCAAAACTGGTCAGGACGGCTAGGAAAAATCGAGCCGCGTAGAGTGACTCGCCGAAGATCGAAATTGAAACCGCCAGCACTGCCGAGAAACCTGGCATCCGCATGACATATCGTAGCGGCTCATACAGTGCAAAGTCTTCTCCAGCGACAATTTTCTGTGCCAGAATCCAGTATCCATCAGCATCTCCCTCGATCAGATAATTCCGATCAGGAAGACGATCCAAGGTCATATTCAGCACCAACGCCGCCGCCAGGCGTGCGACGACAGCGATCAGAAAAACCAGCCAGATACGGTGACGCAATTCAGTTCGACTTCCGTTTCTTGTTTTTAACGGGCTTTTCTTCGCCATCTGCTGGCAACTCTTTGACATTCACTTTCGGTAATTCCGCAGCATGTTGCTTGATGACCGCTGCGAATTTTTCATCACCTGCCAGATTATGCCACTCGTTCGGATCACTGCGATGATCGTACAGTTCTTCAGAGCCATCGGCATAGCGAATATATCGCCAGTCCGCAGACCGCACCGCATGATTGTTTGGGCCGTGTGTCGTCACACTGTATCTCGTCTCTTCCTGATCGGGATCCGCGAGAAAACTGATCAGCGACTGTCCTTCCAGTTTTTCCGCTGGCTTCAAACCACAGATGTCAATCAGCGTCGGGTAGATATCAATCAAATTACAGGGGACATTACACGTTTTGCCAGCTTGTTCCATATTCGGCAGCACAATCGCCAGTGGGACATTCGTCGCATCTTCCCACAGGGCGAATTTCCGCCAGTGTTCTTTCTCGCCCAGATGCCAGCCATGATCGGTCCAGAAGACGAGAATCGTATTCTCTCGCTGTGGAGATTTTTCGTAAGCATCCAGCACTCGGCCAATCATCTGATCGGTAAACGCAATCGAAGCCAGATATCCCTGCACTCCCTTTTTCCATTCGTCTGCTTTGACGACAGCCGCATGATCTCCCTCCGGTTTCGCCATTTTCAGGCCCGCTTTGGGAACATCATTCAGATCATTCTCCAGTGTTTCCGGCAAAACAATCTCTTCGAGCGGATACTTATCAAAGAACTCCTGAGGCACATACCAGGGCAGGTGCGGTCGGTAGATCCCGCATGCCAGAAAGAAGGGCTGATCCCAGTCTTTGTTTAACTGCTCGATGACATAATCGACAGTTTTGCTGTCCAGCATCTCCTTTGAAGATTGAGGAATCCCGCCCCAGTCGAAGTGAGATTTGTTCAATCCGTTTACATTGTCAGGAAATTTGAAATCAGGCGGGAAGGTGTGCTTACTTTTTGAAGGAGCATATTCGTTCCAGGATGGTTCGTGTCCACTGTGGTAGATCTTCCCGGAACCGAGGGCATAGTAGCCATGCTTCTGAAAATGCTGAGGAATGGTCGTCATCACTTCCAGAGCCGGCTTCCAGGGAGTGCCATTGAAATAGATGCCCGAAGTTGAAGGGCGACGTCCGGTCATCAGCGCGACCCGCGAAGGATTACAGGCCGGAGCGGCACAGTGACAGTTCGTAAACAGAACTCCCATCTCCGTCAACCGATCAATATTCGGCGTCTCCGCCTGCGGATGCCCTTTCAATCTTCCAACCCAGTTGTTCAAATCATCGACCGCAATAAACAATACACTTGGCGATTTCTCCGCAGCCTGCAGGGACGCTGATGTCCATAAGGACGTGACGATCAGCAGAAACCCGAGCGTAATTTTCCACATGTGAGGCACCTTCCTGCTCAAGAAATAGGTAGGATCAATCATTTCATCACTAAATATACAAAGTTTGACAGAGACCCTGCTGAATTGCCAACCAAAACGATTCGACCAATAAAAATTGAGCCGTAGGCCAGGCTGAGCCTGACGAAATCGACGTCATTGCTTAATCATGTCAGGCACAGCCTGACCTACCGGTTTTAATGAACTTCAACGGTACCCCATAAAAAAAGACGCCCTCCTGCGAAGGCGTCTTTTCTATTTAAATCAGCTCAAGGCTGTTTCGGCTTAATAGAGATCGTCGTCTCCGCCGTGATGACCTTTGTCGTCTTTCGGAGCTTCGGCGATCAAAGCGTCGCTGGTCAGCAGCAGAGTGGCAACCGAAGAGGCATTCTGCAGAGCAGTGCGAGTCACTTTGACAGGATCGATGACACCGGCTTTGACCATGTCTTCGTATTTTTCAGTGGCTGCGTTGTAGCCCACGTTGCCTTCGAGTTCGCTCACTTTTTCGCAGATCACGCCACCATCAAGGCCGGCGTTATCAGCGATTTGAGTCAGTGGAGCACGGCAGGCACGAATGATGATGTTGTATCCGACCTTTTCGTCGTGATTCAGCTTCTTCGGGCTCACCTGTGTCGAAGATCGCAACAGAGCAACACCACCACCGGGAAGAATTCCTTCTTCAACAGCGGCACGGGTTGCGTGCAGAGCGTCTTCAACGCGGGCTTTCTTCTCTTTCATTTCGCTTTCAGTCGCGGCTCCGACATTCACCTGAGCCACACCACCGGAAAGCTTCGCGATTCGCTCTTCCAGTTTTTCACGATCGTAATCGCTGGTTGAGTTTTCGGCTTCGCGACGAATCTGGTCGATACGAGATTTGATATCAGCTGTTTTGCCAACACCTTCGATGATGGTCGTGTTGTCTTTATCGACAACAACCTTCTTGGCGCGGCCGAGATCAGACAACTGGATGTTTTCCAGTTTGATGCCCAGGTCTTCAAAGATCGCCTGTCCGCCAACCATGATGGCGATGTCCTGCAGCATCGCCTTACGACGATCGCCATAGCCTGGAGCTTTGACGGCTGCAATTTGGAATGTGCCACGCAGTTTGTTGATAACCAGTGTCGCCAGGGCTTCGCCATCGACATCTTCAGCGATGATCAGCAGTGGTTTGCCGGAGTTAACAACCTTTTCCAGAACAGGAACGAGGTCTTTAATGTTGGAAATCTTCTTTTCGTGAATCAGCACGTAAGCATCTTCGAAATTGACTTCCATATTCGTGGAATCGGTTACGAAGTATGGGGAAAGATATCCGCGATCGAACTGCATCCCTTCGACAACTTCGAAGCTCGTTTCGAGGCTCTGGCCTTCTTCGACAGTGATGACACCATCTTTACCAACCTGATCCATCGCTTCCGAAAGAATCTGGCCGATTTCACTATCGCCGTTTGCAGCAACAGTTCCGACCTGAGCGATTGCTTTCTTGGTTTTGCATTCGATTGACATGCCACGCAGGTTTTCGGTGATGTCGGCAACAGCCTGTTCCATACCGCGTTTCATGTCGATCGGATTGACACCCGCAACAACAGACTTCAGACCTTCATTGAAGATCGCTTCAGCCATGATGGTTGCCGTTGTTGTTCCGTCGCCGGCGACGTCAGATGTTTTGCTCGCGACTTCGCGAACCATGCGGGCGCCCATGTCTTCGAACTTGTCTGCAAGTTCAACTTCTTTGGCAACAGACACACCGTCTTTAGTGACAGTTGGAGAGCCGAAGCTTTTTTCGATAATGACGTTACGACCGCGTGGTCCGAGAGTCACTTTGACGGCTCGAGCCAGTTTGCTCACGCCGCGACGCATCGCTTCTTGTGCTTCCTGATCGAAAGCAATCATTTTTGCCATCTCTATATTCTCCTGATCTCTTTGTAGGAATTAAATGTTTCAATTTTGGGGAGGCGAGCCCAGTCAGTAAAGACTGGGGTGCGTTCAATGAACACCAGGCCAACCTAGAAGGTTGCCAAAATGTCGCTTTCGCGGAGGAGCAGGTAGTCTTCGTCTCCGACTTTGATTTCGTCGCCAGCGTATGAGCTGAAGATGACTTTATCGCCTTCTTTGACGGTCAGAGGAATCTTTGTACCGTCGCTTTTTACGTGACCATCGCCAATCGCGATCACTTCGCCACGCTGTGGCTTGTTCTGAGCAGAATCCGGCAAGACGATACCGCCGCTCGTTGTCGTTTCGGCTTCCTGACGTTTTAAAACGACTTTATCGCCTAAGGGAACAATTTTCACTGCCGTACTCGCTGCCATGGGACATGCTCCTGATGTCAACTTGAGAAATAGAACTGAATATCATCGCCTGCCATTATTGACATTTCCGCAGGCGTATATTTGCTTGAATGAGATTAGAGGCAACTCGTGTGCCAATCTGAAATAAGATTAATCCCAGAGGGGAATAATCTTATTTCGATCATAAATATAAGGGATTGTGAAATGGCACGGGGAATTCTGACAAGGTGGGGCGGATCACGAGGAATGTCAAAACTGCCATCATGGCAGGAGGGCAAGGCGAGCATTAAGCGGAAGCGAGTGTGTCAAAACGGAGAGAATCCAACGCTTTTTAAAGTTGTACTTTCTGTAAATATGCAGGTGGAAAACAAAAAATGCGTTGATACATCGTGCCACGGTTCTGTGAGCCGTGTGTTGTGCGATCTAATTATTTATAACGCTTCTGATGCCACAACGCTGGAAAACACGGTTCACAGAGCCGTGGCACACACTTGATAATCAAATTTAATACGAAAAAATGCCAAATGTGCTACTTCAAAACGCACGCTCTGGGGGGCTTCGCTTCGACCCCAGCCACCCACTCGGTTTTGACTGACTCGACTCGCCAGATCAGGTCAAACCTTTCATTCCCTGTTCATCGCGATGCTGATTGAGCAATTTGAGGGCTTCCGGTTCGAGTTTCAGAAACTTGATGATCTGCGAACTCGTAATTCCCAGGCGTTCTGCTGCCAGTTTGTGATCCCAGTTGCAAGCCAGCAACTGGTCCATCGCCTCAGCCAGTAAGGTAGCAAAGACGGGATGGTGCGGGCTGACCACAATTTTTTCGCCCTGAACCCGGGATTGCCACAATTCGCTCGGAGGAATCTCATCTCCTTTTTCGGCAGTGCGAAAGTTGAGAGCCAACTGAATCCGCAGTCTCTCGATGGCCTGCTTCTGGTTTTCCGCCTGAGAACGCCGCTCACTCGCCTGAGAAGAGAGACCCGTCGGCTGATGTAGAATTCGAATCGCCGTCTCGACTTTATTCCGATGCTGCCCCCCGGGACCACTCCGTCGCTGACGTTTGATCTGACAATCGAGCAATAATTCTTCTTCAGGCAGAGCAGAGGGATGCATGGTGGTTGGTCTAGGGTCTATGGTTCGGAGTCAGGGAATTCAGGAATCGGCTTTCCGTCTTCCGCTTTCGTTATGTTTCGTCCAGATCGAACCATTTCGGGATGTCTGGATTTTTATGGTGCAGCATAGCAGTCAGGAGTTCATTCGTCGTGGGGGCGACGGAAATCAGTTCCCGGTGTTCTTTTCTGACAAACCCGGTTTCCACCGCATGGTCAATCAGATTGACAACAGGCTGATAAAATTGATTCGAATTCAGCAAACCGATCGGCTTCGAATGGACGCCCAGTTGAGCCCAGGTCATCACCTCGAAAAACTCTTCAAAAGTCCCCAATCCACCCGGCAAAGCGATGAATGCATCCGATAGCTCGGCCATTTTTGCTTTCCGCGTGTGCATATCTTCCGTGATGTGAACCTGAGTCAGCCCGGGATGCAGCAATTCTTTGGTGGCGAGAAAATCTGGAATCACGCCGATGACATCTCCACCGGCCTGCAATACGGCATCTGCAATCAGGCCCATCAAGCCGACACTGCCTGCACCGTAAACGAGGGACCAGCCATTTTCCGCGATTTTCCGGCCTAATTCGACCGCAGCCGCCTGAAATTGTGGAGCATTTCCTGGCTGCGACCCGGCAAAAACACAGATTCTTTTCCAGTTGGAAGAGGCAAATTCAGACAAAACGGAGCTTTCAAATTGGACTTCAGGCAATTGTGAGACTGTATTAGACTACGGAATAGAGTATCGAATTCCAGTCGAACCCTGCCAGTGATGGCATTTGTATTACGATGATTGACCAAAACCTATGCGAACGGCTTATCTTGAATGTCAGATGGGAATTAGTGGCGACATGACGCTTGGCGCTCTGATCGATGCTGGCGTCGATGCAGATGAAATTCGAGCCGGGATTGATTCCCTGAAACTCGAAGGAGTTGAACTGCATGTCGAGAAAGTCATCAAAGGGGGATTTGCGGCGACAGCCGTCACGGTAAAACATCCTGAACAACATGCGCACCGCCATCTTTCAGACATTCATGAAATTCTCAATCGTTCGGAAGTCATCACGCCTTCTCAAAAAGAGTTGGCACTGAAAATCTTTGAAGCGATTGCCACAGCTGAAGCCTGTGTGCACGGATCGAGCATCAATAAAGTGCACTTTCATGAAGTCGGAGCAATCGATTCGATAGTCGATATTATTGGAGCAGCCATCGGGTTTGATCTGCTGAATGTCGATCAGGTTCACTGCAGTCCGATTCCGACAGGCTACGGCTTAATTAATATCGATCACGGCATCTGCCCCGTCCCGGCACCGGGAACGGCTGAAATCCTTAAAGGGATTCCTCTTCAGGATGTACCTGTCGAAGCCGAGTTAACCACGCCGACGGGAGCCGCCATCGTCAAAGTGCTGGTCGATCGTTTTGGCCATCGACCTCCAATGACCATCGAGCAAATCGGCTACGGCTCCGGCACAAAAACGTTCCCGCAACGCGCGAATCTCCTAAGACTGTTCGTCGGGGAATCGATCGAAACGCCGAATCAGGAAACGGTCGCTCTGCTCGAAACCAATCTGGATGACACAACAGCCGAGACGATTGGCTACACCCGGGAACTGCTCGAAAAAGCGGGCGCTCTCGATGTATATTCCACATCCATCCAAATGAAAAAAAATCGCCCCGGCACCTTATTGAGCGTGCTTTGCAAACCCTCGCAGTCAGACAAGATGAAAGCGATTCTTTTCGAACAAACCGGCACACTGGGAATCCGTATCACGCAACTCGAACGCAGCACATTGGCGAGGGAAGTGACAACAGTTGAAACCGTTTACGGGCCCATCCGAGGAAAACTGACCAACCCGGTCGGACGCACCGCCTGGTTCCAACCGGAATTTGAAGACTGCGCCCAGGCAGCCGCAAAGCATGAAGTCCCTCTGAGAGAAGTCTATCGAACCGCCCAGGGCAACTTTGTAGAACTAACTTCACAGCTGACGACTCACAAGACAGACATTCATCACCACGACCACGACCACGACCACGACCACGACCACGACCACGATCACGATCACGATCA
>DEML01000040.1:60878-87295 GCA_002359185.1 Planctomycetaceae bacterium UBA2671
CACGATCACGATCACGATCACGGATAAATGCCCAGTGTCGAGAGGCCAGTGGCCAGAGTGATGTGTGGTCGAATAATAAAGAAGAGACGAGTGAATCCGAATCCCGCGTATTTCAGAACTCTATTCACTATTAACTAACAACTAGCGCCTATCATGTTCACCGAACTCGAACTCACTCTTGCTCTTGCGGCTGGGATCCTGCTGACCAGTGGGATGCTGATGTGGCGAGGGTCTGCCAGTCGGCATCGAATTTCGCGCCGAGATCCTCTCCGCGAGAACGAACGCGAACAGCAGAAGAAATCGAAATCTCCCGAAGGTCTGCTGCACGAAATGGAAGTCCGGCTGTTCGATTACGGTCGCGAAGTCGAAGGCCGGGTAGAGACGACGCTCAATGTGCTCGACCGCTTAATTATCGATGCCGAGTCGGAAATTGATCGCCTGGAGGATTTGCTGAATTTATCGCGAGCCGACCGCATTCCTGAGAACAAAGCCGCATCACTTGATGAGAACTCGCTGGCACGCATTACAGAGTTGCGAGGAGCAGGGCTGTCCGATGAAGAAATCGCCCGTTGCCTGCAATGCGATGTGAGTCTGGTTCGTAATTATCTGGATGGCGGGAATCAGGATCGTCGAGCTGCTTAAATTTGGAATTGCTCTTCGCACTTGATTTTAATTTCTGTGATATTCAGAGAATTTAATTCCATTTCCAGCTTCGAAGCGAACACTTGAATCTGATTTATTGTCATGTCTGGCAGTATGAAATATTTGAAACAGATACGAGCCGACTTCAATCGCAATAGTATTGTTGTCTATCAGGCCTACCGCGATGACATTGCAAAACCAACTCTTGAAAAAGGTCGATTCATTGCTCCTTTTTCATGGAATCGGATGACGTGGATCAAGCCTTCCTTTCTGTGGATGATGGCTCGCAGTAATTGGGCACAAAAGTCTGGACAGGAGAATGTGCTGGCCATTCGTATTACACGAGAAGGCTGGGAAAAGGCATTATCATTGGGTGTACTGACGAGTTTTGAACCCTCTACTCACGGAAATCCTAACCAGTGGAGAGAACATTTCGATCAATCGAAAGTTCACATTCAATGGGATCCGGAACGAACTATTCATGGGAAGAAACTGGATCAGCGTTCCATACAAGTTGGATTGAGCAGGCATATCATCAAAGAATTTACAGAAGAATGGATTCTCGAAATTCAAGATTACACACCTTTGGTAAACAAAATACGCTCGCTATATCTCCAGGGGGAAACACAGCGAGCGAAAAAGTTATTGCCTCAGGAGAAGGTTTATCTCGTTGAGGAATCCATTGCCAAATCACTTGGGATGGTGTGAAGTTTTCTAAACTTACCCCTTCAAAGCTGCCAGCACTTTCTCTCCCATTTCCACAGTTCCGAGAGACTTTCCGCCAGCGGCGATGTCAGCCGTGCGATGTCCTGCGTTCAGGACCGATTCCACGGCTGCTTCAATGCGGTCGGCCTCTTCGGTTAAGTTGAGAGAATGTCGCAACATCATTGCGGCTGCGAGAATCGTTGCGAGCGGATTCGCGATCCCCTTGCCGGCGATATCAGGAGCGGAGCCGTGAATCGGTTCGTAAAGGCCAGGGCCATCTTCTCCGAGGGAGGCAGAAGGGAGCAGGCCAAGGGAGCCGGGGAGCATTGAGCCTTCGTCGGTCAGAATGTCGCCAAATAGATTACCCGTCACGACAACATCGAAATCGCGTGGGCGGGAAATGAGGTGCATCGCCATTGCATCAACAAGGACGACATCGTACTTCAAATCTGAGAAGTCTTTTTTGACGACGCCTTCCGCTGTTTTTCGCCACAAACGAGACACTTCGAGTACGTTGGCTTTGTCGACTGATGTGAGATGTTTACTGCGAGTTTGAGCGGCTTTGGCGGCGACGCGAACAACGCGTTCAATTTCCGATGTCCGATAGGTCATTTCGTTGGTGGCTACGGTTTCTCCATTTTCTTCCCATGAACGCGAGTCTCCGAAGTAGATCCCGCCGGTCAGTTCGCGAACGAAGAGAATATCGACGCCTTCGATGATGTGTTTTTTCAGCGGCGATGCATCGATCAGCGCTGCGTAAGGCTTGATGGGGCGGAGATTGGCGAACAGGCCGAGTTCTTTACGGATTTTCAGGAGGCCGACTTCCGGACGGGTTTTTGCATTGGGATCATCCCATTTCGGACCGCCGACCGCTCCGAGGAGAATGCCATCCGAATTGCGGCAGGGCTCCAGAGTTTTTTCGGGGAGAGGATCGCCATAGGCGTCGATGGCACAGCCGCCGATTTCGCCGGTGGTCATCTCGAAATCGTGCCCATGTTCGCTGGCGATGAATTTGAGGACCTTTTCCGCCTCAGCAACGATTTCCGGACCAATTCCATCTCCAGGTAACAGAACCAGATTTGCACGCATCGAATTACTTTCTTATTGAATTTGCATATGTTGGGTACGTTTTGACGCACCGAATAGTCGCGGTGAATTGATATGATGATCAACGATAGTTGGAAAGATAATTCCTATCTGTCATCATTGGTTCCGACAGTTCCATGGAAACAGAGAGAATCAGTATCCGTTCGGCTTCTGCAGCACGGTGCGTCAGGACGCACCCTACCAGTTTCAATTCGCTGAACGATACCTGACATTACAACCAGACTTTTCAGAGTCTCAAGCATAGCCGTCACATTCGGAACTGCAAGCGATGAAAAGTGATTGAATTGCTGAACATGCTCCATCGAAACCAGATTCTCTGCCGATACTTTTCTTGCCGACCTGCTAAATTGAGGCAGGTCACCTTCTTCAAGTTTGGAAACAAATTGCAGATATGATTCGCTCCGCATTTTTTTCAATTGGAATGTTTGTCGTGCTCTGCGGAGGCACGTTTTTGATGGTGGATCGAGTTATCTTCAACGAAGGCTACGATCAACCGGCTCAGGTTCCTGTCCTGAGTGAATACATGACCGCCAATGCCAATCAGCAATACGAATTGGCTCCTCCAGAATGGATGCCCTTCTCATTGCTGGCTCTCGGTTCAGTGACGATGCTGTACTCGATTGCTCTGCCCAGAAAACAGGTCTGAATTCCAGCCCTGATCACTATAGATGACAAAAGCCTCCTCAATTTGCGGAGGCTTTTGTTCGTTTCAGGACTCGATTGCTTGCATTTCTCGCTGAAATGGATTTTGTATAGAAATTCCTTCGTAATGTCATATCATATGACCAGTGATTGATTGTAATTAAGATTAACTGATAGAAGAAAATGCCATGTCAACGGGTGATGATGATCTGTTTCGTCCCGAAGGGGAGCAGCCTCGCGAAAAACAATCGAGTGGCTGCGGTCTCCGTTTCGTTCTGATTATGTTAGCTGTGGCTGGCGGAATGACGATGCTCTGCTGCTGCGGCATCGGGGTTTCGCTGTACTCGATGGCTCCAAGTTTCGAGAATAATCCCGCGACGGCCAAGGCAAATCTCGATGAGTTGATCGATATTGAATTGCCTGAGACGTACAAACCGGAAACAGCCATCAGTATGGATATATTTTCTTTCGCGAAAGTGAGAGGATCTTTCATCGAGATCGATGAGAATGGCGGTGCACTCATCGTGGCTGGACTAAGTGGTCAGCTGGCTCAGAATCAAGATTTCTTCGATAAAGTAAGCGAAGAAATTAAAAAAGAAGCCAATGACTCTGAAATGGAAATTCTGAGCACGGAAGTCAGGGAATTTGAAATTGGTGGAAAACCGGTCGAGTTCACGTTTCTACATGGCCGCGTGAAAGGCGAAGGGGGCAATGCGGAAGTTGTTGACAATGAGATTGTTGTTGAAGACGAAATCGTTGTTGAGAATGAAAATAATGATGCGATTGCACCTGAGGAAGGAACAGCACCAGCCGAAGAGGGGACTGACATTGCCGAACCCGTTGAGGGGAGCGAAGAGGTTAAGCCGGACGATATAAGACGGGAAGTTCGACAGGTTCGGGCAATCCTGTCCGGCAAAGGGGGCAGCAAAGTCTTCTTTCTGTTGATCGTCGACGAAAGTAAGTGGAATGAAGAGGAAGTAATTCAGCTCATTGAATCCATTCAGGTTCCCGAGTAGTAGGAGTCAGCTCTATTCCTAATTCAGAGGAATTCTGTAGAACATATTCTGCGGTTCCGTTTCCATAGGTATCCCATGCTTGCAATTCTGCAAGACTGAATCCTCCTCATGGAACGGTATCCGTGATATGCGATTTCTTCTTCTCATCGTATTTGCTCATTGTATTTTCGCTGTCGACATTCAGGCACACCCCCCACAACGGGAAGGGAACCATCCTGAGAGGCATGCGCACGATCTCTTTCGTCGCATCGATCAAAATCGGGATCAGTTGATTACTCCCGATGAATCCCCCAAATGGCTCATGCGTCGCTTTGCCAGGGTCGATCTGGACAAAGATCGGGCAATCGACTTTCCTGAATTCTTCTATATGTTCCAACGCCAGCAGGAAGAAGAGCAGGGGAGCGGGAGCAGGAACGAGATTGAACCGCCCGTCAGTGAAAACCCCGAACGACCAACCGGCACGCAACCGGTCACGGAAGAGTCAGAGCATGAATGCGAACAGAATCCCAGAACACCTGTCCCAGTTATTTAACTGGGATGACCCTGTTGAAAAAATCTCCTGCAGACCGAACGTTTTCTCCTCATGATTCAGCAGCGAATTATGAGGACCTGAAAGCGTATGACAAATTCGGTCTCGCACTGCGACCTCGAACTTGAGCTTCGGCTTGAATTCGGGGTCGCTTTTATTGCGTTGAATTTCAACATCTCTGTGAGATGTCTGTACTTGAGTCCTCAGAAGTAAGGAGTCCTTTGGGGACTCACTTTTTCCGTTTGTTTATACAAAATGACTGAAGATATTTTACTTTGCGGATACGACGAATTCAGACTTTGATTCGACTTCCGTTTCGGAGCGATCGGTCCGTTTCCAGGTCGCTGATTGGGTTTGTGATAGCCATTTCCAGAAGCCGCTCGCCAGAGCTGCGTTCATGTTGACGAACATCCAGGGGACGCGAGACAGTTTTCCCAATGGGCCGGGCAGAATGGACATCGCCCCGCACAGAGCAATCAGATAGAAACCCGACTGAAATAATAACAAGGCCTGATACTGCGGCGTGATCGCGAGGAACCAGTTGCTGACCAGGGCGACCAGCATTGCAGCCGGACAAATCCAGCGAAGGACTTTGTGTGACCAGAATGCCCAACTGACCAAACCGTAGTGAGGAAGCAAAAGGGAACTCAACCAGACCAGCGATTGAAAGCCACCGGCTCCGATGCGGGAACGTCGTTTGAATTCGTCGCTGATGGTCGGAGCGGTTTCTTCGCGGGCAATGGCTTTCGGTTCGTATATAAAGTGAGAACCCTGCTGATGAATCCGCATGCCGATCAGGAAATCGTCGATGATGGTCTGCGGCGGAATCGGTTGATAGAGTTCTTTGCGGATACCGTAAATCGCTCCGTTCGCCCCCAGTAATGCCCCAAGTTGACCTTCCCACTCTTTGAGCTGGTTTTCGTATCGCCAGTAGATGCCATCACAATTTGTCCCCCCATCGGCATCCGTCAGTATGAGGCGTCCACAAACACCGCCGACTTTATTTTCGGTGAAATGTCTGACCAGTTGTTTCGCGGCATCTTTGTCCCAGAAGGTATTGGCATCAGAGAAAAGTAGTATCTCTCCGGTTGCGGCTGCAAAACAATCATTGAGAACTGAGGCTTTGCCACGACGCACTGGAAACTGCAGTAAGCGCATGCGGTCATCGGGGATGGAAGCCACTATCTCGCCGGTTGCATCAAGATCTCCATCGACGCCGATCAAAATCTCGATCCGATCAGCCGGGTAATCGAGTAGCAAGGCATTGTGCAACCTCTGAAGAATGACATTTTCTTCGCAGTAGGCGGCAATGATCAGTGAGATTCGAGGCCAGTTATCAACGGGAATATTGTTAGCGGCTGGAGCAGTTTCCTGTGGTTTGTGCAGTTTTACAGCCATGCCGAGCATGATGGGATAGAAGACGTAACTGTATAGAATCAATCCCACGCTGAGCCAGAATAGAAGTTGCAATGTCAGCATGTGATGAATCTTTCAATTCTTGAAGACGAGTCCCCTCTTGTCCTGGAAGAAGGAAAGCAAACCTCTTCCCTATTAAAAGATAGTTCAACTTGAATACTCGAGAGGGACTAAAATTTCATTCTCTACAGAATCAGGCATTACCAGTACGATGCTTTGGGGTTTGCTGGACGATGTAATCTCGATTGGCAGGTAAGTCATTCTCAGTATTCACATTGGCTTTCATGCCGACGGTCCACATGTAGTCGGAGGCGAGGTCAGCAGGAGCGAATTCTCGAAACTCCTGAGCCAGTTCCTGCATGCCGTTCGTAATATCCTGCAAAACCCGCTCATCGACCCGAGTTTTCTCAATCAGACTCAAAAAGCCTGCTTCGCGGAAAATCCGGGAATACTGACTGCAACGCAGGCGATTGTGATAAGCCAGCCCGGAGCCGTGGGGCTTCCATTGAGATTCACTGAATTTCAGAAAGTTGCCGGTACTTACGCGAAAATCATCGTTGGCGTAATGATCGCCAGGATTGAATCGATGCACAGCCAGTCCCCCCGGATTCAAAATCCGCCAACTCTCTTTGGCTATATTTTTCAAAATTTCCGCAGGGATATGTTCAAGGACATTGGAACTGACCACAAAATCAAAAGTTTGTGATGGATATGGGGTATTGGTTGCGTCTCCGGGGTAGACATACCGAGTGTTCATCGTTTCCAGCAATTGAGACAAAGTTTTTGCCCTGAGCTCAATTTTCCGATAGCGTTTCCAGACTTCGTGCTTGTCCAGACTTAAGGATTCACAGAACCAGTCGAGATGCTGCTCGGCAGTTTCAATCGCTTTTCGTGCAGAATCAAGCGATAACCAGGGATTTACATCGACCGTTTCAATCTGACTGGCTCCTGCCAGATAAAACGCGAGTGGAGTGAATGGATGCCAGCCTGTCCCGACCTCGTAGCAGGTGGTGTCTTCAATTTGCTGGCCAGTTTCCCGAATGAGTTCTATGAGTTCGATCGCGCGGATGAAATCACGTCGCGGTTGCGGTCGGGTTGTCCCTAGAATTCTCTGAATGGATAGATAGGCTGTTTTTCCACCCGGCATCACACTCAACTGACGAAGAATGAAAGATTTCAGCTGCCAACGCATAAGATTCGGCCTCGTAATTAGCTCGGAATTCTCTGTTATAAAATGGAATGCAGGTGAGGTCTCCGCTTAAATAACCACGTCGCCCCGGGAATATTTTAAGCATAGGTTGAGCAGATGGGAGCAGGTATTAACTCTTCAACAAGGAAAAGGAGAGTTCAGGCTTAATAGTCACAAAGTATGGAAGGCAATGACTTTATGGATTATAACATTCTCAGGAAGCAGGTCAGATTACAGGAAATCTCACTGTGATCCCATCAAAGCACTTGAATGAATTTTCCGATTCCCGCCAATTTTTTGACAAATACGATTGACTCATCCATTCAACATCGGAACAATACATTGGAATTGAGACTCAGTCTCATCTAGAGGTGCGTGTTTCAAGTTTCAACCAGCCCCATTGCCCACCCCAATTTTGAATTTCCAATTTGAGGTTAAGCCCGTGTCCGATCAGCAAATCATCTGTCGATGCCTCGGAATTCCCCGTAAAACCGTGGAACAGGCGATTGATGTTTTCTCAGCCGAGACGATTGAAGAAGTCGCCCGCTTAACCGAAGCTGGTACGGGTTGCATGTGCTGCCGCTGCAAAATCAAAGACTTGATTCAGGAACGAAAAGCGATGGTCAAGCAGTTTGAAGTTGCTTGAGTGCTCTGTTGTTAACTGACTCGGCTCAACTGATCGCTTACCATTAATTAGTGACGCAAGTGTTGTAATTGCTCACTCCACCTTGATTTATGCTTGCCTTGCTTCGCGATGCAAGCAGGGCACAGGCTGTCAGGATTAAGAGGTTATTCGTCATTGGGAACAAACTGCTCCTGAGTAATTCCGAACTGATGAGCAGTGGATTCAATCTCTCCCAATAAATTTCGATTTTTCTCGAAATCTGCTAAACTTAATGCCCTGAAAGGATTTCCTGCAAATATCGACTCATGAAAATGTCGAGAAAATAACAGGTAACTCTTACAAAACGTATCGGTAGTCTTGCCAGATATTGCGAATGCTGGTATCACTACGTCAGTATGACATCCGGAGAGCGCATTCACCTCCGGCATCAGATACCTATCGATGGGCAAGGAGGCCGCGGTGAGTTTCAGTCATCTTAGTGATCCAAAATCTTCTCTACAGATTCGTTGGTTGATTCGTCGGGATATGCCCGAAGTACTGGCTATTGAGCAAGAGAGTTTTGAGTACGCTTGGACCGAAGAAGAGTTTTTGTGCATTCTGCGTCAACGCAACTGTATCGGCATGGTAGCCGAGGTCGATCATGAAATCGTTGGTTTCATGATTTACGAACTGCACAAATCCAATCTACATGTCCTTAATTTCGCTGTTGGCAAACAGTACACACGCAAAGGCATCGGCACAAAAATGGTCGAGCGCCTGGTCGATAAACTTTCGCTGCAACGCCGGCGCGAAATCCTGCTGGAAGTTCGGGAGCGAAATCTGTCCGCTCAACTGTTCTTCAAAAAACAGGACTTCATGGCTGTCACGGTATTGCGGAAGCATTACGACGATACCAGCGAAGATGCTTACATCATGCGTTACCGACTGGAAGAAGAGGCTACCATCCTCAAACTGCCTGTCTCGAATCGCATTTCCAACTACTATGATGCCGACGCGGCTTAATGCTGTTGTGGTTATCAATTTGATCAAATAAAACGATCCTTCGGCAATTCGCTGAGGGATCGTTTTTTTGTTAAGAGAAAATCGCCAGTATTACATCGCCAGATTGCAATCCTACTCTTCCGCTTTGGGCAATGGATAGCGATAGGCAATCGGTGAAAGTCGAGCCGGATCTGGTCGCCAGCTTTTTGTGAAGGCTGCGACGCGACCGGCAGGATTCGGTTGTGGCGAGGATGTTGAAGTGTCGATTCCAGTCACGACGATCAGCCCTGCTGGTGGTGATTGTTTCATCATCTCTTCGAGTTCAGCGTCGGTCAGGCCGAAACTGTCAGCCTGAGCATCCGCAACTGATTTGACGCGGATCAAATAGGATTGGTCGTCCAGTTTGCAACTGATGAACTGCAGATCTCCCTCAGGTTTCTCTTCACACTCATATCCCTGAGAAATCAAATACTTCCGGCTGACTTCATAAGCCTGTTCCTGCTGACTCTGAGAATCGGCAATTTCAGTGAGGGGCATGGGTGCTGGTGGGGATTCTACGGAGGTTCCTGCCCCCCGCATATTCTGCATCAATTCCTGGAGCGAAGCAGGGACTTCGATGTGATTGTCCTGATTTTCCTTGTTGACTTTCTGAGTACGCTTCAAGGCTTCTTCAGCTTCTTCTAACCGATCTAAACGAGCCAGCGCGATTGTTCGCATCAGGTTGACTTCGGGATTTTGATTTTCGACTTCCAGCGAGCGATCGATCATTTTCAGGGCTTCTTCAACGCGATCAGTCCGCAGATAAAAGTCGGACAGGCGATAAAGTAAGGGGACCATCCCGGGAGCAATTTTCAAACCGACTTCCCAGTTCTGGGCAGCCATTTCATATTCGCCGTTCTGGGAGTAAGCGTTGCCACGTGTCAAAAACAGATCTGCAAACTCGCTGCTGATTCGACTGACTTCGAGAGCCTTGTTTCCATCAGCCAGAGCAGCCTCGTAATTGCCAAGCATGTCGTAGCACTCGGCTCGGCGGATGTAAGCAAAGTTGTACTCCGGATCGATTTCGATTGTCCGATCAAAATAAGGAAGCGCTTTTTCAGGCTGATCCATATCAAGATAGGCAACTCCCTGTTCATAGAGAACTTCCCACAGATATGGATAATCGGCATGCTTTTCAATCACTTCTTCGCGCAGTTGAACCGCGCGTTCGTAATTGCCTTCCTGATAGGCAATCAACGCTTTATGACGACCCACCATGGGATTGTCTTCACCGTTGGTGCAGCCGGAGATTCCCAGTGCAGCCATTGCAATGACCAGAGTTGTCCATTTTTCCAACATCACAATCGTCCTCAATTCCGTACTGGAAAAGACTTTCACTTCAGTATTATTTTGATGAACCACCAAGACGCCAAGATTGATGAGATCAAATAATTAAATAAACAAAGTGTTCATTCTTCTTGAACTTGGCGTCCTGGCGGTTATATAAAATTTCTTAATGACCCGCGGTTTCGTAACCCTGTTTTTTCAGATCGCGAATTGTTTTCTGAGAGGTTTCCGGATTTCGATCCAAGAGAACTCCCTGATGATAATCAGCTGGCAATGGAGACTTCGAATTGTGTTTGCGAGATGACTCGGCCAGAGAATCCGGGTTTTCCAGTGCACTCTCTCCGAAGGATGTTCTGCAGAAATATTCGAGGACATGCTTGAATTTGATCGGATCGAGGAATGTGACATAGCCGAACATCATACAGAAGCCGAATGTCCACATGCCCATGAAGAGGCCGATCCCAAAATGCATGCCTGCACCCATAAGCAGGATGATTGGACGCGCCAATGGTCGCCAGACGAGAAAGGCAAATGACAATTCCCAGGCGATTGTTGTGTGGGTGATCATTTCTGTGATGGGCTGGAAATAGGCCAGCCAGGTTAAATCGAACGATTGGTATTCGGCATTGGCAAAGCCACGCCACATGGCAGATCCATCCCACCAGGTATCGCCGAATAACTTGCCGGTTCCCGCTGCCAGATAGATGACACAGTAATGGAGTTGAGTCATTCGTGTGGCGATATTTGTAGCCAGTGTTGGCTGCACCACTGGCAGGACTCCATCAGCTGCACGACGTTTTTTTAACCAGCGATCGACAGAGAGATAAGCTCCGCTCGGTGCGATGCAGAGATAGAGCGTCAGGATGGCGTTGATCTGATCGAGTCCATAATTGGCATAGCGTGCGCGGTATGCGTACGAAATAACTACGATGAGTGACAGGATTGAAGTCACTCGCGTGTAGAGGCCAATCATGAAGCAAAAGGTGATTGCCAGGCTGAGGTAATGGACGGGATAGACCCAGGCTTCGGGGACCCAATACCAGAACGAAAACGCAAACGGACCTTCATTCGTGAGGAGATTTTTGTTAATCATCTCCATCGAATTGAAGCCATCGACATTAAAGAACGCCTCCAGACGCATTCCCCAGATGAGTGTTGTGTAAAACACCATCCAGCCAACGAGAATACGCATGACGGACATGGAGAAGGGGTCGCGTGGTATAAACCAGAACTCAGTCCAGGTTTTACTTACCTGGCCGATGTAGTTGCGACATTCTCTTTCGAGGATTTGGACAGTTCGTCCCATGTGAATGTTCCCAGCGGTGTTACCTCATAGAGATCTTCGTCGTACAGGCTCCCTCCTGCCATAATCCGTTCCCTCAAAGCCAGTTCGTGCCACTCCAGTAACAGAGTAATCCGCTCGGCTCCTGCATCACGACAAAGCTGCCGTGCAAAATCGCGTATCATGATCTCGCGCAGTTCGCCATTCATCTGTCCCAGATTTTCCGAGAGCATGAAATAACGGTGATACAACAGACGAGGCTTGATTTGCTTATTCGGAAATTTTCCACGCTCCAGAGTGCCATCCTCATATTCGAGAACGTAGCGAATTGAATTCGAACCTTCGGGGTTCGGTGCGAAGAAATGGAATCCATTGTTTTGATAAAGAACCTGCACATAAGGAGCGAGTGTTCGCCACAACCCGCGTTCCACACTCGATGAAGGCGAAACGGAAACTGGAGCAGCAATGATGGCCAGAATGTGCAGGACGATCCAAAGATTCAAAACCACAAAACCAACTTTCGGCCACAATCCTTGCGGACGATAGACCTCTGGTTTGTTGCTGTCTGAAATTGTATTTGTCATGTTGCTGTTCATGCTCAAATCCTACCGATCAAATCGGCGATACTCATCGTTGCCTGAGAACCCAGTTCCACAAATCAATATCAAAATATTCCATTGCTTTGATAGCAGTGTCAAATATTTTTCAATGTCAAAATGTCACACGTGCATAAAGTGGGCGCTCTAAATAAAAGATTCGGAGAAAAGGCGTTCGACCTCCTCTCCGAATCTGAAAAATTTAATTCGAGCGTCCTACTCGTGCTTGTAAGAACGCATCCTGAATATTAGCGCGATTTTACCGGCTAACGAATTCAGCTCCTGTCCCCTGAGGAACAATGACAAGCGTTCCATCTTGTTCAGCAAACGTTAGTTCGTATTCCTCACCCGTGACGACTCTTTGCTTGTGTTCCACAACCAGATTTTCACCCTTGGCAGGCAATTCAATCCGAATTTGATAGTAGTAAGGTCCCTGGCCGGGAAGTTCTGGAGAAATGAAGTTTCTGACCATTCCGGTTGAAGTCATCTGCTGACCGTTCAAAAACACATTGGCCTGCTCAGGAACCGACATCTGAATGTGAACTTTGTTCTCGTTCTGAGAAGTGGCCAACGGTGGCAAGGTGATAGAACCTGCAGAAGGCTCGGCTGCGGGATCTTCGTAAACTGGAGTATCGCCCTGTGGAGTTACATCCGGGACAGGAGTTCCATAAGGAACAGGCTCGCCTGATTCATACAGTTCGCCCGGCTCATATTCATAACCTGGAGATGTGTGGTAGGACGGTGTGTAATAAGAGGAGTATCCTCCAGAAGAGCCACTTGATCCGCTGGAACCGTAGTAGCTCATGTAGCTGCCGCTTGACCCGTAAGATCCGCTTGAGCCACTGGAGCTGGAACCACCGTAATAACTGGTGTATCCGTAAGCCCCTGAAGAACCGCTTGAACCGTAAGAACCTGAAGAATAGTAGCCACTTGATCCGCTGGAACCGCTCGATCCTGAAGATCCGCGGCGGGCTCTGCGTAAACCGATCGATCCACCAGAGCTTCCGCTGCTGCCGTAACTTCCACTGCTGCTCCCATAGCTACCGCTGCTTCCGCCGTAGCTGCCACTGCTTCCGCTACTTCCACTGCTGCCGCTCGATCCGCGACGGCGGGCTTCGGCGTTGTCTGCTGTCATCAGCATCGCACATGCGACCACGGCAAAGCCGTAAAGACTGAAAAGTTTCACCTTTGATGTGACCATGAACTGCTCCCCTCGTACCTGTTTCATTGTGGTTGAACTGTGTCTGTTGAACGAAAATGAGTTGTCCCTTACTGGCATCAAAACAGAAAAACTGCACTTCAAACTCTCTTGAAGAGGGAAGCTCTGCAATCACATCTGCTCAGCTGCTGTTAACTAAGGTAACATAGGGGGGATTAATTTCAATATGAGGGTCGGAAAATTTAGGAAGGATGTGCAGGAAGGGAACGCATCGGAGGCAGTGCATACAAGAGAGGCAAATTGGTGATTATCAAAAAGGTTGGCAGAGGCGCTCTTGAAGAGAAGCCCCGAATCATTGGACTTTCAGGGGCTTCCGCTAAAACGGCGCGCCCCTGACACCTAGGGCTCGATTTCAAAAAGTTAGTGGAATCAGACTTCCATTTGGAACATGGTTTATCGATGGAGCGATTTCGGCAACACCGTAATTCCGAATGACTGATCGACATCAGGCCAGCGGGCGATGTCTCCTTTGATTTGCAGTTTCCACTGGATGCGGTTACTAACCGCATGAAACGAATGCATGGTCTCTGCGGGAATCGTGACCTTTACTTCACCCATTTCCATTTGCATCGGATCGGTGATTTCGACCAATACTTCCGTATAGAAATCATCCGTGTCTGTATAAGTGCTGGTTCCCCGCCGATACTGAATCCATTCTGTTCCCACGAGATGGATTGTCATTTTCCTGATGGAAGAGACCTGACCATCGAAAATCCATTTCATGCGAATCGTTTCACCGAGAGGAATCGCACGCTCGCTGACGACCAGTTTAGGAACCGGATTGAAGATTTTGAGGAACAGATAGACCGAGCCCCCGAGACCCCCTAATCCGATTAAAACGAAGGGTGTCATGAACAAGGTTTGCATCCAGGGTTGTTCGCCCTGTCTCCATTGGCTGACCGTATCGAAAACAAATATGGAAACGATGCCACACCAGAACATTGAAAAGATCAGGCAGATGATAAAATTCCGCTTGGGATGATCGTCCGATTTCAGTTCCTGGGGGCCACTCGTCACACCCGGTTCCTGCCAGTCGCGGGTCTGTGATAAGACGGAAGCCACGAGTGGAGAACTGGTCTGGAAAGCGGCATTCTCCTGAGCCTCGACAATTTTATTCGAAAACCTTCGGGTAAGAATTGGACCGGCGATCATGCCAATCAAGCCGACGGCTGCGAATAGCATGGGAATCAATGCAAAGAGGCTGATCGGATTGAACTGTCGACTCAATATCGCTTCCTGAGGCTCATCAGAATTGACATAGCAGACCGTTTTTTTGCCAACCGGATTCTCATTCACAATTTCCTGTCGTTCATCCCGCGATTTGATTGTACTTTCATAAGCATCGTATTGTGTTTGTGTATATTGCTTTCCAAGATACGTATACTCGTACTCAAGATTCAGATGGCCATTCGGGTCGACTTGAGATTGAGTAATCGTGCAGGGATTTTCCGTCCAACTCAGAGCCTGGAGATAGGGAAGGACAAGATCGGAACCAACCAGAATGGTCCCCAATGTTCCAATCAGGAAGAAAATCCCGAAGAAGAATACGAAAAAGCATCCGCAGCCAAACGGTGTTGCTTTCGAATGCGAGAGAGCTTTCGATGAAGATGTTCCATTGAATTCAACCATGAAATCGCTCATCCTGACTGTGGGAGTGGCATACTTTAGAAACATGATTGTATGTTTCCACCGATTAAATTGCATCGTAATCAGTAGGCAAGACATGCACCACTGGTTCAGATGTATTGTTCAAAATCGAATGTCAGGTCAAACCTAATACCAGAATTCTATAATTCCATGAAACACTTCAATCTTATTTTAACGGGAATCTTCTTGTTCTCATTTCTCTTTCTTCCTGCCTTACTGCAGGCAGATCGATTCACAATCGCGACTCCGACTGGAGAACGTGAAGAAGTGGTCGGAAGAATTCATGGCACCGGCCAGGGAGCGATTGCGATTGAACGTCGAGACGGGGGGATGAAGCTCGTTGCTCAGGGAGCGGTTCTGGAACGTGACAATTCGGTTGACTGGGAACCGTATACCACTCAGGAGATGGTCGAACACCTGACTGAAAAATTTGGTAGTGATCTGTTTCGCAGTTTCACGGACGATCATTTTGTGATTGGCATGGTGCTCATGGGGCAGCTCGACCGGACAGGAGAGGCCTCAGCAACGGGATTTATGAGGAAAGCATCTCAGTTTATGAATAATGTCCAGAGCGTATTCGAATCGTTCGCCAAAGACATGCGGCTCGAAATCCAGGACCCCGAAACGCCACTCGTGTTACTGATTTTTGAATCCGATGATGACTTCAATAAATACGCGATGGAAGTGACGAAAGGGCAGGGACTTTCCGTTTCCCGCATTTCCGGATTTTACGACGGCATGACAAATTTTCTGTCGATTCGCATGGCGGAGTGTTCGACGTTTGAAGTTCCGCTGCATGAGGCGATTCATCAACAGGTTTACAATCGGGGACTTCTCAAGCGATTGGCTCCAATACCCGCCTGGTTCAATGAGGGAATTGCCACCGGATTTGAAGCCAATAAAGATCGCATTCGCTCTGGCCCCTCCAAAGTCCATTCTCGATTTGCTGCCAAGGCCCCCAAGGTGGAACAGGTGGGCTGGGACGATTTAATTTCCGAAGACCTTGCCTTTCAGGGAGATGTGATGGCAGGCGATGCTTACTGCCTGGCGTGGTGTCTGCACTGGTTACTCGTGAACGAACATCCGAAAGAATACACCGAATATGTCAAAATGCTTTCGGAAAAGGAACCACTGCTCAAAGAGGAAGACTCGGCTCGAAAACGGGAATTTGAGCAGTTCTTCGGCGATGATATGGAGTCGCTCAAGCAGGAGTTCATTCGCTCCCTCAACACCGCCATGCGGCGTCAAAAGAATGTTCGCGAGGAGCCTCAGAAGGCGGGCTACTATTATGCTCAACAGGGTTTGGCCGATATTGAACTCAATGCAATTTTGCGGGGAGACCGCGGCGGCCTGCTTGAACTTGATGGTCGGATCCGAAATATCAATCCCCTGAGAAGTCTGACATTTGCGGTAAGTGTCGTGACAGATGGCGGGAATTATGCGCAGTGGATACTTCCTGATGTCGACTCGAATCAAGTTATGCGTCTTCCAAAAAAATACGCTCAGGAAGTTGTTCCGGGCCGCAACCCGCAACCTTCTGGTTCCTTTCGAGTCAACATCCGCTCTATTTTACCGGAGAGCACCGAAGCCCAAAGCTGGCAACGGGGCAACTTACCTGATCCCACGAAAGGGTAGCCGTGAAACGGACGCCGCTCATTATCATTTCTGTTAAGTCACTCTCTCCTCTGGCACTTTCCATCTACGGCAACGAAACGATCTCAACACCCCACCTGGATCAACTGGCGTGGACTGGCACTGTTTTTCACGAGTATCATTCCAATCATGAAGGCTTTGCGAAAGTCTTTGAGCAAGTGCAGTTGTACTGCAACGAAAACCATCTTTCTTTTGCACCAAATTCAATCTCAGTCGGAGAATTGCCCGCGGTAATAATGCCGGTCGAAAGGGATATCTTATGGTATCGTATTGATAATGATCGGGACGAAACTGCATCTGATATTGTGCAGGCAATTGAACAATTAATCTATCGGATCATTCAAAAACTGGATATCAATTCCTGCAACTGGATCATCACGGCTGAATCCGGTGGATTTCTCGACAAAGAACAAAGCTCTGCTGCATCGTTTGCAATCGATTATCAGAACAGTCTCACGAGACAATTCTGGGCCCCTCTCATCATTTCGCCGGCTCGGGAAAATGCCGAGCATTGCCGAAATCATTCGTTGCTGTTTGTGGACGACTTACTCACTCTCATTTGCGAACAATCAGGTTTGAATTCTGAATTCATAATGAAGGGCCGTGAAGAAATTCTGCTCGAATCAGAGAATCAAATCGGATTACGCACATCGAAGTGGCTGCTATGTCTCCCCCGAACAGAAATAGATCCTACGAATGAATATTCGCATCTCTTGGAGGAACCTGAACTCTTTGCCAAACCCGAGGATCGATTCGACCTGAATGACATTTCTCAGAGTGAACCCGAGTTGACTTCAGATCTGATGCAGAAGCTTCGGGAGATGATCAAAAAATAATTGAACCGCCAAGACGCCAAGTAGTGAAGGAAGAGAATGAGAATGATGAGAATTCATTTTTTTATTTCCACAAAGGCACGAAGGCACTAAGAGTCGTGAGAAAACAACACATCAAACTTCAAAATTGTTTTTGTGATTTGATGTTTTAACTCATTAATTTCTTCGTGCCTTTGTTTCTTCGTGGTTAAAAAAATCATATCGGATAGAGTTGTTCACAGTTATAGTTTCCTGCTCATCCTCGCCTTCTCTTTACCCTTGGCGTCTTGGCGGTTTATCTCATTCATAATACTCCCACCATTTCACGCCATCTGGCAACTCTTTCAGACCGCTGAATTCCAGATGCAGTATGCGGCGATGCTGAGTCGTGTCGGGATGTGAACGTCCGCTGGAATGGACGACGAGAGGGCGAATCGCGAGGACGCCGCCCGCTTTGCAGGTCAATTGTTCTTCTCGGAAACCGGCCACGCGAAAATCTTTTCCTGTGTGATGAGAGCCCGGCAAAACTTCCAGAGGACCGTTTTCGGCGGTCATATCATCGAGATGAATCCGCAAAGTCAGCATTGACTGCAGCACCTCCAGCGGTGGTTCCGAATGAGGGACTCCAATTCGCAGTCGTGGTCGGGAGTAGCGGTCCGACTTCACACTTTCCTGCTGAACAGCAATGAGCAAATCTTTGTGCCACGGCAGGGCCCAGGTTTGCATGGGCGGTTTGTCGAAGAATAACCCGCGGACGAGGCCGTATTCTTTTCCGAGTGTTCGTTCGAGCAAATTTAATAAGGGCTGTTTCTTCCAGAGGCTTCTGGCAGCGGGAAAAATCGAAAGCACATTGCGAACCGCATACACGTCACCATTTCGGTGCCGAACGGAATCGGATGTTGACGCGAATGCTGAAGCAATCTGCTTGCGAATCTGTGCGAGTTCTTCTTCACAGAAGACATTGCCGAGGATCGCATAGCCATCTCGTTCTACCTTTTGAACGTGCTCAATGATACTGGCAATTGGAGTCATCGTTTTACCGGCCTCGTTGATCCCACCAGCCGCCGTTTGGTTTGAAGTCTGGCTTCAAGAAGTTCGCATGTTCCTGCTCTCTCCGAGGCATTCCCTTTTCTTCGAGAATTTCTAAGGAACGTGCATGTGCCTGTTCATTATATTTCTGATTTCGGCTGGGAAAGTCTGCTCCCACTTCCTTCTGCCAGTTGATCAGAGAGACTGAAAGTTCCTCGACACGATCGGGATAACGCTCAGAAATGTCGGTCTGTTCTCCGACATCATCGGAAATATTGTAGAGTTCATTCCGACCATCTTCGAAGTAATGAATCAGCTTCCAGTCGCCATCAACAACCATCGCTGAGGGCTCGCCTCCCTGATTGCCGTAATGCGGATAATGCCAGAACAGTTCGCGATCCTCGACAGACTTCCCCTTCATGACAGGCACTAGACTGATTCCATCCACATGTTGATCAGGCTGGAGCGGTATGCCGGCGATATCGAGAATAGTCGGATAGAAATCCATGCCAATTGCAGGGACTTCAGTCTTCTCGCCATTCGTAACGCCGGGCCAGCAAATATAAAACGGTTGTCGGGTGCCGCCTTCCCACTGGCGACCTTTGCCGCCGCGATAAGGCAGGCAACTGGTTGCATACCCATCTCCGGAAGAGACACCTCCGTTATCGGAAGTGAAGATGACAACAGTCTCTTCTTCCAGCCCATTTTTCTTTAACGCTTCCAGCACCAGTCCGACTGCATCATCAAGGGCAGCCATCATGCCGGCATAAACGGGATGATCCTGAACCTGTCGAACTTCCTGAGTTCGATCGAGGATAAATCGAGGCTCCGTCCGCTTTGTCAGTCCCATCTTCTCGGCTTTGGCCTGAAACTTTTCCCAGCGATTCTGGCTGCACTGAATCGGTCCGTGTACCGAATAAAACGACAACATCGCAAAGAAAGGCTCGTCAGATTTGGCGTTATCCTCAATGAACTTCGCAGTTTCTTTTCCGAGACGAATCGGTAATTCTGCGCCCGGTTCATCGTTGCTTAATTTGGGATTATTATAAGGCGAATGATATCCACCCGGCGGAGTTCCAAAGTGATAACCACCTTGATTAATATCATAACCCTGCTCAGAAGGCGTGTGTCCATCACCACCGAGATGCCATTTGCCTGCAAAAAATGTGTGATAACCTTGTTCCTTGAGTGCCTCGGCGATTGTTGTCTCCGAAAGTGGTAGTTCCGGTTTGTATTCGGCTGGCAAGAGCTTGGTATTCCGCCCCCATTTCTCGGGTTGATTGTTGCGTCCGACAGCAATGTAATCGGTGATGTGTAGACGAGCGGGAGTCTTTCCGGTTTGAATGGCGGCCCGGGAAGGACTGCAAACCTGACAGGCCGAGTAGCCTCGATCAAATCGCATACTCTTTTGAGCGAGTGAATCGATATTCGGTGTTTCGTAGAACTCCGAGCCTTCAATTCCCAAGTCCTGTTTGCCCAGATCATCCACCAGAATAAAGACAAAATTCGGCGACTTGGCTTCTGTCGAGGTCGTGAAAGCCAGAAAGGCACTGAAGAGACTGCAAAACAAAATTGATTTCATAATTCACACTCGTATTGAGATCTGATTGAATGCCGATAAATCAGCAGATTCCGATCTAAACAACGTAACGAATCGCGAATCAATCGTCGAGTCGACAGGTAATCCTCAACTCTGTATGTAATGATCAAGCAGATCTGTAGTATTCCAACTATCGCTAAAAGTCGTGTACGTTCAGAGATTTGGAGCAGGCAAACTGCCTGCGGAACAGCGATTTGAGGGCGACATTTAAAGCTCGAAAGAGCACTACTATTTCGTCTATTACTCAATGTCGCCTGATTTTAAATTCTACGTCGAAAGAAACCTTGCTGGGCAAGCCAGTAGTGGCACACATCAAATGTCATTTAATGGTAGATAAAGCTGTAGGTCAGGCAGTGCCTGACCTACACCGTTTGCAATTACAAATTAACTGTCAGCATATAAAGCAATAACAACACACCGAGCAGGAAGACTGTAATCTGCACAAACAGGCGGACCGCTTTGCGGAGAATTGCGGACGTATCTTCGAAACGGCTGGCACTGTACACCAATGATATGACAGCTGTCATCGGGAAGATATAGAATAAAACGGGAATACTCATGCCTGTAGTGCTTTCGACGAATTGCGTTCTTTGATCATTATCTTAAATAGAGGTCCACTTAAGTCGCGGCTGGTTTCGATTCGTCTTCCTGAACAACGCGTGGACGGAACCCGTAAGCGGGGCCTTCGAAAGCATCCCAGATGCAGAGGATATTGAGTAAACCTGCGATCCAGGTGAAGACCATCGCCAGTTCCCAGCGTTTGCCGAGACGGGCATTCAAATCGCGGAGTTCTTCATCCTGTAAGGGAACCTGATACCAGTCCAGAAATGGACGTTCTGCATATCCGAGTAGGCGGGATCCCGGTGCAAGATTTCCATTGGTGACGTTTTCGACACGCATGAAAACTTTTCGTTGAGGATTTGCTGAGACCTGCGGCCCTAACGTCAATCGGTCCTGCCCCGGCTCAAATTCTGCCAGTTCAACCGCAAACGGTTCGCCTGTTTCAGCGATGCTTCCCGATAAGGTTCCGCGAATCTCCGGGCCCAACATCCCGGGTTGTTTCTGCAATTGAATCGTTCCGGAGACAGTTGAACTCTGTCCCGGCTCTCCGGTAATTGTGCCTTCAAAGTGCGAATTCAGAGTTCCATCGAGGCTCGAATCACTCTGTGAGGCTTCAAACCGTTTGGATTGAATCAGAGCGGGCATCGTAGAAATTCCGAGCAGAACCTGGGAGAGGTATCCGTAGTTCCGTTTGCGGAAAATCTGATCTTCCCGCTGCTCATAGTAGGCGGAATAGACAGGACGTCCTTCACCCAGAGCGACGCCATAAAAGAAGGAGCCGAGGATGCAAAAGCTGAAAATGAAGGCTTTCACATAACGACGCTGATAAAACTGACCAGCCCCGGGAATGAGCCACGAAAGCAACGCAGCCAGCCAGGGAGTCTTCAGATCAATCGTTTCAGGATTTGAGGCAGGTTTATGGGCAGACATACAGACTCAGTATCAGTCAAAAAATAGGGAAATCCACTCTCATTCACGATGAAATCGGAGTGAATTGTAGGAAGATTCTGGCGGGATTGATACAGTGAAACCATTTCCAATGGATTCAGCAATCGCTGCGGCATCGCTTGATGGGTTGTCGCGATTTTGCTCCTGCCGGAAGTTGCTGAGTATTATAAATTACGCTTGAGAGAATCATAATTCAATACGTCAACAATTGTGAAGATGTTGGGGAATTGTGCGATTTCCGGCAGAGGAGCATCAATTGAAACCTATTCCAGACACAAACCTGTGGATCGGAAATGCAGGCGATGCTCAAAATCTGCAGGAGATACGGAGCCTGGAAATTCGAGCGATTTTCCTGCTGGCATACGAGGAACCAATATTCAGCTACCCTCGTGACCTGCTGGTGGTTCGTATTCCATTACTCGATGGGAGTGAAAATGATGATTTCAATTTAGAGATCACCGTAAGATCCCTGATCAGTTTGATTCGAAACGATGTCAATACTCTGGTGACATGCAGCATGGGAATGAGCCGCTCGCCTGTCATTGTTTCTGCAGCGTTGGCGATACATCATTCGCTGCCATTTGATGACGTGTTGACTTCTGTATGCAAAAGTATTCCGACTGATGTTTCGCCGGAGTTTTATCGATATGTACGATCCGTATTTGAGAAATTGATCTGAAAGTCTGATGGTCATTATGTGAGTTCGTCGCCGCCCCTTCGCTGACGCTTCGGGTTAAGATTGTCGATGAAAATCTGTGTTCATCCGTGTCGATCCGTGGTTCTAAAAACGAGATGCTTCGACATCTCATCGGATCGTTTTGAGTTGCTTAGCCACATCGACATGCCGCAGACCATATGCTTTTTTCAGTATTTTGACAGCTACGGGGGCGGCGACGTTGGAGCCGTAGTGGCTGGTTCCCTGAGTTGGTTGATCGACTGCGACCAGGACGATCAATTCGGGATTTTGTGTCGGAATGCCGCAGATAAATGAGCAGACGGTTTTTGTGGGCGAGTAGGTTCCGAGTTCAGGATCGTACACCTGAGAGGTTCCCGTTTTGCCGAAGATGTCGAGGCCATCGACATCGACACGCTGGCCGGTACCTTCGGTGAGAACGCGTCTCATGGGATCGCGGATGACCCAGTCGGCCAGGACGGGATCGATCAAGGGCATCGAGAGTTGAGCCGATTTTTCAGTGGCGGTCGAATGACCAGCTTTCAACACGAGTCGAGGTTGCTGGAATTCTCCGCGGTTCGCCAGCGCGGCGTGAGCCATCAGCATTTGCAGCGGCGTGACTGTGAGTTCCTGACCCATCGGAATGGAACCCGTCGAGTAGTGATTCCATTGATTTAATGGACGCACAAATCCGGTCAGTTCACCCGGTAAGCCGAGGCCAGTGCGATACCCGAAGCCGAATTGTTGTAACGCCTGATGCAATCCTGCATTTGTCATTCGTTCGCCGATTTGCGCCATGCCGATGTTGCTCGATTTGATCAGCACTTCGGCCAGTGACATTTCGCCGTAAGCATGAGTATCGTGCAGCACGCGTGGTCCCATGCGGTACTCGCCCCAATGCCCATGAAAACGGGAATTGACGGAAACGAGATCCTGCTGCAGAGCCCAGGCGACAACCAGTGGCTTCATTGTCGAGCCCGGTTCGTAACTCCAGTTGACCGCCCGATTGAGCCAGGCTTCATCGGAGAAGGTCGTGGGATCAGCCGGGTTGTAAGTTGGTCGGGAGGCGATGGCGAGAATGTCTCCTGACTTCGGTTCGCAAATGACAGCCGTGCAGCCGATTGGCTGCCATTCGGTCATCAATTCGTCCAATTGCTTTTCGACGAGTCGTTGAATCTGAATATCGAGAGTGAGGTGTATTGTCTGGCCATGCTCGACACGTTCGTTTTCGTGCTCGTAGAGATGAATCGCCCGGTTGCGAGCATCGCGAACGATAGTTCGTTTGCCATCTTTGCCGCGGAGCAGTTCATCATATTTCTGTTCCATCCCGCCGCGACCTTCGCCGTCGATATCCCGCATACCGAGAATGTGACTGGCCAGGGCCTGATTGGGATAGTAGCGTCGAAATTCGCGATCGAATCCGTAAGTTTCTTTGGAAAGATCCATCGCTCGAATATGATCGGCTACTTGCGGATCAATCCGACGTGCCAGCCAGAAGAAGCCTTTTTCTTTCTGGGATTCAAGTTGCTGACGGAGTTCTTCAGGATCTCGATTGATAAGGGGAGCGATCGATTCTGCAAACGACTTGAAATTTTCGATCCGACGCGGGATGGCATACAGACTTTCTGTATCGATACTTGTCGCCAGCAACTGACCGTTACGATCGAGAATGTCGCCAGGGCGTGCGCGAATGGTTTCGACAAGAGTCTGCTGCTGATCAACTCGCGATTTCATCCGCTGCGACTCAGTCCAGTGCAGGCCAATCAGATGAACGACAATCAGCCCCCACAGAAGCACCACACCAACCGAAAGAATTTTCAGTCGGTTGGTTCGCAGCGAAATCGAAGGATCCGTTTCATCGGTCATTGGATACTCGACCCTTTAATCCCAAATGGAAATCAGATTTCTGGCTTCATAACTAATAATCTGGAATCCGAATCATCTGGGGTGGCGGGGGCGCTCCGCTTTTGCGGAAACCCCCGGAAATTCAACGAATCGGGGCTTCTCTTCGAGAGCCCCCCACCCGTTGGTCATTGTCCATCAGGCTGAGTGATTTGCTGAAGTTCAAGACGAAGCTGAGATTGCTGTTCGAGCAGAATCTGCTTTTGAAACACCTGGCGCGTACGAATCGTCTGCAATTCCCGATATTCCCGCTCGATTTCCACCGCGCACAACATCACCGCAATGATGAGAGCTGTCAGGAATAGGAATCGAGAGATCATTTTGGGTCTAGGGCTATTTGTCTGGGGACTAGGGACAGGGAGTTAGGGATTGAAACATCTAGACCCTGGACTCTTGTCCCTGGACCTTTTCATTATCGTGAATAACCGGGCTGGGCAGAGACTGTAACCTGGCTGGCATCGCGAGGGAGGCGGAGAATCGAGCCGACTTTGAGGCGATCAGCGGTTTTAAGCTGTTCGCGATTTAAATTATAGATTTCGACCCAACGTGTCGAACGCCCGAGGTGTTTCTGGGCAATATCGCTGAGCGTATCGTCATCGCCAACCCGGTACATGGGGGCTCCGGCATTCGTGAAGAACAGGCCCGACTTGATTTCGCAGTAAGGATCGTTCTTCTTGGTCGCTCCCGGAATCAATTTTGCGTACATCCGTTCGAGTTCTTCAGCCTCGGGAACCAGAATGATCATGCCCGTGCGCAGATGCTTCGGGTTCGGGATTCGATGTCGATTGTACTCGGCCAGAGCATTGAAGTATCGGATGGAGCCGTACAGCTTTTCTGAGATTGACCAATAAGTTTCGTCCATCTGCACTTTGTAAACGGGAGTCGGCTTATCGCTGGGAGGACACGCTGGGCCGTGATTATCTGACGGATCGTACTTGGGAGGAAACGGATTGGTCGGTTTTTCCGGAACGGGTGGTTGAGCCGGTTTGTCTGGTTTTGTGGGCAGCGGATTGTCATCGAACGGATTGAAACTTCCACCCGACTTAGGCTTCTCGTCTGGTCCGGGAGCGTGAAACTTGGGAGCAGGGACAACCGACGAATTTCCATCAGGAATTTGCGCAACTTTATTATCATCAAAAGGATTCGATTTGTGACCCGTTGGTTTTAAATAAGGGTCGTGCTGAGCCTGAGGAAATCCGCTATTCGATGGAGGAAATCCCCCTTTGGGCTGTTGTGTATCGACCGCATGAGCAGAAAACGGATCCTTGGGATTCGAGCTCACGGGAGGATGATTCACCTGATGAGTGGGCACCGCATTACTCTCTTCAAACGGATTGAACTGAGCAGGTGGCTGAGGCTGCTTCGGTGTCGTCGCAACTTCCTCATCAAATGGGCTCTTTGTATTCGGACTTTGCACGACATGACTCGGAGGAACCTGAGGCATCGGAAAACTGTTGTCGAAAGGATTGTTTCCGGGTGGTGGTGTTGGCTTCGGTTCGGTTTGGCCAGTTGCTCCGGGAAACAAATTTTTAGGAGCATCGTCTTCATCAAAGGGATTCTTCCCATTGGAATTCGGCTGCTGAACAATTTTAGTCTGAGAAGCCGGGAAAGTCTGGACGGTGGTCCCGCCGCCTTGCGGAAACGGATTTTGCTTTGGCGTCAAATCTTCCTGAGGGAATGGATTCTTCTTAGGAGCCCCTTGTGTCGGAGATTCAAATAGATCCGAGGGCGGCTTGCGTGTTACCACCTGAGTGGACTCACTTGGAAATGGATTTTCTCGCTGAGTCGGCTGAAACTGAGGAGGATTCGGCCTGCTGGAATGGTCATGTTCATCAAAGGGACTGGGCTCGAACTGGGAGTTACCCGGTAGTTTTCGAGGTTCATTATGGTTATGTTGCGGCGGATTTTGAGCCGTTTGAATCGGCTTGGCATCGAAGGGATTCCCTCCTGAACCGGGTGCAGGAGCATGCTCATGTCCGTGACCATGATGTTCATGACCGTCATGCTTGCCGGAAAACTGGTCCTGAATTTGGCCAGCTTTTTTCTTCATGGCAGCCAGGACATCGGTCTGATGAGAAACTTTCTGCCAGACAACAAATCCGAAAGCCACTCCCAGAAACAGGAGCAGATACAGGGTGAATTTCGTTTCCTTGGGCATAGGAACACTCCACGCTGAGTCAGCGTTATACGATTAAAGATCGTTTTTGAATGGAACAGTATTGAATCAGTCAGGTAAAACGCCTGTCCGATTGTGAGATAGGAATAGGAGGAAATCGTCAGTGGGTGTCGGGGGCGCTCCGCTTTAGCGGAAGCCCCC
>DEML01000040.1:87426-103992 GCA_002359185.1 Planctomycetaceae bacterium UBA2671
TTCTCTTCGAGAGCGCCCCCGCCACCCGTGTCAAATTAATGACCTCAGGGAAAACTTGAGTCGAATTTCGAATTTTCGCGGAATATGACAGAAATTCTATTCGGCGCGAATACCGATTCTCAACTTGGCCGAGCGGCTGCGGGGGTTCATCTTGCATTCGAGGGGAGTCGCAGCCGTCGGTTTGCGGGAACTTTCCTGCCAAGTCTCTCGATTGAGCAGCGCATTTTTGACCATCCGGTCTTCGAGCGAATGAAAACTGATGACCGCGAGCCGCCCGCCCGGCTTCAGGCATGTGGGGGCGACTGTCGTCAGAAAACGTTGCAAGTGTTCGAGTTCCGCATTGGCCTGAATGCGTAAGGCCTGAAATGTTCGGGTCGCAGGATGCGAACTGCCGACCTTCCTGCTATTTTCGCGATAAACCTCTTCGACGAGCTCTCCGAGTTGAGGAGCAGTATTAATAAGGGTCGATTTCCGGACAAAAGCGATCTTTTCCGCCAGTTTCTGAGCGAGTGGCTCTTCCCCAAATTCAGTCAGCGTGGTTGTAATTTCTGCAATTGTCGCTTGATGCAACCACTCGGAAATCGGTTTTCCTTGCGATTCATCGAACCGCATATCCAGGTCTCCCTTGGTTTTGAATCCAAATCCCCGCTCAGCCGATTCGAGTTGATCCGAAGAGAGCCCTAAATCGACAAGGATTGCACCGACCTGCTCGATTCCCTCAGATGCCAATACATCCTGTAACTCCGCATAAGAGGAGTGAATCAGAATCACATCACTGGCAATCTCAATTCGGTCGGCTGGTTCAAAACTTTCTCCCGAAAGCGTATTGGCGGCTCGAACAAGCATCTGCTGATCCCGATCCAGCCCAAGCAATCTTCCGCCGGGACGGATTTTCTCCAGAATCTTCCGGCTATGCCCGGCTGCACCGACCGTTCCATCGACAATGATCTGACCGGGAGCCAGATGCATTTCCGAAATCGTCTCCCTTAAAAGTACGGGACGATGTTTAGTTCGGTCTTGCATAATCAATCGATTCTCTGATTGTAGGGTCCGCTGTGCGGACCAGAGTACAGTTTTCCCATAATCCCAAGCATGGTCCGCACAGCGGACCCTACGTTGTAATAACACGACTTAAGCGTTTTACAAAACTCCAGTTTAACCTGCCCGCGGTATGATATCTGATTCCTCAGTAGTCGAACAACTTGGTCTCAAATAATGAGAATCTACGATTTGAATTCGTTCGCCGACTGGCAAGATTCAATCCAATCACGCACAATAATCTGTTGATGCAACTGTCGACATCTTTCCACCAATTACGAGGACTCAATTCCATGCGACGATTACTCACTTTCGCTCTATTCTTGCTTTTCGCAGGCCCAGCTAATGCGGGCGAAACTAATTCACTCACAGATCAGGAACAGAAGAAGGGATTTGAATTGCTCTTTAATGGAGAAGATCTGACAGGCTGGCACCATTCCGGGAACTGGAAAGTGGAGGACGGCGTGATTGCCCGCGAAGGGAAAGGTGGAAACCTGGTTTACGAAAAAGATAAACTCCCCGATGATTTTGAATTGAAGTTTGAATGGAAAGTGGGAGTCGGGAGCAACTCGGGTGTCTATTACCGTCCGACCCAGTATGAATATCAAATTCTCGACAACAGCGTGCATGCTGACGGTAAGAATCCTCGCACGAGTGCAGCCTCGCTCTACTTCTGCATGGCTCCTGCCAGGGACAACACGAAACCAGTCGGCGAATGGAATCAGGCTCGAATTGTCTGCAAGGGAACGGTCATTCAACACTGGTTGAATGGCGAAAAGGTGATCGATTTTGACTACACCGACCCCAAATGGAAATTCAATGTCGATCTGCTCAAACGTCGCGGAGGCGACCTGACCGCCCGCGGAGCCAAACTCTCCCTGCAGGATCATGGCGATCCGGTCTGGTATCGCAATATTAAACTTCGTGAGATTCCCGAAGAGGAGACTGTCAAAGCTGGCGATTTTAAGCCTGCAGAAATTCCTGAAGATGTTCTGGAAAATGAACGTAAGAAAATTGAGGGAATCGAATCGAGACGTAAGAAGCCCTAAGATCTCGATTGGATTTAAATCTTATTACTGAAGTTTTGCAATTTCCGATAATTCATAACCCGACGCGTCAGCGAGGGGCTCGTGTGGAATTGTTAACCTGCTGGATTTGGTCTTTGACAACCCGATTCAACGAATCGATAAACAACCAGCTTTTATGCTTCACACATAAGTTTTTCACGTGAAATAACAGTAGCCAACTGGTTTTAGAGTTTAACCGAATTACTGATCGAAAGCCGTCCCCTCGCTGAAGCGTCGGGTTAAGATGCTCTCGATAATTTATACGCTGACTTCTGATTCGTTTTGAATTCTAGCGTTTTGCAAAACTTCAGTTGTAATAAAAAACGCTCCGTAGATTTACGGAGCGTTTTTAAGAGATGACTATTGGGATCGACTATGTTGCAGCAGGAGTTTCGACAGAAACATCTTCAACAGGAGATTTTGTTTCTTCGGATTCGGTTTCGGGAGTCGCTTCTTCAGCAGGAGCCTCTTTATTTTCTGAATCTTCTTCGAGAACGACTAATTCGGCTGCAGGCGTTTCTGAGTTTGCTTCCTCATCGACACCTTCCAGAAGAGCGGCTGCCAACGCTTTGTTTTGCATTTCGGCACAACAGGCGGCATTCTCGGCGAGTTTGGCTTCATGGCAGCACATTCCAGGTTCGCCAGCCTCTGTCAGTTCCTTTGCATGCGAGCAGCAGGAACCGCCGGCAGTGCAGCCAGGGAAATTCTCTTTGGTCTGCATTCCCAGAGCGGCTTTGAATTCATTCTGATTGGCGAATCCCCATCCGCCAGCTACCAGAAGCAGGGCGACTGCCAGCATTAACTTGGCAAACTGATTTTTAGATTGCTTTCCCTGGCTTTCACTGAGAGATTCTCCGGAAACAACTTCTCCCGGCACCATGTTGGGAGCATCTTCAAATCCAGTATCCTGCGAGTTCAAATCCTGATTATCCGACATTTTAACCTCCAATTTGTGAGTGCATGACTTTCGTCTGCATTGATTGACATTGGGACATTTTATCCCTGTTGATGATTATGTCACTGTGAATTATAGCTGTTCGTGAAGTATTTCACAAAATGATGAGATTTTAAAACGAGTGCATCTTCCATCCTGATAATTTAGGTTGACGATGTTATAAAGCACGGCAACGGAGTGCGTTACAGTTATTTGTGGTCTAAATCCAAGCCCTGAAAGGGCATTTAATCCCACTATTCATTTAACACCTGTAACGGTTTGCGGTTTCTGATTTCGACAAACGAAATTTACAGAGTTCCTATTCAGTTGCAGGCAGATACAGGAATACAGACTTAGGCAAAGGGGTTAATCGAGGGGTTTTAATTCCGGATTCCCGCATGACCCAGCCGACCCAGGAGTTGCAGGTGTTCAGGCAATGATAATTGCCATGAGCCTCGAAAAATGTGTCGTATCTCCCATAACTGGAGCCTGATATGTGAACATGGCTCTCTTTTTCCTGCAGGAAGCAGGCTTGAATCGTTTCGACCATTTTCTGGTATTGGGCCTCTGAAATCCTCACCGCTCGAACATTTTCTCCCACCTGTGGTTGATTTTGCATGACCACATGCAGGCAACAGGGAGAGGGGGTGAACAAGGCTCGAAATGCGGTTGATACTTTCAAATCCGCCCAGGTTGGGGTCTCGACATAAAAGCCTTTGTCTCCCCATCCCACTGCGACATGAGTGGCCCAGTCGGTATTTTGTGGAAACGAAGAAGCAACCATGGTGTCGCGCCAGTCAATGATGTGCGTCTTAATCGGCATGACAACATCTGCATGAACTCCGTTGGAAGTGATGAAAATTTCGATGCCCTCGGAGGATTCTTCAAAGTCGGAATTGGCGGGCAGCAGGCCAATCAGAATGATCAGTAAATAAGTACCGATCATTGCCAGAAAAAGCAGTAGACTTCGAATCAACCAGCGGATAATCCGCCGCTGTTTTTTTGGAGGCTGCTTTTCGGGGATGGATTGAGATTCAGGGATTTCCATCAATGATTTATTTCATTTAAAGCAAGTGATCATTCCGAATTGTTATTGGCAACCTGCAGCATACGGGCTGCTGAATCTCTGGCAAATCGTTTTTGGTTTTTTCGGGCAAATGGATAGCCGATCCAAGTTAGAAAGTGGCCGGGTTTTGAGAAAGCGAGGATTTCATAAGTGACAAGATTTGTTTGTTGATTCCAGGCGATCAGGAATTGTTCTTCGCCACATTCGAGATGGCCGGGCAAGGTGCCGTAGGCGAAGCCGAATCTTGTGACGGTTTCCTGTTCATCGATACAATAAACAATCCGACACGAATTCAGCCACCAGCATCCGAACGATTTCGCCAGGATCGCCACGACTTCACCCGTTTGAATGGAAACATCGCGCGGCCACGATTCAACCCAGCCGAGTTGAAACTGCTCCCACTGTTCGAGTGCACGCTTTGCTTTTTCAAAAACTGCCTGTCCGGTGCCTAACTCAATTTGAGTTCGGTCGACCACATATCCCCGCGGCAAGTCTCCCGCAGTTGCTCCGACTCCCGGGTAGGTGTATTCCAGTTCTTTTTGCCCGTTCAGGAAATGGGAAAGATAATCAGCAGAAGGTTTCAGGAAAGTCATAACCGCCATGCCAATCCCCTTAAGTCATACTGTAGTAGAGTCCGCTATGCGGACCATGAGAACCGTTTTCCGGTCCGCACAGCGGACCCTACTGCTGGAATTGAAAACTAAAGCTCATTTGAGTGGTTGAAGTCGTTAGAAGATTTCTCGCGTGACTCACTCGCTTGCGCTTCGTGCTTGTATTTGTCGATTACTACAAGGAAACCCAGGAATACTTTTCTGCGCTGGCGAAGATGGCTTCGATGGTTTTCATGTTGGCGATTGCATCGCAAAGTGGTGTTGGTACTGGGGTGTTCTTCAGAATTGCATTTGCAAACAGTTCACCCTGAATTGTGTATTGACTGCAGACAGGGAATTCGAGTGTCTCGGTTCTGGAAGCCGTTTGGAGCCAGGCTTTGCAGGGGCGGTCGATCGGGGCATTGAAGGGGATTTCGATTTCGAAGCGACCTTCTGTTCCGAAAATGTTGACTCGCTGATAGGGGACCATTTGTGTCGAGCAGGTGAATGTTGAAGTTCCGGTCGGGAATTCCATAACGACAGAGGCGAGTCGGTCAATTTTATATTCGGGATCGATGTCGATACTGCCCAGGACTCGATTTGGCTCTGTTCCGTAAATAAATCGGGAGAGAGAAATCGGGTAACAGCCGATGTCCATCAAAGAGCCGCCGCCGAGATCTTTCTGGTTCCGAATATTGCCGCCGTCACGATTGAAATAAGAAAATGTGCAATCAATCGTACAGAGTTGACCGAGCGTTGATGAATCGACAATCTCTTTCGCTTTCTGCCATTGCGGATGATGGCGATACATGAACGCTTCCATCACCTTCAGATCGGGATGTTGAGCGGCTTCATCGACGAGTCGTTGAGCATCGGCTGCCGTCAACCCGAGTGGTTTTTCACACAGGACATGCTTCCCGGCTTTCAGAGCCGCGATTGACCAGTCGACATGCATGTGGTTGGGCAGGGGATTATAAATCGCATCAATTTCAGGGTCGGCTAACAATTCTTCGTAGGAGCCGTAGGCTTTGGCGATGCCCAGTTCATCTGCAGTTGACTGAGCGTTCTTCTGGTTTCGAGAACTGATCGCGACAATCTCACAATTCGCAGCTTTCTGCATTGCGGGGATGACTTGTTTCGTTCCGATTTTTGCAGTGCTGAGAATTCCCCAGCGGACATTGTCTGGCATGATGATGGCTCTAAGTTTAATTTGGCAAGATTTGCCTGAAAGGATTATTTATATTCCTGTTGATAGATCGCGCTCAAAACATCTTCAACAGATTTGTACTTCTTCCCGGAGGATTCCACGCTGTCGATTTTGTTGCGGGCGTCATCGTGAGTATGACCTAAAGCGATCAAGGCTTCAAAGGTTTCGGACATCATATCGCGATAAGGAGCGTCGGCTGCGTCGGATGTTCGGTCGACCATCAGTGCAAAGCGGGTCATTTTTCGTCGCAGCTTGGCGACAATTCGCTCGGCAACTGCTGGTCCAATACCCGGCAACGTGCTGAGGGTTTTTGTATCCTGCTGCTCAATTGCGTAGGCAACTTCGCGGACAGGCCGAACAATTGCAGCGAGTGCTTTTTTGATGCCCAGCCCATCAACGGAACAGATCAGTTCAAAAAATGTCCGCTCGGCTTCGGTCATGAAACCGATGACACGCGGCGTCATCCGGCCTCCCTTTTGGGGATTGCCATCCAGATAAGCCATCGTGAGCAGTTCCACTTCCTGACCGATTTTCCCCTGCAGTTGACGCCGAACAAAATCGGGGATGTAAACTTCCAGTAGAAACGGCCCGGCTTGAATGTAGGCGGATGTTCCTTCAAGTGACTTGAGCGGGCCTCGTATTGATGCGATCAAAAATAAACTCCCGAGTGATTCTCTATTCGTGGATCAATAATAGTTACGCGGCGTGCTGGTCGAGAAACGAGGTGTGCAGATGACACAACGCAATGGCCAAGGCATCTGCGACATCGTGAGGGCGAGGGACTTCTGAGAGTCCGAGTTCGGTTTTTACGACGTGCTGCATCTGCTCTTTGGATGCCCGGCCATGTCCCGTCAGTAATTTTTTGATTTGTGTGGGTTTGTAGTGATAGATTTTCAAGCCGGACTCAAACGCATTGGCGAGCACTGCTCCACGAACATGAGCCAGGAGGATGGCGCTTTTGGGATTCTTGCCGAGGGAAAATACCTGCTCAATTGCCAGAGCGGTCGGCTTCCATTGGTCGATGACTTCGCGGATCTCGCAGGCGATTTCACAAATCCGTTCTGCCAGAGGTTGGGACGTATTTGTGGCGACAACTCCCCCTTCGTCCAGAATGACGCGGTTCTGCTCCCGATGAATCACACCATAACCGGTGCGGTTTAAGCCGGGATCAATCCCAAGAATCCGTTCCACTGTTGTTCCTTAATTTCGTATCAATAATACGCTGGCTGATGCGCCGATCGCTTCTTTTCGGCCGATTGGACCGACCTGTTCCCCGGTTTTTGCTTTCACGTTCACAACTTCGATGGAGATATCCAGGAGTTCCGCCAGCCGTTCCCGAATCGATTGCTTATAAGGGGAGAGTTTAGGGGACTGAGCAAAGATGGTGCAATCGAGATTTGAAACGTGATAGCCGCGTTCCAGAACCAGTTTCAAAGCCGCGGTCAGGAAAACGGCTGAGTCGACATCTTTATTTTGTTCATCGGTGTCGGGAAAGAGTTCGCCGATATCTCCGGCAGCGATCGCGCCTAACAGGGCATCGGTCACGGCATGCAGCAGCACATCGGCATCGCTGTGGCCGACGGCTCCGACCGTGTGCGGAATTTCAATTCCTCCCACGATCAACTTCCGACCTTCCGCCAGCCGGTGTACATCGTGCCCTTCGCCGATTCGCCATTGTGGGGTGGTATGTGAATTCATTTTGTGTCTTAAATTCAATTTTAATAGTAGGGAAGTGGGTAGCCCAGATCGCTCTGCTATCTGGGTGGACGAAGTCCATAAGAGGAATTCCGTTTGATGATCGAATTTTCTCACAGGCTTCTTGCGGCTGCGCCGCCCCGAAAGAATCTTTCGGGGCTATCCTCTAACATTTTTCAGTTTGAAAATGAAGGGGGCATTTCGCCATTAACTTGGTTTTCATTCGACGTTATCGAAAATATTGCATACAATTTTGTCCAGTAAGAGGGGGGCCCCTCCGGCATACAGTTTTCGCTGATCTCAATGTACAGGTCAGGTTGGAATCCAACAACCAGAGGCGGAAGCTTATCACGATTCGATCTCAATTGGCGAATGTGCGGTCCATTTGTGTGCTGTTTCACGGACGGGACGAGATCAACAGTCGATAATAAAGTGTGATTGATCCCCGTAACTGTTCGGGGTGACTGAGCAGTTCGGCTTTCCACGATTTTGGAAAGCCTGTAATCTATTTGGACAGGACTGCTTACGGAAATTCCAGAAGTCAGGCCAATCTGCCGCTTCTCTAGTGAATCAGAACGTTTTCTGCAGGTGAACCATGATCGAATTCGGTCGAAAAATAACGATAGTCGCGCTCAATGCTGCTCTCATTGTCTTTTTATTCTATACGACGGCCAGCTCCGCACAGCTGGAATCTCCTTTGGGTGGCGGCGGAAATCTCAGTTTGCCGGGGTTTGATTCTGCAAAACCTTCAGAACCGAAAGTGTCCATGACATTTTCTCCGGCAACAGCTGTTGTTGGGGAAGAAATTACGGCAACGATTGAAGTCAAGACCGATCGAGCGGCTTACGTCTACTCGCAGAATCCGAATATCGGAGCAGAGACGAAAATCAGCCTGGAAGAGATTGTCGGTCTCGAACCGATTGACGAGAAATTCAAGCCGAGCAAAGACCCGAAGGTGGTTGTCGAGCCTTTGTTTGATGATGCGAAGCTCGAAAAGTTCTACGGTGGCGTGAGCTGGTCACGGAAATACCGTGTGACAGGCTCGGCTGCTCCGAAAATTACCGGCGAATTAAAATTTCAGGTCTGCGACGACTCGACCTGCAATCAGTTTACCAAACCGATTCTGCTGCAGGCCAAACTTGGCCCGGCTGCCAGTGAGCCCAGTCTGGTAGAAATGCTGGAAGCGAAGCCGAAAATTCCAGACATGCCGGAAGATATTTTTGAGCCGAAGAAAGCAGAGACGCTTCCTTTGATTTCCGGAACGGTACTCGCGGAAACGTCGATCGACCCCAAGCGGGAATTCGGTGGTCCTGATCCGATTCATATTAATGTCAAACTGCTCAATACGTCCGGCAGTGATGAATCTGTCAAAACGGTTGTGCTGGCGATCACCGCGAAAGTGGATGGGGACTGGCATCTGTATGCTCAGACACAGGATCCGGAAATGTTCGGGATTCCGACGGAGATTAATGTACCTAACGTTGAGGGGCTCAAGGCGATTGATGCCCGCTTCCTGCCGATCAAACAACCGGAAATCGTGAAGCCGGATGTCGATATTGTTCAGCAGGTGTTTCATCACGAAATCACGTGGCAGAAACGGTATCAACTCGATCAGGCCAGTTTCAAAGGTCCGATCACCGGTTCGCTGATGTATCAACTCTGTGAAGAAAGTGGCAGTTGCCTGCCGCCGAACACGGTCAATTTTGAATTGCTGGGAAATGCGGGCGCGGCTCAGGCCTCTTTGGAGACGACTGACGATAAGGCACCAGCCGAGACGGTCACTGGTCCTGTTGAGGAGGAAGTGGCGATTCAGGATCAGGGTTTGATTCCGTTTCTGCTGACCGGGATCATCTTCGGTTACATGGCTTTGCTGACTCCGTGTGTCTTTCCGATGATACCGATCACGGTCAGTTTCTTTTTGAAGCAGGCGGAAGCGAAGCATCACAAGCCGTTTGGAATGGCGTTTCTGTATTGTCTAGGCATTATTTCCACATTCACGATTATCGGGATTTTCGTATCGGCGGTCTTTGGGGCTGCCGGGATGAATATGGTGGCGAATAATCCGTGGTTCAACTTGTTCCTGGCTGGTGTGCTGGTCTTTTTCGGCATGAGTATGCTGGGACTGTTTGAAATCCGGGTCCCTTCGTGGCTGTTGACGTGGTCTTCCTCGAAAGAGGGGCAGGGGGGTGTGCTGGGTGTGCTGTTTATGTCCTTCACGTTTACGCTGGTCTCGTTCACCTGCACGTTTGCGTTTGTCGGTTTATTGTTGCCGATGGCAGCTCAGGGAAATTACTACTGGCCTGCACTGGGGATGATTGCCTTCTCAGCCGCGTTTTCCTCGCCGTTCTTTCTACTGGCGTTGTTCCCGAGTTATCTGAAAAAACTCCCGAAGAGCGGCGGCTGGATGAACAATGTCAAAGTGATTTTCGGGCTGATGGAAATTGGAGCGGCTTTCAAATTTTTGAGTGTTGCCGATATCGTCATTTTCACAACCCCTTACATTTTCGATTATGCCCTCGTGATGACCTCCTGGATGGTGCTTTGTATTGTCGCGGGCTTGTATCTGCTGGGGATGTTTAAGCTGCCTTCGGATAGTGCGTCCGATTCCATCGGAGCCTTGCGGCTCGCCTTTGCGATTTCATTTCTTGGATTTGCGGCTTATCTGTCCAGTGGAATTTATGGGGCTCAGAAGCCGGAAGGGATTCTGTGGGAACAGATCGCTGCGTTCGCACCGCCTTCCTACAAAGCACTGGATGATGTCGAGTTGGGGCCAGCACTCGAACATGATGAGTTGCTGTATGCCTTGGATGTGGATCAGGCGATTGAGTATGCAAAAGCGACCAACACACCTCTCTTCTTCGATTTCACCGGGACCAACTGTGTGAATTGCCGGTTTATGGAAGTGAACGTCTTCCCGAAAGAGGAAAACCACAAGTTGCTGAAAAATTTTGTCCGCGTGCAACTCTATACGGACAGCATTCCCGACATGAACAAGGAACTCGCGCAGGAATTGCTGGTTAAAAATCGCCGACTGCAATCGGACTGGTTTAACGATGCGACGATGCCAGCCTATGCAGTTGTTACTCCCGATGGAGAAACCATTTTGAGCAGTTATAAAGGAGCGGAGCGGGAGCAGGGGCAGTTCACTCGATTTTTGAAGGCTGGCCTTGATGAATGGCAGCGTAAAGCCGCGATGGCAGGAACTCCTGTGCGTCGGTGAGAGTTTTACAGGCAGGGTGGCGGGGGCGCTCCGCTTTAACGGAAGCCCCCGATAGACCATTTTCAAATGGATTCTGCAGTCGCATGAGCATTAAACGAAAGCAAAACTCTGTGTTTGCTCCTGCAAGACGCTGCTTACTATTTTTAAATATGCTCTCAAAAAACGATTCGGGGGCTTCTCTTCGAGAGCGCCACCGCCACCCGTCGGCTCCCGTTAATCCCAAACTCGAATCTGTGATTCCTCTTTCAATCAAAAAAACCGCTGCAATGCGTTTACTTCGCGGAATTTGATTGTGAATTCGAATCTCAAGATTGCCTGCTTGACTCTGTCAGCAATGCCGTTCACACTAAGTGTGTAACTATCCGGGCTTTTTTGAAGTGATGCTCTGTCTATGCAAGCCAAACTGATTCCTCTAGTTCAGGGTCGCGAAATCGTGATCTCCAAAGATGTGACCATTGTCGGTCGCAAGCAGGGGATCTGCGATGTCGTCATCGAACACCCGAGCATCTCGAAAATCCACTGCGTGGTCGCCCGCACCGATGGTCTGCTTTTCATCCGCGACCTTGGCAGCACAAACGGCACCAAAGTGAATGGTCAGCGGGTATTGCGAGGGGCAATTCTCCCGGGCGATGAACTCGCATTCGCGAAAGTGAAGTTCAAAGTCTTCATGGGCCCGGATGATGCCGAGAGTTTGAATGCGAAAGAACGGACCGAAGTGATCGAAGCTGAAGGGATGACGGTTGATTCGTCCGAATTCGAACTGCTCGATGAAGACGACATGGTCTCGCTGATTGATGATGACGATTAATTGCGGTCGGCAATCGTCATAGTATTACAAGCATGAAACGCAAGCGAGTACGATACATATTTCATGCTGAAGGAGAATCAATTGTTTCTGAGTTAGTTTTGCCATACTGACTCACGGTTTGCTTCAGATCATCTGCATATTGATAAATTTGATTTACGTTATCAATCGGATGTCGAGTTTCAATTTTCTCGCCATTAAATACACCGATGTATTTTTGTACAGAATTAAAATGAAGTCTGCAAATGGGACGTCTGTTATTATCATCTAAAAGGACGCCGCAATAACTTTGGGTATCCCGTATATATACTCTTTTCGGATCAACAATTTCTCTAACAATTGATTTGACGACGTAGTAGCCTTCGAGCTCATCTTCTGTCGTAATGATTTTTCCGCTCTCTGATTCTTCGTCTGATTGAGAATTCTCAGAATTGTCGGGTATAGGCAAACTAATAGGATCGGATACGTTAAGGGCTGATTTTAGCCGTTCATTAATTCGATCATTAACGAAGTTGTGAAATCCTTTTTTGACGATTTCAGTAAATTGCTCTTTAGTAGATTGTGTCATACGTCCTTGATAGACACGACTTGCTAACAATTTCACGAACTCATCCGTTGGATTCATCCATTCTTCCATCAGATATCGTTTAATGCCTTTCATGTATTTCAACTCACTGGCATTAGATAGTATCCCCTCCAGATCAAATGACTCTTTTGCAAACATCTTCAATTGACATGCCAATTCGTCCGACACGTCCAAAGCAGAAAACTCCAGAAACGGACGAGAGTCCATCTTATTGGGAGCTTCGAGATCTGAATAAACTTTGTAAGTCAGACCATTCGTTAAGATGCCAAATCTGGCTTCTGTCACTGTAAAGTATCGAAAAAGTTGGGATGCATGCTCTTTGTTCAAATCGGCAGTCGCGGCTTTACATTCAATAAGAATAATTGGCTTACCATCTCTCATGATTGCATAGTCGACTTTTTCGCCTTTTTTCACACCAACATCAGCAGTGAATTCGGGAATGACTTCATGTGGATCAAATACGTTGTAGCCTAAAGCAATAATGAAAGGCATTACCAATGCATTTTTTGTCGACTCTTCGGTATCAAGCCTGTTCAATATTTTAGGCGTACGTAGAGCGATTTCAGTCAGCCGGTCGATGAGATCCATATTTTATAGTCCACCAAAATAAATCGTTTGTCAGAATGTAATACTGAAGCATCTGTTCAGATTACGTAATGACAATTGATTCTGCAATTGCTCCCACTAATAACTTGGTAAACAAGAACCGAATCAGTTGACTGGTGAATAAATTAGAATCAGTAGATGAAATTGAAAGCACAAATGGCTGCGATGCAAATTGTGTGTGCAATCACTACCGCAGTTCCTGAAAGCACTGGCGGACCATGTAAATGATGAGCAGGGAGCTGAGCAGGAACATGACGTCCATCATGGTGCTGAAGCCGGCGAAGGGAACTCCGACGATCATATCGGTAATTGACATGAGCGCTACTAAACCTGCGGCGATAGCCGATGCGAATAGTAAACGGCGAATTCCAGTGGACATAACGATTCCTTGATGTCGTTCTCGGTGTTGGCAATCTGAGACCATTTGCAAATGAATTCTGCAGTCGCAGGGACCTCAAATGACAGCGAAATGCTGTACTTGCTCCTGCCTGAGGCTGCAGTTCATTTTTGAATAGGCTCTAGAATTAAGAGAAGTGTTCCGAAAGTATAGCCCGTCCTGCTCATGAAATACCAGCGGTTTTTGGGGATTGTTCAGTCAGGACAGAGCGAAATTGCCGATTAGACCGTTTTGGAGGAATACGATCCCCCAATCCCGGTCATCCTGAGCAGATTTCATCAAATTGCAGGGAACTCATTCTTTGGTCATCGTTAAATAAGCATTGGCGTAGCGTCTGCCAAATTCCCGGTAGGATTCGGCGTTGAAATGAGTCTGATCGCCTTTGTGAGTCAGCCCGTTGGCAGGGACGAAAGCCGTGTGAGGAACTTTTTCTGGTAGTGTTTCATGTGCCTCGTTCACTCGCTTTTTGTCGTCTGACCAGGGTCGTTCCGGGAATTGTCCGAGTTGTCCTGCGATAAAGGGAACCTCAGGAGCGTCGAGATCCTTTCGCAGTCGGGCGATCAATTCGTGGAGCTTCTGTTCATGCACAACACTCTGTTTTGGATTCGAATCCGACTCTCCCTGATGCCACAAAATCCCCTTCAGCTGTCCCGCTTTCATGGCCATGCGACAGCGTTTGAGCATGTCATCATAAGGGTGTGATTTCGTCTGAGCGTGATAGCCACCAGGTTCCCAGGAGGAAATCGGCGAGCCCCCAGCTGCACAGGGGATCAAGCCGACTGTAATCTCAGGATTCTTTTCGGCAATGATCGTCCCAAATGTTTTTCCAATTCCGACTCCGACTATCGAGGGTTTATCAAAATGGAGAGGATCGACTGCGGGCTCCCATTTCTGTTCCTTGGTAAAGCAGAGGACACGGGGATGTGGAATCTGGTCTTCTTCACTGATTTTCCCTCGCCCGGCCATATTGGACTGCCCGATGAGCAGAAACAGATGAAACTGTTCAGGAACTGGCAGCTTTGCTTCGTCCTGAGCAAAGAGGGGAGTCATCGAATTGAACGTCAAAACGCAGGAAGATAATACTAAGAGAAATAAACAACGCAGGAGCATAGAACCGCTTTCTGTTATCAGGAAGTCAACAATTGCTTATCGCCAATGCTTTATATGATAGCAGACTTTGACATCGCAGGCACTTACAGAAGACCGTGCATTTGACTGGCTGGGAATGTTTCAGTGAACCGAATATCCTTGAATGATGACAAAATATGACACTGCACTTTATGCCCCACTCCTGTGGACGGGGGAATCGGACGAAGTTTTGCGGGATGTGACGCTCATTTGCGAGCGGGGCATGCTGATTGATATTGTTGCGGGTCGTTCGCCAAATGCAGCTGATCTGGGAAATGCTGCTATCATTCCGCCGTTGGTGAATGCGCATTGTCATCTCGAGTTCAGTCAGTTGAAACAGCCTTTCCATACGAAGCAGCCTTTCTCGAAGTGGATTGGCGAAACAATGCGAACGAGACGAGAAAATCAAAATGTCTCCGAATCTATCCGAACGGGAATTGAAGAATCGTCAGCAGCGGGTATTGAATTTCTGGCGGATGTGAAAACGCAATCAACGGACTGTTATCCCGATTTCGAAGAGATCGGACTGGAAGTGATTCTGTTTCAGGAGGTAATTGGACTGACGGATGAGGCGGTTGACCGTCAACGGGAGTTGATTTCTTCGTTTGTGCAGGAAGCAGGGTGTTTCCGATTGGGGCTGAGTCCGCACGCACCGTTTACGGTTCGTCCTGATTTGCTCGAGTTTTGTGTGCGGATGTCTCAGGAAGCAGAAGTGCCTTTGATGATGCATCTGGCAGAGACTCAAGCAGAACTGGAATTGCTGGCTGAGGGAACCGGGGAACTGGTTGAGATGCTAAGTCAATTCGGAATGTGGTCGGCTGGGATGTATCCCTCAGGAACTCAGCCACTCGATTTATTGAAGATCCTTTCGCAGGCTCCACGAGTACTGCTGGCTCATGGGAATTATCTGGACGAACAGGAGATTCAATTCCTGGCAGAGCATCCGCAGATGCACATCGTTTATTGTCCGCGGACGCATCATTATTTTGGACATTCGCTGCATCCGTGGCAATCGATGCTGGAGGCTGGTGTGAATGTTGCGCTCGGAACAGATGGTCGCGGTTCGAATCCGGATTTATCAATCTGGAATGAAGTTCGGTTTCTGATGAAGCAGCTTCCTGATGTAGAACCGAGGAGACTTTTGGAAATGGCGACGATCAATGGGGCCAAAAGTCTGGGGATGGATACGACCATTCAAATTGGTCGACCGGCGAACTGGACCGTGCTTGTCCAGAAAAATTCAGACGCGAAACCAATGACATCATTGCAGGATTTGTTGCTGGCTGACGTTTGGGTGAAAGGGGATCAAAATTAACTCGATGAATTGAACCACGGATGGACGCAGGTGAACGCGGATGCAAAATATCTGTGCTACAAACGATCCAAAGTTATGTTGCTTGCGCAAATTTTCAGGCGGCTAATTCGCTGAGTTTTCGGGTATTGGACGGTAGTTCAGACAGAAGGGCGGTACTGCTTTTGCGGCTTTTTTATCTTCTGTTTATCGTAACCGTTCACACCTCGGATAGCAGATTGGGGAAGGATTCGGCTTTGTTGGTTGTTGTGAGTGCGTTTGTCAGATAATCGATTCGAGAAGCAGGCTCGTCCGGCGTTGCTCTGGCGATAATGAGCCATCAGGAGCGAGACAAAAGCGGTCAATCGCGGACCAGCCGATTGGGTCGGCACCCCCTCGGGTAATGTTCCGCAGGTCGTGATCCCACACTTGGGACAGCAGAGCCGATGCCGCTGATACTCGATGATGTCGGGCTTGATCTCCGGAAGTTCATAGACCTGATCACGCAGTGGTTCAGAATCGCGTCCGATCAACTCTCCTCCGCAACGCCGGCAAGCGGCGGGGATGCAGGGAATGACCTGGTCAACACTTTCAATCGGTACGAGTTCCCGTTTTGACTTTTTGTGTCCCTGTTGGCCACCACGTTTTCGCTTGGATTTCGGTTTAACGGTGGGAATTTTTGCGTGTGGATGCTGGCTGGAAGGCGGCACAGACGAGTTGCCTGGATGGATTCCAAGCCAGGCTTCGAGTTTGGCAATGCGATTGTCCTGTTGCCTGATATGATCCGACAATATGCCGATCACCGCCTGAACATCTTCATTCTGGCAGGACAACCACTCATCAGGAATTTCAATCAGCTTCCGTGTCATGCCCGTATTATGCTGCAATCCATTCAGCACGCAAGAGAAATTCTGATTCCAGGGTGTGAACGGTTAC
>DEML01000102.1 GCA_002359185.1 Planctomycetaceae bacterium UBA2671
GGTCCGGGTGCGGTTTGGGTTTCTGAGGAAGAGATTCAGGCGATCGCCGAGTATCTGGAGAAACCGGTTGAAGCGAAGCAGCGACCGGTGTGAAAAAGTCACAAGAGGCTTCCACTTGTTAAGCACAGCAGCCCCTTCTACTCTAACGAACCTTCTCCTGGTTGACAGGCATCGATTCCGCAGTCGATAATGAAAAATGTGTTATACAGAATGTCAAACTATATTAGACAGAAGCTAATCCTGTCCATCATGAGTTATCCGGCATCCGAGGGAATGAAATGAGGCCGATTCGGTTGCTTATCGTGAGTGCCACACTCGCACTGCTCTTTGGATGTGGAGGCTACTCTGATCCACCTGCAGGTGTCCCGGCTCAAGTCGAAACCCGTGCAATGGTCAAACAGATCATCGCCAGGCAATTCAACGTCGCGGAGGACACGTTCAGCCTTGCTGATCCAATAATGGGAGGAAAACTTGGTGCCGATGAACTGGATCTGGTCGAACTGGTTATGGAACTCGAAGACAATTTTCAAATTACATTACCCGATGCCGTATTGATCGGCTCCGAGTCGGACAGCGGATTTCAAGCTGGCCTCACGGGCCAACAACTCGCCAACCTTGTAGAAGGTGAGCTACAGAAAAACTGAATTGCAAGCCGTAATGCTGGTTCCACATTTTATTCGGTGTATGTGATCGCCCTGTTGGTCGGCATCCTGCAACGTTTGCCATCATCGTGGGTGGCGATGAAAGATTCTATAACAGCCACTCGCAGTTTGGAGATGGAAGATAAATTTGCCGTACTATAGATATGGAGAGCGAACGGTATAAATTCTTGCGCCTTCAGTACCCAACCGACAATTTTGGCACGGCCCTCTGTTGTATTGAAATATGAATAAGACGATGAAACTTTATTCCAAGCTGCTGATGATGTTTCTGAAAGCCGGAATCGCATTTGGTATTGTAGTTGGCTTGTTTTTGGGCCTCTTGACCAACTGGCAAGTGGGTTTGATCTACGGCATATTGTCAGGACTTCTCCTTTGGATCGGGGTATCCACGATCCTTCTCACTCTCTCCGCCAACAAGAAGCGATCTCATCAATGATTGACCGGCAATGTGCCACTTCAATCGGAGATATCGCATTGAAGAAAACGGGATGTTCTGGGAAGCCAGCAGTGGCACACATCAAACGGCATTTTGCGATAGACAGACTCCAACAATCCGGATGTCGGTCAGAAAGAATGGTCTGAAGAAGAACTTCGTTTATTCTATCGCGGGTTCGGCTTTCGGTTGATTGAGGAAGATGGATTGATCCAGCTGCGCTTGCCGGTTTCTCACTCTCTGCTGTTCCCGGGCAGCCATGACGATGCAGAGGATTCCCAAGCCATCCAGCAACACGCCCCAGCGGGACCATTGAGTGAATGGCTCCTGCAGAATAAACCAGGCGGCGATAGCCGTCACACCAGGAACGACAGAGAGGCTCATCGTCGTGATGGCTGGTCCCAGGTTATTGACCGCATGGGAATAGAATGTGAGTGCAATAACGACAACAACGATGCCGTGAAACAATCCTTGGGTCAGGAGGATTTTCCAGTCTGTGGTCATCAACTGCTGTGGAGTCCCAACGGCAAAATAGATCGGGAGATAGATGAGGAATCCAATCACCGAGACGATCGCAGTGGCATGAAACGCATCGATCATTTCCTGCTTGATCTTCACAGTATAGATCGCCCACAAAGCCGGTCCGCAGATCAACAGCAGATCGCCCAACCAGATCAGATCGCCTGCTCCCTGTAAGCCATCGAGGAAAAAGGCGAAAGCGGCACTGAGAATCAAAACGAGTCCTGCAATCATAAAGCCCGTCAGCTTCGTTTGTTTCAACCAGACTGCTAACGCAGTCGTAAACAGCGGCAGCATCCCGGCTGTCAAAGCGGCTCCGTGAGACGATGGGGCAAACTCCAGGCCTGCATATGCAAAGGTGGCGTAGCCCGGGCCTGCACAAAACGCGATCAGTAAAATCGTCGACCACGACAATCCCCGCCAGCCTTTGCGAATCAAGACGGGAGTCATGCAGAGAGCCGCAAAAAAGAATCGGAGAAAGCCGAGGTCCCAGGCATCCAGTTCCGAATGAGCGAATCCCCACCGAGCAACAATCGCCCACGACGACCAGACCAGCAACGCTCCCAGCAATGCGAATATCCCCGTCAACTTTCCAGTCGAGGGCACCAGGTCAGCGGATTCATTCATCAGCGTGATCAATCAAAAAGTGTAGAGAAGATTTTCAGGAATTGACACACGGTCCCCGTTCCGGTTCAAGGTGTACAGAAAGTGTCATTGTGAAATTTCTGTGCAAAAAAGTGAATAATGTCTGCAAAAGAAGCTACTCGCTAATAATGGTCTCCAGCCTTGGTTTTTGTTATAGCTTATTTGTAAGAATACGCTCATTGAACTGTGATTTGACCGAACGAAGGGTGATTGGCCGTGGTAAAGAAGATTGACCTGAATATTCTGCAGCAGAGCCGATTTTTGCTCCTGTTTCCGATACTGATTTTAGCGGCTCTTTTAAGTCCACAGGCTTGCTCTCAGGCTGTCAAGGCGGAGGAGCTTGCCGATCCCTTTCGTCAGTTGGACGAACGTTGGCCTTCTGCGAATCAGTACCGGCTCACAACCGGAGCCCCCGGTCCTGAATACTGGCAGCAGCGGGCCGATTACAAAATCGAAGTCGCACTCGACGAAAATCGCAAACGGATCATCGGCTCTGCGAAGATTCACTATCAGAACAACTCTCCACACGAGTTGACTTACCTCTGGCTGCAGCTCGATGCGAATCGATTTACTCCCAATTCCGATAAACGCCTGACGACGCTCACAAACGTCGGTAATGATTTGACGGTCGAGTCTCTCCAGAGTTTACTGGCGACCACTTTCGATGGAGGTGTGAAACTGAAAAAAGTCGCCGAGCAATCTGGAAAGCCGCTGGAGCATACGGTTGTCAAAGGGATGCTCCGGGTCGATTTGCCGAAGCCGCTGGCAGCCGGAGACTCTTTCGATTTTGTGATCGACTGGGAATATGCCATCAATAATTCCAAGCTGGTTGCTGGCCGAACCGGATATGAAATGTTCGATGACGGTAATGCGATTTTCTGTATTGCCCAATGGTTTCCGAGGATGTGTGCCTATACCGATTATGGCGGGTGGCGTCACAAGCAGTTCCTGGGGCGAGGCGAGTTCACTCTGGAATTCGGCAATTACGATGTCAAAATTTCTGTCCCTGCTGATCACGTTCTGATGGCGACTGGTAAGCTCGTCAATAGGAACGAGATCCTTTCTGAGACACAAAACGAGCGGCTGACAGCTGCCATCAATTCCGAGACTCCCCTGTTTATTGTGAATGCGGATGAAGCGAAAATGACTTCGGAAGTGACCACGTTCGACGAGTACAAAACCTGGCACTTCCAGGCGGAAAACGTTCGCGACTTCGCCTTTGCGACCTCCCGCAAATTTCTCTGGGATGCCTGCGGTCAGTCTGTCGGAGACCGCCGTGTGCTCTGCATGTCGCTGTATCCTCCGGAAGGGATGCCGCTCTGGGATCAATATTCGACACATGCGATTGCTCACACGCTGGAAGTCTACTCGCGTGTGACCGGCATTGATTACCCCTATCCGCATGCTACTTCCGTGATGGGGGTGGTAGGTGGCGGAATGGAATATCCTATGATCTGCTTCAATGGACCACGTCCCGAAAAGGATGGAACTTATTCGAAATCAACAAAGCAGGGACTCATCGGTGTTGTGATCCATGAAGTCGGTCACAACTGGTTTCCGATGATCATCAATAATGATGAGCGTCACTGGATGTGGCTCGATGAAGGGTTCAACTCGTTCGTTCAGACCATCGCCCAGCGGGAATGGGATCGCGATCCTGAATACACCCGAGGCGAACCCCGCCGATACACCAGCTATTTTGCCAACGCCAAACAGCGTTCCATCATGACCCATCCCGATGCCGTTTTCGATATTGGATCGAATGCCTACAGCAAACCTTCAGCTGGGCTGACATTGCTGCGGGAGACAATTCTTGGACGGGAATTGTTCGACTTCGCTTTTCAGGAGTATTGTCGTCGCTGGGCGTATAAACGACCCGAACCTTCCGACTTTTTCCGCAGTATTGAAGATGCCTCCGGGACGGACCTGGACTGGTTCTGGAACGGCTGGTACTACACGACAGACAGTTGCGATTTTGAACTGGTTTCGATCACGAAAAAGAATCTGCATGATGGAAATCCCGAGTCAGACAAAGACCGATCTGAAAAAAAGAAAGCGACCGAATATCCGAATCTGATCAAAGAACGTGAAGTTGATGTCCCGCGACGTATCGACAGATATGAATCACTCCTCGACTTCTATGACACCTACGATCCTGATGCTGTGACCGAGAAAAAAGCAAAAACCTATTCCAAGTTTCTCGAACGTTTGACCGAAGAAGAGAAACAGGCGATTCAGGATCTGGAGCGTTTAAATCTGTATCAGGTCAAAATCAAAAATCATGGCCAGTTGGTTATGCCAGTGATTTTACAGCTGATCTTTACCGATGGTGAGAGTGAAATTCGCCGTTACCCTGCTGAAATCTGGAGAAAGTCACCAGACGAGGTCTCTCCACTCCTGTTGACCGAAAAACCATTGCAGGCCATTCTTGTCGATCCCTATCACGAAACTGGCGATATCGATTTATCCAACAATCGTTTCCCAAGAGAAATCGTAAATGCGGATGTGAAAATCACGAAGCCTGAAAAGAAGATTGAGAATCCGCTTAAGGACAGTCTGAAGAAAGAGGATTCCGAAGATAAAACAAAGGATGGGGAAGAATAATATTTTCCTAAAACAGTAGGTCTGGCATTTTCTTCCAATAAATGTCATTTCACGTGTGCCACTGCTGGCTTGCCCAGCAGTGTTTCTTTCGACGTAGTATTTAAAAGCAGGCGACATTTAGTGATAGAGGAATTAGTAGGGTGCGTCCTGACGCACCATGCTGCCGACATGGCTTCCTCACAGAGTTTCTCAACATAGTCGATACCATCCCTGCTCAATCATCACAAATAAGTCGAAATCGACACTCCACTCCGGTGCGCCAGGACGCACCCTACTGGGTTCAATAGTAATAGGCGAGGTGATCTTGATCTCATAACTCTGCAACACAGGCTAATCCCTGCAGCGTTAACTGAGGGCGCTCAATTGTTTTGAAGTTCAAGTGAGGTTGCAGAAGATCCGCTGCCCCTCCTGTGAGATAGATCGCTGGTCGTTTCACTTCTGTCAGTGCGAGTTCCTGCTGAATACGAGTCACCACTTCATTCACCGCTCCGACCTGCCCCCAGATGAGTCCACTGCGCAGAGCGGCATGTGTGTTTTTACCAATGACTGCAGGCACCTCGCCCAGAATTTCCTGGAGCGGGATGAGCGGCAGTTTGTTGGTATAGTCGTGCAGAGCATGAGCAGAAAGTTCATAGCCGGGCAGAATCGCTCCACCAAGGAAGGCGCCAGCCGCAGAGACGACATCAATGGTGGTCGCGGTGCCGGTGTCGATGGTAATGGTCGGCACGCCTGGCTGCTCAAAGCGAGTGGCGATTGCATTTAATACTCGATCGACACCTACTTTGTCCGGGTAATCGACCAGTAACTCAATCGGCAGTTCCGTAGAAGTGCGAATCACCCGTGGCTCGGGAAGCTCGCTTGGCCAGAACTCGACGATTTCCTCGATGCGTCCCAGATGCGAGCCGGAAAGGTAACATTCGAGTTCCGTAGCTCCTTGCGAGTTGGCGAAGGTCTGCAATTCGGCACGAGCAAAAGGGACATCATACTTCCAGATAAAGGAACTGAGCGTTTCGGGAAGTTTCTGACTTCGCCCCGCTTTCAGGAGAGCGAATTTCGCGCGTGTGTTCCCGACGTCAGCAGCGAGAAGAATTCTTGACAATGTTTATTCCATCGATTCAGGAGTAGGGGGAAATCAGCTCGAATTTGTTAATCAGATAAACCAGGCGGGGATCGACAGCCCGGTCTTCAGGGCCAAACCCTGCCAGGATTTCATGAGTCGTTAACCAGTGCAGATCTTCTCGCTTGTCCAGTTTTGCAAATGATGGCTTGCCGTAGGGATCGACGACATAGAATTCGATCGCATAAAAGGCCGGAATTTCATCTCCCGGCAAGGTCAGTTCCTGTTCGATGTGTAATCGAGCCATGCTGGAAATGAGGTATTCCTTTCCGCGCTGTAATTCAAGTTTCCAGGCCAGTTCTCGATCCAGACATTCCCGATAAGTATCGTTTTCGAGTCGAAGTGCGGTCACCATTTCAAACTGATTCCGCTTGGAATTCCACAATGTCATCCAGCGTTTTTCACCCTCTTCCGGATGCCGCATTAAGGCAATGGATCCAATAAACTGAGGGGTAATCGCAGTATCCATGAATCATCTATTCAATAGTAATTTTGGAGTGGCACAACGCTAATAAATAACTCATCTGAGTTATTACCATTTGAGACGCAAAACCCGATTGTTGTAACTGTCGCAGACATAAAGCCATCCCTTATGGACGGCGACACCATGCGGCCGTCTGAGTTTGACATCCCGACCCAGAATTGTGGAGACCGTTTCCGACTTTGGATCGTAAAGTCGAATCAAATGATTTTCCGCATCAGCGATAATCACTCGATCCTGTCCATCGATACAAATATGCTTGGGACCATTCAATCCGGCCTGTAACGCGGGGCCATCTTTCGAGCTGACTTTTCCAGTCCCGGCTACGGTGCAAATCTGTCCCTGCGGATTTACGACTCGCAAAGCATGTCCGCCCCGTTCCAGGATATATAAATTTCCTTGAGAATCCAGATCGGAAGCCCGAGGATCGACCAGTGGAGCATTGATCGAAGTCGCACCATCCTGAGGCACTCCCTTCTTTCCATTGCCGGCGATCGTCTTAATAATTCCACTTTTCAAATCGAGAGAGCGGATGCGGCGATTGTTCAGATCGGAAATCAGCAACTGCTGAGCTTTGTCGTTGAGTGCAATCGAAATCGGATCATTCAACAAAGCCTGTTCAGAAGGCCCGCCATCTCCCGAAAAGCCACCTTTCCCTTTGCCAGCAATGGTGGTGATAATGCCCGTCTTCAAATCGACTTTGCGAATGCGATTGCCGCGGGTATCCGAAATGTAAAGCTGATCCGCATCCGAGCAGACCGCATTGTGCATGCCATTAAAAATGGCTTCTCGAACGGGACCTCCATCTCCCGCAAACCCATTCTCTGGCTTGCCTGCAAACAACTCCGGTTCACCACCCGGAACCATCTTGAAAATCCGACCTCCCTCGTATTCGACAATATACAGGTTCTCGTCGGAATCAAACGTCACACCAAACGGATTGTTCAATCCATCAGATTGATCAGCCACAACTTCAAAGTCAGGCTCCGCCAGGGCGGTCGAAGACAAGAAAAGTGTAAACAGGCAAAGTACTATAAGGCTTCGTACATTCATTGGAGCGTGCTTCCCATTTCAGTGATGAAGTGATGTCGACAACATCGTACAACACAAGTCTGGCAAATGGGAGAAACAGAGCGAATCACAATGAAGTCTTAAGGAAATTCAATGTACTTCGCGGGAACATGAGAGGTCAGCCAGACTCCGTTATTGGAGAGAAAAAACGACATTCCATCGGACATCATCTTTTGGGCATCGATCACCAGTATAACCGGCTTACCACGCCGCTTTCCTACAATTTGAGCCGTCTGAGTATCTGCAGAGAGATGAACATATTGACGTTCACCAGGTATGAGACCGTTTTCTTGAATACTCGTCAGAAACTTTGCGACCGTCCCATGATATAACGCTTCCGGAGGAACCTGAGGCGTCAATCCCAGATCAACTTTAACCGAGTGACCCTGATTGGCACGAATCGATTCCCCATCTGCACTGATCGCAAAACGCTGTTTATCGTTTTCATGCACCACTCGCAACAACAGGTCATGATCGAGTGTTTGACCAGAAGATCGACTCGCTTCAATTAATTCAGAAATCTTGACCCATCCAGAATCATCCAGAACAATGCCGATCGTTTCGGGTTTGTGACGAAGAACGAGACTCAAAAATTTGCTCGTGTGGACAATGGAATCCATTATTGATCAACTGCTTTCAGTGTGTTGTAAGACCGAAATATTGAAGGATGATTGGGATCAGACTAAGCAATAATCTCATGAATCGGCTCAACATGTTCAACACCAACAAGTTTCTGATCGAGCCCACTGAAGAAGTAAGACAACCGATTTGGATCCAGTCCCATCTGATGCAAAATCGTAGCATGCAGATTTCGCACATGCAGCGGATTCTCGACGGCTTGGGCTCCCAGTTCATCGGTTGTTCCGAATGAAGTTCCGCCTTTGATTCCTCCGCCCGCCATCCACATTGTAAAGCCGTAGGCGTTGTGATCGCGTCCGGAACCTTTCGCGTATTCCGCTGTTGGCTGACGACCGAATTCCCCACCCCAGACAACGAGTGTCGTATCGAGCAGACCACGCTGTTTAAGATCTTCCAACAACGCGGCGATTGGTTGATCGGTTTCGCCAGCATGCAGGTTATGGTTCTTTTCCAGATCGCCATGGGCATCCCAGTTCGCATCGTTGTGATTTCCACCCGAGTAGACCTGAATGAAGCGAACGCCGCGTTCGACAAGCCGTCGGGCAAGCAGGCATTTACTACCAAAGTCTTTCGTCTGATCTTTATTCATACCATACATTTCCTGAGTCGCTTCGGACTCCTGAGCAAAGTCGACCGCTTCGGGAGCATGAATCTGCATATTGTAGGCGAGTTCATAGGAATTGATTCGAGCAGACAATTCCGAGTAATCAGCACGAGCCGCCAGATGCCGCTGATTCGTCTGTTCGAGTGCATCGAGAAGTTCCCGCTGGACAGCCTGATTCATTCCCTGAGGCCGATTCAAATCGAGAATCGGTGGCCCCTGTGAATTGAGCACGGTTCCCTGATAAGTCGCCGGCATGTAGCCACTGGTCCAGTTCTTCGCACCGCTGATCGGCCCCCCTTTCGGGTCGAGCATCACCACATAACCGGGCAGATTTTTATTTTCCGACCCCAATCCATAGTTCAACCAGGAGCCCATGGTGGGACTGCCGCTGAGAATCTTTCCGGAATTCATCATCAGCATAGCCGAGCCGTGAATCGGGGAGTCGGCTGTCAGGGAATGCAGAAACGAAATGTCGTCGACATGTTTAGCGACATTCGGAAACAGATCGCTGACCCACTTGCCACACTCGCCATACTGATTGAACTTCCAGCGAGGCTCGACAATCCGCCCACCACTCTTGTGGCCGCCGCGACCGAACGTTTTGACGTCGACGGTTTTCCCATCCATGCCATTCATAGTCGGCTTGTAGTCGAATGTATCGATATGACTCGGTCCGCCATACATAAACAGGAAGATCACATTCAATGCTTTGGGCGAATGATGCGGCCCCTGATTCGGCACATTTTCAGCAGAGGCCGCCTGAGCAATATTGTTGAAGAAGCCATCATCACCCAGCATCGAAGCCAGTGCGACCGAACCGAAACCAGCCCCGGCTTCCCAGACAAATTCCCGACGGGTTCGTCCACAAAAATTTCGTGAGTTCGACATATTTACCACCTGTTTTCTTCGCCAGTAGGGTCCGCTGTGCGGACCGAAATGTTGATGTTCTAATTTCAATCAATCCGCTGTAGGTCAGTCTGTGCCTGACGAATTGTGTGGGCTACTTTATTTGTCGTCAGTAGGATAGCCCAGATAGCTCCGCTATCTGGGTGGACGAAGTCCACAAGAGGCCTGCAGTTTAATGATAAATTTTTTACAGACTTCTTACGGCTGCGCCGCCCCGAAAGAATCTTTCGGGGCCACCCGGGTAACAGTTTACTGGTACGCACAGCGTACCCTACGTTTAGTCAATGAATACAAACTCATTCAGATTCAACGCATACAGACAAAAATACTTCAATGAATCTTCCGCTGAGAGCCCATGTTTGTTCTGCAGCGTCTCTATCAATTGCAGGCCTTCGTTCACATCGGTTTCGGTCGGTTTGCGAGTCGTCACCAGTTCCAGGCCGAGACGGACTTTACTTTCCAGATCATCCCCGGCTTCCTCATTCAATCGTTCGGCAAACTGACGAGCCTGCTCATTCAAAAACTCACCATTGATCATCGCCAGTGCCTGAGATGGCTGAATCGTCATGAAGCGGGCTTCACAGGTCACGTCGGTATCTGGAAAATCAAAGCTGGATAATTCAGGTGGAATCAGCGACCGTTTGATGAAGATGTAAACACTCCGACGATTCCGCTCTTCTTCAGACGACTTTCCCCAACCCGCACCAGGATTGGATTGAGTCGAAAGAACTTCCTTGGATAAATCTGGATAGATACTCGGCCCATACAATTTCTCATTCAAAACTCCCGTGACGGCCAACACAGAATCCCGCACTTCTTCTGCACTGAGTCGCCGTAAATCGAATCGCCAGAAGAAATCGTTGTTCGGATCCTTTTCCAGAGAGTCTTCAACCGTCTGAGAAGACCGTTGATAGGCTTTGGACATCAGGATCAACCGGTGCATCGACTTCATGCTCCAGTCCTGATCCATAAATTCCCGGGCGAGCCAATTGAGCAAATCGGGATGCGTTGGCGGTGCCCCGAGCAAACCGAAGTTGTTTGGTGTGCGGACAATACCCCGTCCAAAATGATGCTGCCAGATCCGATTGACCATCACACGAGCTGTCAGTCGGTTCTCTTCGGAAGCCACCCACTCAGCAAAAGCTTTGCGTTTGCCACTTCGCTCCTGTTGAGGCCCTGCTTCCGCAAATTCGGGATCCGCATCGCCAAACAGCTCCGGAAAGCCGGGTTCAACAACATCACCTGGCACATGCGGATTCCCGCGAAGCATTACGGTTGTCGGGGAGCGATTCAACTCCACTTTCGCAACCGACATCACCATTTCCCGATCCGGTAGCTGACGCATCTGTTCTTCAAGTTGCCGCTCTTCCTCTTTCATCCCTTCGTACTGTGCCCAAGGCTCGGGATCAAGGTAGTTTTTCAACTTGCGTTCCAGCAGTTTCTGACGTCGTCCGGTTTCCGTCGCCCGCTGATCCTCAGCCGACATTTTCACCACACCTGTCTGCTCCAGATCATATATCCGCTGTCGCAAGTCGCGAAGCTGATTTTCAATCGCCTCATATTTTGCATTCAACTCGGGATCAGAGACATCACTTTGGCTGAATGTTTTTTCATCGCCACGCCGTCCGTAAGGAGTCAGCTCATCCAGAAAAGCCAGCATGCGGTAGTAATCCGTCTGAGGCATCGGATCGATTTTATGATCGTGACAACGAGCACAATTGACCGTCAATCCAAGCATGCCCTGACTGATCGTCGTGATGATGCTGTCCAGTTCGTCATACCGCGCAAGCAACGGATCTGCTGGTTCATCGTCCCAGATGCCGAGCCGATAAAATCCGCTCGCGATCAAAGTCTCTCGCGTCACTTCATCCAGTTCATCGCCTGCCAGTTGCTCAATCAAAAACTGATCGTAAGGCTTGTCCTCGTTGAACGAGCGAATGACATAATCACGATACTTCCAGGCATTCGGTTTCGTGCCATCCCGCTCAAAACTGTTCGTCTCTGCATAACGCACCACATCCAGCCAGTGACGAGCCCAGCGTTCTCCATAATGGGGAGAAGCCAGAAGTTCATTAACCAGCTTTTCATACGCGTCAGGATCAGGATTATTAACAAACGCAGTCACTTCTTCAGGCGATGGGGGCAGGCCGATTAAATCGTAATACAGCCGACGGATTAATGTGTCGCGATCAGCAGGAGGAGCCGTTTCGATACTGGCTTTGTTAAGTCTTGCATCAATAAACCGATCGATCGGATTGGATACCTCCGCAATAGCAGGGGGTTCAATCACCGGAATCGGCTGAAAGGCCCAGTGTTGATTGTATTCGCCACCCTGAGCGATCCAGGTTTTGATTGTTTGAATCTCTTTAGCCGTCAAAGGTTCATGTTCAGCTGGAGGCATTCGCAAATCAGGATCGGTCTCCTGGATCCGAAAGACCAGTTCACTCTCATCCACATTCCCCGGCACGATCGCCACAATTCCTGATTCTGTTTCTTGAGTCGCAGACTCATAATTGTGTAAGGCCAGCCCGGCTTCCTGAATCGTTGTTCCGTGACAGGCGTAACAGCGACGAGCCAGAATCGGACGGACATCCGCAGAAAAATCAACTTTCTCCACCTCAGCTGCAGGTAAAGAGGTGTCAAGCAATGAATTCCACAGACAACAGATCATCAAAAAAAAAGTTGTCCATCGGGAAGATTGATGTAAAAACATCTATTCACGACTCCTGGGAGAGAGAATGAAAATATATTCGCTGGCAATGCAGAGGAGGATTATCAGAGCTGAGGAGACTGGCAGATCGAATCACCACAGGCTTATTGAAACATTATCCCAAACAAACCGCTTAAATCAATGAGATCTGATTCATTTCCATTGAGATCTGTTGTCACTACCCGGAAATTGCGACGCGATTCGACCATTTTCAAATGGTTTCTGCAGTCGCTTGGACACCAATGCCCTGAAAACGCTCTGTTTGCTCCTGTTGAACGCTGCAGGTAATTTTTGAACATAATTTAGAAGAAATTATGACTAGTGGTCTGTCACAGTTTAATTTTAGGGTTGTGTGCCACTGGCTTCGCCAGTGCAAGTCGAGACTAAGTCTTGAGTTACGATGCACTGGCAAAGCCAGTGCCACCCCAATTTTTAAACATGACAAACCACTAGCACCACGGATGGACACGGACCCTCGCGGATGTCATTTGACTTTCTCGGGCTCATCATGAGGAGTAAGAAATATGACCTTTTAGGATAGCATCAGAAAAAATATTTTTCTCGTATCCGATGTCAACTGCTTCTCATCCGTGCAAATCCGTGTCCATCCGTGGTTCAAACCCAAACCCTTGTGGACATACATTTTGAACCGCAGATAAACGCGGATGTCATTTGTGACCTGTAATGGTTCAAGCGATCGTATTGTCAAATCGGTACTTTTACGATTTGCATTTGAAATAAATCGTATACTCACTATCGATGTCAACTGCTTTTTATCTGCGTCCATCCGCGTCCATCTGCGGTTCAAATAATTTCTCTTGTCGACATCCATCCGTGGTTCAAACCCATTTCCAAGCCAAGCGATCAGTATTCGTTTTCACTTTCCTCAGTAGTCTCTTCCAATGCCTGGAAAGTCGATTTGAATTGCTGGCGGATCGTTTTCTCGCGGACTTCGGTCTCGAACTTTTCAATCGCTTCAGCCAGTGGAATCATGCCCAGATCTTTGGATTCGATACGATCCCGGACCGAGACCGCTCCTTCTTCAGCTTCCTTGGGACCGACGACCAGCATGTAAGGAATCAACTCCAGTTGAGCATCCCGGATTTTTGCATTCACTTTGGCAGAACGCATATCAGCAGAAGCCCGGAAGCCTTTCGCTTTTAATTGACGAAGCACATCCTGAGCGTAGTCTGCTACTTTATCGGTCACGGGCAACACGCGAATCTGTTCGGGTGCCAGCCAGAGCGGGAATGCACCTGCGAAGTGTTCAATCAACATACCGACGAAACGTTCAAGCGAGCCGAATGGCGCGCGGTGAATCATCACAGGACGATGCTGTTTATTGTCTGCTCCCGTGTATTCCAGTTCAAATCGTTCCGGCAAAGTGTAGTCGAGCTGAACGGTTCCGAGTTGCCATTCGCGTCCGATCGCATCCCGAACCATGAAGTCGGCCTTCGGGCCATAAAAAGCTGCTTCTCCTTCACAGATTTCAAATCGCAGTCCAGAATCTTCGAGAACTTTCTGCAGACTTGCTTCGGCCTGATTCCATGTTTCTACCGAACCGACGTATTTGTCGCTATTGGGATCACGCCCCGAAAGCTGAATCCGATAGTCATCCAAGCCGACGCTCTTCAGCACGTATTGCACGAGTTGCAATGTCTGGCGGAATTCCTCCTCGACCTGTTCGGGAGTGCAGAACAGGTGGGCATCGTCCTGAGTCAACCCGCGAACTCGTAGCATTCCGTTCAACTCGCCCGTTTGTTCGTGACGATAAACAGTTCCGAATTCCGCCAGGCGAACCGGCAAATCGCGATAGCTTCTCGGCTCCGATTTATACATCATCGCATGATGCGGGCAGTTCATCGGTTTGAGCAGATATCGCTCCTGCTGTTTTTCCCACTTGCGTAACGCAGAGATTTTCTCCTCGGCTGTTGTTGCCTTCTGATAATCTCCCCGCTCGTAGCCCATAATCTCAGCGGCCTGCAGCAGAGCTTCTTCCTTCTCGGAAGACAACCCCCCCTCTTCGAGCTTACGGATGCAATAATCAATAATCCGACCGGCATCATGTCCAAAAATCGGTGCGAACTGGGAATCGCGATAGTACGGAAAATGTCCGCTGGTTTCATAAAGTTCGACGCGCCCAATGTGCGGTGAATAGACAGGATCGTAACCGCGATCAAGCAGTTCCTTCTTGATAAAGTCTTCGAGAATTACGCGAACCGTCGCCCCTTTCGGCAACCAGAGACAAAGTCCCTGTCCAACGCTCGGGTCAATTTGAAACAGTCCCAGTTTTTTACCCAGCACACGATGATCGCGGCGTTTGGCTTCTTCAATCTGCTCCAGATAACTCGCCAGGTCCTGCTTGCTGAACCACGCAGTTCCATAAAGTCGCTGAAGCGGTTTACTGTCTTTATCACCCTTCCAGTAAGAGCCCGCGATCGAGAGCAGCTTGAAGGCTTTGATTTTCCCCGCACGCGGAATATGAGGGCCACGACATAAATCGACGAACTCTCCCTGACGATAAAAGCTGAGAGTTTCGTGATCTGCCAGCCCAGTCTGCAAATGCTCGACCTTGAGTTCCTGATTCATCTCTTCGCACAGTTCAACCGCTTCTCCCCGCGGCAGGCTGAAGCGTTCAAACGGTTCTCCCTCTTTAATGATCTGGCTCATTTCGGCTTCAATGCGCGGGAAATCATCCTCACTGATTTTCTGCTCGACATCAAAGTCGTAATAGAATCCATGACCGGTTGTCGGGCCGAAGGCAAGTCCGGTTCCGGGGAAGAGTCGCATGACTGCCCGAGCCATGATATGAGCGCAGGAGTGCCGCAGCACGCCGAGAGATTCTGAATCGCGAACGGTCAACAATCGAAAATCAATTGCGTTCGAATCTTCGACAAATTCCGTCAACGGACGAGCGGCATCGACTATCGAGCCGTTCACCTCGGCTGCAATCACATCGTTGGCGAGCCGCTCGGAAATGCCACGGGCAATATTGAGCGAGGTCACATGATCCTCATGCTCCTGAGAAGTTCCATCCGGCAAATTGATCTTGATCATCGGTCGTTATCGTTATTCTTTAAAGTAATCAATAGTAAGGTACGCTATGCCTACCATGAGAAATATGTGGAATCTAAAACAAGATCGCTCATCGTACTTTGGTACGCACAGCGTACCCTACTCGGTAGGTTAGCAGAAGTTCGATATACCTGCATCACTCGACAAGCCTCTCCTTCCATCCTTGGCGTCCTGGCGGTTTCATTCATTATTCACAGACATAAAAAAAGCCGAGACGAGGCTCGGCTTGGGTTCTCTGTTCCTATTGGAAATTATTCGTCGCCGTCTTCGTCTGATTCGACTTCACTGGTCGTATCATTAATATTCGACGTGATCGACTTATTGACAGTTTCAACATTGTCGTTGAGCAGATCTTCCATCGGCACATCGTCGAATTTCACTTTTGACAGGATGAACTCAACAGCTTTTCGCTCGCGAATCTGAGCTTCCAGATTTTCAATCATGCCGCTCTTCACCAGACGGGCACGCAGTTTACGCGGGCTTTCGCCCTGCTGCATGGCCATATAGGAAATTTCAATGTTAATATCTTCGCTGGTGCACTCAATGTCGTTATCAGTTGCAATTCGATCGAGAACAAAGTGCTCTTTCAAAGCCTGTTGAGTGGTCGAGTGGCTCTGCTGACGGAGCTGACTTTCACGGGCACGAATCTGCTCGCGGCTAAATCCGCTCTGCTGCATTTCCAGAACTTCGCGTCGCAAGGCATTGTCAACATGCTTACGAACCAGACCTTCCGGCAAGTCCCAGGATGCTGATTCTGTGATTTTCTCCAGAACCTGTTCACGAGTTTTCTGTCGCTGTTCGTAAGTCACCTGACGTTCGAGTGACTGCTTGAGCAAGGCGTCAAAACCTTCTGCGCTCTCTGCTCCAACTCGATCGAGCATCTCATCGTCGAGTTCTGGAACTTCCAGGCGTTTGACGTCCAGAACGGTCAGCTTTGCGTGAACGGTTTCGTCACGCATTTCGACATCGTTGGCTTCCCGGGAGATGGTCAGGTCGAATTCACGGACATCATCGGCTTTCGCACCGGCCATCTTTTCGTCAAAACCTTCGACTTCGGCATCCCAGAAGCGAAGCGTTGGTCGCAACTTCAGCGTGATTTCCTCAAACTCACGAATGACTTCGCCGTTATGGGTGAATTCACAATCGCAGACGACATAATCGCCGGATTCAGCAGCCCCATCATAAGGTGCAACTTGAGTGAAGGAAGACAAATACCGTGCCCGTGCCTGAGCCACATCCTCTTCACTGATTTCTCGCACAGGTCGGCGGATCGTCATGTTTTCGTAGTCGGGAACTTCGAAGACGGGACGGACTTCGACCTCGAATTCATAATCGAAATCGCCAGATTCCGGGACTTCCAGATTCTCAACATCCAGTTCCGGCTCGTTAATCGGATCCAGATTGTGATCTTCAGAAACCTGCTCCAGGCTCTGCAAAAGCAGTTTCTGTTTTAATTGATCAGAGATTTCCTTACGGAATCGCTTTGCAAGCAGATCCTTCGGCACCTTACCGGCTCGGAAGCCGGGAACAGCGGTATCTCGGCTCAAATCTTCAACAGTTTCATCGCGAAGTTGCTGAATATCGGCTTCTGTAATTGTCACAGAAATGTGCTTTTTGCAGGGACCGATGTCCTTAATCTCTACTTTCAAGTCCAGAGAACCTGATTTTTCTGCAACGGCAACATCTACCGAACCACTGGCGTCTTGTACTTCTTCCGTCACTCCTGACGACTCCCCATCTTTGCCTAAGCCGCTGGCCAGATGCCAGCTTTTTTTGATTGACCCAATAAAAAAGAGCGGGTGAAGGGATTCGAACCCTCGACAGCCACGTTGGCAACGTGGCGCTCTACCACTGAGCTACACCCGCAGTTCCTCAGTTAAGCTGAGGTCGAGAATTATAACCGGGTCGGGAGCCTTTGCAAAGCTATCGGCACACTTCCGACAAAAAATCCAGTTTTTACAGGGACACTTTTCAACGTTTTTTGTTCACAAAAATTGTGTTGATTTTTCACGGCATGCTGCAAAAAGTCCACACCCGTCCCAAATGCAGCGAAATCAACAGGTTACAGTGAATGAAAATCTCTCCTGTAGTATGCGTGCTGCATTGCTGCAACATCCTGATCGTTAGTCAATAATGGACTCATATAAATTTATTTGAATTTCATGAATGTCATAAAGCTTACCTGATCAATAACTTACAACTATTTATCGGCAATGGAGACTGCCGCCACATCCTTCCCAAAGCCCCTATTGGCACACCGGCTGCTTTACACCTTGTCAACGACCTGACACACACTTCAAATTACAACTTACTGGAGACCTTCACCATGA
>DEML01000010.1:0-10160 GCA_002359185.1 Planctomycetaceae bacterium UBA2671
CCCACCAAACCTGGGTAAGTCCATGGTCGATCATCAGGGCGAACCGGTCGTCATGGACTTTGGTTTGGCTCGCCGCAGCGAAAGCGATGATGTGCAAGTCACCCATAGCGGCGTAATTCTTGGCACGCCAGCGTACATGTCACCGGAACAGGTCGATGGGGATCAATCAGCAATTGGTCCCCAAACCGATATTTATGCACTCGGTGTGATCATGTACGAACTCATCACCGGAGAGCTGCCATTTAATGGGGCTCTCATGACTCTGCTTGCGCAGATTTCAGCGAATAATCCAACGCCGCCATCAGCTCTTCGTGACGGTCTTGATCCACGATTAGAGAATATCTGCCTGAAGATGATGGCTGGTGATCTAAAGCAACGTTATCAATCGATGAGCGATGTTGCAGTTGACCTGCAGTCTGTCTTGAGACAGCCGAACCGGAATCAGAAGAAAGAGGAAGCTAGTGAGAGTGGTCTGAGGCCGAGTTCAGTTCCTACTTCGGATGAAGATTCCCACCCGGCATTGGTCTCGGTCGCTGAGCCAATCTCATTCACAAATTGTTCCCAGACCAGTCCCCATGAGCCGAAGAGAAACAAGAAGAAGTTCCTGTTCGCAGGCGGCCTTTTGGGAGGGGTTCTGATACTGGGAATCGTCATTTTTGTTCGCGTCGAAATGTACGAAGTTCAGATTACTGTAGACGATCCGAGTATCGTTCTCAGTATAGACAACAAAGTTATCGAAATGGATAGCAGTGATAACGTGATCAAACTCTCCCCAGGCGAACATCAACTCAAATTGCAGAAAGACGAATTAAAGCCCCACGTCGAAAACTTTACTGTCGCGAGGGGCGGAAAAACATCGCTGCGGGCTGTTGTCGTTGAAGGTCGTCTTGATGGACTGGTGAATGGAGAGCAACCAACTGTCATCTCAAAAAAAACGGACACAACAGAGTTACTGGAATTATCACCTACCAATCCACAACCTGGGGAATTTGCTCTCCGATTCACAGAAGGAGACCGAGTTGAGATTCCGACCCTGAAACTCACCCATCGTCTGCCAGTGACAATCGAGGCTGTCGTTCATGTCATCGAGGAACCGCCACAAGCTAACTCAGATGACAAGAAGGCATTCAGGCTCGGCATGTTTGGTGGATTGGTGAATCTGGATCGCAGGAACTGGGGACTCCATCAAACTTGGATGGCAACAGTACCATCAAAAAGTCATGGACAGGTCTCTCTCATACACTCGGACACATCGCGTACCGCACAGATTGCTGTTGTTTATGATCAAAAAAATTTACAACTCTTCGTCAACGGAACACCTTCGTGGCACAAAATGACTCAACAGAGTAGAACTGAGACGATTGACGAATTGCCAGAACTTAGTCCATTTGACATGGGGACAATGTTAGGAATTGATTTCGACGATCAATGGAATAGGACTTTTGAAGGGGAATTATCAGAAATCCGTATCTCAAAGATTGCTCGCTACACGGAACCTTATCAACCTCGATCTCACCTTGAAGCAGACGAACAGACGATCGCACTTTACCACTTCGATGAAGGGACCGGCGATCTTCTCAAAGACTCGTCTGGCAACGGTCATCATGGCAGAATCATTGGTGCGAAGTGGGTGAAGACTGATGGAACAACCTTTTCAAAACAAACCGTTCTGAATGATGGACCTGCACTTCTGTTTGATAAACCGGGTAGCTATGTCGATGTGCCTTCGATCCCTGTTGATTTCAACCAACCGTTTTGTGTTGAAAGCTGGTGCAATCCACGAGATGTGGCACGAACGAAGAATAGAATTCGGGTGCTTTCAACATTCGGTCCATGCCAATTGAGCATCGATCAGAACAGAGAAATTGCGCAGGCGGTCATTGTCGATGTCTTGAATCAGGAAAAGCCGCTCGTCTCGCGGGAGATAGCGATTCATAATCAACTTGAAAAAGAAGAGCTTCATATTGCATTGCAGTGGACCGGAGACGATCTCCTGTTGTTCGTCAATGGTGTACCTCATTCCAAAAATTTCGAGACATGGAAACATCACGAAAACCCGATCACGTTCATTAAGCGTGTGACAGCGGCTTCAAAGTCTCAGAAACTACGCATCGGAAATTTCATGGATGAGTTAACTGTCACTCAATCCGAGGACGGCCACTTCTCAAGTTCCATCCACAGCTTCCGAATCTCCCAAGGGCTTCGATACAGGATTGCGTTCACCCCTGAAAAATTCACTCCCGATGAGCAAACTCTCGCCCTATACAAATTCAACGAAGGAACCGGCGATCTTCTCAAAGATTCCTCTGGCAACGGGCATCATGGCAGAATCATTGGGGCAAAGTGGGTTAGAACCAAGACACATGAAGACGCCTCCAGTTCTCAACCGCCCTCATCTGCCAGTCAATACATGCTTTCTTTTGATGGAGTCGACGACTACGTCGAATTGCCACAATTTGAGAAAAACGAGTCGGTCACTGTCGAAGCAATCTGCACACCTGATCGATATGCTCATTCTCAGGTTGTGGCCAGCAGAGGATTTTATCTCTCGATGAGTCCGGAACAGGAGTCTTGGTGCCTGACCGGCAGAGGCGGAGGACGCGATCAGTTTGTACACATCACCAGTGCAGAGAAAATTAAGTTCGGTCAGCAGGTTACACTGGCTGGAGTCTTCGACGGGAAAAACTTGTCCTTGTTTGTCGATGGGAAACTCGTCGACACCAGGCCAAGTAGCAGACCTGCACCGTATTTCAGAATAGGAGCAGTCACAGGTCCGCCAGCTCGGTTATTCTCTGGAACAATCAGCGCTGTGCGAATATCCCGCGGAGCACGTTACAACGAAGATTATTCAGTTACCGAGTCTTGGCAGTCGGACGAGAACACACTGGCCCTGTACCAGTTCAGCGAAGGCTCTGGCGACCTCCTCAAAGACGCCTCCGGCAATAGGCACCACGGCACGATCATCGGGGCCAAATGGATACGGAGTGATACTGCTAAGAAACCCATCAAACAAGACTCAACACCTTCAGCATCGGGTGGCTATGCTCTCAGATTCGATGGGACGAATTCCGAGCCGTTTGTCGCGAAACTGGAGAATGTAGATCCAATCGAAGAGTACACAGCCGAAGCCTGGGTCACGAGCGAAGGCCCATCTGTCACGAAGCATTACGTAGAGGTTCTAGGTCCAAAAACGGGAGCGGTCATCCGGCTTTCGCAGAACGATGTGAGTGGATGGATGGCATACCGCTTTCACGCCGTTGTTGAAGAAAGTCCCGGTGCCAGGGTCCCATTTTCAAGGGAGAGAACACATATCGCTAATGTGTACTCAACTGGCAAGATAGGTCTATTTGTGAATGGGGAATTCAAGGGATCCAGCCCGGTCATGAAGCCACCTATGCAATTCGACACGCTTCGTCTTGGTCCTCAATTTAAAGACGTGAACTTTCAAGGGATTGTCGATGAGGTGAGACTTTCGAGGGTGGCTCGCTACACTGAAGATTTTCAACCAGATGAACGTTTTGAGCCGGACGACAAGACCGTTGTTCTATATCACTTTGACGAAGGAACTGGCGACATTGCGAAAGACTCCTCCGGCAACGGGCATCATGGTAAGATCATCGGGGCAAAATGGGTGAAGCTTCCCTAATCGACGCTTGAGTGTTTGCCTGGCTCGGGGGTCGACAACTCCCAACAATAGAGTGGAGAGGACGGCAGCCAAGTTGAGGCAAATGTACCATAGTGAACGTCATCGTTTAATCGACAGTTGATATCACAACAATCTCGAGTCAAAGCGGTTCAATTATCTTATTGCCGGACGGGTTGGTCATGATAATTGTTTCTTACCAGACTGAAAGAGTCATCACTCTGCATTTGCCGAATGTATTGAAAACCCGTATGTCAATTTGTACTATAAATCCATGTCTGGGCAATATGATGACTCTCTGGCAACTTCACTTTCACTCTTACAGAGAGTGAGGACGAACGATTCCCTTGCATGGGATCGGTTTGCTAAGCTTTATTCGCCACTGCTGCATCGCTGGGCGATTCGTTTCGGGCTTCAAGATTCCGATGCTTCTGATATTGCTCAGGACGTCCTTCTCTCAATCACCACCAAAATTGATCGATTTGATCGCAGCAATTCCGGGCAGAGCCTGCGGGCGTGGATGCGGACAATCGTCCGAAACAAGTGCCTCGATTTCGCCCGAGCAAAGCAACGACATGCAGTCGTAGCCGGGGGAGCCGATGCGCAGAGAATGATGAGTGAAGTACAAGCTCTGGAATTAGTTGATCTCGATTGCGAACTGGAGGAAGCTGCCGATGAATCACAAGTGGTGCTCGCTGCGGTCGAAATGCTGAAGAACGATTTTGAGGACCATACCTGGCAGGCCTTTTATCAAACGGCCATAGCTGGTCGGAAGGCGTCCGACGTCGCCGCTGATCTCGGGATCAGCGTTGGGAGCGTCTACACAGCGAAATCTCGAGTCCTATCTCGCCTGCGGACGGAATTTGAGGGCTTGCTATAGCCGAACTGTTACTCCCCGACCTCTGTGGGAGGCGTTCAACCGTCGGGGGGGAATAATGTTTACGTTGGTTTCAATTTTATATTTAAGCGTAATGAGTTTTTGAAGCAGCCCAATGAATCCCATCCTATTATTAGCGAGAGCAGCCATATCAAGCGATTGGACTGTTGATTTTCAGCATGGATTTTTGAGAATCGCGTAACGTTCTAACACGTTTACGGTCGTAAGCATGCCTGGCAAACAAAGAAAATCCCCCAGTGAATGACACCGGGGGATGACGAGAGGGCGGTTTGGGTTTGTGACTTACTGGACCGGGACGATCATGGCAGAAACGTAGGTCCGATCCAACTTCTTTACGGCTCCGAAACTGAGTAGAATCTTTCCAGGAGTTGTCAGGGTATTCCAGTGTTGGGAGCTGCCTTTGAAGCTCTTGATCGTGTTGGCGACGACCAGGGCATCTGATCCGAAGATGAAGGCACAGACCTCGCCGCCACCTTGAGCGAGTACATACCCTTCACTCGTGACCTTTTTGTTAATGTCCAGATAGCGGGTCTCGTAATTATCGTGGCTGATCTGCCCCTGGTTGGCCATGTAAGTGGAGTGGTTGACCATCTCTTGGGAACTGGTGTCATGCAGGATAGCATCGGGCAGTCCCAGTAGGGCACGCTCACGGTTCAGTTCGGCCAGGAAGCTTATAGCCACACTCCGCGGTAACTGCTTGGGTATGTTGGCCGTGGGATCGGCCTTACCGATGTCGATGCGTCGGGTCGTCGCGGTGACTTGGGCAGTGCTAATGAGTTGGCCCGATGCCTTCTTGAACTGGAAGGTGGTGCCGGTTTGAAAGCTCATGGTAATTTCCTTAAGCGCAGGCAGGTCGCCGAATTTTTGGAACGAGCCACCGGTACTGACGAAGGCACTAACTTGATTCATGGTTTGGTTCTTAATCGTGACTTGCACCTGCATGTGTTGGTCAGGCATCGGATCGACCGAAGGTGTAGGAACCTTCGGCGACGGGACTTGCGGTGAGGGAGTGGGCTGCTGCGGCTGATTATTGTTGCGGTTGCCGAGAGTGACGCGCTGGTTCTGCTAGGCACGGAAGACGCGAATCCTCTGGCCGTTTTGCCACATGGCAAGCCAGTCGTCGCGGTCGATGTCGATCCGGGCCTCGTAGCCGTCAGGTAGCGTGCTTAGAAACTGGCGCGGCTCGAAGTCGTTCTTGCTGTAGATTTGGACGTCGCCACCGGTCTGGTTGCTGACGTTGACAGTGACCGCCATGGCCAAAGTGCCGCAGGCCATCACGACGGTGAACATGACAAGACTAATCATGTTTTTGGGAAGGTATTTCATCGCTAGACTCTCCTGTAGTTAAGTGGGTGATTGACTTTTCTAGAAGACTAACGAACGGCGCTTACACGTAATTTTCCCCAGGGCGTCGTTTGCGTGTAAGGTATTGCGAAAATAAGACTTACGCCGACAGTGTGGTGGGGCTAATCAAGAGAACTTCCGGAATTCCGCCGAGATTCGCTGGATAGGGGCGATCTAGTTTCTATGTATCGAAGAACCTTGCTCTCGGCCGACACAGTTCACCCTGCGAACCCATACTCACTTTTTTCTGTTGTCATTGGTATTCCACGAAAATTAATTCGCCCTGGAGTCCATTGTGTCTATTGTCGCAGGAGGATATTCACCTTCCCACATTCGGCGAGGCTTTCGGTAACGGATTAGATTTCATGCCCGCTGATTCAACGGTTGCACGAAACTTCTTTGTGTATTTCGTATCTCGATCGTGAATAAGGATCGCAGGACGTTTCACACGATCCCTGGTCTGCTCATTAAGCATCTTCGTCTGTCGACACACCCACGCCGAATTCGGCCGGAAAGTCGATTCTGTTACAATCGCTTCACGTGTTTGCAGATTCAAAAACACCATCACATACAGATCTCGCAGCCCCCTTGCTGTCATCGATTTGACCGAGAAAAAGTCGCTGGCCCACAGAGTTTCTCCATGTCGATTCAGGAACTCCGTCCACGAATCTGAAGTCCGATCTGGTCCCGGCTGGATCTCTTCTTTCTTGAGGATATTCCGAACAGTCTGACGGCTGATATTCTTGATCCCGAGTTTTCGCAATTCCCCGATGATTCTCGTGTATCCTCGACGACATTGCAGTTCTCACCAAAGTCGCTGCCAAGAAGACGGCCGGTGTCTTGGGTGACGATCTTGCCCTCAATGCACAACAGGTGACTGGCGTCGATGCCAGTCGGGAGTTACCTGTCGTTTGGGCAGTGGCGAAAGGATCGCTGGTCAACAAGGTGATTCTGGTTCCGGTGGCACTCGCATTGAGCGTATTCACGCCGGCATGGGTGATCATCACACTGCTGATGATCGGCGGCCTTTATCTTTGCTACGAGGGATGCGAGAAGCTGGCACATAAGTTCTTCCATTCGGCCGAAGCGACCGCCCATGAAAAGGAACTCCGCTCGGCACTGGTTGAGCCCACTGTAGACATGGTTGAACTTGAGAAACAGAAGATCAAAGGGGCGATTCGGACCGACTTCATCCTGTCGGCAGAGATTGTTGTCATCACGCTGGGAACCGTCACGAATTCACCGTTCTTAACGCAGTTGCTCGTGCTTGTTTCGATTTCACTCCTGATGACAATCGGCGTCTACGGTCTCGTCGCTGGTATTGTGAAGTTGGACGACCTTGGCACCCGACTGGTCAAATCGGCCCCCGACGGCACAGGTACATTCAAACAAACAACGGGCTTTGCGATCTTATCAACCGCTCCCTATCTGATGAAGTTTCTCTCGATAGCGGGGACTGCGGCGATGTTTCTTGTCGGCGGCGGCATCCTTGTGCATGGTGTTCCACCGCTGCATCATCTGGTCGAGGGAATCGTTCATTCGATCGCGGAGATCGAGCCAGCGGGGCATATCCTCGCTGGCACTTCAGAAATGTTGTTCAACGCGGTGATCGGAATCGTTGCCGGCACGATGGTGCTGGTGCTGATTGCCGGTGTCAAACGTCTCCGCCGAACCACCGCGGAGTCCGAGGACACCTACCACTGAAATCGCTTCTCATCGAGAAACACGAAACGTTTTTGGTGTCATGTTTCGCCTGAAAATCGGCAAGCGAGGGGTGGAGACAGAAGCCACGCAGGCCGGGTGGGAACCTGTCGAGCGAGCAGGACATCGCCCTGCTGGTGTCTCAGGGAGATTGTCAGTTGTCGTGCATGTTGATCGAAACCGAGAAAGAGGGTGGTGATCCTCCTTTGAGAAAGAGTGAGTGTGATTCCCTAGCCATAGTAAAATCACATTTGCCACTCAAAGCAACACTTTCATTGATATCAAAGGATCACGCAATGATCTCTGGAATCAGCTCACCACCGAATTGGCTGAGTTGTTTGAAGCGACCGGCATGGAAGTAGGTGAGCTTGTTATCGTCTAGTCCGAGTAGATGCAGCAAAGTAATATGCAGATCCCGAATCGGATGTACGCATTCGACCGCAGAGGCTCCGAGTTCATCGGTTCCACCAACGATGCCCGGTTTGACTCCACCTCCGGCAAGTAACATGGTCATGGCGTGATTATTGTGTCCTCTACCAAGTGAATAGACGCCACCCCTCTTGTTGTTGTCGGGGGTCCGACCGAATTCGCCAGTCCAAATCACAAGCGTATCTTCGAGCATCCCCCGTTGCTTTAAATCGCGAATGAGAGTTGCCATCGGTTTGTCTACACTCTTTATTCGAGCAGTGTGCCCCCGTTCAAGATAATCGTGACTGTCCCAACCGCCGCTGAAAATCTGTACGAAGCGAACTCCGTTCTCGACGAGTCGACGAGCCATCAGGCATTGGCGTCCAAAGGTTTCCGTTTCCGGATCATCCAACCCATACATTTCCGTTGTTTGAGTCGTCTCCTGGGAAAGGTTCAAGACTCCGGGAACTTCCGTCTGCATGCGGAAAGCCAGTTCGTAACTCTCCATGCGTGCCTGAAGTTTAAGATCGGGCATACCGAGTGAATCGAGATGGTTTGAGTTGAGTAGAGACAACTCATCAAGAGCACGACGTTGATGCTCCCGGGATTTGAAAGCAGGCGACTGCAGATCGAGAATTGGTGAGCCTTGCGGACGTAATCTGGTTCCCTGAAAGTGTGGAGGCAGGAAACCGTTGCTCCAATTTGTGGGTCCTCCCTGAGGCAAAGCCAGTTCGGTCATCACCACGTAGCCTGGCAGGTTCTGGTTCTCTGTGCCCAATCCATAAGTTGCCCAGGCTCCGACTGCGGGATCTCCGCCGAGGCGACTCCCGGTATTCATTTGAAACAGGGCTTCGGGATGGTTAAGCGATTCCGCCTGACATCCACGATAGTTACATAATTCATTGGCGACGAAAGGATCAGAAAGATACTTCCACTGGTCGCACATTTCGATTCCGGTTTCGCCGAGCTTATTGAACTTAAACGGACTGCCCACAAAAAACTTGAAACCTTTCTCCAATCCACCCGTCAGTTTCGACTCCTTTTTATGCATCCGTGATAATTCAGGCTTGGGATCGAATGTATCCATATGGCCGGGTCCACCTTCCATGAAGAGCATAATCACATTCTTAGCACGTGGCTTGCTCATAGGTGGTTTGGACGAAAGCGGACTCTCATCACTTTTTGAGGGGGCCTTTGTTTCTGCCTGCAGAAGTGACGAAAAAGCAACACTTCCCAGTGATGCTCCGAGGCTATAAAGTGCGTGACGTCGAGTCAGTTGGGAATTCATCAGTATGTCCTCGTATTTATTTGATGTACATGAATTCGTTTGTATTGAACAGCAGCAGGCAGAAGTCCGCCAACGCTCTGGTTTCAGCAGTGACGTCTGCTGGTTTTTTATCGGGTTCATACTGTTCAAATACTGGCAGGATCTCTTGGTATTTGAAGGGCTGCCCGGTGAATTCTTCGACCAGCGAACGGGTAATTTGTGTGGGGTAAGAGACCGGATCAGGCTCGGTCTGATGGTGATAAGCCTGCATGTCCAGAATATATTTCTTTAAGCGGTCGCGTTCGGGTGCGGAAGGGGTGCGGCCCAGAACGAGACGAAAGGCTCGCTCGATTTGCTTATCGAGTGTTTTTTGCTCCTCCTGTAACCGCAGTGCCAATGCAATTGAGCGATCGTTGATCAGGTCGCTATTAAGCAAAGAGAAAACCTGGGGAGTGACAGCGGCTGTTTCTCTGAGTTCACACGACTCATTCGGGTTCGGCTGATTGAACAGTTCCGTGAACGGATCGGACTGACCGCGAACGTGGTAGGCATAGATCGTTCGTCGATTTCGTTCGTCCCGTGTGGCTGAAGGTTGATAGGCAGGAGCCAAAGAAAATTGAATCATCCGAGGCTGGAGAGCAATCTCCATATTGATCTCGGGTTTTACCCATACAGCCGATTCTGATTCTCGGTCAAGTGCTGAACAAACTGTTCTGAATTCGCTGTATGGTCCATGACGATTCCTGATATGTGCATTTACCACTTCAAGCGAAAAGGTTACAGGCATTTCAGGAATAAACAACAAACTGCTTTGCTCCCTGTTGTAAACAACAGCCATAAAACGTATAGCCATGGGACGAACTACAGTCTTCTCGTTCTGCTCAAGCCACCTTCCGCTC
>DEML01000010.1:10263-24007 GCA_002359185.1 Planctomycetaceae bacterium UBA2671
CTTCCGCTCAAACGACTTGATCAAGCCACCAACGTATCTCCTCACTTCAATCTGATCGATCGAAATGGTCTCCACTTCACCAGGTTCCTCTCGAATCGGTGGCAGGTGGTCCCGTTCCATGTGGCTTCTTTTTGTGTTGTAATAACTCGTAAACTCGACTGTTAGATAATCGAGATGCTTCTTCCCAAACACAATAAACTTATTGAGGCACTCCAGCTTGATCGTCTCGATAAACCGCTCACACCGACCATTTAGATTCGGCGAGGCTTTTGGCAAAGGATTCGTTTTCATACCCGCGGCTTCCACGGTTTCACGAAACTTTTTTGTGTATTTCGTATCTTGGTCATGGATGAGGATCGCGGGACGCTTCTGGCGATCTCTGGTCTACTCAGTAAACATCTTCGTTTGCCGGCACACCCAGGCCGAATTTTGCCTGTAAGTCGATTCGGTCACGATGGCTTCGCGAGTTTGCAGATTCAGAAACACCATTACATAAAGATCCCGCAGTCCTCGTGCCGTCATCGACTTGACCGAGAAGAAATCGCTGGCTCACAGTGTTTCTCCATGCCGATTCAGGAATTCTGTCCACAAATCTGAGGTCCGGTCTGGACCAGGCTGGATCTCTTCTTCCTTGAGAATGTTGCGAACGGTCTGGCGGCTGATGTTATTGATCCCGAGTTTCCGCAACTCCCCGATGATTCTCGTATAGCCGAAGCCAGTTGTCTTGGCGATTTCGATTACAAGTTCTCTGAGCTCACGGGGCTTCCGCTGACCGCCTTTTGGATTCTTGGTCTTGGACTTACTCCCCTTCTCGTCCCGCAGCCACCGAAAGAACGTGGTTGGCGTGACAATCGTGATCAAGTCCTCGATGGCCCTGCCGATCCCCTTGCCCAACTTGATGAGTTTCTGGCGTTCGCCTGCCGTCGTGTGAATCTGCCCCGGAATCCGTGCCCGCAAAATCTTGTTCTCGGCTTTCAGATATTCCACATATTTGGCTAATTCCCGATCCGTTGCCGAAGCGATCAATGCGAGCAGTGGGTGGAAAATCTTGGCCATTTCGATATTGTCCTTAAATCATATTCTGCAGCGTACAACACATTCGTTGGACAGCACTGTTCTATCCACTTCTGCATGGAATGCTTGGAATGATTATTGGAGGGGCGGCGATTTTTCCGATGTTCGGATTTAATCTTACATTTCCTCGCATCTTTATGGTCTGCCTGCCCAGTTTTGTCTTAGGTGTGATGATCGGTGCGTTACGTATGTACGATCGATAACCCTGCTGTTTGTCACAACATTCTGATATTTTCTGTCCGAGTTCCCGACACGACGAGAATTTAATATTTGGGTCGTGAGTGATCACACAATCGTCTGCAGTCTCCAAGGAATTGATTTCAGATTACAGGCCCCTGCTCATTCTAAATCCGTGCTCCTTTATTTAATTTTGATACTAAAATTCGATTGCGACCAGATCCTCCTGTGAGAAAGAGCGTGTGCGATTTCCCAGCTATAGGAAAATCACAATTCCCATTACAAGCAACTCTTTCATCGATATCAAAGGATCAAATATGAGTAAAAATGAGACCTCGATCTCGTCTGAGCAAATGATCACACTGGTTTATGACGAGTTGCGACGACTGGCGGCGATTCATCTTGCTGATGAGAAGGCAGGTCAGACCTTGCAGCCAACGGCTTTGGTGCATGAAGCATATCTTCGGTTGAGTGGTGATGCGGAGTCCATCTACTGGAACAGCAAAGGGCACTTTCTGGGAGCTGCTGCGATTGCAATCCGTCGTATTCTGGTGGAAAATGCACGCCGTAAACTGAGCCTCAAACGCGGTGGAGATCGTCAACGTCAGCAACTCTATGACGACTTGCCTGTAAATCTACCAGAACCCTTGGAAGACATCATTGCACTTGATGAGGCGTTGACCAAACTCGCGATTGAGCATCCTGAAGTCGCTGAACTGGTTCAAAGGCTCTATTTTTCAGGAATGACGCTTCCCGATGCTGCTGAAGACCTGTCAATTTCTCCTCGAACCGCAAGCCGGCATTGGGCGTTCGGAAAAGCCTGGTTGAGACGCGAAATGAACGGGAATTCAGATTCTTTCGAAAATTCCTGAATTCTCTGGCAAGCTGCTCTCCGCTTTGACGCACTTTAAATGTGCCCGAATGTTAGACCGGTTTTCGAAGGATTGTCACATTATTCAACGCCCTCCAGGACTGATGACGCTGATATGTTGAAACAAAGCGTTTTTAAATGACTGCCTTGCACAATGCTTTCAAAATTTTTGCTCTTTGTACAACCAACATCTGAGTGACCTAATGAACGAACACGATCTATTTCTGGCTGCGATGGAGATCGAAGATCCTCTCAAGCGTGATATATTTCTGAAGGATTCCTGCGGGGAGAATGACAGCCTCAAACATAGAGTTCAACAACTGTTGGATGAGCACGAGCGTGCGGGTGACTTTCTGGAAAAGCCAGTTCTTGATCAACTCTTTGAGAATAAGAGACCGCCGGCAAGTCTGAACGAGCAGACCCATCTTGATAACAGCAAGTTTCAATATGAAATCGATCTTTCATTTTTGTCTCCATCTACGCATGCCAACAGCTTAGGAAGGCTGACACATTATGAAATTCACGAGGTGATTGGTCGCGGTGGATGCGGTGTTGTATTGAAGGCGTTCGACGAAAAACTGCATCGAGTTGTTGCAATTAAATTAATGCTTTCCGAATTGTCATTAACATCACCGGCTCGGAAACGTTTTCTACGAGAAGCAAGAGCAACTGCTGCCATCAGACATCAAAATGTTGTCAGTATTTACGCTGTTGAAGAGCAGCCAATACCGTTTCTGGCAATGGAATTCATTGATGGGAAAACGTTACAGCAGAAACTGCGTGAAACCGGACCACTTCCAATTCCCGAGATTCTGAAACTTGGGATCCAGATTGCGGACGGTCTTGCTGCTGCACATCGTTCAGGTTTGATTCATCGCGACATTAAGCCTGCGAATATTTTGCTGGAAGCTGGCACTGAGCAGGTGAAGTTGACGGACTTTGGTTTGGCGAGAACAGCCGATGATGCCAGCCTAACGCAAAGTGGTGTGATTGCAGGCACTCCCTTATATATGTCGCCTGAGCAGGCTCGAGGTACAACAATCGATGAACGGACAGATTTGTTCAGTCTTGGGAGTGTCCTTTATGAAATCTGTTCCGGACGGGCTCCATTCCGAGCTCCCACGACCATGGCCGTGCTTCAGCGTGTGATGAAAGATCAGTCGCGTGGACTGAAAGAGATCATTCCGGAAACGCCAGACTGGTTTGTGGACATAATTCTGATTCTGCATGCCAAAGATCCCAATTACCGTTTTCGCTCTGCGAGGGAAGTTTCAGAATTGCTCACCCGATGTTTGAAGCAAATAGAACTCACTGGCAATATTACTCTTCCCGATAACGTTCAAAAGATGGCTTTGCAGCTCAAAGCACAACAGGAGAATTCAGAAAATACGCCAGTACAGACGACAACATCAAAGGAAAGATCACTTTCTTTGTCATTGTCGAATACAATCGTGCTGCTCCTGCTGGCTGCATTAGGATTCGGGCTGAGTGAGAGTATTGGCTATTCAAAAATAGGTCAGACAGTTGTCCAATTCTTCAACACTTCTGGAACTCTGATCATAGAAACGTCTGACCCATCAATCAGCATTAGCATTGACGGAGAACTGCTTCAAATCGCAAGCAATGATAAAGTGCAGCTTAAAATGCGTCCTGGTCAGTATCAGTTCAAAGCCAGCAAAGATGGCCAGATTATCAAACAGGAACTGGTGACAATTACCCGCAATGGTCAACAGGTGGTACGTGTGCCCAAGGAGGCGACTACTCAAAGACCAGATCCAGGTCCGATTCCGTGGAAAATCAAGGCCGATACAGTCGGTTTGCAGGCCTATCCGGATCGTAAACCACTTTTCCTGGGAACGGATGACTGGAGGGGAGATTATCAACTTGTTGACGGAGAGCTCATCCAGGCTAGTCTTGGTAATAGTTCAGTCGTCTTTGGAAATCTCAACTGGTCGGACTTTCACTGCAGCTTCGAAACGAAAACACTTCAGGGCCCTGAAAGCTTTCATCACTTTTTTCGCTGCTCAGCAGACAAAAAGGATATGTACTGGTTTTATTTCATGGGCTCCTCAAAAAAAGCCTATCTGGTCAAGTACAAGGATGGCGTAAAGTTTATTATGTGCGACCCGGTTGAATTCGTTTTTCAAAAGAATCAGTGGTACAAAATCGATATCAATGCCAACGGACCAAACCTTAAAGTGAGTGTTGATGGCAAAGTTCTTTTCGATGTGAGCGATGACTCAATCTCACGCGGTGCACTTGGCCTAAACACGTATTACACAGCCGCAATGATCCGCAATCTGACAGTCAGATCCCTCGATGGTAAATTGCTTTGGGAAGGCTTTCCCGAGATTCCCGATCTTCATGTCGTAAACTCTGACGAGTCAATGACAGACAGACAACTGGCTGAATATGCGATTTCATTAGGGGGAACGGTTGTGATGAATTATTCAGGGCAACCAATCAAGACATTTAAAGACTTGAAAATTGACGATGGCATCTTAACCGATCTTGATTTCAACAACCGACCTCGGCTTGATCCGAAAGCACTCTCTCCATTCCAGCAGTCACGTAATATCAGGAGTTTAATGTTCGATTTTATGGGTGGCGTTGATGACACAACATTGTCACATTTCGTGAATAACCATCATCTCAATCATCTGGGGCTTGGAGGGACAAGAGTAACTTTGGCAGGATTAAAGCAATTGAATTGCCAACAGTCCCTAAGGTCAATCTGGTTAAGATCGCGTCACAAATACAATACAGATGAGTTTGTTGAGCAACTACCAGAAGTATTACCACGATTAACGGCGTTGGATTTTGGCTATTCCAACGTTGATGACAAGGCACTGGTCTGTGCGTCGAAACTTCAGAATCTGAACACATTGTATTTGTACGAAACACACATCACAGATGACGGAATGAAGCATTTAGTAAGTCTTGCTCACCTGGAGAATTTGAACATTTCCTCAACGGACATTACGGATAAAGGAATCGTATTCCTGAAAAGCTGCCCAAGGCTGGTCTCTCTCAATGTCAAAAAAACAAAGGTGACTCAGGCAGGAATCGATGAGTTACTTACTGCCCTGCCCAAATGCAAGATCGAGTGGGATGAAAAGTAATGCAGCATGGCTTCATTCAATACAATATGATATCAGGCAATCGGATCTCCGAATGAAATCACCTGATTTGCGTAACCGCTGGTGGCAACGCCACGAGAGGTTTTCATGCTGTTTGTCACAACATTCTGATATTTTCTGTCCGAGTTCCTGACACGACTAGAATTTAATATTTGGAGCGTGACTGGTAATTTAATCGTCTGCAGTCTTCAGGGAACCGGTCTTGAATTTCGGTCCGAGATGGTCAGTTGTTGTGCATGTTGATCGATACCGAGAAAGAGCATGGTCGTCCTCCTTTGAGAAAGAGTGAGTGTGATTCCTCAGCAATAGGAAAATCACAATTCCCATCCAAAGCAACTCTTTTATCGATATCAAAGGGTTCGAAAGAGTTTATTCAATTATCTCCCATTGCTAGTCGCGGAGTTTCTTTGCCAGAACTTTCGCAGCGGATTGCCAATTGTCTGGAGTTTCAGACCCGAAAGCGGTCACCATTTTCCAGGTTCCGTTAAAATCCTTGGGGACGGACTGGTTCTGGAATGCTCTCAAATAATATTTGCGGTATGTGTTCGGAACGTTCCATATTGTTGAAATGCTTTCTGTCTCCTCGGGGACTTCAAGTATCCGGGAAACCGCAAACTGGCCACTATCTGGTTCATAAATTGAGAGCCAGTCAATGTCTCGGTTGATGTAAAAATGACGAGAAACATCTTCGTCATCAAGAAGTGGTTGATGAATGTCGTCGTCAGGTAAATCATCGTTACCTGCGATGAGTTCGGAAACCGATGGCGTCCATGCATGCATGAAGTGATAGACGAGATTTAGGGGAGTCTCAACGATAGTTTTGATCGTCGTCATTTCGTAAAGACGATTGTTTTTGATCTCGATGATGTTCGTGAGTATGAAGCTACGAATCTTTGATTCTCGCTCGAAACGGAACGACTTCCCCTTAAGAGTCGCTTCGAGAGTGTTGAGTTCATTGCCGTCCAGGAAGAAAGTGAGAGACTGCAACTCTTCCGGTTCATTTTCAAGATGTGCCGTTCCAATGAAGCCAATACCTGGATAACTGAAGACGGTCCCATACGCACTTCTTTCTGTGGTCATCGGAGTTCCACGAAAATCAATTCGCCCTGGAGTCCATTGTGTCGATTGTCGCAGGAGGATTGTCACCTCTCCACATTCCACCGTGATCGATGGCAAGTCTGGACCAATGTTGGGGCGAAAGTCCTCAGCCGAAGCACTCGTGGCAATTAAGGACAACAAACACGAAATTATTATTTTCATCATTTCAATTGCGATCTGTTAATAGATAAGTATCGAACGATGGCTGGTGCCCTTTCAGGGCTTAGATTTAGGCCTCAAATAACTGTATCGCACTCCGTTGTCGTGCTTTATAACATCATCAACCCAAATTATTAGGATGGAAGACGCACGAGTAGTTTCATTACTTCACGATCTGTAACAGACAGTCTCGATTCGCAGTTAATTGCGGTGGGATTTCCTGTGTTCCGGGGTGTCACACGGTTTTCAAATAAATCCCTCAGGTAAAAATGACGAGTTGATTTGTGGGGATTTAATAAACTGAGACATTACTTCAGCCATCTACCATTGTGGTCATTTTCATGAGCATCAACTTAAATCACCGCACAGATTCAATGCGATAAATGAAAGAAATGATTTACAGATTACCTTACATAATTACCGGTCCTTTTTCAGCTTCTGTAGCATTCGGGGATGATCGGTGTAGAGTCTCTCTACTCCCATGTTAAGCAATCTTTCCATTGCTGCTCGATCATTGACAGTCCACGCTCCAAATTCCAAACCTGCTGATTTAACAATCTGAATATTCTTAAGTGTGACCCCGCTGTGATGTAACACGAGGGACTCGAAGCCATGATGTTTAGCGGTTTGGATATCTTCTTCGATGTCGGTGTCGGCACCCCGATCCCAAAAGACAGGGATTTCTGGGGCGAGCCGTTTCACCTCGAGCATGTATTGCAAGTTGCCGTCGTTGAAACCTACCCAAGACTCAGCGTTCAATCTTTTCACCAATGCCACTGCTTCAGCTACGCAGTCCATCTTGGGCTGGATCGAAACCCGAGTTCGGTTCTGCTTCATTACTAGTTTCAGTACGTCTTCCAGTAGCGGAATCTTCTGCATTGGACATTCATCAATCGTTTTTTCCATTCGCTTGCGAAAGTCCGTTGCGACATCAACGGTCAGTAACTGGTTGTAGGTGGAATCAGGGACAACAAGGTTTTTATCACCGACCCGTTGTGTTGTACGGTCATGGATTACAACCAGCTTGCCGTCTTTTGTGGTAAAGATATCAAGTTCAATCCAATCAGCCCCGATTTCGATGCCGCTCTCAAAAGCGGGGAGAGTGTTCTCGGGAAACTCACTAGAATTGCCTCGATGAGCCGTCACACCATTGTTTAGAAATGAGGATGATTCGAGCGGATTGACTGTACCATCATCAGCAATAACCTTCGAACCAATGCAGATGACCAACATCAACATGGAGAATATTCGAACTAAACTCATCACTTCTTTGCTTTCGTTGCTGTGAAACCAGATTCTTCATCAGCATGATCAAATAAAATTCTCTGAAATGTTAATGAGGTATTGAAAATTAACATCCTACCGCCGTTTGTATTCCTGATGATCAAGAACCTTGTTTTTCAGGCTCTTGATTTCGACGGTTATGGAACCACCTCGCTTTACAGTCAATAGAATGTAGCTGTCTTCACTGGCGAGATACTTTGAGTTTGGATCAGGGTATTGATTGCCTTTTCCACTCAGTGAAGTGTTGTAGTACGGGAAGCCATCCACTTCTGCTCGCTCGGCAAAATACCCAAACCCTGTGATGCAACATGTGCCTCGCTGAAACAGATCGAGCCATTGCTTTTGGGCTTGATTGCGAACGCTTGCATTTCTCTCGTTATAGAGAGTCACCACGAAGCCGGACGACTGTTTCATCAGCTTGCTGTACCAATGAAATTGCTCTGAATTCTCATCGAACGCATGACAAGTCTGCCACGTCGTCCCAAAGTCTGAAATGTGATTGAAGTCGAGTGCCACAAAACGCAAATCAAACTCAGACAGGTCGAAGTGCCACTTCCACTCATCGTCAGGCAATTCGAAGAATCTTCTGAATGCTAAGGCATCCACATCGTAGACAGATTCGACTGGAGGTTTGCTCCCACGTGGTCGTATTTCTCGGTCGTGATTTCCCAGTGCAGGCATGAAGGGTGTCGAGCGGAATAGCTCAGGATAGCTATCGATCAATTCAGCATATGGTTGGATACATTCCTTCTCACCTTCTCCACACTTATCCCACAATCGGGCAATGTTATCGCCAGCAGTCAGAAGCAAATGCACGTCATCATTTTCGATGGCGGACAAGTCTGGTTTGCCTTGCCAATCGGCGACGACAGCCACACGTAACACTTCGCTGGGATATGCTTTGAACGTGAAATCGGCTGATCGCTGTTCTCCAGTACTGACCGAATAGTGGTAGGTCGCATCTCGGTGCGTTAGTGGAATTTCGACGTGATGCAGTGTCGTGTTTTCATTAATCCGCACTGTCTCACCGTATTCGTCAGATAGACCGAAACGTACTACGGCATCGCCCGACTGATCGCTTATCCAATTGACCACGATCTTGCTGGGATCGTTTGACTTGTGTGTCAGCCAGATACGGTTAATCTCCGCTGCCGTGGCGAATTGGGATGACAACACGACCATAAGGAGCATCAGGATCATTTTCATCGGGAACCTCACAAATGTTTTTACTGCATTATGTCCTTCATTAATTCCTGTTCCAAGCGATACCACACTTCAGAAGGCAATTATATTTTTCTAGCTGTTGCTGAAACCAAATCGGTTAGAGTTTGCTCGTTTAGAGCCTGCTCACGACAGACAAACCAAATGAGGAAGCCGTTTCCCTCACCGACGAGACAAAACGATCCAGGGGTCGCAGTCAAAAAACAGTTTCATTTCTGAGATCCTCCATTTCTTAGGATGTGATGCTAGTTTTATAGTGATTTTATTTCTGCGTTGTACAAGACCAGACGCTCTGGATTGGGGAGATGCTCTCGGAGGATAAACTTCGGTCGAGGATGAGAGTTTACGAAAGCAGCAATGTCCAGGGCTTCCTGCTCAGCGAGGTCGGTATCCCCCAACGGCATGGCAACCAATAGCCACGCAGCCAGTTTGTCATTACGGGACAGCCCCGCTCCGTCGTTATAGGAATTTTGTCCCCATGTCGGCGGACCTTCCTCAGTTCCCTACCCTTGCTTGCAGTGACAGTCTGCACATTTTTCAGCATACAGTTTTTTACCACGATTCGAATTGGCCAGCTGAGGATCGAGTTTAATAGCGGGGACGTGGTGCGGTCTCCGAGTCCGATGGCACTAGTTTGACGCAAAGCACTGGGGAAACACAACCGGTTGAGTGTAAAAATATACACAAGAATTTCTTTGATCATACAGAATGCAATTCTTTTGAATTGCCAGGAAAGAATTCTCATTTCAGCCTGCAACAATCGCAGTTGGTTAACCCGGCACGCGGATGAAGTGAATCTGCCCAGGAATGCGAGCCCGCAGAATCTGGTTCTCGGCCTTCAGATATTCCACATATTTGGCGAGCTCCCGATCCGTTGTAGAAGCAATCAATGCGAGCAGTGGGTGGAAAATCTTCGCCATTTCGGTATTGTCCTTAAATCATATTCTGCAGGGTACAACACATTCGTTGGACAGCACTTTGGGGGCGAGATTTTAAGCAGATTGGGACAGAATTTGAAATGATCCAGCGAGAGAAATCTGGGGCTCAAACCAGGCAGATTATTGATGCCATTGAAGAGTTTTCACTGTCAGGAAGCAGGCATATTACGAGGCAATTGTTTCGCGATTGTCGCAAAAATGGCTCATCAAAATCCGTACGGAATTTTACGGAGAAACTCCCGAATTACGGTGCTTATACGCGTCGGTTTGTTAGGTTTTGCAACGCTTTGCAAAAGTCGGCAAATGACGTATAATGTTGTCAATTAAGCATTTAGACCGCTTTTTACTAAAAACTGCATTCGGTCTACGGAACCGAAGGGACATGTACACTGTACTTCAATCAAAACGAGTGAATTTCACATGCAACCCAACAGGATTTCTAATGAGTGATCGAATAGTAATGCGTACCGGAGAGTCTCTTGTCGCTGGCGGACCTCCTTTTACGGCTGCGGAGCCGGAGGTTGTTATTGGCGAATTAGACGGACCAGTCGGTACAGCGATTGCCACCTTGACGGGTGATCAATCGGTCGGCCACTCGAAGGTCTTTGCAATTCTCGACACGGATATTCAAGTGCGGCCGGTGACTCTGATGGTCAGCAAGGTGACGGTAAAGAGTTCGGCCTACACGAATATCTTGATGGGAACCGTGCAAGCGGCGATTGCTAACGGTGTGCTTGATGCAGTTCGAGCCGGTGATATTCCCAAGGAAAAAGCCAACGAACTTGGCATCATCTGCTCGGTTTGGCTGAATCCTGGAGCCGCAACCGACAAGAACCTCGACCACAAAGCTCTTTTCGAGATTCATCGCAAGGCGATGGCACAGGCCATTCACAAAGCCATGCACAACGAACCGTCCATCGACTGGCTGCTCGAAAATCAGGACAAAATCACCCACAAGTACTATCAAAGGGGGCTCGATGGAACTCTGTAGTAGACTGTGAAAATTCACATAGTGTTTCAACACATTTCTCAGTTGTCGTTCACTCGACTGCTGCAGTTGACTATCACTGCTAAAAATTGTGTTTGTGGGAACGAAATAGAAAGTCATCATGGTTGAAAGAAACGAGCTCAAACCGAATACATTCTTTATTGAAGTGTCAGGTGCAGGGCTTCCCGAAGTGGATGGACTCTTCGTACCCTCAACGGCTCCACCAGCCAAATCGGAATCGGGAACGATATCAAGTCTCGGTTATTGGAATGGCAAAATGGCTTGGGATCGAGCCGATGGTAAAAGTGCCAGAAACCCTGCCCTGTCGTATTCCAACAGCTACCAATCATGGAGAATCTGCCGTCTGGATGGCCATCTTGCCTACGACATGACCTGCGAAGATGAATTGCCGCCCTCCGATAAGGAATGGCACGTTTACAAAAAAGGAGTCGCACCTGCTCCTAGAATCATGATCCATCATTACGATCCCCGGCTGCCTTGCCCCGAACCTAATGTTGTCTTTGTTCTTGGAGGCCCTGGGGCTGGAAAAGGAACGATGTGCGAACTCGCCGAATCTCAACTGGGGTGGACGCATCTTTCGACTGGAGATTTACTTCGAACCGAGTTCGAGAGAGGAGGCGAAACTGCTTCCACCATCGAAGAATTTCTTGCTGCTGGAAAGTTAGTTCCAAATGTAATCACAGTGTCTCTGCTCAAGAATGCGATGGAGAATATTACAAGAACGACAGGTAAGAATAATTTTTTACTCGATGGATTCCCACGCTCGCTGGATAATTTGGAAGGTTGGTACGAGATATTCGGCCGTGAAGCTGAATTGCCCAAGATGCTGTACTATGAGTGTCCATTCACTGTACTCGAAAAGCGTGTTCTTGGCCGTGCGAAGTTCACAGGAAGAGTCGACGATAATGCTCAAAGCCTGAAACTGAGATTTGATACGTTCAAATCTGAAACGTTGCCAACAATCGAGTATTTCAAGAGCAAAAATAAGTGTGTGGAAATCGACACCAGTCAAGACCGACAAGCCGTCTATTCCCTCGTGCAAAGCAGCCTCGCTGAGTACACCTACAATGATTTTGCTGCCAAACCGCTCACCGAGAGAGCTGAGATGCTACTTGGCCTGCGACCTTTTCCCAGCTAATCGACGAGCAGGATGAACTGCTTAACTTCAAAAATTAAGAAGACCGAGGGGGAGCCCGATTCAACAGGTTCATGATCTGTGTTATGCGTGCTCGGCTATCGTCAACTCTCAAATGCTGGGAAGATTCTCAACACATGTCATCACTGCAGTTCATTAAGAATTGTTTTCCAGGCTTCGATGGAGTTCTTGAGGTTGGTGTGTTTATCACCTTTTACGGCATAGCATTGTAATCCAACCGGGCCATTAAAGTTCAAATTTTTAAGTGTGGCAAAGAGACGTTTCTGAGGGAAAGTGCCTTTGTCGAGTGGTTGAATCAATGTGTTCCAGTCCTTTCCATTCAAATCAGCTCCGCAAGTACTCACGGAGAAGAGGTATGGGGCAGCTTTCCCGAGAACACGCTCTAGGTCTTCAGCTTTTTCATTCTTAAGGAAGTGGCAGAGATTGAACATGATGCCGAGATTCGGATGGTTCACCTTCTCAACAAGGTCGATAGCCTGTGGCATCGTCGCCACCGCGTTACCGTGATGTGGATAGAGTGCCACTCGAATATTTAACTGAGCCGCCATCTCTGCTGTATTGCGGATAGACTCGATCACCTCAGGGGTAATATTCTTAACCGTCAACTCAATCATGCCCCCATCTTCCAGAGCTTTAACGACATCGGCATTTATCGGTTTTTCTGACGCTGCAAGATAAACGCTTAATACTTTTAGTCCCTGCTTTTTGTAAGCGTTGACACGCTTCACCAACTCGTCGCCACCTCCATAGATCTGGCTGATGCCATCGTACCCTAGCTCTTTGAGCATGATCGCCTCATCGTCATAGGACATGGGTGGTATGCCATTGTAAAAAGCATAGAACTCCGGCTTAAAGGCATCGTCCGCTCGTGCCGTAACGCACATGGTCAGAATGAAAAAGATGAGGAGGTAGTATCGTTTCATTATGTTGGCTAACGTCTAAAATCATTCTGTCACAACAAGAGATTGTCCATTTTCAAAATGCCCGGCTTCGCGACTCCGGGACATTACTTGGTTCTGCCTTCATTCCGCATCATAGTTGAGGTGGGAATCCAGCAAGTCGATCATCGCGTAAACGAATCGCTTTTTTTCATTATTCAAGTGTAGCCGACTACCGATTGATCTGTCTGCCCATCCGCGGGCACTTCCGCCGTCCTGCCCGAATTCTTGTGACATAGCGGTCCAATCACACACCATTTCAATCAGATCAACATCGGTCATGTGATTAGGATCAAAATGGAAATCTGGTTGTTGGCGATTCGTGGTCATGAGATGATCGATTGCTTCACGAACAAGTTCTTCCATTCCTGCCGGGTAAGTGAACGGCTTCCTCCGGTACAACGAATGTGATCTGTGATCCAAAATGCGATGAAATGAAAATCGCAAAGTTGATGAATATTACCAACTCACGGTTAGAGCCATAGGTACCGAGGATTCTGTTTATTTGAAGCGATAGCAGCGTCATTCAATACCAATCGTGACGAACAAAGGTCTGCTCAAGAACGTTGTGTGAGCTGGTCAAAGAATTGTAGAATCTTGGCAGGCCGTATGGAGACCTGTCGAGCGAGCAGGACGTGGCCCTGCTGGTCTATTAACGAGACGGTCAGTTGTCGTGCAT
>DEML01000010.1:24101-31245 GCA_002359185.1 Planctomycetaceae bacterium UBA2671
AAAGAGCATGGTCGTCCTCCTTTAAGAAATAGTGAGTGTGATTCCACGGTGATAAGCAAACCACAATTTCCATTCAAAGCAACTCTTTTCATGGATATCAAAGGGGTTGGTCAAATGAGTGTTCTCAACCGAAGCCGAGTGGCATGTCAGCGACTGTGCGGGATCGTATTGCTTTTGTCGATGACCATTACGAGTCAGGCTGAAGACTATCCAAACATTATCATTATCTATGCCGACGACCTCGGGTTCGGAGATCTATCGTGTTACAACGACAAGGCTCCCTATAAGACTCCTCGGCTGGATCAAATGGCTGCGGAGGGCATTCGATTTACTGACGCCCACAGTCCATCGACGATCTGCTCACCATCGCGATATGGTCTATTTTCGGGCCAGCAAATCTATCGTTCCACTGGGCGAGGTGGCGGTGCGTTCGAAGGTCCGAGTGGGCCAAGTTATCTAAAGCCGGGAACGCTCACCATTGCTCAGATGCTGAAGAACCAGGGATATCGCACGGGAGTATTTGGTAAGTGGCACGTTGGGCTCAGCTGGTTTGACAAGGATGGCAAACGCCTAGATGGAGGCTTCAAGAATTCGCTGCTGATCGATTACGAAAAGAGTACTCCACTGATTGACGGTCCCAACGCGAGGGGATTTGACGAGTCTTTTGTGACACCCAATTGTCCGAACACCGACCCACTTTACGTTTACCTCGAAAACGGAATGGTGGCGATGCCTGCAAGCGAGCGGCACAATCCCAATAGCCTGCCAAACCCTGGAGGTAAGTGGCGATGGGATAATGACGCCGGATGGATGTCGCCGGGCTATGATTTTATGAACGCGGATCTTCTGTTCTACGAAAAAACAGAAGCGTTCATTAAGGAACATCGCCAGAAGTCTCCGGACAAACCTTTCTTCGCCGTGTTCTCAACCCAAATTGCTCACGCACCAGTCTTGCCAGCAGAAGAATTCAACGGGGCGACTGATGCTGGTCCGCGAGCCGACTTTGTCTGGGAACTGGACGTGCTGGTCGGGCGTGTTCTGGACCTTGTCAAAGAACTCGGAATCGATGAACAGACTCTCGTGCTGTTCAATTCTGACAACGGAGCGGAAACCGTTCACGTCAATTGGATGCGGCAGGATCATCAGCACGATCCTTCCGGTGGATGGCGGGGAATGAAGCGAGATGGATGGGAAGGTGGCCACCGCGTTCCCTTTATCGCTCGATGGCCTGGTCACATTCCACCGCATCGGGTGTCGGCTCAGATGACCAACACGACAGACATCTTCGCAACAGTGGCCTCAGTCGTCAGTGTTTCGCTGCCGGATGAGGCGGCGACAGACAGCTTTGACATGTTGCCCGTCATGCTGGGGCAGCAGGAGGAATCGAAGTCCGTTCGCCCTCATCTACTCACGCAAAGCTTTCGTGGAGAATTCCAGATTCGCAAGGGGCCATGGAAATACCTGGATCACAAGGGATCTGGCGGGAACAACTACGAAGTGCCGAACATGCAAAAGTGGGCCATCCCGGACAACGCTCCTGATGCACCGGGGCAGCTTTACAATCTCGACGACGATCCCGGTGAAATCAACAACCTGTATTTCACGGAAGAAGTCAAACGGAAGGAGCTTCAAACCTTGCTGTCGACGCTGAAGGCGTCTGGTCGCAGTGCACCAAAGAATCGGAAGCCGTTCCGTAAGCACACAGATACCCGTTAGAAATCAAAAGAACCACAAGGGCACCGGCACTCCGGCATTTATGAGCGAAACATCTAATTGAGATATGGATTAGATGTAGTTAGTATGCTATGGCTCGACGAAGAACCCTGCTGTTTGTCTCAACATTCTGATATTTTCTGTCCGAGTTCCCGACACGTCGAGAGTTAAACATTTGGGTCGTGGCTGGTAATTCAATCGTCTGCAGTGTTCGGAGAATCGGTCCCGCACTTCAGTCCCCTGCTCTTTCGAAATCCGTGCTTCTTCAATCAATTATCAATTCTAGCTCTCGATCGCGACCAGATCCACGCACCACTGGTAACTCAGAACTCGATTTGTTTTCAGACGTTGTTCGAGATGGTCAGTTGTCGTGCATGTTGATTGATACCGACAGGGAGCATGGTGATCCTCATTGGAGAAAGAGCGAGAGTGATTGCCCAGCGATAGAGAAATCACAATTTCCCACTCAAAGCAACTCTTTCATCGATATCAAAGGAGGTCAGTCATCCCCCGGGGCTCACGAAAATTCCATCATCAGTGTAGCCACTGGTGTACAAGTCCAGTATGATCAACTCTCACTCAATTGTTATCGTATGAACAGAGAGGACAATTTGTGAATTCGACCTCTGTCAATCTTCTTCAGCGGTTAAAATCGTCCGAGGCTGGCGACGCCTGGACACGCTTTGTCGAACTTTACGCCCCTCTGATCTTCCATTGGGCACGACAACATGGGCTGCAGGCAAGTGAGCACTTGGCACCATGCATTCACACTCAAGAGAAAGAGAATTGACACCATACTGAATTCGGAAATCTGTTTTGGAACCTTTTGCCACGGAAAGACCCGATAGTCATGAAACGTATTAATTCTCTGGTGCTCGGACCTGTTGATGCGATCTATCTTAGTTTGTGGGTTTATCAACTCGGTTATGAGCATGGACGTACCGATGTCGTAGATGATATTGATAAAAAGAGACACGAATTAACGACGAAGATTGCCATGTATGATCGGCAGATCCAGAATCTGAATTTAATTTCCGCTAATCCTTGATCAGCAAAAAAGCCAGAGGCAAATGTGAGCCCAGATCCATACAGTTACTGTCGGGTACAATAGCTATGCACGATGATTCACTGGAATTACAGACTTAAATTCATTCGGTGCTTAAAAACAACTCACTTCCCAACCGTGCTGTCTGTCACAACATTCTGATATTTTGTGTCCTTGCTCCCGGCAAGACGAGAGTTTACCGTTTTAATCGTGACTGGTAACGCAATCGTCTGCAGTCTTCAGTGCACCGGTCTTGAATTTCGGTCCGAAATGGTCAGTTGTTGTGCATGCTAATCGATACCGAGAAAGAGCATGGTGGTCCTCCTTTGAGAAAGAGTGAGTCTGATTCCCAAGCCATAGCAAAATCACAATTGCCACTCAAAGCAACACTTTCATCGATATCAAAGGGATGTGCACTTCTTGCTATACCCCAGAATTCGCACCCACGTTGAAAAACTCCCGCGACTGACCAGTAACGCCATAAACAATACGTAGCGGCAAAAGTCGAGGTTAATACGCGAGCGTTTCTGTCTTCTGCAGTACTGACAGAATTTTATCGATTAATAACGTGGGAGAGATAGGTTTGATCACATAATCATCACAGCCTGCAGCGAGACAAGTTTCCCGGTCTCCTGACATGGCATGAGCAGTTAAAGCGACGATGGGTAGATTGAAATTTCGTTTGCGGAGTTCCCGTGTCGCAGTATAGCCATCCATGACTGGCATTTGCATATCCATCAGGATGAGGTCGAAGGTCTGGTTTGTATCGTAAATGAGATTACAGGCCTCTAATCCATTTTCAGCTAACTCGATCTGGGCTCCCGCTTTTTTGAGTAGGTGAGAAAACAGCCTACCGTTATCGATACTGTCTTCGACAATAAGAATATTTAACCCAGTTAAACGAAGTACGTTTGAAGAATTCTGAACGGAATCGGGTCGCGTCTTTTCGAGAATATCTGTGTTGATGGCTTGCTGGGAAGTAAGAGTGGATAAACTAGAAACATCACCGGTTGCTATCCGAAAACAAAAGGAGCTTCCCTGCCCTGGTTCCGATTTGATGCTGATGCCATCCCCAAGTTCCGAGGCCAGTGTATTAGAGATTTTCAGCCCTAATCCGGTTCCACCATAGCTGCGGGTTATGGAAACATCAGCCTGATGAAACGCATTAAACTTTCCGATTTCATCGCGAAGCTCAGACGTCATGCCGATACCCGTATCGACGATTCGAAACTCGATCTTATTAACCTCGGAATGAAAACAGAGATGGATTTTTACACATCCATCTTCAGTAAACTTGATCGCATTTCCGACAAGGTTCATGAGAATCTGACGGAGTCTTGTTGGATCAGAATGAATTGTTTCTGGAATGGGAGACTCATAAACCGTATGAATCGAAATCCCTTTTTCAATGGCACGTAATTTTAGTAAAGAGGTCACTTCCTCAACAATTTGTATCGGGCTCATCGAGATCAATTCGAACTTCAAAAAGCCCGCCTCAATTTTTGACATATCCAGAATATCATTAATAATCGTCAGCAGATTGTTCGCATTATTACGAATGGTTTGGATCGCCATTGAGGCATGCTTCGAATCCCTGGCAAGTCCTTTGTCCTCTTCTAGTAAGTCCGTGAAGCCGATAATTGCCGTCATTGGGGTCCGTATTTCATGACTCATATTTGCCAGAAAATGACTCTTGGCACGATTTGCTGCTTCGGCGGATTTTTCCGCCCGAATGGCCTTCGCCTGGCTTTTGCGGAGTTCACGAGTCCGTTCCTTAACCTGACTCTCAACCACTTCCTTTTGCATCTGGAGTCGAGTCTGTTGCTCGGAAATGTGTCGAGCATCGTTGTTCCAGCGACGAACAGCCCAAATAAGAAAAACCACTTCGAAAATAACCCAGCCAGCATGTTCCATCCATCTCCAATGGGCATCGACAACGACTCCATAAATGGATTGTGGCCAGATGATGCCTCGAAGTACGTGATCTGCGGTTGTCACAATCGTGGCGGTCAGCAACACAGAAATATCTCGGTAGAATGCGATAAACGCAAGCGACCCAAAGACATGAAAGTGAGTTTCAATTCGACCTCCGGTCAGGTGAATCAAAAGGGCCGATGTCAGCATTTGAGAGAAGGCAATCACATACCTTGTCCATCGCCATGAGGGGTATGATAAACTCAGTCCAATAGGAAGGGAGCACAGCAACCCGCCAAGCAATACCGCAGCCCAGACATGCACGTGCGTTTGACTGGATGTTCCAGACCACGTCAAAGGAGATACAAATACGGCAACTAAAATGCCGCCAATCCACTGCAAGAGCATCAGCACAATAAATACTTGACAAAGGCTTCGACTATTTTGTTCAAGATTCTGCTGATAGTGTTCATAGACCTGCTCTTCGAAGAGTGGACGGACTGCTTTGGGATTATTCATTGGTTTCCTCCCATATCGAACAGCCATAAAGCGGATGACATTTTGCTGTGGCCTGATCTGATCCGTTCACGTGAATTGCTGCCTGCAAATCCTGTTGGCCTGGATTGTCTCCAGCATGCCCTCTCCCCGCTGTAATTCCACCTGAAAACACAAGTGAGCCATTTTTGTTATATAAAATTGTTTGTCCTGATGTCTTTACATGAAAGATTTCTGCCTCTTCCCTCCGAAAATCCCAGACCAGTCTGACATTCCGTTTTTGACACCAGTTCTGGAACCAGTCCCGTGTTTTCTGATTGGGTTCTACGCCACCTGTTAGAACTACAGTTGCATCCTGAGAAGAAGCGGTCTTTACCAGTATTCGTTCAAAAACATTCAGAGAGGCCATTGAGCAGGGGCAACACGGATGGATGAAGAAAAGTAGGCTCTGGCGTCCGTCGACTTGAGGAAGTGTTGAATTTTCAGGCCATTTGGTGGGGACAGCTGCCGATGCTCCCGGTCGTGTGGAATAATCGCATAGAAGTAAAAAACCTGTCAGAACTAATACAAACCAAACAATAATAATCAAACAAAACCCCAAAAATCTTCGAAACTGTGGGCTTGGGATCGCAATCGATTTAGAATTTTGTGTTTTTACATTTGCAGAAGCGATAAATCTTCCAATAATTGTTGTAGTTAAAAGCATTACTATCTCGAAAGTTCACTATTCAATAAATGGATTAAGAAAGTTTAGGTTACATTTTTGAACGATGTTGGCAGTTTTTAACATTCACGTGAGAGTAGAACATAGGCCCGAATAATCGTCTGCAATTAATAGAATTGCGTTTCAAACTGCAGGGATAACCCTGCTATTTCTTACGACATTCTGGAGTTTATTGACGAGTTCTCGTCATGTAGGACACAAATATCATTCAGCACCTAAAACTCGTTTCCTGACACAGGCGGATTCTGGCCTTCGGTAACGGATTCGTTTTCATGCCCGCTGCTTCAACGGTTTCGCGAAACTTTTTCATGTATTTCGCATCTCGGTCAGGGATCAGGATCGCGGGACGCTTCTCCCGATCCCTGGTCTCCTCGGTGAACTTCTTCGTTTGCCTGCAGACTCATGCCGAATTCGGTCGGTAAGTCGACTCGGTCACGATTGCTTCGCGAGTTTGCAGATTCAAAAACACTATCACATAGATATCCTGCAGACCTCGTGCGGTCATCGAATTGACCGAGAAGAATTCGCTGGCCCATAACGAGGAAAATCATTATTGCCACTCAAAGCAACTCTTTCATGGATATCAAAGGCTCAATTCAACTCTCTCAACATATTCGAGAATTATCATCGGTACGACTTGAAAGGTCGTAAGTGCATCCATTTTTCAAGTGATTCTAAATTGTAATTTTACCCATTGAGATCACGCCGATCATAAGTAAGATTACATGAGACTGGAATATAAAGTTATGAACAATCCTTGACGGAAGATTCTGTTCCCATAGTTTAATTATCTCAATACGAAATAAATGGCTCTGATAAGCACCAGTTGTAACTTCTGGGTGAAAGAGCAACCGTTTATTCTTCATGGCGGTATATTCAATGACAGAAAATCAAGAAGAGCATATTCATCGACTCTCAATGATTGCTGAATTAACAAGTAATGCCGTCATTTTCACCGACGAGGTTTCTCGTATCACTTGGGTCAATAATGGCTTTACTCGAATAACTGGTTACACGCTTGAAGAAGTGCAGGGGAAAGTCCCTGGTCACTTCATGCAATGCGAAAAGAGTGATCCAGTCCCAATTGCTGTGATGCGAAATGCCGTAGCAAAGGGAGAGAGTGCAAGAGTCGAGATCGTCAACTGCGGAAAGGATGGTCGCGAATATGTGCTGGATATTGAGATTCAGCCGATTCGTGACGAAGCTGGCAAGCTGACCGGTTTTATGGCCATTGAATCGGATATTACAGACCG
>DEML01000055.1 GCA_002359185.1 Planctomycetaceae bacterium UBA2671
GCTTTCAGAGCCACTTTCGCCTTTAACTTCGCATCAAATCGTCGTCGTATCCGCGTCATCGTTTCTCTCCTGATGACGCCACGATACCAACCTCCATCCGATCCCAAAAACCAAACTGAAATCCACCTTAACCGGTGGTCCGAAAAACGGGGTCCACTTCACTAATTAGTGTTCGTTTAATCGGTAATCACAGTAAATTGGAATTATCATCAGTTTTTCTCAGCCAATCTTATTTCCTTTTCATAAATTTGTATCAATTGATCGAATGTTTTTCTCCATGAATATTGGGAGACGACATGCGAATAAGCCTGTTCTGATAACTCTTTCTGATGATGAATCGCTTTCCGGATATTCTCAGCAAATGCGTTGGCATCATCATCGGGTCCGAGATAACCCGTTCCTTCAGGGATGCGTTCCCTAAGGGCACCCGCATCCACACCGACCACGGGTAAGCCAGAGGCTTGAGCTTCAATGACAGAGAGCCCGAACGTTTCGAGTGGGCCTGCTGTCACGTAGACATCAGCTGATGCCAGTATAGCGGCGTATCTTTCAGGGTCACATTCGTAAGGGAGAATTTTGACCCCCGACAACTCAGCGGCCATTGTCTGAAGCTCATCTCGGAGTGGTCCTTCTCCTAAAATCAATAAGTGTGCGTTCAAATCAGCAGGAAGCTTCTTGTAGGCTTCGATCAGCAATGGAACATTCTTTTCATTGGCAAGTCTACCTCCGTAGATCAGCAAGTTATCATCAAGTTGAATTCCGTATTGCTGCCGAATATGATCATTGCGATGGCTCGGCTGAAATCGTTGCAAGTCGATTCCCAAGGGAACTACATGAATCTTTCCTGTAACGCCATATTCCTGAAGTCTTTGAGCCTGCTGAGTAGATGCTGCGAATTTCATGTCGCAGCGTTTAAAGGTACTCCCTACGTAGGACTCCACACCAATTGAGAGAAACGAAGCGAGTTGATATCCTAAAGATTCCAGCGTTTCGCTCCAGTCTCCCACGGCTGCTGAGACTTGTCTTTGAAAAGGAGCTTCGACAAGAACACGAGCCGCATCGGTATGAAAATAACCGCCAACCAGACATTTTCTTTGCTGTTTAATGCACTGCTTTCGATACTGAAATGCGGCCCAGGGGCTGACGTAACAACTTCCCAACTCAATAATATCCGGCTGGCATTCGGAAAGGATTTCCGAAATTACTCCGGGCTTCCAGAAGAGTCGATAAGGAGCATTCCCCGGAATATATGGGCTGGCAACATGATAGATCGTCAGACGATCTTCATGAATCACTTCGTCAGTTCCTGCCGGAACAATCAGCACATGCTCATGATCAGTCTGATCGCGCAGGTGTTTTCGCTTCTCGTCGAGATACGTACGGATTCCACCACTGGCTTCGTTGTAGGAGAGAGTGATATCACAAAATTTCATGGGGTCATTCCTGAGTTTGGAGTTTCCAATTATTCATCAGATATGATTCTCCTGTTTTGAAAATCGTACGATTCACCAGATTTCAGATCACAATTGAATAATCCGTCTTGATCATAAATCTGACACTGATAATCCCCGTTGATCAGCACTTCTACATAAATGCAGAGTTTTCTTTCGGGCAGGCGTAATGAGAAGCCTTTACCCCGCATGATTGCTGGAAAATTTGGAGACAATAACAGTTGACCGTGATCGCTTTTGAGGCCAATCAATTGCTCAATCACTAAGGGATTGATTAACCCTGTCCAACCGACAAACTCCTTGACGGGTTTGGAGCCGAGCGTTAAATGCTTAAATCTGTTGCCTTTTTTACGATTCAGTTCCTCAAGGTCAAAACGCTCAGGATCGTAAAATTCATAGAAGCGTCTGAGATTTTGAAACGTTCGATAGACTCCCTCGCAGAGTCGATAGGAAAGTTCTGCGACTTCTTCCCGGTAGCCGTAACGTTCCATAGCCAGTATCACCGCATAAGCCGTATTGATCCAGACAGGGCCTCGCCACATATCTTTGGCAAAGTCTGGGTCCTCTCGTGAAACGGTGGGTAAGGGAATGCGAGTATTGAAGCATTCCGGATTCAACACCAGTTGACGAAGAGCCTCAGCTTGACTCTGGTCGGGAACACCAGCCCACATTGGAAGTAAGCCGGCTATCGTTTGGGAGCGAACAAATTCTCCTGATTTCAAATTGAGATCGTAATAAAACTTGTCTGTCTCATCCCAGAGGAATTCATTCATGCGTTCAGAAAGCTGACTGGCTTTTTGAAGATGCTCATGAACAGCATCCTGCTGCCCAATATACTCCGCCATCTTCGCCAAGGATTCATTTTGCAAGACTATATAAGAACACAGATCCGGTGAGGCTAAATGAGTCGTGTCTGCAAATTTACTTTCATCCCGAGTACTGAATCGTGGTGAGTTATCAATTCCTGATTCATAAGGATGAGCCCAGAAGAAGAGACCGTTCTCATGCTGCCGATGATTGTATAGCCAGTGATGATAGTCTTTCAGGGGTTGATAGATGTTTTCTCGAAACTCTGTTTTTGTCAAATGGCTTTGCCAGTCCAGCAGTTCCATGCAGGACCACGCCATGACGGGCGGCTGTGTATAAGCCGACTGGCTGAAACTGCTGACAACATGTTGCAGTCGGTCGCCATCTCTTAAATTGATGACCGCTCGATTCACATCGTAGGCGACTTCAGAATCCCAATGTTTCCAGACCTGAGCGGTAAAGGCTGAATCCCAAAGATAGACACCTTTAAAGCTCGGAGCCGGATGGGCATAGCGAATTTCGGAGATGACATCCGGAGTCTGTAAGTTGAGAAAGACATTGGAATACACAGCCCGGAATCCTTCTTCCCAATGAGACAGGTCACTGTTTACATCAGCGACAAAAAGTGCAGGAGGATCGCAATGAATTGTCTTGATTTTAAGCAGCGAGTGGGGCAATTCCAGCGGGATCGGTCCCCGGCGGGAGCTCAATAAACGAGACCAGAGAACCAGATCCAACCCATACAGAACGAGCCTCTGATAACGTGTCGCGATTCTACTCACGTGTGAAGTTCGCATTCGGATAGATTTTAGAATCTCTCTAATCATTACGGTAAATGGTTTGATTCCTTCGGAGAAATAATTGGAGATAATTCTACCGTAACCTCTAATGTTCGTATTGCAATGGCAGTTCAGACTGAGCACTTTTTTGATCGGATACAGATCGAGTGAAAGAAATACGTGAATAGGCCTGAAGTCATGGATGATCTGAAACGATTAATTATGAAGAGCAATACCTTACTGAAATTGAACTTCCCCAAGAATAGTGGGCGCGGTCCAGGCCGATGTATTAATGCCGTTGTCGCTGAATTGCCTACTGCAGGAACACTTCCTGAAATAATGGACGATGCAAAACAGCCGTCTCACTTTCGGCTAAACATACTTACTCATTAGCAGAAGCGATCAAGTGTTGCCGTAAGGCGACACAGTCTCTCTTACGGGCGTTTATACAAATACACTCGATAATGTCCTCATGCATGCTCTGATGAACAAGGGACTGACAATATTAACGGGTCAGAAGCATATGCTGCATTATCTGGAGCATCTGTGAAACGAATCGTCGATGAGGGATTTGATCCTTCCTAATTAGTCGTCCCTGCATAACCC
>DEML01000061.1:0-49934 GCA_002359185.1 Planctomycetaceae bacterium UBA2671
TGGGTTATTCAGGGACGACTAATGAAATACGCCAAGACTCCGATTACAAGAGCCGACCAGTCAGGGCGAATTTGAGGGAGTTTGTCATTGAGAAAGAAACCCCACCCAAAAACTAATCGGAATGGAATTTCAAGAAAAAAAGCCACTCCCATACAGGTCAGGAAAAGTAGAAAAATCAACAAAACGGAACCCGCGATGAGACCGGTTGCTTTGAGGAAGATCGAAGACTTGGGAGAACTCGATGAGCTCTCATCATTCACTGGTGGCATCGAGCAACTCCTTGAGTGCATCCGGTTTGAAGTTTTGGACGGAGCCGTTGGCGAGAATCGCCCATTGGGAGCCGTCGATTTCTGGTTCGATGACTAACGGGATCGGGGCATTGGAGAATTGGTGGCCTGACCTCAGAATGTATGTGCCTCCCAGAGTTTCCGGGAGTTGCCAGAGAGATTCTACGAACCCGGATTCGTCTTTAGATGCCGGATATTGGCCATCGTGCTTTGCTGAATAGATGAGGAGTTGGTTCTTGAGTTCGGCGATCTTCAACTCGCGTTGACTCATGATTTCCAGTTTGTAATCCGCAAGAGTGAGCTCGTTTTTCTTCTCAGATCCGGTTTGCTCAATCTGATACGTCAAACCATTTTTCTGCCAGGCACCGGGGGTCATCAATTCACGAGCTCCGGAGATCATTGTCAGGACAACGATGCTGCAAAGTCCGAGCAGAATTGAAACGGCAAACGCCTGACGAAACGTTGCTTTGGGAATTTGCGGAGTTACATCGGAAAGCTGGGCCCAGCAAAAACGAATGATGAGTGTGGATAGCAGGAGAACAAGCAGGAAGAAGGAAATCGCGTTGAACCGCTCAGCGGCGCTGGAACTCAATGTGATACTCGGCATACCTGCCAGAATGATTAGCGAGACCGAATTGAGCATGACTGTAATCTCATTTCTTGTTGAATAGACTGAGGCTTTGAATTTGCAAAGCCTCAGTCATCTGGTCTCTATCAATTAATACGCCTGAACCTGCAAACCAGGTATTGCAGCTTTGATCGCTTCGATGCCTTCTTCTGTGACTTGAGTATTTCCCAGGTTGAGCGTTTTTAGTTTCTTCAAGCCATGAAGATCTTTGAGGCCTTCGTCGGTGATGCCGGTCAGTTTGAGATTCAGAGACTCCAGGTTTTCCAGTGGTTTGAGGTGCTGCAGAGCGGCATCCTGGATTTGAGTGTCCTGCAGATTCAGTTCTGTCAATGTTGTCATTCCGCTTATGTTAGCGAGACCTTCGTTGGTAATTCGTGTGAACCAGAGTTCGAGGACTCGGAGTTTTTTGAGAGAACTCAAATGAGCCAGCCCTGCATCGCCGATGAAGGTTTCGTTGAGATCGAGGACTTCGAGATTGCTCAATGTGCCAACGTGTTCGCAGCCGGCATCGCTGATGACAGTATCGCGAATGAGCAGAGTCTTGAGTGACTCCATTCCGACTAGATAGCCGAAGCCTTCATCGCCGACATCGTCGCGTCGCAGATGGAGTGTATCGAGCTTTTTCAACTTGCCAATCGGTTCGAGAGCGGCATCGTCAACGGAAGTATCGTCCAACTCGAGTCCCTGTAACTCGGGATTCTGTGCTAGAGCGATTGCCCCTTCATTGGAAACAACAGTCAGATTTAAATTGACGCGGCGAAGCGTCGGAATTTCAGACAGTGTTTTTGCACCGACATCGGTTACGTTGGTGCGTTCGAGTTTGATGGTCGAAACGGAATCGAGTTCTTTCAGATAGGGCAGGCCATCGTCTGTGATGTTCGTGAAACGCAAATCGAGTTCGCGAAGTTTATCCATTTCGGAGAGGTGTTTGAGACCTTCGTTGGAGATATCGGTTTGACGCAGTCGTAAGGCGATCAGATTTGTCAGACCAGAAAGTTCTTTGAGGCCTGGGTCATCCAGCAGTGCTTTTTCGAGGGAGAGTAATTGAAGAGTGTTGAGCGTTCCAACAGTTTTCATTCCTGCATTCGTGAAGGCCGGGCCGAACAGGATTAATCGTGATAACTCTGGCAAACCTTGCAGCAATTCCAGATCGGCATCACCTGCCTGTGTTCCCGAAAAATCGACCTGGGTCACATTGCCTGCATCATTCATCGTTAACTGCACGCCAAGCTTTTCCAGTTTGGCGACTGCATCAGTATCATCTTGTGCTGCCGATGGCTCATCTGCTTTTTTGGGTTGCGTCTGCTCGGAAGACGCTGGTGCTTTTTCAGGTTGCGATTGCTCAGAAGTTGCGGGCGGTGTCGGTGGTGCAGGTTTGCAGCCGACAATGAGTACTGGAGCGGTTAAAAGAAGTGCAACAGTTGCAAATGCGAGTTTCATTTTCAGAGCTACTTTCGAGCAGAATTGTGGTCTATCCGGAAATTTTTATCCGATAAGGTTCTAAGCCAACCTTCCAGAGTAACGCACCTGAGCCGACTGTTCAAACGGGAAATCCGCTGGCAGAGTCTATTTTTTCAGGCTGAGAGGTTTCGACTGAAAAATCAGAATTTCTTGATGATTGACTTTAAATTCGATTGTCAGAATTGATACGATAAGATCAATCAAGACTGATGGATTCTTTTGAAACGGCTGGGAAGTTCATTTCGACGGACTTCCCGCTCACCCATATTCGTTTAGATGAGATAGGAATTTAATGACACTTCATAATTCAAGACGCGACTTCTTAAAAACGACCGCTGCTGCCGGTGCCGCTTACTGGGTGGCTGGCTCCCCCAGTGTCGCCCTGAGTGACAGCCCGAACGAAAAGTTGAACTTCGCCTGTATTGGTGTTGAAGGGAAAGGTTCGAGCGATACCGACGAAGCTGGCCGCTATGGCAATGTTGTTGCCCTATGCGATATCGATGAAGATCGACTCGACAAGAAGGCCCGACGCTATCCAGATGCAAAGAAGTTTGTCGATTATCGTGAAATGCTGACCGAGATGGGCGATCAAATAGATGGCGTGACCGTCAGTACGCCCGATCATTCTCATGCCCCAGCTTCTGCCATGGCCATGAAAATGGGCAAACACTGTTTTACCCAGAAACCACTGACATGGTCAGTTCATGAAGCCCGTGTGCTGCGACAACTGGCGAATGAACATGGTGTTGCTACCCAGATGGGTAATCAGGGAACATCAGAAAATGGACTCCGCGAAGGTGTCGAAGTCATTCAGGCTGGTGCAATTGGAACTGTTACTGAAGTGCATGTCTGGACGAATCGTCCGGTCTGGCCGCAGGGTGAAGGCCGCCCCGCAGGAACTCCGGATATTCCTAAAGGACTCCATTGGGATCTGTTCCTCGGACCAGCTCCGGAACGTCCCTACAATCCGGCTTACCTGCCGTTCAAATGGCGTGGCTGGTTGGACTTCGGCACAGGAGCCCTGGGCGATATGGCCTGTCATACCGCCAACATGGCTGTGATGGCTCTCGACCTGTTCGATCCGACTTCAGTCGTTGCGGAAACAACGGGCATTGTTGAAAACGAATCTTATCCGAAATCGTCTTCGATCGTCTTCCAGTTTCCGGCTACCGATAAACGACCAGCCGTCAAAATGTACTGGTACGATGGTGGACGTCGTCCGGATCTGGATATCCTCAAAGGGGAAGATGTGCCGAACAGTGGTTCGATTCTCGTCGGAACTGAAGGGGCGATGTTCTCCCCCAACGATTACGGTGCCAAATATGTGCTCCTGCCTCGCGATAAGTTCAGCGACTACAAGAAGCCGGAGCAGACTCTGCCTCGCTCTCCAGGCCACTTCAAAGAATTCGCACTGGCCTGTGCTGGTGGCGAAGCGGCCATGTCCAACTTCAACTATGCTTCCCGCCTGACCGAAACCATCCTGCTTGGCAATGCCGCCATGCGAGCTGGAACGAAAATCGAGTGGGATGCCGAAGCTGGCAAAATCACGAATGTGCCCGAAGCCAATCAGTACATCTCTCGCGAATACCGCGAAGGCTGGACACTGTAGTTGACTTTGAGAATCGGAAATTAAAAAGCCCTCGTTCTTTGGAGCGAGGGCTTTTTGCGTAAGATATCTTAACCCGACGCGTCAGCGAGGGGACGGCGTGGAGTTCATTATCCGTGGCAATTTTTACTTGTGACCAAGGTCAATGAAATGGTTGCCAATGTTTTCCCTCGCAGACCAGTTTTATTGTATGTTTTAGCCGTTTTCATGAATGTGTAGCGGGTGATTGACTGGAAATATAGGGCTCAAACCATCAAAAAGCCGCTACAGTTAACTGCAAACTGCAGTAGGCTACACAATTTGAATATCGGAGTTAAACAAATCACTAATCGGAAGCCGTCCCCTCGCTGACGCTTCGGATTAAGATAGTAAGACTTACTCCGTCTCTGCAGCGGATTCGGTCTCGTTTTTCTCAGTCATATCATTCCAGGGATAATGACTGACGTTCGGTTCGAGCAACTCTCCGTTTGCATCGAGTCGAAAGGCGATTCGAGTCAGGTGTCCCGGCTTTAATTCCACATTGGACCGGAATTTGGCCAGAGGTTTTTCAGAAAATCCGACCAGAAAATTCTGCGGTGCCAGTCCTTCGACAATTGCCATTCCCTGATTGCTGAGTGTTTTGGTGTATCCATAGGAGCCACCAAAAGTGATCGGGCCGTAACTGAAATGCCAGTCTTTGACAGGTTGACCTTCAGCATCGGTTAAGGTGACGAGCATCGTCGAAAGCTCATGCCACTTCGGACGGAGCAACATCACTTCTCCAAAGGCGCCGACTTCTTCTTCGGGAGGTGGTAATTCGATGATTGCTGGCAGATGATAAGCCGAGGCGATTTTTAAGCTCCCAGGAGCGTGGCTGAAATAGTTATAGCCGGAATACTGGCCGGGAACGATTTCATGATAGGTTCCATCCGCTGAGGAACTATGGCCAGGGTTAATTCGATGGAAAATTTTGCTGTTCTTATCCCGGGGGGCTGCTTGAATGGGAGAGTTAGCTCCCGAAGGAGATCGATAAAACATCTTAATACTCTTCTGCCCCTGCAGCGTAATTTGTTCCTCAGGCTGAGGATCTTCCAGAAAGACACGTAAGAGTTTTGAACGCCGTGTCCCTTCACCAACACTTTGTAGTGCCTCAAACGAGGCACGCCAGCCAGGCGAGTCGAGTGGAATAGGATTTAATATATAGTTCTCATGCAGTTCCAGTTTCTCAGGATCGATCAACAGACGACGACTGTCATCAGATGATAAAATGACATCGTCTGCATTATCCTGACCTTGCTCCCTCCGGACAGCCAGTGCCCATTTCAGTAGGGATTCGGCGTCTGTTGTTATCTGTGGCTCCGGCGTTGGAATAACGTCAATTTTTTGATCAATGACAACGATTCGAAATTGCAGACTTTCCATTGGAATTTGAGCCAATTGTTTCTGGAGCTCAGCATCTCCCATTAGGATCAGTTTTTCAATTTTCCCTTGAGAATTCCGCGTGACCGCCTGCACTGGAAATACGGTATCAAACAATATTGTTGTTTCCCCATTAGCTCTTCGAATGGAAATTTCGACCAAGTCGATTTTATGACCCGTTTCCAATCCGTTCGCCGGAATCATGAATGGATTGCTGATTACGATGGGTGGTGAAAATTGCTGATTTCTTCCCTGGTAATTCTCAGGAGGAATCCTCGTCGTAATGACATGCGGGATAGGGTATTTCTTCTTCTCAATTTGCACGTGTGCTGGATTGGGAGTTTCTGCTTCCGATGGTTTTACTGAATTCGGAGGCAGCCGTGGGGGAATAGTGAGGCTGGATCCCGCTTCGATTTCTTCGGTTTGAGGTTTCAAACCAGGTAGGGAATCATCGGGCGTCACAATCTCATCGGCAGGCAGGAAAGTGCTTGAAAATAGGATTGTGGAAAGCAAAAAGGTTGCTTGGATTATCCATTTGAATGACTTCATGAGTGTCTCCTGTTTCTGCCTGAGTGCTTATCAGATTTTACAAATTTGGAGAGAATTGAACCAAGTGCAAGGGGACTCAAACTGTTCAACCCACCATCAGAACTTTTGTCGATATCTGTATGATGTTTATTATGAGGGAAATGACTCAGAAAAAAACAGGCGATTATGAATTTAAGAATAAAATCTTAAATTTCCTAGACGGTGTCGAATTCTCAATCTGCAATTCGACTACTTTGTGAAGTCAGGGTGAATTCTGGAGACAATTCGATTCTTAGGGCACACAGGTGGATGACAATGTCTATCGAAAAATGTTGTTGTCATAAATCGGCAGAATCTGTCGCTAATTACCGAGTCAGGCAAGTCATCAACTGGTGTCTTCCCACAGCTGTTATCGCCTTGTTGCCGAAATGTCCTTTGTGTCTGGCTGGATACTTCACTCTGCTGACAGGGGCTGGGATTTCATTGACCACTGCGGCATTACTCCGAAGTGGAGTGCTGTATTTCAGCCTTGCGGCTCTGTGCTTTCTGACTTTTCAGCTCGTTCGTCGAAAAGTCGCTATTCCAATACGTCATACCGAAAAATCTCTTTGACTCAATTCCTCAATATCAAGGTGTAAATCATGAACACGATTGCTCATCCTCCTATTGCTTCACGAGCCGAGTGGTTTGAAGCCAGGCAACAGTTACTGGCTCGGGAAAAGGCTTTGACCATTGAATATGATGCCATCAATGCACAGCGTCGAAGGCTGCCGATGGTTAAGATCGACAAGAATTACGAATTCGAAGGACCTGCTGGAAAGCAGTCCTTAGCTGAATTGTTTGAGGGACGGCGGCAGCTGATCGTTTACCACTTCATGTTTGATCCCGAATGGGATAAAGGCTGCCCTGGCTGCACAGGCATGGTGAATGCATTGGGCGATCTCTCTATGCTGAATGACCGCGATACGACTTATCTTCTTATCTCCCGTGCACCGCTTGAAAAACTCGAAGCCTACAAAACCAAGCTAGACTGGAACGTACCTTGGTATTCGTCGTATGGTTCCGATTTCAACTACGATTTCCACGTTACGCTTGATGAAGCCGTAGTCCCGCTGCAGTATAATTTTCGCAGCAAAGACGATCTCCAAAAGCGAAAAGACGAAGAGCCCTGGTTCCAGCAAGGCGAAAGTCACGGATTGTCTGTGTTCTTTCGCATTGACGATCAGGTCTATCACACTTATTCGGCTTATGCTCGTGGTGTTGAGGGCTTGACTGATGCTTACAGTCTGCTCGATTGCACGCCGTATGGACGCCAGGAATCATTCGAAGATTCTCCCGAGGGCTGGCCTCAAAAACCGACTTATGGGGAATGAGTGGCAGACATTGTGGTCGATTTCTCCGATCATCCTTTGCTATAATGAAATCGGATACACTAACAACTCTAAATAATGAATTCTATCCGAATATCATTAAGGATGGGTGGCGGGGGCGCTCTCGAAGAGAAGCCCCCGAATCACAGAATGTCCGGGGGCTTCCGGTTATGCGGAACGCCCCCGCCACCCCAGATTATTTTGGCTAAATCAGGTTTGTTAGTGGTTGTGAGTACATACGGAGGAATCGAACCATGCAGACAAAATCAGCCCAATCACAACGAAATTCAACTGAGGTTAACAAGCTCAAGCGCCGGCATTTTCTGCAGTCGCTGGCGGCAATGAACGTCGCAGGCTGGATGGCTGGTCAGCCTCAGTTGCTCCCTGCAAATGAGGAGTTCGATCACCCTGCTCCGACGGCGGATGCCTGTATTCTGTTGTGGATGGCGGGCGGGATGGCGGCTCCTGAAACGTTCGATCCTAAAGGGTATGCTCCCTACGAAGTTGGGATGCCGGTTGGAAAGATGCTGAGCACCTTTCCTGCGATGGAGACTTCCGTCGATGGTCTGAAAATCTCCGCAGGCTTGCCCGAGATTGCTCAGGTGATGGATCGGGCGACACTCATTCGCTCAGCGGTTCAACCCGATCTGGGGAGTATTCTGCACTCCCGGCATCAGTATCACTGGCATACTGGTTATGTACCACCGCAAACGGTTGCCTGTCCGCATCTGGGTGCCTGGATGGCGAAAGTTCTTGGCCCGCAAAATCCGGTTATGCCCGCGTTTGTCAACATCGGCCAGCGACTCGAAGGGGTCGGCGAGAAAGAAGAATTGAAGGCTTTCACGACTGGAGGATTCTTCGGCAGCGAATTCGGGCCGATGAATCTGCCCTATCCTGAACAGGCCGCTCAGGCGGTTCAACCACCCAGCGGTATGAGTTCCGAGCGATTCTCGAATCGTAATCGTCTTTATAAGAAACTGGTCGATCAAAATCCCAACCGCGATCAGATGAGCGACTATCAGAGAGAGTCACTGTTACGATCGATGGAGAATGCGTATCGGCTGCTCAGTTCGAAAGATCGTCAGGCGTTTGATATCAATGACGAACCCCAGGAAAGTCGTGAAGTCTATGATACAGGCCGGTTTGGTCGCGGTTGTCTGCTGGCCCGTCGGCTGGTTGAATCCGGGACTCGATTTGTGGAAGTGACGACTGAATATGTCCCGTTCCTGCACTGGGATACGCACAACAGCGGACACGAAACGGTCGCCCGATTGCATCGTGAAATCGATCGTCCCATCGCGAAACTGATTCGCGATCTCGAAGCCCGCAAACTTCTCGATCGAACGCTGGTCATTATTGCTTCGGAGTTCAGTCGTGACGCCTTGATCGAAGGCAAGCCCGGCTCGAATGCCAACGATCAAGCGACGTTCAAAGTCGATACTCTCAGCGAGCCCAAGCACTACGGCTTACATCGCCACTTTACAGGTGGAACCAGTGTGGTGATGTTTGGTGGTGGGATGAAGCAGGGATTTGTTTACGGCAAAACAGCCGACGAACGCCCGCTGCTCGCGATTGAAAATCCGGTATCTGTGATCGATCTGCACGCCACCATCATGACCGCGATGGGCATTTCTCCTAAAACCGCTTTTTTTACTGAAGGTCGTCCATTCTATGTGACTCAGGATGGACAGGGACAACCGGTGCGGGAACTGTTTGCGTGAATCCCAGAGATATCGATGACATACTTTCCGGCCGCCGACGCGATCTGTTCGCGCATCTGCTGCGTACAGGCACGACTCTCGCTGAACCGTTTTATCGTCTGGGCTTGAACCTGCATCAGTCGCTCTATCGCTGTGGATTGAAATCCCGTCATACCGTGGAAGTTCCAGTTGTGAGCATCGGCAACCTGACGACAGGGGGGACCGGAAAAACTCCTTTCACTGCTCGGCTCGTCAAACTCCTTATCGATCAGGGCTTGATTCCCGGCATCGCCAGTCGAGGTTACAGAGCTTTAAAATCAGAAGACTCACAGAACATCCCGGCCAACGATGAAAAGCTGGTACTCGATTTGATGTGTCCACGAACTCCCCATCGGCAAAATCGTGATCGGGTGACTGCTGCTCAAGACTTGATTATAGATCATGCGGACATCATTTTAATCGATGATGGCTATCAGCATCTGCGATTAAAACGAGATGTCGATCTGGTACTCATCGATGCCGTCAATCCTTTCGGTTATAACCATCTCCTGCCCCGCGGATTATTGCGTGAACCTCTTAACGCACTCAAGCGTGCTCATCTGATTGTGATTACTCGCACCGATCAAATCACTCAGGATCAACTCGCTGGTATCGAACATGAAGTTCGACGTTATACCGATGTGCCGATAGTTCATGTTCACTTCGCACCTACCGGCTGGCAGGATCATCGCGGCAATACTGTTCCCATTTCAGAATCTCATCAATCAGCAGTCGTCTTTTGTGGCATCGGCAATCCCGAGGGGTTCCGCCAAGGCCTCACGAAACTGGGCCTGGAACTCAACGACCAGAACTGGCTCGTCTTCCCCGATCATCACCATTACACACAGGACGACCTCAATCAACTCGCAGAAGTTGCAAAAGAACATGCAAATGGTCGACTTGTTACGACACTGAAAGATCTCGTTAAAATCCGCGACCTGATTCCTCAGGGCATTACCTGCCAGGCTTTACTGATTGAAGCTGTCATCGACTCGGGAGAGGATGTATTGATTAAAACTATTCAGTCTAAAATAAAGAGAGAACTGCAGATGGACGCAGATGGACGCAGATAAATTTCATCCGCGTTTATCTGCGTCCATCTGCGGTTCAAATAATTATTTTGCCGATCAGGTTTGAGGTAATCCAGGGAAGAACGCATTCGTGCGTTGGATATATTCTTCGTACTTAGGTTTGCTCTCTTTCAAATCTTTTTCCAGCAGTGTGACACCTGAGACATACATCAGGAAGATCGACATGACGATTGGACTGAGTATCGTCCAATACGGACCACCGGCTGAGATCGATATGATCCAGAAGCCCCACCAGACGCAGAAGTCGCCAAAGTAATTGGGATGCCGGGTGTAGCGCCATAAACCAGTGTTGAGCACTTGGCCTTTGTTGTCGGGATTCGATTTGAAGCGAGCCATCTGCCAGTCGCCGACGGATTCAAAGAAGAAGCCGATCAGCCAGACAGCAGAGCCTGCAAATGTAAATGCATTCACGACGCCGGGATTCTGAGGAATCCCAATTTGTAACGGCAGGGAGATGATCCACATCAACACACCCTGCAAAAGAAAGACGGTAAACAGACTCACCAGGGGAAAAGTCGGGCCTACGTTCTCCCGCATCCTGGCATATCGTTTGTCTTCTCCATGACCCACATTCCGCAATGCAAGATAGCCGGAGAGTCGAACTCCCCAGATTGTGACCAGTAGCGGGAGCAGGTAACAGACTTTTCCATTTTGAATGGCGATGCCGTATGTGGTCCAGGCGATCAGCACAAAACCGAGACCCCAGACAAGATCAATGATGCTGACATCTTTCAGCGGTAGGCTGATCAACCACATCAGAATCATCAGCCCGAGAATTACTCCCGCATTAATCAGCAGCAGACTCATTTCGCCTCCCGCTTCACAAAACGATAATGCGAAACCCACCATTCATTTCCATCGCGATAGCCGAACAGCTCGGCACAGGCCATGAAGAACATCCGCCAGCGATAGAACCATTGTCGGGCATGTTCTGTGCCATAGGTGTTCTCGAAGATTTTCAGAATTTCCTCGCGGGCGGCATCGGTTCGCTTCAACCAGTCTTCACAGGTGAGTTGATAATGTTTCCCGTTCCAGCGCCAGCGGCGTTCGAGAACGAGGTCTTTTTGATAGTGCAGCAGGAGTTCATCACTCGGCATCATCCCGCCGCTGAAGAAATGCTCCGACATCCAGTCCTGAGGCCCGGCAGAAAGGTAAAGATAAGGATGACCTTTATGACAGAAAATATGCACGTACAACTTGCCACCAGGATTCAGCCAGCTGGCGATTCGCTCCATCAGTAACTCATGATTTCGCATATGCTCGAACATTTCGAGTGAGACGACGCGATCAAATGTTCCTTCAGGAGCAAACGAATTCATGTCTGCGGTGACGATTTTCAGATTATTCAATTCGAGCGTCTGAATCTGCTGATCGATAAAAGCCTTTTGCGATGTCGAATTGGAAACCGCGACTATCTGACTTTCCGGATATCGTCTGGCCATCCACAACGAGAGCGAACCCCAGCCACAACCGAGTTCGAGAATGCGTTGCCCATTTTTGATTCCCGCTTGCTGACAGGTCAACTCCAGCGCCTTTGACTCTGCCTGCGTAAGACGGGTTTCAGGACTTTCATAATAACAGCAGCTGTATTTTCGTTGGGGACCCAAAGCGAGTTTAAAAAACTCAGCAGGGACTTCATAATGCTGTTCATTGGCTTTATCAGGCACAACCGCAATGGGACTGCTACGGGCTTCATCCAGGAAAGCCTGCAGTCGCTCCTGATGATCCGTGCAAGTCCCCTGTTCCCGCTCGCGTCGACGCTGCGTCAACAGTTGACGAATCCCCTGACGCACCACGGCATCAGGAAGTCGACCTTGCTCTGCCTGATGTAACGCCGTTGAAAATAGCTGCTCGTACAAATGTTTGCTCCGTGTTCAATTGAAGAATTTCGATGGGAACAATCGTAATTCTTAATTATAGAGCAAAGAACTTAGTAGACAAACAACGAAATGACAGATGAATGTCAACGAGTAGTGTTATTACTCAAGAGGCCATTCGGATACCCATAGGTCTCCAGGTTTAGGAAATTTCACAAGAAAGAGTTCGCCAGTCGATTCGCTGATCCTTGGATAGGCAAAGTTTTCTCCCAGTTGGGAAACCTCTGTCTGCTCGATTTCAGTGAAATCCGAATCCTGATCGTTGCGGGTGGTGCGGACATGGGTGTCTCCGCTCTCGGTGCTATAAGATGCCGTCAGCTCCAATCCATCTTCGGAGAGAACGGGAGCACGCCAGCGACCGGGCAGATTTTCCCAGCGGGGAACGACGAGTTCCTGCGGTATGCTCCAGGGATCATTGCGGGAATTGCGAGTCGATATGTATGGCTGCCCATACTTCGAACGGCTTTCCATCACAATCGTCAAACCATCCTGGCTGATGCATGGGTTATCAAAAGCAAAGTCAACGAATGCAGGTATCGGAATGGGTTCTGAAAATTGATCTTCGGGGGATTGTCGAGTCGAGACATGGAGCGATTCACTTTTACTGCGACTCGGCAGATAAATCATTTCGAGTTGATCGCCCGTAATCGTGGGGGATTCCCCCTGCATCAGGCGGCGGTTATTTGTGAAAGCGGAACCGCGTTTTGGGCGTGTTGCGGTCCAGATTTCCGATTCTGCTTCCATAGTCGGTCGAACCCACCAATATAAGGTCAAACCATCGGATGATAACCAGGGCCCACGTTCGTCTCCCTCGACCGTATTCAACTCGGTTAATGGTCGCATTTGTCCGTAATAAGGATGCAGCCGAATTTCGGCAAATTCATAGCGTCCATAGGTTAACAGGAACATGGTGTTGGAATCTTCACCCTGGGGCATCGCCCAGAATTTTTTGCGGGACAGCTGATCGAAATCCCCTTCCCATTTGAGTTTGGGAATTCCATTCTCTTCTACGACAACTGATTGTTCGGTCACACGAAACGTTAGAATTGAAAATTCTTCTGAGTTAAAAAACTTAACCGGCTTGCGATCTTGATGCATGCCGTTGGGCTGTTCTGTTTCGTAGTCCATGAGCCAGCTTTGTGTGCGATTCGCTTTCATGTGAGCCGCAAAGCCAACTTCCTGATTCGCCAGTCCTGCAACCAGGGCACTGTCATCACGGGAGTCTATATTTCTCACTTTCATTTGGAGAACATAATTTGAGGGAAGATCATACGGAATTTTCACCAGTGAATAATTCTGACTGGAGTTCGCAGACGAATTTCCGATCAGTAATTGATCACGAAATTCCCACTGAGCCTGAACGACATTTTCAGGAAGTTCAATCAGGGGAAGAAGATCGATTCCTCCTTCAATCATCTCAGTCGTTGTTGCATTTCCAGATTTGTCAATCGAATTCTCTGAGGTCTGGCTGGAGGATTCGTCCGATTCCCCATCTCTCGATGCGAATGCCGGTTGAGACTTGTTCCAGACAATTCCGGAATTCAACCAGGCAAGAAAAGAAAATACGACGATTAACAGAACACATATCCCGGCAAACATTCTCCAGATGCCGGTTTCTTCACCGACGATTTCAGCCGGAGGAGGTTCAATTTTCGAATGAATAATAAGCGGATCTTCTGATAGTGTCTGCTTTTTTAGTCGAATCAGATCTGCCCGCTGATCATATTCCTTACGGGAGACTGGATCGGACAATATCAACTCAGCTTCCTGAAGTTGATACAGAAAGCCGTTGGTATCGGAGAGTCGTCCCAACTGATCGTGTGACCTGATCAATGCGCGACGCTGGCGGGATGCAGTTCGAATCACATCCAGATCATCTTCATCCAAAGAGATTCCCAGAAGCTGATAATAATCGGGAGGTTGCTGATCAGCAGGGATACCTAATAATTTATAGAAAGGTTCGAAGTCGCCTGGGCCCAAAGTCACGGAATCTCACTTTCATTGCTACTGGTTTCAAAATAGAAACAGCAACAATTTGAATGAGTTTCCGTGAATTTCTGATGTTGAAATGATTAACCGAGGATTGAATTCACTTCAAAGATTCATCCCCAACGGCTTACTGCTTTTTCGGTCGCAAAGGTAGCACCTTCGCCCGTTCGGCCCAGGTGTCCCAGCGTTGTTCGAGTTCCATCGCCAGTTTGGGTTTCTGCTCCTTCAAGTCGTGGCTTTCGATTCGATCCGACTTGATATTGTAAAGTTCCCAGGGCTCATTGAATTTGGAGACTAACTTCCAGTCGCCGACACGAATTGCTCGATTCCCTTCATGCTCCCAGTAGATCGCTTCCCGTTTGAGTGGTTGTTCCTTGAGGACTGGCATGAGGCTCAAACCTTCCAGCGGTTGAATTTGATTGCTGCCCACTTCCTGCGGATAGCTCGCGCCAGCGACATCGACACAGGTTGCCATGATGTCAATCAAGTGACCTGGTTCCTTCACAAGCTTTCCGCCAGAGGAAATTTGCTCCGGCCAGGAAACAATGAGCGGTGTCGAGATTCCCCCTTCGTGGACCCAGTGTTTGTATTCGCGAAAGGGAGTATTTGAGACATTCGCCCAGCCCTGGCCGTAAGCAATATATGTATCAGCCGGCCCCGGCATGACGCCCGGCCCCATGATGACGGGGAAGCCATCGCGTGACTGGAAGGGAATCATTCCGGTCTGCAATTCATCGGCTGGCATCGGATCCAGAGTTGCCGTTGCAGCCCGAGCTGTCAGATTCTTGCGTGGAGTTCTCCCCAAGCCTTCAGCACAGCCGCCGTTATCCTGCAGAAAGAAAATGAGAGTGTTGTCGAACTGATCGTTCTGCTTGAGGGAATTCACAATTTTGCCAATCCCCTGATCCATCCGATCAATCATCGCGGCATAAACTTCCATGCAGCGCAATTCCCACTCGCGATTTTGTACTTTATCCCACTCACGCGCACCGGGAGATAAAGTTGTCTCTTCCGGAACAAGCCCCAGATTAATCACTCGTGCGAGTCGTTCTTTTCGCAATTCTTCGAAACCAGCATCAAAGCGGCCTTTGTATTTGGCGATATCTTCCGGCAACGCATGCATCGGCCAGTGGGCGGCTGTGTATGCCACATACAGAAAGAAGGGATGATCATCCGACTTCGACTTTTCATGCTCATTGATGTACTTCACTGCATGATCGCTGATCGCATCCGTGTAATAGTAGGTTTCCGGCTGATATTCCTCATCAGCATAGGGAGAGATTTGCGTATTGTCCCGCGTCAACGAATTCGGATCGAAGAAACTTCCTGCTCCATGAATCGTTCCATAAAATCGATCAAACCCCCGCTGCAATGGCCAGTTATTTCGCGGAGATCCCGGAGCAATATGCGGCGTCACATGCCACTTACCCGCCATAAATGTCGAATAACCGGCTGGCTTCAACACTTCGGCAATCGTACGACATCGCTGATTCAAATTTCCGCGATAACCTTCAAGTCCCTTGTCATCCATCATGTGACCGACCCCCGCCTGATGCGGATAAAGCCCCGTCAATAAGGAAGCCCGCGTCGGACAGCAGCGGCCCGTGTTATAGAACTGAGTGAACTTCAACCCCTTCGCGGCCAACGCATCCAGCGTCGGCGTTTCCACTTCTCCGCCATAACAGCCAATGTCCGAAAAGCCCATATCATCCGACATGATCAGAATAATATTCGGCCGCTCTGACGCTTTCAGAGGTGAAGCAAAAGACAGCCAGATCAGGAGGACTGCAAACACACTAAGTTGAGTTCGAATCACAGATGAATTCCTCTGTAAGTGAAGCATATTTTGAAATGACAATATTCACATCAGTCAGTGTAAATGTGATTGCTGCAAATTTGTAGTAAGGTCACGAGATAAGGTGGATTTCATGAAAATCATGCCTGTACCGTGTTCCATTTAAAAACCGTAGAAATCGGCAGAAAACAGTTCGACAAGTTGCAAGACTCATCAAATTTATGGAGATTGAAATTGAACCGCAGATGGAAATCAGGTTTCCATTTGGAACAGAGTGTAATTGTCCAACTTCGGTAATCAGTCCCGACGACGACGGGCACGTTCTTTGGCTTGGGCAAAGATATCGACTTTCGGTTTTGCATCCTTGGGTGGTGGCTCAGTCGGTTTGGTTGTTGGTTTAGCAGACGCCAACTTCTCGGGGACGGTTTTCTTTTTCGCCGTTGGCTGAGGCCGGGATTTCGGGCCTCGATACTTGGGAGCAGCCTCCGGTTCTTCGGTCGCAGCAGCAGATCGTTGAAACAGATCACCCCAGAGAGCCAGTCGACGACCTGCGATTTCCAAAATGATTAACACGATAGTCATGATGAGCAGATGCGGAACAAGTGAAACTTTCTTCGGGCTACGCGGAGGGTTATCGAAAATACTGAGCACTTCAGTTCTCTGTTCACCACCCGTGAGAGTCGCAAGTTCTGCAAGAACTTCTTTTCCGCTCGGCAAGCCAGGGCGGGGGGCGAATTCTGGCGAATAAGGCAGCGACAATGCAGGACCCCTCTGAAATTCGCGACTGCTGGTTTTGACGAGTGTGCGATAGGTCCCCATCGTTTCCATGCGGAAACGAGCCTGCAATGTGTCTGGACCGACCCAGGTAAATTCTGGCGTGAAGGTTTCGGTTCGTTCATCCCCGGGAGGCACAACGATCATTTCCGGGATTTCATTTCCGCCGCGATTGGGACGATTGGGATCAAGTTCAATTGTCGCGACAGCATCCTGTCCATCCCGATCCACTGTCACGAAAACATCTTCAGGAGATTCTCCACCCAGTAACCAGCGGGCATGCGTGATGAGGAAATCGGGATACTCCTCCCAGGAACTCAAGCCACCGGAAAACTGGCCATCGACTTCCACAGTAATCGCAGCGACCCGGCCCACCCCGCGATACCAGAAGGCTGAGAAAGGAGCCGCATATTCATCCTGGGACACGACACCCATCGTGGCATCAGGCTTGAGATAGCTCAGATTGTATCCATCGACATTCGGGAAGGGAGAACTGCCCCAGTCGCCAATGAGTCGGGAGTCGGTCAGTTGTTGTCCGCCAATCCCGGCTGGTTGCGTTGCGGGATCTTTCTCGATGAAACTGCTGCGGGCGACCGACATTGTTTCTTCAGTGAACAATCGGGGAAGCTCGGCGGCATCATTTGTAAACATGATGTTCCCACTGCCGAGCTTGGCGATATCTTCCAGAAGTTTGGCATCCGGGTCGGAAGTTTGTCCGAGACCGATCACGCTGACGGTAATTCCTGCTCCCTCAAAACTCTTCAAAAGCGATTTATAACTTCCCGGCTCTTCACTGTCGGCTGCATCCGAAAAGAGAATGATGTGCTTTGTGGATTGTTCGGCTTTGACGAGTTCATCGCCAGCGGCGACGAGAGCTTCGTAGACGAAAATCCCTCCGCCCATACTTTCGATACCAAGTACCTGATTAGCGATCGCTTCCGGATTATCCACATTCTTAAGCGGCACAATGCGATGCGGCGAACTGTCCACCGCGATAACGGCTACGCTATCGCCAGGTGAAAGGAGACGGATACATTCGGCTGTGCCGAGATTGGCGAGGTCCATCTTCGTTTTGCCGCCGGAAACGGGAGCCATCATCGAACCGGAACGGTCGAGAGCGATGGCCAGAGCGAGTCGATTCTTGCGATGCTCTTCCCGCATTTCCATTGAGACAGGGAGTATTTCATCGAGTGGGCTGTTGAAGTATCCACCGACTCCGAAACTGCGTTGACCACCGGTGATCAACATTCCGCCGCCGAGATCTTCGACATATTGGGCGAGCAGTTCCATCTTCTTGCGTCCAAAATCCCGGGCGGGAACATTTTCCAGGATAACCGCTCGATAGGGATCGAGAGTATCCTGACTGAGCGGAAATTCCTGAGCGTTGGCGACATCAACATCAATCCGCCCGGCTCGTAATGCCTGAACGAGATTGCCAGCCTGGCCATCGGAATTCAGCACCAGTAGACGTGGCCCTGCATCGACTCGTAATCCTCCTTCGCCGCGATTGTTCTCGATGATCGGATCGCCATCAAGCACCAACTCGGCTTCATAATTGAGGAAGCCGGGGGCATCGACAATGTCGCGGAACAGAAAGCGGTTTCGTCCCAAATCAAACGAGCGTTCCGCAGTTGCAATCACTTGCCCGTTCCGTTTGATGACAAGCGTCCCATCGGCGATTTGATCGGCCTGCACAAACACTGAGAATTGAAACGGCTCACGAGGCGAAACTTTTTCCGGCAGGTTCACAGATTCGACAGCGATATCGCCAACACGGAGACGATCGTAAAGTCGATAATCGATCGGCACATTGGCTTCGCGTGCCAGACGGGCAGCAGAGGAAGGATCGAGTCCGTTGGCTTCTCCGTCGGAAAGCACCAGAATGCGCGTTGGACGTTTATCATCCGAGATATTCACCGCGGACTGAACAGCGGCGTTGAGATCACTGCCATCGATATTGAGTGGTTTCGAATATTCCTTGAACAGAGCTTTGGCTGAGGGAACCCGTTCGATTTGAGCGGTCGAACCAAATGTGATCAGAGCGACGCGATCGCCTTGGCTGCGGTTGCGTTCCAGATTATTGAGCAGTTCAACAACACTGCGTTGAGATTCCGGAGACATGGAGCGGGAACGGTCGGCGACAACAATAACATCAAGTCCTTCACCACCCAGATTATAAAGCGGCCCGGCAACCGCCAGAATCAGGAGTGCGGCTATGAAGCCCCGAATCACTGACGTCGCTTTGCCATATCGACCGTATCGCCAGAAGACGAATGCGAGCGGGAATGCGATCAGGAGCAGTTCAGGAAAATAAAATTCGATCATAACAACTGAATTCACGCGGCAAGAGGTGACGGTGGTGCGGGAGAATTCTCAAATTTTATTGTATGCACGTGCGGCATCGAAAAACCAGTTGGGAGGTATATTTGGAGTAGAAACTCCTGAAGACATCCTCATATACTACAGGATGCCTGTGCAAAAGAATTGAGTGGAATTCTGGTTTTTCTGTTCATTTCATCAGATGGTGTTGATATGATGCTAGTCTACGATTTTCCCACCTGCAATCTCGCTGACTTCCCAAGATGAGAACTCAGCTAACCTCAAGAGAGCGGCCGATGAATATCTTACTCCGTAGAAACTGCCTGTTTGCTTTTCTTTTTACGTCGTTGTTTCTGATCAATTTTGACATCACGCTTGCTGCCGGGAAAATTGATTTCAATCAACAGATTGCACCGCTGCTTTCGGAGAACTGCTACGCGTGTCATGGCCGGGATGCGGAGCACCGTGAAGCTGAGTTAAGACTCGATGTTTCGGCGGAAGCAATTGCAGTTCGGGAAAATGGAGCGGCAATAGTGCCGGGCAAGCCGGAGGAGAGTTTAATCTGGCAGCGTATTGTGAGTGAGGATGAATATGAAATCATGCCTCCGCCAGATTCGCACAAGAAACTGACAGCTGAGCAGAAGGAACTGATTCGTAAGTGGATTGAGCAGGGAGCCGAGTACGCAGAGCATTGGTCGTTCGTCGCTCCGCAAAAGCTGGAAGTGCCTGAGACATCATTCACAAATCCGATTGATGCGTTTCTGGAAGTGAAGCGTCAGGAACTGGATTTACCTCACAATGAACGAGCCGACCGTCGCACGTTGATACGCCGGGTGACTCTCGATTTGACCGGGCTTCCTCCGACGTTGAATGAGGTTCGCGAGTTTGTCGCGGATGAATCTGACGATGCTTACGAGAAACTGGTCGATCAATTATTGAGCCGACCGACATATGGCGAAAACATGGCTCGCCCCTGGCTCGATCTGGCCCGCTATGCCGACACGCATGGATTGCATCTGGACAATAAGCGGTCGATGTGGCCATATCGGGACTGGGTGGTGCGGGCGTTAAATGAGAATCTACCGTTTGATGAATTTACCCGCTGGCAACTGGCGGGGGATTTATTACCGAATGCGACGCGAGATCAACAGATCGCCTCCGGTTTCAATCGCTGCAATGTGACCACTAGTGAAGGTGGCAGTATCAATGAAGAGTGGGTCTTCCGCTATGCGGTCGACCGAACGACAACCACAGCCGAAGTCTGGATGGGAATGACGGCTGGATGTGCGGTTTGTCACGATCATAAATTCGATCCTCTTTCGGCCAAAGAATATTACTCGCTGTACGCCTTCTTCCACAGCGCGGCTGATCCGGCGATGGACGGCAATAAAATCGACACACCACCGATTTTGAAACTGTATTCACCGGAAGATAAAGCTCAAATTGCAGATCTGCAGGCACAACTGACAGAGATCGAGAGCCAACTCAAAACAGCGATCACTGATTTAGCTTACGTCGATCCGGCGACACTGGATCCTGCACCGACACCGGAAGAAACGGAAACGGTCTGGTTTGAAGATGACTTCCCGAATGGCACCAGCCCGCAAAATGCGGGTGGTCCACTGAAGTTGATTACTGCGGAAGAAGGTCCGGTTTTCAGTGGCGACCAGGCACTGCAACGAACCGCTACCGGTCTGGCTCAAGATTTTTTCAGTGGGGGAGCGGAATTTATTGTTCCTGAGAATGGCAAATTCTTCGTTCACTGTTTTCTCGATCCCGAAAATACACCCGAGACTGTAATGATTCAGTTTCACACGGATGGCTGGAAGCATCGCGCGGTGTGGGGAGCCGAGGAAAAGATTCCATTTGGAGCTGCAAACACCACCGAAAAAGTATTGATGGGTGAATTGCCAACAGTCGGAAGCTGGGCTCGGCTGGAAGTCGAAGCTGAAAAGATGGGACTGAAAGCAGGCGATAAAGTCATCGGCTACGCCTTCACACAGTTTGCCGGGACAGTCACTTGGGATCGCATGGGAGTGATTTCACGAGTCGATAAAGTGAAAGATCCGAATTGGTCTTATACCGTCTGGAAAGAGAAGAATCAGGGGAAACGAAATAACGATTTGCCTGAAGGACTGCGACAGACGGTTCGTGGTAAACAATCCAAAGACTGGTCGGAAGAAGAAGCCGGGCAGATTTATCAGTTCTGGCTGGAGAATTTCTATTCCGGTCTGGATGAATCTATCGTTGCGTTAAAAACTCGCAAATCAACGGTTTCAACTGAAATTAAAAAGATTGAAAAAGATGTGCCGGTCACGTTTATCATGGCAGACATGCCGAAAACTCGTGACAGTTTTATAATGATCCGCGGTTCTTACGATAAACCAGGCGATCAAGTGACTCGCAATGTCCCTGCCTTTCTGCCGGCTCTGCCAGCAATGGAAGAGGGACAGGAATATGACCGATTAGACTTGGCGAACTGGCTGGTGAGTGGTTCGCATCCGCTGACAGGTCGAGTGACCGTGAATCGATTCTGGCAGAAATTCTTTGGCACCGGGCTCGTAAAAACGAGTGCAGACTTTGGTCTGCAGGGAGAGCCGCCAAGTCATCCCGAACTACTCGACTGGCTGGCCGTTCAATTCGTGGAACAGGGCTGGGATATGAAGGGACTCATCAAATTAATTGTGACCAGCGAAGCCTACTGTCAGAATTCTGCAGTCACTCAAAAACTGCTGGAGCAGGACCCTGAGAACCGATATCTGGCACGAGGTCCACGCCTGCGACTGGATGCGGAAGTGATGCGGGATCAGGCTTTGTTTCTCAGCGGATTGCTTGTCCAGAAGATGGGTGGCGAAGGAGTGAATCCTTACCAGCCACCGAATATCTGGGAACCGGTTGCGTTTGGCGGAAGTAACACTAGGAATTACCAACAAAGCACAGGAGAGGATTTGTATCGCAGGAGCCTCTACACATTCCTCAAACGGACTGCTCCACCCCCTTTCATGTCGACCTTTGACGGACCGAGTCGCGAGCAGAGTTGTTCGCGACGCGAACGGACGAACACACCGCTGCAGGCGCTGCAGTTGATGAACGATATCCAATACTTCGAAGCGGCCCGTGGATTTGCCGAGCGTATGCTGGGTGAAGGTGGAGAGTCCCCCGAGAAGCGAATCGCCTGGGCGTTTGAAGTAGCGACATCTCGTCAGCCGACTGATGATGAGATTCAGGTCATTCAATCCATACTGACGGACTATCAGGAACGCTATCAAGCCGATGCAAAAGCGGCTCAGGAGGCGATTACCGTAGGGGAGAGCAAACCTTCTGGAAAATTTGAACCTGCAGAATTAGCTGCTTATACATTGGTGGCAAATTTGATACTGAATCTGGATGAAGTGATTAATAAGAATTGATTCCGTAGGGTGCGTCCTGACGCACCATGCCAGGGAGTTTGATTTAAGAAGAACTTGATTTCATTCCAATCGTTCTGGATGAGAAATCATCAGGCTCGCGTCATTCGTGGATTAGCACATGGAGCATCAATGAAGATTTCCTAGTCTGCAGCACGGTGCGTCAGGAAGCACCCGACTAATATGCCGTGCGATATATATAAAGTACCCGATTGATTTTGAACATAAAGAGATCAACCATGAAACCAGCGATTGATTATCACAGACTAACTCAACGACGGCAGTTTTTTGCTTCGAGTGGATTGAGTCTTGGTGGGATGGCTTACGCAATGTTGTCAGGAGCGGGAACATCGCAGGCAATTGCGGCTTCGAGAGAACAAGTCAATCCTCCGTTGCCGGGGTTGCCGCATTTTGCACCGAAGGCAAAACGGCTCATCTATCTGCACATGAACGGGGCTCCGTCCCAGTTGGATCTGTTCGATTACAAGCCGGGCTTGCAGGACCATTACGATCAGGAATTGCCGGATTCAGTCCGCAATGGTCAACGCATTACCACGATGACGAGCGGACAATCCCGATTCCCGGTCGCGCCAAGTAAATTCGCATTTAAGCCATGTGGGCAAAGCGGCATCCTGATGAGCGAACTCGTCCCTTATATGCAGGAGATCGCCGATGAAATCACGATGATCAAATCGGTGCATACAGAAGCAATCAATCACGATCCCGCCTGCACCTTCGTGATGACCGGCAGCGAGATCCCGGGCAAGCCGAGCCTGGGTTCCTGGCTGAGTTATGGCTTGGGAAGTGAGAGCAATGAGTTGCCTGCGTTTGTGGTGTTCACGCCATCATTTCCGGCTGGAAGTCAGGCCCAGGCATTATTTACACGCATGTGGAGCAGCGGGTTTCTGCCCACATCTCACAATGGTGTCGCATTAAGAGGCACGGGCGATCCTGTCTTGTTCATTCGCAATCCACCGGGAGTGACGGGTGAGGATCGTCGTAAAATGCTTGATGCGCTCGGGCAACTCAATCAGAAGACATATGAACGGCTGGGCGATCCTGAAACGCAGACGCGAATCGCTCAGTATGAAATGGCGTTTCGCATGCAAACGAGTGTGCCCGATTTGACCGATCTGAGTAGTGAATCGAAAGAGACGCTTGAAATGTATGGGCCCAATGTCGAGAAGATGGGAACGTATGCTTCGAGTGCGATCCTGGCTCGTCGTCTCATTGAACGGGGAACGCGTGTCGTACAGATTCTGCATCGCGGTTGGGATCAGCACAACAACTTACCGAAGCTGATTAAAAATCAATCTGAAGATGTCGACCAGCCAACGGCAGCCTTAATCAAAGATTTGAATCAGCGGGGTCTACTTGAAGATACACTCGTCGTATTCGGTGGCGAGTTCGGGAGAACGGTTTATTCTCAAGGGACACTCTCAAAAGAAAATTATGGTCGCGATCATCATCCGCGAAACTTCTGCATGTGGATGGCCGGTGGTGGTGTTCGCAAAGGGATGACTTACGGTCAGACGGATGATTTCAGCTATAACATCACAGAAAACCCAGTACATCTGAATGATTTGAACGCGACGATTCTCCACTGTATGGGAATTGACGATCGTCGACTCAGTTATCGCTTCCAGGGACTTGATCAGCGGCTAACGGGAGTCGAGGCTCCCAAAGTTGTGAAAGAGATTCTCAGTTAATCGAAAATATGCCTGTCCTACAGGATGCTAATCGGGTCTGATTCAACCTCGCTGGCAAAGCATTTGATTTCAGGGAATTCCTGCTGAAGAATCTCTGCCAGTTTTTCACAGGCAAATCGTTCCGAGCCATAGTGTCCCACGAGAATCAACGCAATGCCGCGTTGTCGAGCTTCGAGGCAGGCATGAAAACGGGCTTCTCCAGTGATTAAAACCTGACAACCCTGCTGCTGGGCCTGCTTCATAAATTCCGCAGCTGCTCCACAGGCAATGCCCACTTTAATCACCTCGGCATCAGACCGACCTACATATTGCAGAGTATCGACACTCAACATTTCTTTGATCTGCAAAATCAAATTCTGCAGGGGGATAGGTTGTGGCAATAATCCTGATCTTCCGGAACCGAGACCGTGTCCGGCCAGGTTAAGGTCGGCTGACAACTCTAACGGCTGGCAAGACTGTAACGCCAATCGTTCGCACCATTGCTGATTGATTCCCTGAGCGGCACTGTCGAATGCTGTATGAGGCGAGTAAACGGCAATGTCGTGCCTTGCCAGATCGAGCAGCATTGCCCCTTCGGAAGTCTCTGTGGTGATTTGCTGAACAGAACGGAACAGGATTGGATGATGTGTGACAATCAGATTGGCTTTCCGCTCAATGGCTTCTGAGGCGACGTCAGGAGTCAGAGTCAAACAAGTCATAACTGAAGTAATGTCCTGTTTTCGATTTCCCAGAAGCAATCCGACATTGTCCCAGTCTTCTGCCAGTTCGAGAGGTGCGAAATTCATTAAATACTGTAAAATCTTTTCGCAAGATATCATGAAAATTCCCAGAGTGTTTAAAGGGCAAGTCGAGTCTGCGTTTCACTTTAGAAGAGTTCAGACAAATTCTTCAAGTCTTTAACTGGAAGTCGAGGTGTGGGAGCGTACAATAACTGAATTGATATGATACCGCTGACAGGATTAAAAAAGACCTGACAGGTTTAGGGCTTACGATTTCTCTGCAACTCCGTAAAATGAAATTCATGAGATTTTAGTGGGAAAGTCTAGTTACACCCAGTAGCCACTTCACTTTGCACACAGCATGAAATCAATCATCGGACTTGATTTTGATCAATTCGATTTCTGTCTCTAAAGAAATTTATCAGAAAGACGAACTTTTGATTTCTGAAGAAAAAATTCCTGCTCGCGTATTGATCGCCGAAGATTCCCGAGGGATTCAGTTTCTACTCAAACGACTTCTCGATAACAAAGTCGACTATGTTGAATTTGTCGATAATGGACAACTCGCGATTGATGCGATTGAACATGCTCAGGCTCAAAGCACTCCTTTCGATCTCGTATTGATGGATATGCAAATGCCTGTCATGAATGGTCATGACGCAACACGCAAATTGCGGTCATTAGACTATCATCAGCCAATCATTGCATTAACTGCAGAATCCACGGCTGGCGATCGCGAAAACTGTCTTCGAGCCGGTTGCAGCGACTATCTCTCGAAACCAATCAGCCTTGAAGGCCTGATCGAGATCTTGAATCGGCATCTGTCCCCTCGTTCATAATCGCCACTGATCACAGATTGCAATTCAGGTACAATGAACGCCTCACAAAAGAAACCTCATGATTCTCCAGTCATTCTGATCACCGGAAGTGGAAAACGGCGTGTTGGAAATGTCATCGCCGAGCACTTCGCGGCTCTTGGGTATCGAATCGCTCTGCATTATCACTCGTCCAGAGACGAGGCGCTCGATTCTCGACAACGGTTTTTAAAAGAGGGGGCAGACTGCGAAATCTTCTCGGCTGATGTCTCCAATGAGCAGGAAGTCGAAGAGATGATGCAGCACGTCTACTCGCACTTCGGCTCGCTGGATGTGCTTGTCACAACCGCCTCGATCTGGTCAAAAACTACCTGGGAGGAAATCACCACAGATCAGATTCGCCAGAATTTTGAGATCAATACCCTGGGGACATTTCTGTGTGCACGTGCCGCTGGCAAATTGATGATCGAACAGCCAACGGGAGGTTCAATCATAACGATAGGCGATTGGGCGATTGAACGCCCCTATCTCGATCACGCCCCGTACTTTCTGTCCAAAGGTGCAATTCCAACATTAACGCGCGTGCTGGCAGTTGAGCTAGCGGAGCGGAATCCCAATATCCGCGTCAATTGCATTCATCCCGGGCCGGTCATGTTTCCTCCCGGTACCAGTCAGGATGAGGCAGAGGAGTTGATTCAGTCGACCCTGCTCAAAAAAGCCAACTGCCCGGAAATGGTGGCTCAAGCTGTTGAAGGATTTGTAAAGAATCAATTCATTACGGGGACTTGCCTGCCTGTTGATGGTGGCCGCAGCATGCATGCACCATCCGAGAAACGACGTAAGTAAAGAATAAGCACGTCATTTCTTCGCCACATGCCAGGTAGGACAGGCATCTTGCCTGTCTGTTATCAAGCAACGTTCGTTGTTTCAGATGAATCACGAAAAGAAGACAGGCTTGAAGCGTGTCCTACTGAGCGTACCATACTCTCACATTCATTTATTCGAAATCATCTCCGAATCGGCATTTCGAATTTCCCTTCGGGAATGATGTGCGAACGGGAATCGAGTTCGGCTTCCCGGGTATAACGGCTCGGACCGGCTACCCATTCCGAAGTTGCCCACAGCAACCACGTGTTGGAAACTTCCTCCGAAACCTGCAGCATTGTTGTGTCGAGGTCTTTGGAAGTCAGGTTCTGATTCGGGACGATCGCTTCGAGCAGAAACCGTTTCACATCTTTGTTGTATCCAAAGTGGAAACAGGATTCGAGTTCCGAGCCCGCTGCTAACAATTCGAGCAGATGCTTTTCAGAAATTTCGCTTTCGGGCAGAGGATCGAGCCAGGCGCGAATGCGAACTTTCGAGTGATCGTTGGTCAGCTTCAGTGAGAAGAAAACTTCGATTTCCTGATCATTCATCTCAGCCTGATAAACCACATCGTATTGAGAGCCAACCAGTTTGGGAGTCAGCTGCAATTCCTGGATCAATCGACCGAGATCATTCATCGTTAACTGAGTGTTGGCTGCTGTCGACTCTGCAATCTGTTTCACTGGGAAAGCAGCTTTGTTGCTTTCAGCCGCTGGACTGGCAGTTGGAGTCGATGAGGCGCTCGGAAAGCGATTGTTCATCTCTACAGGCACAGGAACCGCGCTAGTGGCTGGCTCCTCAGAAGAAGGCTGATAAGTCGGAAACTTAGCCGATTGCGCAGAGCACTCCCCGGTTGTGATGCCACAGGTGAGAGCGAATGTTGTCAGTAGAAAAAGTTTTTTACATCGCATGTGAGGCACTCCGTTGCCTGATCAGGTTCCCGATTCCGAATGGAAACGAAAGGATTTGCGACGTCATTTCATCCTGGATCCAACGTCGACTTTTCTATTTCCCACTCTGCTCACCGAACAACGCCTCCAGACAAATCTGGGACCACGTTTCAAACTGGTCGAATTGTTCCAATAATTCCGCAGGAGAGGAAAACCTTGTTTGTATCATCGACGCTTCTTTAGGGAAAACTTTGGGATTATCCACATTAAACAGGTGAACAATGCCTAAATGGACCTTTCCGACCTCAGTAATGTCATCATTGAGGATGCCGACCAGTTCTTGAGTGTATTCTCCCTGAATTTCGATTTCTTCATCAATTTCCCGACGCATCCCCAATATATACGCGTGTTCGGTCTCTGACTCATCCAGTGTAGAAATATGTCCACCGACTCCTATCGAACGTTTGCGGTGTAAGCGGGATTCCCCCTGGTCGGTTCCGCGTTCGTAATGAAAAACCTGGCCATTGTGCATGAAAATACAGTAGGGAATAAGTTGTTTGAAGCTCGGATCCTGTTCCATTTCATCGCGTGGTCGGTAAGACGTATGCATTGGATCGAGCAGAGTCTTCATGTAAGGTTCAGTATTTCGGTTGAACCCCTGAAAATGGCCAATTTCGTGAAACAGCATGGTCGGGACAACAAGAACCTGTTCGATAGAAGTCTGCTCCGTCATGGGATTCCCTCAGTTTTCCTGATGCAATAGCAGGCGATGATGTGATATACTCAAATAAGCTGATGGTGCCTGCAAGGATGTCTCGCACTATAATCACCCCTGCCGCAAACCTCAAACGGCCCGCCGCACATTCTGATAGCCAATCGTTCTCACTTGTCAGTCTTACCTGAACTGACCATTGGAGATGAGCAATGAATCCGATTTTTCGTAAACGAATTTCCAGGCGTTCGGTTCTTCGAGGTGCCGGTGCGGCTCTGGCATTACCATTTCTCGACAGCATGATCCCGGCTCTGAATGCGAACGAAGCTCTGGAAAAACCTCCTTTGCGAAACGCATTCCTGTTTATGCCCAATGGCGTGAACCCGAAGAACTTCACCCCACCGGGCGACGAGGAAAAGTTCGAACTCACTCCAATGCTGCAGCCGCTGGCCAACGTCAAAGACGACATCATGCTGCTGGAAAATTTGTGGAACGAGCAAACTTCCGGCCGCAATGGTCACTGGCCCAAAGTGCCCGCGTTCCTATCTGGTGGGTTCGTTGTGAGAACTTCCGGTCGTGATATGGATACGGGTGGAGTCTCTGTCGATCAATTGCTCGCATCGACCATTGGACAGGGAACACCACTTCCGTCTTTCGAACTCGGCGTCGATGAGGCATACACCGGTGTCGATAACATTGGCGGTGGGTTCACCCGCATTTATGGATCACACATTGCATGGCGAGATCCTCATACTCCCGTTCCCAAAGAAATCATCCCTCAACTCGCCTTTGACAGACTCTTCCGCACCGGGCCTGCTGCTCCAGTCGTTTCCGGATTTTCGACCGCTCATCCAGCCGTTGCGAAATCTCTGGCACGGGATGATATCAGCGTGCTCGATCTCGTTCTTGAAGATGCCCACTCAATGCGAAATCAAGTTGGCATGAACGATCGTGCTAAGCTCGACGAATATTTGGAATCGGTGCGAGCGGTCGAACGTCGCATCGAAAATTCGCTCAAACCGCAAAAACGCTGGATCAACGAAACCGGCTACGATGCCAAACGCCCGGGAGCAGGCATTCCTGATAAGCACATTGAACACGTGCAGTTGATGCTCGATATCATGGTGCTCGCATTCTGGACCGATACCACCCGCGTTGGCACGTTCATGTTTGGGAATGCTCAGACAGGCCGAAACTTCTCCTTCATCGACGGCGTCAACGGCAGTTTCCACGGCTTGTCGCATCATCGGGATGAAGAGGACAAACTGATTCAGTACGAAAAAATCGGCACCTGGCACATGGCTCAATTGGCGTATGTCATTGAAAAAATGCGATCCCTCAAAGAAGCCGACGGGACTTTGCTCGATCATTCCCTGGTCATGTTCGGCTCCACATTGAAAGATGGCAACAAACACGACAATCACGACCTGCCCATCATCATGGCAGGTCGAGGCAACGGAATTCTCACTCCCGGTCGTCGAGTCCGTTACAAGAAAGATACACCACTTTGCAATCTTTATCTCACCTTGCTGCAAAAGCAGGGCATCGACCGCAAAACCTTCGGCGACAGCAACGGCACACTCGATCGATTAGCTTAAATAGCAAGTGCCACGGCTCTGTGAGCCGTGTGATTTACAATCGTTCCCCCATTACACGGCTCACAGAGCCGTGGCACCTATAAATCAAAATTGCTTGCTAGTCACACATTTCCAATAAAATCTTCTCACGAATCTCTTCAATGCCACGTACACCAATTGAACCCTCAAACTGGAGTCGGCGTTGAAAATTGCACACATCATTACCCGCATGATTATTGGTGGAGCGCAGCAGAACACGCTGCACACCATTGAAGATCATCTGCGCGAATACGGAGATGATGTGTCGCTGATCACAGGGCCAACGACCGGTCCTGAAGGTTCCTTGATGGATCTCGTCCATGCCTCGGGTTGCCGAGTCATTGAAATTCCATCGCTGCTTCGCAAGCTACAGACGCTTCAGGAACTAGCTGCACTTCGGCAAATCAAATCGGCTCTGAGAGAACTCCAGCCGGAGATCGTGCATACTCACAGTTCCAAAGCCGGCATCATCGGTCGCAAGGCTGCTTATGATTTGAAGCTGCCCTGTGTGCATACGATTCACGGAGCCGCCTTTCACTATGGGCAGAATAAGATCCTTTATCGCGTTTATCGCAAAGCCGAGAAGATTGCTCAGAAGTGGACCAATCATTACATCAGCGTAGCCGATGCGATGTCGCAGCAATATCTTGAAGCGGGAATTGGGAAGCCAGAGCAGTACACAACGATTTCAAGTGGATTTGATGTCGAACCCTTTCTGCAGGAACCGACAGAACGTGCATCCCTGCGAAAAGAATGGGGCTTGAAAGACGAACACATTTTGATCGGCAAAATCGGTCGGCTATTTCCCCTCAAGGGGCACGATGCCATCATTGCTGTAGCCGCCGAAGTCATCCGACAGGCTCCCCAGGTTCGCTTCCTCTTTATTGGCGATGGTATCCTCCGCGAGCAGTACCAGAACGAAATCCGCAAACAGGGACTGCAGGATCATTTCATTTTCACGGGTCTTGTCGATCCCACCGAAATCCCGCGGCTCATGCAGGCAACGGATATTGTTGCTCACACAAGTCAATGGGAAGGCCTGGCCAGAGTGCTGCCGCAGGCATTGATTTCCGCAAAGCCGGTCGTCAGCTTCGATATCGATGGAGCAAGAGAAGTCACAATCCCCAATGAAACCGGCTGCCTGATTCAAAGGAATGATCTGACTGGTTTAACTCTAGCGCTGGTTCAACTGGCCAACGATGAGGAGATGCGAACCCGCTTCGGAAAAAACGGCCGCGAACGCTTTACCGATCAATTCCGGCATCAAACAATGTCGCGACGGATTCGTGAAGTATATGAACAGGTATTGGCTCGGCGAAATTAAATAGAAATGGGTGGCACGACCCAGAACGAAGTGAAGGGCGTGGTGTTATTCTCCGACCACGCCCTTCGCGATGCTCAGGGACGTGCCACACTTTCGCTGCAGTCTACTCTGCTTTCCGCTTCGCCCGATACTCCGCTCGAAACGAATGTTTCGGTGCAGGAGGCAGTTCGCGTTGTCGGCCCCAGGCGTTCAGGAATCGATTGTATTTCACAAATCGTGGCGTGATTCTCAGTTTCCAACGGCCCCAGTAGCCAAGGAAGGAGAACAGTTTGGGACGCTGCATAAAGAAACTGGCCAGGTGCATGGGAATCCGTTTTGTCGCTGGCAGCAGGTTTCGGAGGACCAGTTTATTTCGCCATGTGTAGAGCTGATGATGCAGATCAATTTTGACTGGGCAAACATTCGTGCAGGAGGCACACAGGCTGCAGGCGTGAGGCAGAGAGGCATATTTTTTTGCATCTCGAGCCGGGTTGAGAATGGATCCGATTGGCCCTGGCACCGTCGCTTTGTAACTGTGCCCGCCACTGCGTCGGTAAACCGGACAGGTATTCATGCAGGCTCCGCAGCGAATACATTTGAGCGAATTCCGATAGTCGGCATCGCCAATCAGTTCGCTGCGTCCATTATCGACGAGAATCAGATGCAGTTCCGAGTTCTCGTCTCGTGGTCCGTGGAAGTGGGACGAGTAGGTTGTAATCGGCTGTCCGGTTGCGGAGCGGGCCAGCAAACGCAGAAAGACCCCCAGATCAGCCGCCCGAGGTAGCATCTTTTCGAGCCCCATGCAGGCAATGTGAACCGGAGGCAGCGAGGCTCCGAGATCGGCATTTCCTTCGTTGGTGCAAACGACAAATCCTCCCGTTTCCGCAATTCCGAAATTGACACCCGTAATTCCGATATCGGCCTGCACAAATTTTTCTCGCAGATGATTACGAGCCGCTTCGGTCAGATAAGTCGGATCGGAAGCTCCCTTTTCGGTGCCGAGGTGTTCGTGAAAGCACTCGCCCACTTCTTCCTTCTTGATATGAATCGCCGGCAACACAATATGACTGGGATGTTCGTGACGCAGCTGAACAATTCGCTCGCCCAGGTCGGTATCAATCACTTCGAGATTGTGCCGTTCGAGAAACGGATTGAGTCCGCACTCTTCTGTCAGCATTGATTTACTTTTGACAATTTTTTTCGCGTCATGCTTTTTGATGATGCTCAGAATAATCTCATTATGTTCGGCTGCATCTTTCGCCCAGTGAACCTGCACACCGAGTTTTTCGGCGTTAGCTGTGAACTGAGTAAGCATTTCATCGAGATGCGACAACACATAATCTTTGGTGTCGGAAGCGGTTTGCCGCAGAGCTTCCCATTCGGGAAGCGAATGAGCCATGTTGTCCCGCTTGCTGCGGACAAACCAAAGGGCTTGATCATGCCAGTGAGCACGCTCATCATTGGCAACAAATTCAGCGGCGAGTTCAGGATGTTTTGCAATCATGAGATATTACTTTTTGTGAATTATTAATCCGTAGGACAGGCTGCCAAACTGTCTAGATGCGATTTGCTGTTTCATTATAGACATACTGGAAGCTTGTCCTACCAGTTTTTACGCATTGACCTGTTTCGGCAACAGGCTTTGTAAAGCCTTGCCAATGTCGTCAGACCGCATCAGCGACTCACCAACGAGAATGGCATTTATGCCCGATTGAATGAGTCGTTCGGAATCCTCACGAGAGCGGATGCCACTCTCGCTGACGAAGAGAATTGTATCCCGTACCTGCTTACGAATCTGGATGGAATGTGCCAGGTCCGTCTCGAAGGTTCGCAGGTCGCGATTGTTGACTCCGATGATGTGCGGGTTCAATTTCAGCACGCGTTCGAGGTTCGTTTCATCATACAACTCAACGAGTGCCTGCATCTTCAGTTCGCGAGTGTATTGATACAGATCCCGCAACTCGGCTTCTTCGAGGCATTCTGCAATCAGCAGCACACAATCGGCTCCCGCTGCCCGGGCTTCGGCGATTTGATAGCGATCGAGAATGAAGTCTTTCCGCAGTAAGGGAAGATCGACTGCTGCCCGAATTGCTTTGAGATAATCGAGATGTCCCTGAAAGAAATTCTCGTCCGTCAGCACACTGATGCAGGCTGCGCCATGAGCAGCATACGTTTTAGCGATTTCCACCGGATGAAAATCGTCGCGAATAATGCCAGCCGAGGGGGATGCCTTTTTGACTTCGGCAATAACGCCCAGCGGATGACTGAGTCGAAGAGCCGTCACAAAATCCCGCACCGGCGGAGCCTGCGGGATCTGTTTGACCAGTTCTTCAAAAGGCAGTTTTTCTTTTGCTGCTGCAATTTCGCCCCGTTTATGAGCGACAATCTCATCAAGGATATTTTTCACGGTTCCACCAGTGAATGAGTGCAATGGATTCAATATTTACAAGCACGAAGCGCAAGCGAGTGACTTCAACACACTCGCTTGCGCTTCGTACTTATAATGTATCATAGACACTCAAGTCTCAGAAATCATGAGATTGCCTATTCTCTGACCGAAAAGTCGGGAATTCGGGGGATGCGATTTGAAACCTGCTGCGGTATCTCCGTAAGATGGAAGGAATCGAATTTTAATCTGAACGAGCACAATATCCATGAATGATCCCTCCCCAAAAAATTCATCGCTTCTGCCTGTCATCATCTTTGGCATTTGCCTGATAGCAGTCGGTCTGGCTGCTTTTGGCCCCTCCAATTTGTTTCAGGGGGCAGATAATCCCTCTGCTTCATCTGATGCGCCTGCTAAAACCGCTGGAAAAACGGACTCTGTTGAAGATACGAGTCCTCCGATCACCGAAGAACCAGCAGAAACGCCGCCGGGAATGGTCTGGATTCCGGGGGGAACCTTCACGATGGGAACCGATTTTTTTCCAGAGGAGGGAAAACCGAATCCCGATCGAATCAAACCCGATGAATTCCCTGCTCATGAAGTGACCGTCGATGGTTTCTGGATGGATATCACCGAAGTGACCAACGCCGAATTCGCCAAATTTGTTGAGGAAACCAACTACGTCACCTTCGCAGAAATCCCTCCGAAACGTGAGGATTTCATTGGTGTTGTCCCGGATGTCTCCTTAATTCCCAAGGAAAATCTTGTAGCTGGATCCTTGGTTTTCAATGAAGACTTTGATCGGGAAAATCTCAGGACCGATTATCCTTCATGGGAATATCAGGCTTGGAAATACCAGAAGGGAGCTGACTGGCGACATCCCACTGGCCCAGATTCCTCTATCGAAGGCAAAATGGACCATCCTGTAGTGAATGTTGTTTACAGAGACTGTCTGGAATATTGCAAATGGGCAGGAAAACGACTGCCAACGGAAGCCGAGTGGGAGTATGCCTCTCGCGGGGGCAAGGAAGGTCAGAAGTACAACTGGGGCAACGAGTTCCAGCCTGATGGCAAATATATGACGAACTCCTGGCAGGGGACTTTTCCGACAGATCGACAAAATCTTGATGGATTTCTCGACAGTTCTCCCGTCAAAAGTTTCCCTCCCAATGGTTACGGACTCTACGATATGTCCGGCAATGTCTGGGAATGGGTGAACGATTATTACCGTCCGGATTACTATAATTTCAGCCCGAAGCGAAATCCTCAGGGACCAACCGCTTCCTTTGATCCCGGCGAACCGACTATCGAAAAACGTGTCACACGGGGAGGATCGTTTTTGTGTAACTCCAACAACTGCACCGGGTATCGAAACGCCGCCCGTATGAGGAGCGATGTATCATCCGCTGCGTATCACACGGGATTTCGCTGTGTGATTGATACGAAAATGGTGAAGAAGTAGTACAGGGTGGCTGGGGTCGAACGAAGTGAAACCCCCAGAGTGTTCACAGTTCTGGGGGCTCCGCTACGCTCCGACCCCAGCCATCCTTCATTCAACGAATAATATGCTTGATTCGTTGACGATTCCGCTTCGATTCCCGATGATGCCGAGCGATTCATCCCCTATTTCCACGTGATGGGCTTAATCCATCCCCAATTGACAGCAAACATTCATGAGCAATTCTCCCCAAAAACCGGATCGTTTTGAGCAGGCACGTCTTGAAAAGGCGGAAAAAATCCGTGAGCTCGGCTTTGATCCGTATGGACAGCGATTCGACAATCATCAAGCCATTGCCGCAGTTCGTCCACTTTGTCCGGAAGAAGCGGGAGCAGAAGGGGAAACCGTTCGTATTGCTGCCCGCATTATGGGACGCCGCAAAGCTGGCAAGCTCCGCTTTTTCGATGCCAAAGATGCCACTGGCCGAATTCAACTGCTGATGTCTCGCGGAGACATGACCGAACAGCAGTGGGAATTGGTCTCTGCTCTCGATCTGGGCGATCTGGTTGGAATTGATGGCAAGCTGAAGCGAACGCAATCGGGTGAAGTTTCAATTTTTGTGGAAGAACTGACTGTTCTGTGCAAATCGCTCGTTCAACCTCCGGAAAAGTTTCATGGAGCCAAAGACATCGAAATGCTGCTCCGGCAGCGGTATATCGACCTGATTTATAACGATGGCGTGCTTGATCGCATGCTCCAGCGCTCTAAGATTATCGATTCCGTCCGCCAGACATTGCGAGGTCAGAATTATGTGGAAGCCGAGACGCCGGTTCTGCATTCGGTTGCTGGTGGAGCGGCTGCCCGTCCGTTTACCACTCATCACAATGCTTTGGACATTGAACTCTACCTGCGGATTGCCCTCGAACTGCATCTCAAGCGATTGATGGTTGGTGGTGTCGAGCGGGTTTACGAAATTGGACGCGTCTTCCGCAATGAGGGAATTGATGCGACTCACAATCCTGAATTCACGATGATCGAAATCTATCAGGCCTACGGCAACTACGAAACGATGATGGATTTGACCGAAGCGATCGTGACCGATGCCGTCAAAGCGATTTCAGACACGATGGTTCTCCCCTGGGGCGAAGAAGGCGAAGGCTCTATCGATTTCACTTCGCCGTGGCCGCGACGCAAATATGCGGAACTGTTTCAGGAAGCTGCTGGGTGTGCGATGTCGGATACGGAAGCCGTCAAGCAGATCGCCCAGAGCAAGGGCATCGAAACTGAAGGCAAGCATCCCGATGTGATTGTGAATGATCTGTTCGAGGAACTGGTGGAAGACAGTCTCGAAGGACCTGTGTTCGTTATCGATTACCCGGCCAGCATCTGTCCGCTGACCAAACGTAAGCAGGATGATCCGAACATCGCCGAGCGATTCGAGTTGTACGTAAAAGGTATGGAACTGGCCAATGCCTACACGGAACTGAACGATCCGAAGTTGCAGGAAGAACTGTTTCTGACACAGCTCGAAGGTCAGGATGAAGAAGACTCGATGGCCAAGATGGATACCGATTTCATCCGCGCCCTCAAAGTTGGTATGCCACCGTCTGGGGGATTGGGAATCGGTATCGATCGGCTCGTCATGCTGCTGACTAATAGCCGCAGTATTCGCGATGTGATTTACTTCCCACTGTTACGCCCAGAAGGAATGCCCGCTGCTGGGGAAGAATAAAGCTTTAAGGGCATCTGAGTCAGCACTGTAGGTCAGGCACTGCCTGACCTACACTTTGCATCAGTGGTTGACACAAAACTCTGGGGGCTTCGCTGCGCTTCGACCCCAGCCACCCACGGCTTTCCGCTTTCCGATTTCGGCTTTCCCCAAACATCGACCACACATATTTCATTGCATGGTCTTCCATCCCAACGGGATTACTTTTTGCGTGAAACCGGGGAATTGCTTTTCGATTTGCGGAAGATACGCTTCTTTTCTGGAGTCGCCGACTTTCTGGCTGAGGCGGGGCGTCGATCACCTTCTCTTTTGTTTTCGCCTTCTGCTCTCGGTGATGGCTTGCGAGGACGCGGCGTTTTTTCTGGAGTGGGCGTTAATGTCTGGCGATTACGAACCAGCATCTCACGGAGTTCGTTCAGTTCGCCATCGGTGAGTGGACGATATTGTCCAGACTTGAGTTTCCCGAGTTTAATCGGGCCGAAGGCGATGCGTTCGAGTGACATGACCTTGTGACCGATGCGGGCAAACAGTCGGCGGACTTCACGGTTGTGTCCCTGGCCGAGTGTCACTTCGAGGAAGGTCGAACGTCCCTGACGACCAGCTCGATGAACGTTCACGAACTTGAACTTACCTTCTTTGAAGTAAATCCCCTGCTTGAGTTGCTGGATCTGTTCTGGTTTCGGATCGCCAACCACTTGCACTCGGTAAGTGCGATAAATTCGATAGCGAGGATGAGCCAACTGATTGGCAAATTCGCCGTCATTGGTCACGATGAGCAAGCCTTCGCTCTCTTCATCGAGCCGTCCAACCGGGAAGAGTCGCACGCGTTCTTTTTCGAATAGATCGATGACCCGTGCACGTCCGGCAGGGTCGTGATTGGTACACAAAACTCCCTTCGGTTTATTGAGCGCGAAGTACTTATGCGGTTGTGGCTTGAGGCGTTCTTCATCGAAGGAGATGACCTGCGTGAGCGGATTGACATTCATGCCGGGATTGTCGACGGGTTCGCCATCGACCATGATGCGACCGCTGCGAATGATTTCTTCGCACTTTCGGCGCGAGCCGAGTCCCGCAGAAGCCAGGAATTTTTGGAGACGATACTCTTCTGGAGCTTCGACAGGTCGTTCGGCTTTGGATTTGCGAGGTCGAGATTGAGAGGTGTTGGGTTTTGGCATTGAACTAGTCCTGAGTGGTCGCCACGACCGGTGAAGAAGCAGAGTGATCGGGATTCTCAATCGTTTGAGCAGTTCGACGATCCAGCATATTTTTGAGCCGGGCCAGTAACAGGGCCACGACAATCATTAACACAGCTCCGGAAATGTAGGGCATTAACGGATAACCAAGTTCGAGCATTCCATAACCGGCAATCGGACCGCAAATTCGAGCCAGAGCCGACATACTTTGCCCGACCCCCAGAACTTCCCCCTGATCGCTGTCGCTGGCTCCGAGAGATAACATTGCCTGCAAGGCGGGGGTCACAGCAGCAAAGCCAAGTACGCTGACCGGAAGAACCATCATCAGGATGGGAAACAGTTCGCGGCCCCGTTTTTCCATCTCTTCGAGAACCGCTGGATCTTGTGTCACAGCGGCAATCGTTGTGTGAGCAGGATTGATCTCCGAGGATGAACTCAAATCACTCGCCACCCACGCAATCAGCAGCAGTCCCGTCGCGAGGCAGACGGCTCCGAAAATCCCTGTGCGAAATTCTCCCAGTTTCGGGATCATCCGACGAATCAATCCCCCCTGAAAGATGGTGAGCAGAAAGCCGATGTAGGCAAAGATGTAAAAGTTATCCCGATCGCTCATTCCGATCAGCTTGGTCATGTAAGGGAGTGTCATTTCAAATTGTGCAAATGCGAGTGTCGCAATGAAAATAGTTGCCAGCAGAGGAATGACGGTCGGTTTGGAAATCGCGGTCCGCAATTCACTCAAGTTCAACCAGTGACTGCTGGCTGGCTTGGAGCCTTTGTGCAGGGATTCGGGCAATTTGAAAATGGCAATCAGGAGAGCGGTTCCGGAAATCATTGAGGCAATATACCCCGGCCAGGCACTTGGAGGAGCGGCTGCATCGGTGCCGACGAAGGGGGCTCCAATAAGTGGCCCGAACGTAAACCCGACTCCGAACGCGGCTCCGATTAACGCCATCCCTTTACCACGTTCCGCTTTGGTTGTGCTATCAGAAATAAAGGCTTGGGCCGTTGAAAGCGTGGCCCCGGAAATGCCTGCACCGATTCGAGAAAGAAACAGCCAGGTCAGTGGAGCCAGCCCCAGAAAAAGTTGATCGGCTTGAAATGTGGAGATCCAGCCGAAGACGCCGTAAAAGAATGTGGAGCCAACCAGCCCGACCAGCAGTACAGGCCGACGTCCGATGCGATCAGAAATTCGTCCCCAGATCGGTGCGAAGATGAACTGCATCGTGGAGAAGCAAGCCATCAGAAAGCCGAGTGTCATCGCATTGGCGTTATAAAAGTCACCATAACGGGGCATCAACGGCAAAATGATCGCGAAACCGAGCAAGTCGATCGCGACAATCACAAAGATTATCAATTGAGCAAATTTATTGCGGTTCATAATTCTCAAAAATTAAGCAGGTTGGCAATCGGAAACATTATGTGTCAGCGACATCTCGCTGTGAGCGAATGATGTCTACAAGCACGAAGCGCAAGCGAGTAAGTTCAACGCGAACCGAAAACACACTCGCTTGCGCTTCGTGCTTGTATTGTCCGTTGTAGGATCAGGCACTCTGGAATGGTACGCACAGCGTACCCTACGGCCCTATTGTCAACTGCTGGAGCAAATAAGCAAGTCGTTCGGGGCGAATTCTTTCTCAGAATCGGAGTTCGTGCCGATGAGATCGGCATTGTTATATTTGAATAGAGAAAAGTGCTTCGAAATAGACAAAAGCCGTGCCATCTCTGACACGACTTGTCGAAATCTTACTTTACTTCGAATTCACTGCTGGACAAGCCAGCAGTGGCACACCGGGCGGGTTACGATTAGCCGGTGACTTGCTCATCATTTTCCGGTGTTGCAGGGTTCGTTGGATCGAACCATTCGTCTTTGAAGACGATCCGTTTCTGATGCTTCATCGCCAGGTTGGAGGTCAATGCCATAATTGCATCAGCCATGGCGACTGTTCCATTGCACTTCAGGCCACCTTCGCTCGGGGGATCGAAGTTGTTATTGCGGATGCAATAGCAGAAGTGTTCCATTTCTTCTGTGTAACCCCGACTGATTTTTTCCAAAGCAGCTGAAGCAACAGCGGCATTGGTGGAAGGGGCAAGAGATTCACTGGCATCCAGAACCGGACCACCAGGGTTTCCATTAAGCACGTGCAGTCGCTGCTCGGTTCCTCCACCACCGGTTGTTGGGGACGCTTCTTTGAAGAGCAACGCTTCTTTTTCCAGGTTGACATACATCGTTCCCCGACTACCAAACACAGATTCCCCATAAGGTTCCATGCGGTTGGTATTGATGGAAGAGTAGGTCACGATCACTTTATCGTGCTTGTCTGATTCGTAGTTCGGTCCGGGGAATTCAAAGGTCACATAGACGTGATCGTCGATTTCCCGGTCGTCCTGCTGTTTGTCGAGCGAGCCGACTCCCTTGACGCCGTAGAAGTTTCGTCCGCCATAACCCTGCACGGCAATTGGATGAACTTTTCCAAGGAAAATACTGGCCGCATCGAGCTGATGACTTCCCAGTTCGGCCATCAGGCCGCCACCGGTTTTGTTGTAGAGACGCCAGTTAACCAGATGCTCCATGTCATCGTAACCGAACTCGGTCACGCGACCTTCCAGTGCAGTTGCGTCTGTTTTGTTGATCTGCTTACGCCAGCTGTCACGTCCCGGGAAACTGTTATTGCGATGCCACTGGGCACGGATGAATTTGATGTCGCCCAGCAAACCCTGCTGCACAATGTGATTCGCATTGTCGTACAGCACGCTGTAATGCCGCTGATGGCCGACGGCCAGCAATTTGTTGTTGTCCTTAGCAGCCTTGATCATCTGCTTGCACTGTGTGATGTCGTGCGCCATCAGTTTTTCGCACAGGACATGCTTGCCGGCGTTAAGGGCATCGATCGCAATCGGTGCATGCTGATTCAAAGGAACCGCAATGACGACCGCTTCGATGTTCGGATCTTCGAGCAGTTTTCGGTGATCGGGATAGACCTTGATATTTTTCTTGGCATTGGCCCCTAACTTTTTGACCAGACCAACACGGTGCTCATTACCATCGCCATCAAAAGCCCGCTTCTGATTGGTCGGGCGCAGGTCGGCTATGGCCACGATTTCCATGTATTCGGGCGGATGCTCAGTGAGCAACACGCTGCCTTCATCGCCGGTTCCGATGAAGCCAACTTTGACTGGATTTCCATCAAGCTTTTGATACCCGAAATAGGTAGCCCCGGCTGCGGTTCCGGCTGCGACAGTCCCAATCAGGAAGTCACGACGCGTCGAGCCGACTGCGGTATGGAAATTATCTGTGCCAAGAATTTTTTCTTCAGGCGTAAAATACATCTTTGAGACCTCTTATGCAGTCAATAAATCCCTGCAGAGTTCAGTGACTCGCCACTGAGGGCAGGGGGATAATTAATTCAACAGGGATACCGTTCAGTGCATCCCGAAAATGGAAATTCAGTGGTTATCGATCGTCGACCGGTTCCTTTTTGAAGAACCCGGAGAAGATCGCATCGATTCCGAACCAGCTGCCACTTGGTAAAAATACAAACGAAAGCAGGACAAGGACTTCGATAAAGGTTTTGTTGATCACAATGGCATGTTCCGGCCCCGGCGGTTGGGGGTAACCCGGAATCGGTGGGTAAGCCAGATAAAACTGCAACAGCATGAAGGCGCCGGCCAGAGCCGCGACTCGTGTCATGAATCCTGCAATCAGCAGGCCACCAATAATGGTTAACCCCCACATGGTTTTGAGGTCGATATCCCGTTGAGCTGTGTATTCCTGAGGCAGAGGGCCAAGGGCCAGTTGAGAAGTACTCAACAGTTTCTCCGCATCCCACTTCATATCAGATTCGAGTTTCCGAATCGGACCGACGAGTTCTGCTCGCATCGTCTGGATTTCTTTCCAGTCGTAATCGAGATGATCCTGATCGAAATCTGTTTTGGCGTTCGCCAGTTTCTGTTCGTAGCGATCGAGCCGATTCCGATAGAGCTGGATTTTGCCAAGCGTTTTTCCGTCAATTGTCCCTTTTTGTTTCTCGTCAATCGAACCTGCCCAAGCGGGATCGCCTTTGAGGCTTGCCAGGGCTTTTTCCAGATAGGAAAGCGAAGCCTGCCGCTGATATAAGTAGAGGACTTTCTTGACAAAATCCTTTTTTACAGGATCTTCAATTGCATCAGCATCGTCGGTCTCTTCGTTAAAATTGACCTGTTTGAGAAGTGCCTGTTTTTCACTTGGCGTCATGTGTAACTGACCATCGACGATCAGCCGTTTTTCATCGGGCAGGAACGTGACTACTTTGCCAACACTTCCTGTCAGTTCGACACCTTCGGGAAGGGCCTCCAACTCAACTCGGAAATCCTTGGAGCCGCGGACCATTTCATCAAGAACTCGCTTTTGACGGTCATCGAGTTGATAATGCTGCTTGAATTTTTCGGCCCAACGAGTCCAGCGGGCAGCGACAGTGTCGTAATCGAGGTCGCGAAGGTCATTAGGATCGCCGGAAAGACTGCGGAAGTAGTCTCGTAAGGGACCTTGTGAGTTTTTCAGGTAAGGTTCTGCAGTCCAGGCGGAGGCAGAATCCTGAGAATCGAGCTTCCAGAGACCTTCGTAAAGCAACTGCCAGCCAATTGAGAGTCGTAAAACGACAAGGGCAATGCAGGCAATAATACTAATTTTGCGAATATCGTAATCAGCCACTATGTATTCCTTTGCAACATCGGGAGATGCTGCCAGATCGAGTCGACAAAGGTGGGGACTCAACTGTGCAAATTTAGCAGTGTCGAGCAACAGCCGTCGAGGAGTCAACGATGTGAGCCACAAAATTATGTGGCAAAAACCCGGCCTGATAATTAATGTGCGAATTCAATGATTTAACGTACTATTACTGTACGGACAATCAAGAGCCTGAAAAGAAGACGTAAGTTCTCATTCAGCACACTCAGTCAGCCTGTTTTCACTATATCCTCTCGAAGGAGGACAATCAAACAAATAACGATATAAATCTATGCTACTTTCTGAACTGACAGACCAGCACTCAGGAAATAAACAGATAATACAGTGAGATCGCAGGGAAAATGAGACAAATTAACACTGCTGTTCCGCACCCTGAACTTTTTTCAGGGATGCTTCCGGGATTCTGTTCTCGAAGTTCCTCAGTCAGCCCTTCAATAAAATTCTTGGCTTCCAACAAGCTACTGTCGGTACATTCCCGATAAATCTTGATCGCTTCAATTTTACGCCCGTTTTGTATCGCTTGAATAATCTGCTCTCGATCCTGCGGATTCATTTTATCTGAGTTCATAGAGAGGAGATCCATTCGTTTTAGTGAGTATTCCATAGGAAATTATTGGAATTTAATTTCTGCTGTGTTAAATCAAAACTGTAAAGACTGATACGTCTCAAATCTCTCATTTGTGCAAATCAATCCTGGAGAATTCAGAATTTTCTATGATTTCTTCAAAAATCATGACGGAATTGTGCAGTTGTTTCGTTCCAACTTGCATCTGCAAAAATAATAGGTTAAGAGCATAGTATTCATTTCTTCCTACCAACAGGCTGTACAGTTCGATGGCTCGTCATCTGAAAATTTTTGAAGTCGTTAAAGAGCCTCCCTGCATTTTTGTGACACCGCTCGGCCAGGGAGCCAGTTTCCGGTATGCCGATTTGCAGATGGAATCGAATTCGGTTCGCACACTGGTAGCCGATCAGACTGTGCCACTGCTGATTATTGACCTGAAGAACATGAATTACTTTGGATCGGAATTCATTGGAGCGTTGATCACACTCGGTCGAGAAAAGAAACTCCGCGGCGGCAAGGTCGCCATCTGTTCTGCCAATCCGAACATGTACGATGTTCTCAAAGGGATGAGCCTGTTCAAATTGTGGCCGTACTATGAGACTCGCGAAGCTGCAATTGCGGGATTGAATGGCGAAGGTGCGTAAGCTTCTCAAGCCTCTCGATTCGCTTATTTCCGACTGGCGGATTTGAGTAGAATCCAACCGAAAACGCCGACGCCGATGAGCACCACACCGTATTCTGCCGGGGTAATGTTAGACCACCAGCGCAGGACGAATGTGTAATAGAAGTTCGCATAAAAGCAGATCGAATACCACAGGGAACTCAACATCACAGCATCCTTATGTCCTTCCAGGACTTGTTTTGATCAGGTCGCAAACACACATTCCATTGCCAAGTTGCAGGCTCACCATTTCACGCTTCTTTAGAGTGAGATTTCATCACACTCTGAAACATAGCTCACTCAGGAAGGCGATCTTGCCAGACGCTATTCTCATTGGTCAGTTTTCAGGGGATTATGCAGACGGTAAGGTTTAAGCATCGAATTCCATTTAGACACAGGAAATGAATTATGCGGATGTTCCGTTTTGTGATGCTGCTCCTGCTTATTGCTCCACTCTGCTCATGCACTTCACCTGAAACTGAGCCTTCAGGAAATCAGAAAGTGACACTTGCTCTCAACTGGTTGCCGGAAGCCGAGCATGGTGGATTTTATGCGGCTCTTTTAAATGGGGATTACAAAAAAGAGGAGCTCGATGTCGAAATTCTGCCCGGCGGTCCCGACAGTCCTGTCATTCAGCGGGTGGCAACTGGCAGAGTCGATTTCGGAATTTCCAATGCCGACCGCATTCTTCTCGGACGAGCCCAGCAGGCACCTGTGGTCGGTGTTTTCGCACCCTTGCAGCATTCGCCACGTTGTATTGTCGTCCACAAATCCTCAGGCATTGAGACGTTCGATCAATTGGAAAACGTAACATTGGCGATGAGCGATGCCCCGGCTTTTTCCCATTATCTGCGAGAAAAACTTCCGCTCACTGGCGTTAAAATTGTAAGAAGCACTGGTTCGCTTTCCCAGTTTCTACAGGATCCGACATTTGCTCAGCAGGGATATGTTTTCAGCGAGCCGATCGTTGCTAAAAAACAGGGAATTGAAACCACTTCGCTACTCGTATCGGATCTGGGATTCAATCCTTATTCGAGTGTATTGATCGTCTCTGAAAAAACGCTTGCTGATCAACCTGAGTTGGTTGAAAAATTTGTGCGGGCGTCAATCGCGGGTTGGAAAGCTTATCTGCAAAATCCCGACGCTGTTCACGAGCATATTCAATCGATCAATCCGGAAATGCCCCGCGATGTCCTCGATGGCGGAATGGAAGCTCTTCGCAAACTGTGCCTGAACGCGAACGGCGAATTCACCGGTCAGATGGAACCGGAACGCTGGGAAACATTGAGCAGACAGATGGAAGAACTCAAACTGATCGAAGCTGGCCTGCATGAAAAAGCATATGTCAACCCGAGTGGACTTTAATGACTTTATTAATGATATTTTAATCCACGGATGGACACGGATTAACACTGATGTTTCTGATTCACATTTTATCCGTGTCCATCCGTGGTTCTTTTATTCTTGATACTCATACGATACTTTACACATTTTGCTTACTTCTTAAGGGTTACATTAAATGGCTGCCTCAGGTTCTAAGCTGGCAATTTATGGTGCCATTGTCGGTAATTTTCTGATTTGCATAACGAAGTTCATCGCTGCAGGGCTGACCGGAAGTTCGGCGATGCTGACCGAGGGGATTCACTCACTTGTTGATACCGGCAACGGTGGTTTACTGCTGTTTGGGATTCATCGCAGCGAGCGTATCCCCGATGAGAAGCATCCCTTTGGCTATGGCCCCGAGCTTTATTTCTGGACGCTGATTGTCGGAATTCTCATTTTTGGAATTGGTGGAGGCATTTCTGTCTATGAAGGGATTCTTCACGTACTCCATCCTATCGAATTATCGGATCCGACCGTCAATTATATTGTGCTCGGACTGGCCGTGATTTTTGAAGGAGCAGCGTGGTATCTGGCATTGAAAGGATTTCTGGTTGCCAAAGGAAACAACTCCGTTTGGAAAGCCGTTAAGGAGAGCAAAGACCCGACCACATTTGCCGTTCTCTTCGAGGACTCTGCTGCTCTACTCGGGTTGATCGTTGCTTTTCTGGGTATCTTTATCGGCCACCTGCTGGAAATACCCGTTCTCGATGGAGTAGCTTCCATCTGTATTGGATTAATACTGGCAGCAGTCGCGTTTGTGCTGATTTACGAATCGCACGGGTTACTGATCGGCGAAAGTGCGTCTCCCGAAATCGTAGAAGGAGTCAGGCAAATCGTTAATTCCTACCCGGAAGTTCAGCGAGCCAAGTCGCCTCTGACACTCCATTTTGGCCCGAATCAAATTCTGCTGGCAATGGATCTTCAGTTTCTGGATTCACTGGGATCTGATCAAATTGAAAGCACCATTGATCGAATTGAAAGCGAAATTCGCAAAAAGTATCCCGAGATTCGTAATATCTTTCTGGAAGCCGATGCGATCCTGATCAGCCGTAGAACTTTAAAATTAGAGAAGTCATCACAAACAAATAACTCTTCTTCGTGAAAGAATTGACATTGAACATTTGTCACATTGGTGGTATGGTATTTTTCAACCGCAACAAATAATTTGTGATTGATATTATCTCAATCACATTCCGGAATTATGCAAGGACGCTGTTTCACAATCGCAAGTGAGCGTGTCGTTATGAGTTCGCGTGTGGAAAATCCCGCCGCTCAACTTGAAATTCATGGTCAGCTGGCTGAAATTTCGCCCTGGCCGATGATGATTCTCGATTCTCGATGCCTCCTCGTTTCCAGTAATTCCAGTTGCCGAAAGCTGCTGCATTCGTCGATTTCTCTCAATCCTGGAACTCCTTTCGAGCAGTTAATCCGCGAAAAGGATCGTCCTCGAATTCAGGACTGGTTCGATAATCTGATCGCTGAGGGAAATCCGCAGGAACGGGAGAGTAAAGCAGAGGTTTCAATTCCTCCTGGCTCTCTGAAATCCATTCGTTGCCGATTGCATTCTCCGATAAGCCGCTGGCGAAAAATCAAACTGACTGCCAAACAATTTGTTGATGCCGATCAATGTTATTTTCTAATTTGTCTGGATGATGCCAGGCATCGAATCAAAAACAAGAAAGCTATCAACAAGCAGCGGCGACTCATGCTCAGCCTGCTGGATAACACAGGAGCGGTGGCCTATGCCAAAGATTTGCGCGGGCAGTATCTTTATATCAACAGTCTGTTTGAAGAGCTGTTTCATGTTGATCGGCTCTCTGTGAAAACGATGACTGACTACGACATTTTTACAGATGATGTCGCCAGGATATTTCAGAAGAATGATCTGAATATTGTACAAAGTGGGGAAATGCAGAGAACTCAGGAAGTCGTCCCACATGATGATGGGCTGCATACCTACATCTCCGTCAAATTTCCATTGACCGATTCCAATGGAGAGATTTTCGGCATTGGCGGAATTTCCACGGACATCACCGAACAACTGCATAATCAACAGGAACTCCAGGCAGCTCAGGCAGTGCAACGTTTGTTGTATCCCGACAAGTCTCCCAGTTTTGCCGGGTACGATATGGCGGGCTCCGTTTTACCAGCGGAATCGGTCTCTGGAGATTATTACGATTACATCACGGTCGCACCTGGCCGCGTTGTGGTCGCTGTAGGAGACGTCAGTGGTCATGGTCTCGGGCCTGCTTTGGAAATGGTCGAAGTTCGTTCCTATCTCCGGGCGATTCTCCGAACGGAGGTACGCCTTGATGTGGCGATGGAATGTCTGAATGAATTTCTCTATCACGATTTGCGGGAATGCGCATTCGTGACACTGTTTCTGGCAGAGATCAATTTCCAGACTCACAGTTTCCACTATGTGGGAGCCGGTCATCGAGCTGATTTTCTGAAAGCCAATGGAGATCGTATCTGCCTGCCAAGTACGGGCCTAATGCTTGGAGTTGATGAACGCGTCAACTTCCAATTTTCTCCACAATTTGTATTTGAACCGGGGGACCAACTGATCTTATCGACAGATGGAATTTGCGAAACGATGACCCCGGAAAAAGAACTCTTTGGTCGAGAGGGAATGATCGATTTTGTTGAAGCCCACCGATCAGAACCTGCCAGCGAAATTGTTGAAAGACTGCTTAACACCTGTCAAAAGTTGAACGGACTGGAAACTCAGGCCGATGACATGACAGCCGTGCTCGTCAAGCGGATTTAGGCCATTTTCAAATGGTTTCTGCAGTCGCTTGGGCTCGAAATGTCCTAAAATACCGTGTTTGCTCCTGCTGAACGCTGCAGGAAATTATTGAATATGCAATAGAGCATTTTACAGTGTACCACTGCCAGCTAGTCCAGCTGTGTTGGATTCTGCGTTCAATTACTATCCGTTGCATGGAGAAAATCGATTTTATCGTGGAAACAACTCGCGATATTTTTCAATCGTCTGTTTTGCACAGGTGGCCGAATCGGGAATCGGAAATGCTTCGGCTGAGACGTAATTCGAATAGCCGATTTCTTTGAGAGCTTTCACGATGGGTCCAAAATCCATGTGCCCGAAACCTGCCGCCTGACGGTTGGAATCGACAAAATGAATGTGACCCGTCAACTCGCCTGCATCACGGAATGCCTGAGCGATGTCGGCTTCCTCAATATTCATGTGGAACAGGTCCGCCAGTAACACCACATTGGCAATCTTTTCGGATCGCAGATACTTAGCTGCATCTGCCAGTTTATTGAACAGATTCGTTTCATAACGATTGAGCGGCTCGTAAATCAGGGGAACATTTTTCTGCCCGGCATATTCGCCAAGAATATTCAACGCTTCTGTGAGTCGCATGATAGCTGCCGCTTTTCCCTCGGCTTTATCAAACCGACCCTGCATCGATCCGATAATCGCCGGTGCGTTGAACTCGGCTCCAAAATCAATGATGTCCTTAATGAATTGAATCGCCTGTTCGCGTCGTGAGGTATCTGCATCACACAACTGGAGTTGATGCACAACCATCCCAGCTCCTGTTCCGACTGCTGCGACTTTCAAACCGGTTTCCTCGACGAGTTTGTGCAACTCCTGGCGATCGACGAAATCAGCAGAGGGAGCAAAAATCTCGACGGCATCGTAGCCAAGTTTCTTTGCATCATGAAAGGCAGTTCGCACACCATCCCAATAGACAAACGGACCACCACGAGCCTGCTCAACCAGACTGACTGTAACTGCAAATTGAATCATATCGAACGATTGACCTGTATTACGGATTGAAAATGAATTGTGATTCATTCATCCTGACAATCCCATGTATGATCTTCAAGCTCATCACTTGAATCTGGACGATTCAAATGTGAAGTGAATCTTCAATGGACAGACTCAACCTGCAATCAATTTCTTCTCAAAAAGATCTGCGGCGTTTAGCCATGCGATCCTCCGGTGCACATGATGTGCTCCAGAAGTTATCTCGCATTACATAAAAAGAACGCCTAGTCATTACAGTGTAATTACTTAGCGTTTCAGGCACTTTTATTAAGCGGAGAGAACGGGATACGTCCCGGCCGTGTTACACAACTCCTTTTCTTCGTTGCAGTTACAGCGCATCTCTCTGGCAGGTCAAGAGTTACATCACTCTGGATGATTGCCATTGTTTCTCGTCTTTTGCCAATGCTTGGCATTAGTTGTAGTACAAAACCAGTACATTCTGCTTCCTCTCCAGATTGCTCTGTCTGGATGCCTTCATGGCTACTCAGGCCCAATTATCGCATTAATTTTCGACGAGTCGATGGCTTTCTGGATACCGCTTTCTTTGTTCAAGACAGCGACGTCAAGAGTAGCTGGTTCCTATTTTGCCAACCTTCACGGCTTGCTCCAATTCCTGCTGATGGTCAGCAGCAGTGGCAGATATTCATCAATCGCTATTGCTGTGTACTCAGTGCTCATTTCTCTACCGGCCCTTCAAATTCAAAATGGCTCGGCCTGCATTCACCTGTCTTGTTTGAAGGCACTTTCGTGCCTCACCTCATCACACCCAAAAGAAAAGGATTCGCCAGTGGCTCAATCCGAAGCAGATTTGCCAGCTACAGATGCTGAAAAGGCTGTGGAAGCCATTCAGATTTCTAATCTTAATTAGGTTCAAACGGAGTGGTTGCGGCTGATTGTCGAACTGCCTGCAAGGCATTACACTGAATGCCAATTGGCCATACCTTTCGATGGTGTTCAATGAACTGATATCTCATCGTGATTCCTTCTCGAAGAAGACCGTCGCTTTTTCGGAATTAACAAGTTCCGTGCAGTTGCCGGAAAATGTCGCGTTCCATCGTCAGCCGGCGAACTTCTTCCCGAAGTTGACGATTCTCCTGCTCAACGGCTGTAGGCTGGGAAAAACCAGTCGTCCCCGTCCCAGCTTCAAGTTTCTTTTTCCA
>DEML01000061.1:49987-66459 GCA_002359185.1 Planctomycetaceae bacterium UBA2671
TTTTTCCACCTTCGCAAGAGTTGCTCATGGATCCCCAACCGGTGTGCCACCTCAGCGATATTGCATTGCTGCAAGGTGACCATATTAACCGCTTCCTTTTTAAATTCTACTTAGTATTGAGGTCGTGAATTGCCCATAGAAATTGCTCCTTGACGGAGAGTATACACTCTCGCAGAGCGCCCACCAAACCTGGGTAAATCCAAAGTCTACGTACGACTCGCCGAATCGAGCGAATTGTTCATCAAAATCAGCATGTCAAATTGGATGATTCGATTTCTTTATCTAAAAACAGCTGAAAGTCGCAAACAGCTACCTGGAGCTTGTAAACAATCACTATTGGCGCAGAATTAGAATTCTAATAGATTCCGGCACAAACAGGAGGGGAACCCGTTGAAATTATGGTCTGCAAGTAGTTTTTGACTCCATATGACCTTGCGTTTTTTGTCTTTTGCTCAAACTTTGGTAGTACGCATAGATCCTGCCGACTAAAGGAGTTGCAAAATAAGGCAGCCACCACAAATCGGTTTCTTTCGCGGACGCTCGAAGACTGTGAGGTGCATGGATCAGAAATTCAATCACTCACGGGGGACTGAAAGCCAACGCAGCGGTAGCATCAAAGAAATTAAATAGGCAAATAGGCACATGGGAGGTGTTGATGAAAGTCGGAAGCCGTGAAGTCGGGCCTAAGTGTACTCCACTAGTTATCGCTGAGATCGGAATAAACCACGGCGGAGACATTAATGTAGCCAAGGAAATGGTTACTCTAGCGGCAAATGCAGGTGCAGAGTGTGTGAAGCATCAGACGCATTTCGTTGAAGACGAGATGACCATTGAGGCCAAATCGATATTTCCACCAAACGCTGATGTCTCAATTTGGGAAGTGATTTCGCAGAGTGCTCTTACACCCGATGAAGAGGTTGAACTCAAGGCACATACTGAAAATCTGGGACTTCTATATATATCTACACCTTTCTCTCGTAAGGCCGCTGATTTTCTGGCTGAAATTGACGTTCCGGCATTCAAAATCGGATCGGGTGAAGCCGATAACCTGCCGTTAATTCGACACATTTCAAAATTTGGTAAGCCTATCATTCTTTCTACTGGAATGCAGACCATTGAGACAATCCGGCCATCCGTAGAAATTATGGAGCAGGCAGGTGTCGAGTACGCATTGCTCGAATGCACGAACTTATACCCATCGCCCCCCGAGATCGTCTCCTTGAAGGGAATCGAGGAACTTCGAAAAGCTTTCCCTAAAGCGGTGATCGGATTTTCGGACCACTCAATCGGTTCGGAAATGGCACTGGCCTCCGTGGCGCTTGGGGCAAGTATTCTGGAACGCCATTTTACGGACTCACGTTATCGTGTAGGGCCCGATATTTCCTGTTCGATGGATCCGGCAGAACTGCGGTGGTTGATCGACAGATCGCGAGAGGTTCATATCGCTCTTCATAACGAAAAACAACGCACCGCCCCTGAAGAGAATGTGTATCGATTTGCTCGCGCTTCTGTGGTATCCGATGCCGATCTCAAGGCGGGGCATGTCATTACCGAGAACGATATCTGGGCACGGCGACCAGGCAACGGAGAGATTCCCGGATATCGATTCGACGACCTGCCTGGCAGGATACTCGCACGGGATGTGAAAAAGAACACACAACTCAGATGGGCCGATTTTCAGTAAGTTTGTTTTGACAACGATTAGCAAGTGAAAAAATGAAGAAACTTATTTTCCTAAGCGGGACCAGAGCGGATTTTGGCAAGGTTGAACCGATCGCCAAGGCTGCCCAAGAATCTGGATATGATGTTATCTTCTTTGTTACGGGCATGCATATGTTGGAGAAGTACGGCCTGACCAAGGTTGAAGTTCACCGGACCTTTGCGAACGTGGCAGAGTTTGTTAATCAACGGCAGGGTGACACGATGGATACCATCCTGTCGAAGACTGTGTTGGGTTTTTCGGATTATGTCATGGAGGAGAAGCCCGATGTGGTTTTCATACACGGTGATCGTGTAGAAGCCTTTGCAGGGGCCATCGTCTGCTCAACGAATTATATCCCCTGCGTGCATATTGAAGGAGGCGAGGTCTCCGGAACGATTGATGAAATGTTCCGACACTGTAATACAAAGCTCTCCTCAAGCCACCTGGTTAGTTCCGAAAACGCAAAGCGACGGGTCATGGCTCTGGGCGAGCCTGAAGAACGAATTCACGTTATCGGTTCTCCAGAGTTGGATATCCACCTCCAACCCTCTGGTGTGTCTCTGGACGAAGTGAGAGAACGATACCAGATCACATTTGAAGAATATGGTATTTGTGTCTTTCACCCTGTTACTTCTGAGTGTGATTCAATCGGACAACAGGCCACCGATTTGTTTTCAAGTCTGGATCGATCGGGGCGTGAATTCGTTATTATCGCACCGAATAACGATCCAGGATCCGAGGCGATTTTTGAGGCCATATCAGGCTTACCCGAAAAACGTTTTCGAGTATTACCGTCGATGCGTTTTCGCCACTTTTCAGAACTGATGAAAAACGCTTCAGCTTTCGTCGGCAATTCAAGTGCTGGAGTCAGGGAGGTTCCTTTCCTGGGAATCCCTTCTCTTAATATCGGATCCCGTCAGACCAACCGCGCGCTTTGCGAAGAACTGCAAAACTGTCGTGCGGACGACGACGATGCCATTCAGGCTTTCCTGCGCGATGTCTGGGGCAAACGGTTACGCCGACATAGCGGCTTTGGCTCTGGACGGGCGACTGAAAAATTTATTAATTTGTTAGACTCCGGAGTGTTCTGGAACACGCCGCTACAGAAGAACTTCGTGGATATTGCGAGCGATTTGGAACACGCTGCTTAAGTAGAACCGTGATGATATTATCGGACATCTTCTCACTCGAATAGACTATGCTAACACGAACAGATCATGAAAGACGCAAAACCAGACAACTACGTAGCCATAGTACCAATTCGAGCCGGATCGAGAGGCCTTGCGAATAAGAACATTATGGCCTTCGCTGGAAGACCTCTATACGAGCACGCAGTTTGTCAAGGCTTACGCTGTTGTGCTGGCTGCATCGTTTCAACGGACATCGAAAGCGTACTGACCACTCCCGTCAGTGACGAACGTCTTCTTCATCGTCGTCCTCCCGAACTGGCCTCCGACACCACTCCGATGGACGATGTCTTAAAAAATGCAATTATCAGCCTCGATTTGACAGGAAAGAATATCGTATTGTTACAAGCGACGTCTCCCTTGCGAAGGGACGAGAATATTCTTGAGGCGATGGAATGCCATCGCAGTGGCGGGTTTGACCTCGTCCTTTCAGTTGCTGAAGGTGACCGTTCGATTCTAAAGTCTGGATTAATCGAAGACGGCCGGTTCGTACCCGTCCGTAAACCGGAATATTGCTTTACCAACCGACAAAGTCTGCCATATGTTTATCGTCCTAATGGAGCCGTATATGTCTTTTCCAGCGACTGGTTCCTGGCGAACGGTGGACTCGCAACAGACCGGATTGGTGCCGTTGTTATGGATGTGACACAGTCTCATGATATTGACACGAAAGAAGACTTCTCTCACGCCGAGATGATTTTCAAAGAGATGTCAGCCAGTGTGGAATCGTCATGATCAATTCATCTACTCCACTCCTGGCTTCCTACGGAGGTGGCCACGCCAACATCATTGCAGCCCTGGCTACAAGACTGACGGAATGGGGAATGTCTCCCATCACCGTTGGCTTTACGACTGCTTACCAGGCATTCCTTCGCCAAGGGCTATCCGCCCGTAATGTTTCAACGATCATTAAAGGACGTGAAGAAGCCTACGAAAATGCTGCGGAGTTGGCCCATCAGTTTTTGCCACAACAGGGTCATCCTGACATCACTGCAGCCGAAACCCGGGACTATTTCGCGATCGGTCTCCATGACCTGATTCTGGAACATGGTCAAGAACACGCACTTTCATTGGTCGAGTGCAAAGGACGCTCCGCATTTGAACCGATCGCAACGATGGAATCTTTCCTCGAAGAACTCAAACCCAGTTGTATCGTGACTACGACAAGCCCGCGTTTTGAGCTTGCGTTACTTCGCGCAGGGAAACGCCTTGGTATCCCGACTTTGGCCGTGGCCGATATTTTCCTTCAGCGCGAACGAGGTTGGGTGCTTTCGGGAGACTATGCCGACCATCTGTGCGTCTTGAATGAAGCTCTGCGGGATGAATTGCTGCAACAGGGTCTCAAAGGGCATACCGAAGTGCATGCGACAGGGAACCCGGCATTCGATCCCCTCCTAACGCTTCATGAGAACGTCGAACGCAGGAAAGAATTGCGAGAACAGCTTGGAGTTTCGGACAAGGTGCTTGTCCTATGGCCCTCGGCCTCTGTCCAACAAGCGGAATTCACCGACCGCCCCTTTGTAGGCAGCGAAGACGTTGCCGCCGTCTTGGAGCCGCTCTGCGACGAAAGACCCGAGTATGCCTATATGCTGCGGCCTCATCCCAATGCGCCGCACGACTTGCCGGTCGGAGCCCGGCATGGCATTCTCGATCCCGGGCTATCGCCAATGGAGGCGATTTTGGTGTCGGATGTGGTTTGTTTCGAAGTGAGCACAATGGGATTACAAGCCCACTTGGCCGGCCTTCCTACGATCTGCGTCGGATTTCCCGACATTGCAGTTTTTCCCAAATACAGTAACACGCTGGTTGCCACCGACCTCAACGAGATGGCATCTCTGCTTCGCGAACGGAATCTGGCCGAATTGCAATGCAGCGTTGGCGGCAGGATGAAGCTTGGAAATGCCACGGATACGGTCGCTAAGCTGATTATTGATATTTCTCGACACTCGAAATCGATTCGGGAGGAGAGCTAGCGCATGTGCGGAATTTTTGGCTGCTTTTCTTTTGAACCGGGACGAGTCTCGGACGAAGTACTTCGGCGCATGGCAAGTTCCATCGAACACCGAGGGCCGGACGCAATGGGTTTCCATTCCGACGAACGGGCCGCCCTTGGCAACACGCGTCTCTCGATTCTCGATCTCCAGGAGCGAAGCAATCAGCCCATGTTCTCGGACGACTCACAGATCGCGGTCGTTCAGAACGGTGAGATCTACAATTACATAGAGCTGCGTGAAGAGCTTAAATCGCTCGGCGCCATTTTCAGAACGACTGGAGACACCGAGGTTTTGCTACATGCTTACATTCATTGGGGCCCCAACTTCGTAAAGCGATTAAATGGCATGTTTGCGATTGCTGTTTATGACCGGCAATCAGAGAGAATGTGGCTCTACCGTGATCGACTGGGAGTCAAGCCTCTTTATCTGACAGTGAGGAAGGAAACCGGACGGATCTGGTTTGCTTCCGAGATTAAGGCTCTGTTCGAAGCTGGCATAGAAGCAAGGCCGAACTACGATGCCTTGGCGCAGTTCCTCGCGTTAAATTACGTGCCCCAGCCTCATACAGCGTTCTTAGATATTGAGCATTTGCCGCCAGCTTCGATGGCAGAAATTACCGCAGAAGGTATCAATATCCGTCCGTATTGGGATCTCCTGGATATTGTACCCGACCGCGGAATGACTGAAGATGATGCTCGTGAAGAGCTTCTTGCCCTGCTCTACGACGCCACCCGGATCAGGATGCGGTCTGACGCGCAATTCGGGGCATTTTTATCCGGGGGACTCGACAGTTCCAGTGTCGTCGGCATGATGAGTCGCCTTCAGGAACAACCGGTCCGCACCTACAGCATCGGATTCGCAGATCCCCGGTTCGACGAAAGCCATTTTGCCGAAAAGGCATCTGCACTCTTTGGGACCTCGCATACAAATCAAATTATGCTGCCGGATGCAACCTCAATGTGGAACAAGTTCATCTGGCATACCGACCAACCCCACGGCGACATTTCGTTCATCCCTATGGCCCAGGTTGCAAAACTTGCTGCTAAAGATGTCAAGATGGTGCTGACAGGAGATGGTGGTGATGAGCTTTTCGCCGGCTACGATAAATATCTGGCTTTCTTTGGAGATGGGGACACCAGCCAACTGAAATCAGGCTGGGACAAAGACTTTGTAAGACAGAGCGGTTTATTACTCGATGATGAGCCAGATCAGTTGTTACGAGGCTCACTTCGCGAGGCGTTTCACGATCGAGATCCGTATCGGGAACTTTCCAACCAGATCGCCCTGGCAACGCATCAGGACCCGATCAACCGCGTGCTTTTCGCAGAAACCAAAACACTCCTGCCTGGCAATAATCTGGTGAAACCGGATCGGATGGCTATGGCTCATTCACTGGAGGTCCGTTCTCCATTTCTGGACTACAGAATGGCTGAGTTTGCCTTTCGGGTTCCTGGTGAGTTTAAGTTGCGTAATGGCGTGACCAAGGCGATCTATAAAGATGCCGTCGAACCGATGTTGGGACATGAGCTGACTCACCGGAAAAAGCAGATGTTTACAGTGCCGGTTGGAGAATGGTTTCGCGAAAGTCTTGCCCCGTTCTGCCAAGAGTTGCTTTTCAGTGGGCGATTCGAAGATCGAGGAATTATTGATGTGACAGCCGCCGAGAGAATGCATGAGCAGCACATCGCAGGAGAAGCGAATTACACCCGTCAAATACGGGCCATGATTTCTCTGGAGATCTGGTTCCGAATCTTTATCGACCGTGAAACTTCTTAAGCCCTGAGGTTGATTTGATGTCCAATATGCCTGAGTCCGTTCGCCAGCCAATGCCTGACGTGAAGTGTTGGCTGACGCTATACATGATTGTCAACGATCCCGAAATCGCAAAATACATCTGCGAAATCGAGGATGTTTGGCCATTTGTGGATCTCGAATACATTGGCAAGATGAAACGTCAGTCGCATGTTGAGAGTTGGAAAAGTCATCACCGCATGGAAGATGTCAGCCTGATTCGCGAAGCCGTGCCGGATGCGCACCTGCTTGTTCGTGTGAACCCGCTGAACGAGACTTCAGGAAGGGAAATTGACGAAGTTATCGCCCGGGGTGCTGATACGATCATGCTTCCGATGTTCCATGACATCGACACACTTGCCCGGTTTTACGATTTGCTAGACGATCGCGTCGAAGTCTTGCCTCTTTTCGAAACCGCCGGCGCGATTCGCATGCTGCCGGAAGCCATCGAACGACTTCCGATCGAAGCTCTACATATCGGACTGAACGATCTTCACCTCGACCTGGGTCTGACATGGATGTTCGAGTGCATTTCCGAAGGGTACCTTGAGGAGGCGGCAGCTGCTCTTAGAGCAGCTGGAACCCGATTCGGGATCGGAGGGATTGCCCAGGTGGGCAAAGGTGTTCTTAACGCAGAGTGCGTGCTCCGCGAACATGTCCGATTAGGATCCAACGCAACAATCCTTTCTCGCAGTTTCCATGGATTTTCCAAAACGAAAAACGAGTTGGTCGAAAACGTTGATTTTTCCAGTGAAGTTGAGAAACTTCGTTTCGTCTTTGCGGAGTCGTCTCAAATGAGCCCGGAATCCTTAGAGGAAAATCGCAACGAGATGCGCCAGAAAACGCAAGAGATCGTGCGGTCGATGACCCAATCTCACAAGACATCGTAATCCGGTTGAAGAGAGCCTACCTCAATGAATATTCTGATGATCAGGAGCGATCTCAAACTGGCTGGACCAGGGGTATCGATCTATCGTTTATCGTGTCAACTTCGCCAGAACGGCCATAATGTGGTCATCATCTCTTCTGGGGGGGCGCTTTCGGAGAAAATGCGAGCAGAAGGCTTCAGCGTTTACGAAATCAACGGGCTCGGTGTTGGTCGGCGGTCGATTCTAGCTGTGCTACGATGCATTCTCAGTATTCGCAGGGTACTCGCTGAGGAACGCATTGAGGTTGTTCACAGTCATAATATGATCTCGACAATACTGACCTGGCTTGCCAGCTTCGGATGCGGCTTGAGTCGGCGGCGATTTTTCACCTCGATTCATGGCAAGGGCAAGGAATGGTTATTCAGGTATGTTCCCGGCACATTAGTCGGGGTGTCACAAGATCAACTCAATTATGTCCGGCATTACGCGCCCAACAAACAGACTTATTGCCTTTACAGCAGTAATTCCTGGATCTCACAGACCAGTCGTACCGCAGATAGTACACGGCCATTGCGGCTAATCTCAGTGGGTCATTTCACTGGTCTCAAGGGACAGGATCGTCTCGTCGAAGTTGCAGATGTTCTTCGTGATCGTGGAATCGATTTTACTCTGTCGATGGTCGGTGATGGGCCCGCTCTACCAGGTATTCGTTCGAAGATTATCAAAATGGGCCTGAAAGACCGAATCAGCTTGCTTGGAGAGCAAAGCAATATACGTGACTTGCTTGAACAGCACGACATATTTGTGCATTTACCGGATTATGAGACCTTTGGCATCGTGTGCCAGGAAGCTCTTTGCAGCGGGCTGCCTGTTGTTGCATCGAAGGTGGGTGGAATACCAGAAATTGTAGCGGATTCCAGTTTTGGCATTCTCATCGACATGAAGCAGGAACAGAGTATCGCCCGGGTTGCAGACGCAATCATTGAGTTTTCTGATCCTGAAAGGTACGCAGCAGCGTCTGTTCTATCGATCGAACATGTGAAAACTTTTTCACCAGACAAAATCTTACCTCAGTTAATTCATACTTATCGCGCGGCCTGAATGGGAACGAGTTAACGGCATTCTCTTGAAAAGAACAATATGCTTGCGAAAATTTTGAATCTGATAGAAGTGTTGAAGTGGTTTCGGGATGCCGACGCTGATAGTTTTCTAATTTACCAACCCGGTAAAGTGGGCTCCACTGCAGTGGAAAATGCTCTGAAGAAGGCAGGGAAGAAGACGTTTCATGCTCACCAGCTACACTCATCTCAGATCGATATTCTTCCAATCAGCGCCCTCTCGAAATTGAAAAACTTGAGTAGGGTGATTTATGTATTCTTCACGAATCGGGCATTTCGCAGATCACTGACATCAGTGATCGTCATCGTCCGCGACCCGATTGATCATATTCGCTCACTCACGTTTCACCATCTTGACAAGGTGCTCTATCTGTATTTTCAACGACACAAGGATACTCGTAAGCATCAGTCCTTTACGCAATTGCTCAGACCAATTTATCGCGAAATTATCGATGTCGACTATGCCAGCCACTGGCTTGAACAGGAATTTCTACCACTGACAAAAATAAATCAAAAGGACCTTGAAGGTCGCTCTTTCCCCTTTGAAATTACCACTGGTAAAAAGCGATACCTTTTCCTGCGTTATGAAGATTTAAAGACTTCGGAACATACACTTGCGGAGTTCTGCAACGTGGATGGCTTTGCCCTGGAAGAGGCAAATCATTCTGCCCAGAAATGGTATGCAAGCTTATACGAAGAAGCCAAGTCTGATCAGGAACTTACCGAGGAACTCCAGAAGCGATTAAGGCAGGGACTGTTTGCAAAAACTTTTTATGGAGAGTCGAATGATATATCGAGCGTTTGATATTTTTCTGACCCTCATTCTTTTAGCCGTATCCTCGCCACTCATGGTCATGGTGGCTCTCGTCATTTACCTTCGCGATGGAAGACCAATCCTTTTTCAGCAGGAGCGAGTTGGCATCGACAGAAAAGCCTTCACGATCTACAAATTTAGGACCATGAGAAACGGTTCGAACTTTAATTCCCAATTGGCGACCACGAGCAAAGAGGCCCTGATGGAAGAGCGTTCAAAGATGCGTGTGAAATCGAACAAAGATCCGCGGATTACCGCCATCGGAGCAATTCTACGCAGGACACACCTCGATGAGTTACCTCAACTCTTTAATGTCCTCCGAGGAGATCTTTCACTCGTCGGCGTAAGGCCGGATACACCCTTGCAGGAGTATGACTATCCTGAAGGGTACTGGATAACCCGACACCGTTACTCACCTGGTATAACTGGCCCCGATCAATTGAGACATTCCTCCAATATCGCAGGACGAGTGGAGAATGAAAAGCTTTGGCTCGAAGAACGCAGTGTTGGATTATACCTCAAATACCTTAGCATGACTCCATTAAAAATGCTTAAACGGACAAGCTTCTGACTCATTGACTGCTGACTTGATTGAGAGTCAGTGGAGAAGGTCATCAAGGAGCGAAATTAATGGGTGTTCCCATTATTCGAAGGTCGACGTGAATGTCAGCATTATTTACACTCATACTCATATTGCATATTCCTGAGCTCTATGCTTCAGGTGGCATCTACGTTTCCAACATGTTATTACTCGGATACATTGCGATTAAGGCTCTGTACGTCAAACCGATCAAAGCCTGGCCTCTCTGGGTTTTCCTGACCCCAATTCTGGTTTTTATTTTGGATCTCTGGCATGGTTCGGATTTCAAATCGCTTGTATTCTGCATAACCCTGATTGGTCTCATCTATATCTTTCCGAACATTTCATTTACAAAAGAGTACCTTGCACGTGAAGTTCATATCATGGTCCTGGTCTCCATGCTCTTTCTGGCTGCGTTCGTTGTCATGAACCCGAGTTCGCTGGGAAGTATTGCCTTTAACAAGGCAAATCACTGGTACCCGCTTGCGACTCCAAATATGATTGGGGTCCTCGCAGTCTTCGTCATCGTGATCTCGATGGAAAACAAATATCATTGGATCTACTGGGGATTCGGCATTTTCAGCCTTGCCTTCATGCCGCTCATCTTTGGCGTTTTCTTAGCCTTAGGCGTTTATGCAGTTTGGCGTCTGCCCGGATATCTGAAGCTCCTGGTTATTCCTGCTGCGATCGGACTTATGGCAATGAAGTTCGACTTCTCCCTCCTGAACGATACGGCTCTGATGGATTCGATTTCGTCTTTCCGATTCAGTATCTGGGTCGAAAGCATGGAATACATTTCTGAGAATCCCGTCATCGGCGTTGGTATGGAGCAATGGCCTGAAATCATGGGAGAGTTCATTAATCCTCACAACTTCATGATCTATTTTATATTGAGTTACGGTTACACCCTTGGAATTTTGCTCATCTTGGTTGCAATTTACCTGGCATTTGAGAAAAGTGAAAAAGCCGGACGTTCCACTGTAAAAACAAAAGCCATTGTCGTTGTCATGATCGCATACCAACTGGTGTATGTCGGTAATATTGGCCATTATTCAGCATTTGGGAATATCATTACTCTCCTGTTCGCAATCCATCTCATTCATCAAAGAGACTTGCAAGTATCTCATGCTCATTTAAGGTCACTTGCACGAATGCCTGAAAGAGTGCCGCACTCTCTTGCCAGAGAGTCACTTTGACGCGATCCAAAGTCCTGCAAGCTTTATTTTGCAGGCTTTGTTGGTTGAATACCAATTCCGTTCATCGTAGTTGCCTGAATATTTCTGGTCAGTTGCGCTAGACCGACGGAAGCTCTGCCGCTGGTCAGTCGCTAATTTTTGATGTCGGCATTGGCATACTGTCTCTTTTTTCAGCAATCTCAGTTATGTTCGGCGTATCGGGCAATGGTTGATGGCAGCGTAGCACTGATGCATCGCCTGGATCTGGCCTTCGTCTAACAGAACTTCCGGTTGCCGGTGCAGGCCCTTCTCGTTTCCCCAGTGACCACGCACTAGAGCGATTCCCCGAATTGTAGCAATTCTTAATTAGGGCCGAATTGGGGTCGAATCCGATTTCCTGGGTCATTCCACAGTTTTGTGAGTTAAACCTCTTGTGACATCCTCAACCGATGAAACTCGCAATTTTTCTTCCCGTCGCAGATTTGCCGCTTTACTCTGCTCAGAAGCCGGTTCTAGCATGAATCGAATGGACTACAATTTTCCGTTTCGAAATGCATGTTTAGAAGAGTTTCAATGTCAACAAATCCCAAAATGCTGACTGATAATTCAATTGCAGAGGAAAACTCATTTTATCAATGAGGGTGTTTGAACGATTCCAGCCCCACTGCTTCGATACAAACACCAAATCCACTGACAGTTGCTCCAAGATCTTCTGAGGAAAACCGCCAGTATCGACGAGACACGCACGAGCACACCACATTTCCAACAGACTTGATGACTCCCGTTTCGGCGTAAGAGGACCGAGAGCCCTTAGACTGGATTAGTAGATGAACCCGATGAGAAACTTTATAAACACGATCTGTTTCGACGTTATCGGACGAATCTTCGGTTGCTCATACAATGTTCAGCGGCCTACGAGAAGGATTAGAAATCGTCATAGTTTGTCTTTAGGTGTTGAATCATTGGAGGTAAGACTCCTGCTCACAAATGTATTCTCTCCAACTGCTCACTGGAGCTTCGATAGCATATCCGCCCCTTCAGTCATTGTGGATGATTCGGGAAATGGTCACGACTTGACGTTGGTAAATGCACCACCCGATGCTGGCCGGACCGGCAGCGCAACAACCGACAGTGAGAATCAATTCGCCCTGAAGGTTCAAGGAAATACCACGTATGCACGTGTTGAAAACCTGGCGGACACTACTGTTGAATCGCTTCTTTTCTGGGTGAAAAGTGATCGCAGTCTCACCACGGATACCTCACCTTCAGTCCTGATCGATTTTAAAGAAAACGGACTTCACGACACGATCAGTTTCGGGCGCTGGACACCCAGCCTGGATAACGAAGGCTTGACCATTGTCGATAGTCTGGAGGAGGGCGGCTTTCGGGCGACAAGCGTTACCGGTGTCGACCTGGCAGCTGAGCAATGGATGCATGTCGGTCTTGTCTGGAACGATCAGAATCAACACTACGACGTCTATCTGGACGGACAGTTGCAGTCGGTGGTCTCCAATTCTCGAGGACACGCTCGCAAAATCGAAGCGGATGCAATTTTGCTCGGGCGACGCGACTATACAACTTCTCCATTAGGCTTTGATGGCAGTTTTGATGAGCTGAAAATCTTTTCGCATGCCTTGACAAAAGAACAAATCGCCGAATTCGCGAGCAACAAACGAGTCAGCCCAGTCGCTCACTGGAACTTCGATGGAGAACTCAATCCCGACGTTGTGTTGGATGAGTCCTCTCACGGATTTGAGTTGGTGCTTCACAACCTCGATCCAATCACGGGATGGGAGGAACCTGCAACGACTCGTCCCACGGACCAATTCTCATTGCGTCTCCAGGGCGATTTATCTTATGCGACTCTGGATTCGTTAGAAACCACACCTGTAGAATCTTTAGCTTTTTGGGTGAAGAGTTTTCGCGATGTCTCGCCATCCACAACGACGAGAACTTTGCTGGACTTAAAAGAGGAAGGCACCCAAAATACTGTCCATTTTGGCTCTCTCTCTTCAAGTCTTACGAATGAGGGACTGACGTTGGTTGACAGTCTGGACTCAGGAGGCTTCAGAGCCACCGCCGTGCCTGATTTTCGATTAGAAGCTGGGCAGTGGGTTCACATCGCTTTTGTCTGGGATGCGAGCCTGGAACGATATGAGATTTTCGTAAACGGTGAAGTCCAGACGGTAGTCCCGAATACTCGGGGACATGCCCGACGCATTTCTGCGGAAGCACTCGTTTTGGGGCGGAACGGCGATTCCAATAATCCCCGAGGGTTTGCGGGAGCTTTTGATGATATTCGAATCTACAAGGATTCTTTATCGGCTACACAGGTACGCGAACTGGCTTCTCAGCCAAATATGGTCGCCACGAATACCCCTCCCGTTAGTGGACATCCGCTCGAGTTCACAACCACAAGCAACACTCAATATGGTATTCGATTAGACGGTTTCGACGCAGATGGGGACGCGATCTCGTATGTGATTGAGACCATGCCAGAACATGGACGACTGCTGGTCAGTGACTCGACTCAATTCGTGACCTATGTGGCCGATGCGGATTACGTCGGTGTAGATAGTTTTGAATACAGGCCATTCGACGGGACTCAATATGGCGACCGTATGATCATTTCCGTTCAGGTCGAACCTACTACGAACCCATCATTATCCTACTTTGTACCTGGCGCAGGTACACTGAATACCGAGTTGGGAACTCCGGAACTTCCGACCTTAACTGGAACCGAACTGCCATTCGACATGATCGTTAACAGCCAGTTTGGAAAGCTGATCGAGCGAATCGATCAGCAAGGTCAAGTTGTCTGGAGATATCAACAACCTTTTGCCAATCGAGCAGTAGACGTTTACGAGAACCAGGTTGTGTTTGCAGCGCAGCGAGAGATTCATGTTCTCGATGTAGAGAGCGGTATTCTGATTCGCACATATTCCTTAGGGGCTGACACTGCAGATCTGGCTTTTGTCAATCAATTGGACGACGATCATCTATTGGTTTCTCGGAAGATTTTTGGTGAGAGTACTTACCGGGTTGAACTCTGGTCGCTTACGTCAGGTCTGCAATGGACGAATCCCTTTGCGACATCATATCCTCGCTGGGCGGATTCGCATGGAAACCTAATTGCTGTGACTGATACATTTGGTCATCGGGTCTATGTCGTCAATCGCCTAACCAATGAACTGGTCGCAGAGCAAAAAGTATTTTTCCCCAACGACGTTCGTTTTCTGAATGACACAACACTACTCATTACCGAAGAGCATGCGGACCGTGTTTGGAAGTACGACTTTGTGACAAACAGTCGAACGCTGGTACTGAGTGCACCAGATAGCCGAGCGGATTTAACCCTCAGCCACGAGCAAGTGTTGTTACTCTCAAACGATCCCGCTTTGCGAATCGATCCCGAAAATAGTAGATCCAAATCCAAATCTTCGGTTGAGTACTCAGGAAACCTCACCCTCTACGCTCCGAACGGGGCAATTCAATTGCCCGATGGGTCATACTACATTGCCGACACAGATAACCACCGCGTGATCCATGTTTCTGCTGAATCACAGATCCTCGCCGTAGTCGGACTTTTCAATAATCCGACGAAAGTGGCATTCTTGAATACTTAGTGTTCTGAAAATTCGCTATTTCCTCAAGGCTGCCCAACTAAATTGGTGATGAGAGCGATACGATCTGAGCAAACCGAAACGACGTTTATCTGATGAATAGCTGTACTGTCATCAAAATGGCTTTTTATGGTATGTTGCGACTACAGATCGTTTGAAAACCCTCAAACGTAATCTGCCTAATATGTTTTCTTTGGGCAATCTGCGGTCTACTTATCGTCATTAAGGGTATTAAACTGTCTCTACGCTATTACATACTTACTGGTGCCCGGGCCTTTTCGGGCGGCACGAATTTCCTGTTGACAATGTTTATCGCTGCGACCATACCGGCAGTCGTGGTGGGCGATTACGCGAGACTTTTGAACTGGGCGACCTTCGCAGCCCCCTATTTGTCACTCGGATTAACTCCGTATTTCACTCGGGAACTGGGAAAACGCAGCCAGGATGAAGCTCAAATCATTATTTACCAAGGTGCCCGGCAAGTCATCATACTTGCTGTGATGGCTACGATCCTGTTAGGCATTGCAGTGATGTTGGAGAAATTCCGGGGTCCCGGAATGAGTACGCAAGCTATTTACTCCTTGTCTATAAGCAGCTTGATCGCGGGTTCTCTTCTTATAGGTGGTATGTTCCGGGGACTTGGACTTCCCTTGTGGGCCGAGTTGCCAATGTATTTGATCGCTCCAAGTATTATGTCGATCGGAATTTTGTCGCTTTGGCCTCAAACCGTTGGCGAACTGTTCCTTGTCTTTTGCACTGCTCAACTTTTCGCTTTTCTCATGCTTGCCGTTCGTCTGGCCAAGTACGCGAACTGGCATTACGAAAAAGTGCCAGGTCCCAGGCTCAGCATCGTACTCTTAATCAGCATCGCTTCAACGAGTCTTGTCACCGCAGGACAGCTGGCTCTTGCCGGAATCCTATTCGATTCCAGATCAATGGCAAACTTGCACCTTGGGTACGTTTTCGCGAATTCGATAAATCTTGCGTTTTCCTCCATTCTTGCGGTACATCAAAAAGATATTTCGAGAGCTCACCACAACGATGGCGCACGTGATCTTCAAAACACCTTGAACAATATTAACAAGGCACTTTTTTCAATTGGCGCTCCACTATTTCTTGCCCTGGCTTTAGCGGTACCGGTTGTCCAGGCATTCTTGCCTGAGGGCTATGATGATTTCACAACAATTGCATTCCTGTTTCTGATTGGCCAAGTTTTCAATTTCGTGGGCGGACCGTCAGCTATGTTTTTTCTGATGGTCGGTGGGGAGAAATACCTGAACTATACGCTGATGACTTCAGCCGTGGCAGGACTCTCACTGGCCTATTTGTCTGCAGGGTTTTCCATGGAGGCTTTTGTAGGATGTATGGCTTTAATGACCTTGGCATGGAATTTTACGCTGGTCTATCTGGCCAGGTTGCGATATGGAGTTTATTTGCACGTATTTTCTTTCCTCTTGAAATAAGAGGAATCATGTTTGTTGTGGGCCGTCAGAAAAGCATTGTTCCAATTCGCTATTGTGGCTGAATAGTCGAGCTTTCCTTCAACTCATCAAGAGTGGAGGCTACCGATATCGCACGATCGTTAGCCTGTATAGTCACTAAATCACCGTGCGCAATTA
>DEML01000033.1:0-7110 GCA_002359185.1 Planctomycetaceae bacterium UBA2671
ATCAGATGCACAATTTCCCGCGCGGCTTTACTTAGAGGCGTTCCGCTGAGTTTTGCCAGATCCTTGAGCGTCTTCTCCAGATGCCGCGGTTGAGTCAGCAACTCAATATTATCACGAGGCTCGGGTTGATTAGTCATCGCCTGAGTCAGTCTGAGCAGCGGTGCAAATTCCTTTAATGATCAATTTTGAACTTTGATGTTCAAACTTATTGTTGAGTAAGATCGTAACCGACAAATTAAGATTCAGTGTTAAGGAATTATCCCGAGCCTGTGAAATTACTTTTGAGGCATTCGGAAGTTCTTCCCCATTTACAGAGCCAAAGCTTCCTGATAAGCACTAAAAGAGCTTACGAGCAGGCAATAAGAAAATGCATGATTTGTTCGATGAAGAATATTCATTTGGTCGTGGGAGATCTACATCAATAGAATGGAGAAATGGTTTCTGTTGAAACAGTATTGAATCAAGTCACCATATATTTTGGGGATATTCAATCTGCAGGTGCAAGGGAATATATAGAACGAACCAATCTCAATTATAATTATTATTAATAGATTAATCATTGTGTTCCTGCCATGAGGACTTCGATTGAAATTAGAACAAAGCGTGCACGTTGATTTGCAGGCAGTAAGTTCAAGTCAATTCCATGCTCGCAGAAATGCTTGATGAGTCGGTAGCATGTTTTTGAGGGGTGACGTATTCTGAAAGTACTCCATTTAATGCTCCACTGCGAATCTCACCCATTGAAGCGAAGGAATCTCATGTTACTTGTCACTTCCCATTGTACGAAATATCTTGCAGTTGTAGCCCTTTTGGCATTCGTTGCTCAATCGAGCTTTGCTGAGCCGAAAGAAGGTCTTGCAGACTCAGCCGTAGTCATTCAGGCCAAAGACTTCGATTCGATTCAGGCGGCCGTCGATGCCATTCCTGAGCAAGGGGGGATGGTTGTATTGCCGGCTGGAACTTTTGAATTGCAGGAACCTTTGGTTATTCGTACCGAACGAACGCGAATCACCGGAGCAGGACCGGCGACGCACTTAGTCAACAAAAATGAAGAAGGCCAGCCGGCGATTCAGATTCGGCCGGATGGATACGCAGAAAACAAAAAACTGAGACTCTGGCAGGTTCAGTTGGATCATTTTCAGATTTCCGGCAATCCTAAAAGTGGGGATGGAATTCACGCGGCTGGGATTGAAGAAATTTTCATTCAGGGTGTCTCCATTCATCACCATGGCAGGCACGGCATCTTTCTGGATTTCTGTTATGAAGATCCCCGTATTTCCGATTGTCTGATCACATACAACAAAGAGGCCGGAATAAAGCTACTGGGCTGTCATGACATTGTCGTGAATGCCAATCACTTTGAAGAAAATCTCGACGGTGTTCGCTGTCTCGATGGATTCAATCTGACGATGAACGGCAACAATCTGGATGATCATCTTGGGAATGGGGTTATCATTGAGAACACTTACGGCTCTGTCGTTTCCGGGAATATGATTGAAGAGTGTGAGGGCTGGGGAATCATTCTGGATCGGGATTGTTATGGAATCACATTGAGTTCGAATGTGATTGCTCATGAACTCAAAGGCGGAATTGATCTGAGGGATGCCTGGGGATGTGCGATTTCGGCCAACACTTTCACAATCGTGCATCAGGCTGCGGTGCATGTGGGAGAAAATTCCGGGCGCTTGAATATCTCTGCCAATACCTTCAGCAACAGCGACATGGGCGGCGAGATTCGCAGGAAGCTGGAACATAAAGTTCCGATGCAACGCGATGCGGGAGCCGGAATCGTGCTGGAGAAAACAGAAGATATTCTGATCACCGGCAATTTGTTTTCAGGAATGGATGGAGCAGCGGTGAAGTGTAAGAGTGAAGATTGCGAGCGGATCCATATTGTTGGTAATCTTGTGACCGATTACGGCAGAAAAACAGAACAGCCAGTCGCGTTTGAAGTGCCCGAGAAAGAGAGCATTCAATTGCAAAACAATATGATCGGCCCGGCAAAAATGCCACGTCAGGAAGCTGGGCGATGAGTAAAATGTTCCGAGAAGTTTCTCAAGAATTCATCCATCGTGTTAACGATGGCAAATCAGCCTTATGGTTTGCAAGCCGCGTCCCAGACGAACTATAAAGCAGTCAGTTCATCTTTGGGATGAATGCTTCACAAGTTCTCTGAGAGATCTGGTTTCATCATGCCTTTATTTGGATCACATCTTTCCATAGCCGGTGGATATTACAAAGCCGTCCGAAAAGCTGCTGAGCTGGGGATGGAGACCGTCCAGATTTTCACAAAAAATAACAATCAGTGGAAAGGCAAGCCGCTCACGGATGACGATTGTCGAATGTTCAAAGAAGCGGTGGAAGAAACTGGAATCCAGACGCCTTGTGCACACGATAGTTATTTAATCAATCTGGCCAGTCCGGATTCCGAGTTGTTCGAGAAGTCTCGTGATGCGTTGATCATCGAGTTGGAACGGGCGGAAGCATTGGGGCTCGAAGGTGTTGTGATGCACCCGGGCAGCTTTGTGAAAGATACCGAACAGGGGGGCTTGAAGCGGATCGCCCAGGGGATCGATCAGGTTCATAAAGCGACGAAAGGTTATCACTGTCAATTGTGGCTGGAAACGACGGCTGGTCAGGGAACGAATCTGGGGCATCGCTTTGAGCATCTGCAGCAATTACTTGAGACCGTGAATCAGGCAGAGCGGTTGTCGGTGTGTGTTGATACCTGTCATATTTTCGCAGCTGGTTATCCTCTGATTAAAAAGACGGAGTACAACGCCACCTTCGAGGAATTTGATGAGAAAATCGGAGTGAATCGAATTCGAGCGTTTCATATCAATGATAGTAAGAAGCCGCTGGGAAGTCGGGTTGACCGTCATGAGCATATCGGCGAAGGGGAGTTGGGGCTCGAACCTTTTCGGCATCTGGTGAATGACAAACGGTTTTCGAAGTTGCCGATGTATCTGGAAACAAAGAAGGAAGAGCGTGATGGCGAAGAGATGGATGCGGTCAATTTGAAAACGCTCAAGAGTTTAATGAAGAAGAAATCATGAAGTGACTTCAAGCGGCATTGGAAGTCAGCTTCAGTTAGGAAGAGCAATTGATATATGTCTCAAGCACATCGGGTTGTTATTGTCGGCGGAGGCTTCGCTGGTCTGGCCTGTGCTCGTAGTCTCAAGCGGGCTGATGCGGAAGTTACTGTGATTGATCGGCGTAACTTCCATCTGTTTCAACCGTTGTTGTATCAGGTGGCCACGGGTGAATTATCACCTGCGAATATTGCCTCGCCAATCCGTTCGATTTTGCAGAAGCAGAAAAACTGTCAGGTGTTGCTGGGAGCGGTTTCGGGGATTGATCTGGAAACTCAATTCGTTCAGATTGACGACCGGCAGATTCCGTTCGACTCACTGGTCATCGCCACAGGTTCGACGCACAGTTATTTTGGACATGATGAATGGTCCGAACAGGCACCGGGGTTGAAAACCATCGAAGATGCGACTGAAATTCGAAAGCGGATTTTATATGCCTTCGAGCGTGCGAATCTGGCAACGAGTGAAGAGGAACGTCGAGCGGCTTTGACATTTGTGATTGTGGGAGCAGGGCCAACGGGAGTGGAGTTGTCGGGGGCCCTGGCTGATGTCGGCTTGAATATCTTATCCAAAGAGATTCGAGGAGGGCATCCCGAAGAGTTGCGAATTATTTTGTGCGAAGGCCAGCCCGATCCCCTCGGCATGTATCCGCCACCATTAGTCAAAAAAGCACGCGAGGAATTAGATCGGCTCGGTGTCGAACTGATGACCAGTTCGATGGTGATTGATATTCAGGATGATCATGTCGTCGTAAAACATGGTGATGAACAAAGTCGGATCAATACTCAGACTGTCATCTGGGCAGCCGGGGTGAGGGCTTCTTCGCTGGGAAAAATCGTGGCTGAGGCGACCGGTGCGGAGATGAATCGTGTCGGAAAAGTCCTCGTCAACGATAATCTGTCTGTGGGAAAGCATGAGAATCTGTTTGTGATTGGCGATCTGGCTTTTCTGAAAAATGAAGCTGGGGATCCGCTGCCTGCTTTGGCACCGGTCGCCATGCAGCAGGGAAGTTATGTGGCGAATTTCCTCAAAAATCGTATTGAGGGAAAGGCCAGCGCTTCCAAGCCGTTTCATTATAATGATCGGGGCAGCATGGCTGTCATTGGTCGCTATGCAGCTATTGCCCTGGTCGGGAAAAACAAGCGACAGGTCAGTGGAATCATGGCCTGGTTCATCTGGTTGTTCGTGCATCTGATGGAAATCACGCAGTTTCGCAATCGATTGATGGTGCTCTTTCTCTGGGGCTGGACCTATCTGACACGCGATCGTTCCGCTCGTTTGATCACCGGAAAACTTCCTCGGGAGTGAAATGAACGATTTCAATGGACGAGTGGATTCCATTCAATCGACTCGACTCCTTTTTCATGAGCAATTGGGAGATTCGGCAGAATCGGAAATTCTTAAAATCTGAACGAATGAGACATCGTTAATTTGTCACTGCTGCCAAAATACAACGTAGGCTTGGAGAATACATTGAACATTTAAAAAACTCCGTATGCCGAGCCGGTACGAATGAATTGGGCCGAATTCCGAAAACAACTTCTTGACGATGAGCCTCCAATTGCTCTTCCGGAATTGCAGGTGGTCGCATTACCGGATGTCATTTTTCGAGTTGTCAGAGCAGCCCAGCGGGAAGATGCCTCTGCCAATGAAGTGGGCAGAATTATCGATGCCGACAGTTCATTGACATGCGATTTGCTCAAGTATGTCAATTCGTCCGCAATGATGTTACGCCATAAAGCCTCGACGGCTTCGCGAGCCACCATGCTGCTCGGAGTGAAACGGACGAAGCTGTTTGTCCTTTCCCTGGCTTCCAATCGCATGATGCGAAATGTCAAATCGCCATTAATTCTCATGAAACGATTTGCCGTTTCCTCGCTGGAACGCGCACTCTTATCAAAAAACATTGCAAAACACCTTGGCCTGGATGAAGACCTGGCTTTCTCGGCCGGCTTATTACAGGACCTCGTTCTGCCTGCTCTGACGGCTGAATTCGCTGCGGCTTACAGTGAATTGCTCGAACTCAGCAAAGAAAAACAAACCGACTTAGCGATATTGGAACAGCAGGATCGCGGTTGGAATCATGCCTCCGTGGCTGCCAGAATGATGACTTCCTGGGGGTTTCCAGATGATCTGGTCTGCTGCGTGTTTCTACACCATCAGTTAGACCGTATCCTGAAAGATAACCAGTTCAACAGGACAGAACTGTTGCCTGTGGCCATGTCAGCATTGCTGAATGATCTCTTCAAGCAAACGCCCAACGGAATGCAAACTTTGGATCAGGTCTGGAACGAAGTTCTGCCAGCGGTTTCGTTACCGGAGCAGGCACTTGTGATTTACGATCAACTCCAGGAGATGAACCCGGAACTTCATGGTCATCAATCCCTGGCCGAACATCTGGCAACCTTGATTTCCTGAAGCATTTCAATTTACAGGATGTCTGTCCTGAGAAGTGGAGTTGATATGGAAAATCACGAAGAGAAGACGACCTGAAATTACTCTGAATATTCATACGTAACGAAAAGGCATGGGCCATGTCTGAGACGACGATCATATCACTGGATCAACTGCGGGCAGGAGTCATTTTGCCTTCGCCAATCTTTGATGGTCAGCATGAGAATCTGCTGCTGATCGGCAAAGGGGTTCAGGTGACCCAACAGAATCTGAATCGTCTGGCTGCTCGTGGAATCGGCAGTGTCGCGATCGAAAGTTCGTATGCCGATCAGATTCGCATTCCACAAGGAACATCTCTCAAAAGTATCGAGAGAATTCTCAAGCCAAAACCAGCGTATCATTCCAATAAAACGCTTCGTACTGAATGCCCGGAGACCTCTCCTCTTTCGCAACAAATCAACAGGCCCCACACTCTTGAGTACGATGAATCCTGTGTCACCGAGTTCAAAGCCAAGCGAGCGGCAGCCGGGGCAACACTTGCTCATTTCCTGCAGAATACGGAATCTTCCGGCAAGCGAGAAGGTAGACAGATTCGCGGATTGGCAGTTGACTCCATTGAAAGTTTGATGGTTGATATGGATTTATTTGTCAAACTGGCGATCGATCCCACAGAACTGACTGACGAAAATAGTCATTGCGTTCGTGTTTCTGAACTGGCCATGGCGATTGCTTCAGTATTGGAATACTCTCGGAGTAAAATTGAAGAACTTGGGATTGGTTGTCTAATCTATAAAGCAGCAGAAAATCGCAAAGTCGATCGACTTTCTCAACAACAGAAATCCAGTGAAAAAGAACCGAGTGGCTTGCAGCAAAATCCGAATCACCTCTACGAAGCACTCGAAGCGATAACCGATTTGCCGATTGGTGCCCGACAGGTGGCCTATCAGATTCACGAGCGATGGGACGGCAGTGGTTCTCCGCGTCAACGATTTGGAAATCAAATCCACCCTCTGGCAAGAATCGCCGGTGTGGCTGATGAATATGTCGCTTTAACAACTCATCAGGATCATCGAAAAGCGGTCGAACCTTATCAGGCCATTGAGATTATGCTGGATCTGGCCAGGAATCGGAAATTTGAACCGAAAGTCATCAAAGCACTCTTACAGGCCGTTTGCCTCTATCCACTCGGCTCTTACGTTCAGCTCAATGATGGTACGATTGCAATAGTCGTTCGGACCAATCTCGAAGCTTACGATAAGCCGGTCGTCAAAATGCTCTACGATTCGAAAGGTCACAAAATGCCTACCAGCAGTATTGATCTTTCAATCGTGACTCGATTGCATGTGTCTCAGGCAGTCAACAGTGAACGCGTTCGGAATTTGTCGAACGGATCATCTGAATTCCGGGAGAATCTGCTGGAACTTGAGTTTGCAAAGTGCTGAACCATCGACCATGAAACTTCGATTAACAGCCGAACTGAATTACTATCAGCTGAAGCCGATAGGTTTTTTGGCCGTGAGCTTCGGACTGAAGTCCTTTCGCTCACATGCCAAGTTATTATTATCCTTGGACAAATTTGAACCCACATTGAAAAGAACCTGAAGGTTTCGCCTGAAGGCGAGGG
>DEML01000033.1:7176-39855 GCA_002359185.1 Planctomycetaceae bacterium UBA2671
ACCTGAAGGTTTCGCCTGAAGGCGAGGGTTTTAGACCCATCGCAAGGACAATAAACATTCTCTATCCACTTCATAGTCAGGTCTTCACCCATTCCAATTTCCACGGCGGTTCGCAAATCAAATAGACAATCAACGCCAATCCCGTAATCGTCAACGAGAGTGGAGCCGGCCACATCGCCAGTGGTTCAAGCGGGGTGAGAAAGGTTTCCCAGCCCATCACGAAATGTAAGCCCCATAAAATGATTCCTGTCAGCATACTCGCAACGGCTGCATAGCGATGTTTTGGTTTTGTATACAAGCCGAACATCATGGGCACAAACAGACCGACCATGGTCAAAAGATAGGCCTCTTCGAGTAATGCGTAGGCATCCTCTCCCGCAAATGCCATCGCCAGACTGCAAACCGCGACCAGCAGCACGGCATAGCGATTCATCTTCAGCAGATCCATCTTGAGAAATCGAGTGCCGATATTCTGCGAGAGCACGCTGGCCGGTGAAAGAATCGCGCTGTCAATTGTAGAGAGCACAGCCGAAAGCACGGCTACCACAAAGACAATCGCCACTGCCGGATGCAGAAACGCATGAGCCAGGGCCGGCAGGACAGCCGTGTTGACTTCCTCAGGGAAAAGCAGATTCGCCGCCAGCCCCAGTAGCATCGGCATCAAGCCAAACAGCAGGTACATCCCCCCGGCGATATAACAGGCATATTTCGCGATACGATCCGACTTGCACGCAAAGATCCGTTGCATTAAATCCTGACCGGGAAGATTACCCAATGCTCCCGTCAAAAATAACCCGAGCCAGCCCCAGAAGGCGGCGACATCCTGATAAGGAATCACGACCGACATCTCTGCGGGCGTTTCCTTCCACAGTTTTGTCATCCCGGAACTGGCCGAGCCATTCCCGAGTTCTGCCAGTATGACGATCGTCAGAATGATCAGTCCAACTAAGACGAGTGTAATCTGTACGGCATCGGTCAATGTGACCGACCACATCCCTCCCATCAATGTATAACCAGTCCCCACCACAGCGACGATAACGAGTCCCACGCTCAGAGGAATTCCAAAGAAGAGTTCCAGCATATTCGCCAGAGCGGTGAACTGAGCAGCGATCCAGCCAAAGTAGCTGGGAACGAGAATCAGCGAGGCAATCAACTCGGCTGCTGGTCCGAACTTCTGTCGAAACAAATCGGGAACCGTCAGAATCTGCATCCGCCAGATCGGACCTGCGACGAACAGCCCCGCTAGCAGCAGACAGCAACCTGCTCCAAACGGATCCAACGCCCCGGCCTGCAACCCTTCCTGTCGCACTTCATCGGCTGCCGCCAGCAATGTGCCCGCGCCGAACCAGGTGGCGAGCAAGGTCATCCACGCTAGCGAAAGCGGTAACTGGCGACCAGCCACCAGAAAATCCTCAGCGGTCTCGACTTTACTTTGTGCGATAAAGCCAATCGCATACATCACAATCAGATAGACGAAAATAACAGCGGCCAGCATCCACTGCACCGAAGAGGAAATTTCCAACGACGCCCCTTTCCCAAAAGAAAGCTGTAATGAATTACACAGAAGAACAGTGGCGGGAATTGTATCAGGAAATATCAAAAAGATAGCGTGAGGGCTGCCTTGCGAGGGGAACTTTTTTCATCGCAACGAGCCGATTCATCAATCGAGATAGACAAACTCATTGAGATTCAAGAGAGCCTGACATAAATCGACTAGAGCGACCTCTGAATCGGTATTAGACGTTAGAAATTCATCGCAAGCCATCTGTTCTTCAACTGTGGGAAATCTTCCCATTGAGAGGAGGTACGCCTGCTCGATTTGCTCTGACTGGTTGCTTGAGTGCTTCTTCAATCGCTCTGCGAAATAGAGAGAACACTCACGTGCGAATTCCGAATTCAACAGATGCAAGGCCTGAGGTGCGATTGTCGTTTGCGAGCGTTCCGGGCAACTGAGGTTGGCATCCGGCTTATCGAATGCTTCCAGCATCGGCATCGTCAAGTTTCTGCGGGCAAATAGATAAATACTGCGGCGGGTATGTTCGGATTCGTCTTCTGTCACTGGCCACTGATTCTTCAACAACGTTGAAGCCACTGCCGGTGGAAGCGGAGGTCGTACACCTGGGCCACCCTGTTTACGATTCAACTCACCCGAAACCGAGAGCAGGGCATCGCGAATCGCTTCGCCTTCGAGTCGTTGCCGATTCATCCGGCCCAACCAACGATTTTCAGGATCCTCCTCGAACAGTGCATTCCAGTTCTTTTTTTGAGCTTCAGTTAAACTGTCGGACGGATGGCTCGCGAGTCGATAAGTCGATGAAGTCAGAATCAGTCGATGCAGTTTCTTAATACTCCAGCCGAACTCCATAAATTCAGCCGCCAGCCAGTCCAGCAATTCCGGATGCGAAGCGGACTCTCCCATCCAGCCGAAATCGCTGGTGGTGGGAATGAGTCCCACGCCGAAATGATGCTGCCAGACGCGATTCACAAAAACCCGCGCGGTCAGTGGCTGGTTGTGATCCGTCAACCATTCTGCCAGAGCCTTGCGGCGTCCCGTCTTCAAATCGTCAGTGAGTTCTCTGCTCAGAGAAACCTGAAGAACACGCGGAAAATTCGGATGCAGAACATCGCCAGGACGTCGATAATCTCCACGAATCCAGAGATAACTTTCCGGGAAACTTTTCGTGCGATTCTTAACAACACGAGCCTTGAGTTTGTCATCATCCTGCTCGGGCAACGGCTGATCCTTGAATAGATCGATCGTTTCAAAGAAAGAACGCAATCGATAAAAGTCGTGTTGAGAGATGGGATCGGTGCGATGATGATGACACTGAGCACACCCAAACCGCAGCCCCAGAAAGACTTCGCCAACATTCGCTGTCATCGCGTTCAGAAAATTGTGCCGTCGTTCGTCCTGCGAATTGATGTCCGGCATGTCAGGACCAGCCATCAAATAACCCGTGGCAATGAGGGCGTTGTCGGAATCGGGAGCAATCTCATCGCCAGCCAACTGCAATTTCAGAAACTGATCGTAAGGCAAATCCTCATTGAAGGCTTCGATGACCCAGTCCCGATATCGCCAGGCTTCCGGACGAACTTTGTCGTGTTCGAATCCATCGGTCTCTGCAAATCGAACCAGATCCAACCAGTGCTGACTCCAGCGTTCACCGTAGGCGGGACTGTCCAGTAATCGGGAAATGACCTTATTCCAGGCCTCTTTGGAATCGTCTGCCAGAAACTTGTGGATCTCTTCCGGCTGAGGTGGCAACCCCGTCAGGTTGTATGTCACTCGGCGCAGCAACGTTTCTTTGTCAGCAAACTCGACTGGTTGATGATCTTTTGATTGCAAGCTGGTCAGCACAAATCGATCGATCGGATTTGTCGACCATCGATCATTTTCGATCTCAGGAACATCCGGCCGTACAACCGCTTGATAAGCCCAGTACTCCAGATCGGATTCATCAATTGCCGGTTCTTCTGTGACAACAGGAGTTACTGAATCGTCTGCGCGAACAGAGTGGAAACTGAAGATGATCAATAGCATTAAGAACGGCTTGAAGCACTTGGAGATCATACCAATATCTCCTTCACGACATTGCCGGCAACATCAGTGAGACGCTCTTCCCGACCGTTGTGGAAATAAGTCAGCAGTTCGTGATCGAGCCCCAGTAAATGCAGGATTGTCGCGTGTAGATCGTGGACGTGAACCGTATCGGTCACTGCTCGAAGTCCGACATCATCCGTTGCCCCGTGGACCATCCCTCCTTTAACACCGCCGCCAGCCATCCAGACAGTATACCCCCAGGGATTATGATCTCTGCCTGTCCCCTGTTCGCTCATCGGCATCCGACCAAATTCGCCACCCCAGATAACGAGCGTCTCATCGAGCAACCCACGTTGCTTCAAATCTTTCAGCAAACCGGCTATCGGCTTGTCGGTCGCTTCGCAATATTTCGTGTGATTCTGCAGCACATCGTTGTGAGCATCCCAACCGTTGGTGTCGCCCGAGTAGAGCTGCACAAAACGAACTCCGCTCTCCACCATTCGACGAGCCAGCAGGCAGCGGGTTCCGAATTCAGTCGTCTTGTTATCGTCAAGCCCATACTGTTCCCGCGTGCTGGCGGTTTCCTGGCTCAGGTCCATCACTTCCGGTGCGGTCTGTTGCATGCGATAGGCTAGTTCATAGGCATCGATCCGAGCAGAGAGTTCACTGTCGTTCTGCCGCCGGATGAGATGTTCTTCGTTTCTCTGCTTGATAAAATCGAGCAGGCGCCGCTGTTGAGGACGCGTCATCTGCTCGGGTTTATTCAAATGTAGAATGGGCGTCTCTCCGGTGCGGACGGTTGTCCCCTGATAAGTCGCAGGCAGAAAGCCACTCCCCCACGCGGGTGGACCTCCTTTGATCCCCGCCCCCTGATCGAGCATGACGACAAACGCGGGCATGTTTTGATTCTCAGACCCCAGTCCATAAGTCAGCCAGCTCCCCAGACTCGGCTTGCCCATCAGAATGCTGCCTGTATTCATCTGATAGACCGACTGCGGATGATTCACACTATCCCCATGACACCCTCGTAAAATGCAGAGGTCATCGACACACTCAGCAATATGCGGGAGAAAATCACTCACCTCAATTCCAGATTCCCCATACTTGCGGAACGGCTTGAGTGGTTGCAGCAGCGGATTGGCGGCTACTTTTCGCCGGGTCATCACTTCGCCAAAACTCTCAGGCAGAGGTTGGCCAGCATATTTGGTTAACGCAGGTTTGGGATCGAACAGATCGACATGGCTTGGCCCGCCATGCATGAATAAATAGATGACCTGTTTAGCCCGCGGAGCGAAGTGAGTTTGAGGAGCCGAACTTGAGGCCAGCAGTTTGTCCGAATTCAACAGCGAAGCACAGGCCAGAGCCCCGAATCCACCACCCGCCTGACGCAAAAACTGTCGACGATTAGCCGCAAATTCAAACTGAGAATCGTGTTGAGACATAAACCACGGCTTTCAGTATCCTGATCAAATAAACCTGCGACGCACCCATCGACTGGAGTTGATATTATCGCCATGACAGATGGATATCAAGATTCAATACTGCTATCAGTCGTTTGCAGTGCAGAGAAATGACATGCGCATGAGGCTACTTCCAGAAGCCGCTCCCTTTCGACATCACTCCTGTAGAGAGCAGAATGGCTCCGGTGATGGCCAGGGCTCCATCGTTTTGCGAAATCTTTGAAAACAGGCCGATCACTCCGACAAGACAAATTACTCCTCCGACGACGATCAGAATTCTGCCGCTGAATATCGATTTCATTTCATTCCTCGGGAGCGAGTTAACGGTCTGCTGAAAATGCGAAGTATCTGACCCGTGGCAACGATGCGGATACATTCGTCAGTATACCTGATCCGCACAATTAGCAGTAGTCGGTTGTGTTAGCGGAACGCGGGTGGCCCGCGGAATGACGTACCTTTCACTCAGCTTATTCTGAGTACTTCGACAGATCCGGTAAATCTTCACCGCGAATTTGGACCATCCTTTTGAATGTTTCGGGATCGATATTCTGGGGAAAACTAAGGACAGCTGTATCAAACATCACTACGTTAATGGATTCTTCAGGATTGTAGGTTCCAAGACAATTCAATGGATTAGCCGGATCGAATTCCAGTGAACTAGGTTTTGTCCAGATATCTGCTTTTTCATCAGCAGCACTTACCAACATCAGCGCATAACTGGTTCCCTTGAAATCTTCACTGCTGAATATGTTTGAAGTAACTGGTTTGCCTGGTTCGAAAGCCGAGCCTTCTCCTGAAATCATGTGAATTCGTGACTTACTATTGGATGATTGACCGTAAACTTCCGGCATCAGGGGAATCAGCGCCTTGTTGTGTTCACTATCCCAAGGTTCATCGATTCGGAATTTCTTGTACAGATCATAAAGTTCTCTCTTTCCCATGAATGGTAATAGATGCACTCTCCAACTCAGGCCATTTCCACCGGATGTATATCCATCCACGGTGGGCATTGCACGGCGATTATCCATGCTTGAATACATGGCTGTTCCAATCGAAGACAAATTACTCTTGATATCAGGTGGTTTACGGACAATTGCAGCGCTAATTACAGGCACTTCGCCGTCTTGGTGTTGAACCATTTTGCGAATGTTATCCGGGTCGGAGTTTTGTGAAAGCTGAATAATATTCCCTGCAAATAATGCCACATTAATCGGTTCACCTTCATCATATGATCCGAAACTTTGTAACGGATCATCAGGGTTAAATTCTAACCCAACAGGTTTTGTCCAGGTTTCAGCTTTGTCGTTCCCTGCTAAAATCAGCATGATCGTATTCGACATTCCGTCGCTAATCTCACGCATTTTTAATCCAGTTTCTGTCTTAAATGGCGCTTCACCACCAGTCAGAATTTGGATTCGAGTTTTACCCTCCATGTTATCGTCGAATGCGGGAGGTATTAACGATATTAATGTCCGGTTTTGCTCACTGTCCCACGGCTCATCGAGTTTGAATTTCTTATATAACTCGTTTTCACCAAGAAACGGGAGAAGATGCACTCGCCAACTTAATCCTCGTTCGTTAGGTCGATCTGGCATTCCATCAACGGCAGGAAAAGACATATTTTTGTCATGACAATTATGCATTGCTAAGGCAACTTGCTTTAGTCGATCTTGCGATGACAATTGAACCGGCGGTTTTGCATTTTCGGGAATACTGGAGTCAGCAGTGGTGGACTCTGTCGTGCTGCCGTGTTCAGAGGAATCCCGAGTCAAGTCAGTTTCTTTACTTGATCCGCATCCAATAAGTAGACCAAGAGCAACAAATGGGAGAACAATGCGAATGAAAGCCATGTCCGGTAGTCCGATTAATAGCAGAAACGAAGGAGAGTGGACAAATAAGCATAAGGTGATCGGTTTCTAAATGCAATCCGTACCTAACCTCGGATAAACAAAAACAGCATGGCAACCAATCGTCACCATGCTGTTTTGATTCCTCTAGACAGACTGGAAGCCTGTCCTACTTTGTTTTTCACTCAGTCATTCGCTCCGCAGCATTTTTTGTATTTTTTGCCGCTGCCGCAGGGGCAGGGGTCGTTGCGGCCGACTTTTTCGCCGGTGTTGCGGATCGGGTCGATGATTTGTTCCGGGGCTCCTGGTTCGGGGCCGGGTTGGGATTGGCTACTCGATTCGTGGGTGCCGTTGGTTTCGGGGATCGAAGCATCGGGGACTGCGTGTGTGGCTGAGGAGATGTTCCAGAGGGAGCCGACGAAGTCCGGGCTTTCGTTTTCGACACGAAAAATGGCCGAGGTGACCTGCTCGCCGACACGCATCCACATCTGTTCGAACGCTTTCATTCCTTCGCGTTTGTACTCGACTTTCGGATCCTTCTGAGCATAACTGACCAGACCAATGCCTGAGCGGAGATGGTCCATAAAGTACAGGTGCTCTTTCCAGGCATGGTCGAGCACTTCGAGCAGGATCGATCGCTCGGCCTGAGAAAACTCGGGGCGGTAATGAGAATCGAATTCCCGCAGCAGTCGATTCTGAGCTTCGACGGCTGTCACGCCGGTAAACTCTTCGACATTCAGGCTCGCTTCAAACTGCTGATTTGCCCAGTCGATCATTCCCTGCAGAGCCGGCGTGTTTGGCTCTGCTGAGTCGGAGTCCTCTCCGGTGGACTTGTAGGTGGCACCGACTTTTTCCTGGACTTCGGCCGTCAGTTTTTCGCCCGGATAGAAATCCCGGCTGCGTTGGATGAGCAGTTCTTCGAGATCGTTACGGGATTTGTTTTCGATCGATTCCATTTCGAAATGTGTGCGGAATCGGGACTCAGCCCATCGGGCCAGGCCCTGTCGATCGAACTGATCGCTGTTGCGGGAACGGCTCATGAAGCGAGACATGCCGACGGAAACCGGAAAGCTGATTTCCCGGTTGCGGTAGTCTTTGATAATCCGGTCGAGTACAAGTTCTTCGACCTGAGGCTGCTCGAGATCTTTGAATTCTTCCGGAGGAATGTGAATGCTATATTGCTGGCTCAACCAGCCGCTGACGGTCTTCAATCCCAGTTGTTCATCAAGCATGTGATCGACATTCGAGAAGTCGAGTTTTTCGAGAGACTTCTGAGCCCGATCGTAAATCAGCATGATGAGGTTATCGCGACCAGCTTCCTTGAGTTCTTTATCGTTGAGATTGATTCCGAACCGGCTATTGGCCCAGCGAGCCAGGCCAAGCCAGTTCCAGTCCCGTTGATTTTCCGCATCTTCAGGCAGGAATTCTTCGATCTGCTCGACGATTTCGTCCTCAGCCTGACGCATCGCCTGCTCTTTCATGTACTGCTTGAGCTGATCGGCTTCCATCCCGCGAATATCGCTCGGCTCAACTTCAACCAGAAAGTTCTGATGCGTCCAGGCGGCGATTGTTTCCCAGCGGTAATCCTTATCGAGGAAGTGATCGACGGCTCGCCCGACCTGACGCTCGATCATATCGAGAATCAACTGCCGACAGTTGGCCCCATCAAGAATCCGCTGGCGATAGGTGTAGACACGCTTGCGTTGTTCGTCCATGACTTCGTCGTATTCGAGCAGATTCTTGCGCTGTTCGAAGTGTGTCTCTTCGCGTTTCTTCTGTGCTTTTTCGATTTGACGGGTGACCATCGGGCTTTCAATCGCTTCGCCATCTTTCATGCCGAGGGAGCCGAGGAGACTGCGAACGAAATCGCCTGCGAAAATTCGCATCAGGTCATCTTCGAGGGAGATGAAGAACCGGCTTGAACCGGGATCGCCCTGGCGTCCGGAACGACCACGCAACTGCAGGTCGATACGGCGAGCTTCGTGACGTTCGGTCCCGATCACATACAGGCCACCTTTTTCACGAACGACCTTCGCTTCTTCTTTCATGCCTTCGCGTTCGGCGATTTTGCGGGAGGTTTCATCCCATTCCGATTTCGGGACATCGAGTCGAGAGCCGTATTTCTCTTTGAGTTCTTCCCAGGCAAGATGCTCGGGGTTACCGCCGAGGATAATATCGGTACCACGACCAGCCATGTTGGTCGAGATGGTGACCGCGTTCAATCGGCCTGCCTGTGAAACGATCTCGGCTTCTTTTTCATGATACTTCGCGTTCAACACGCCGTGCTGGATGCCGTATTTTTTGAGCTTCTTGCTGATGAGTTCGGAGTTCTCGATGGAAGCGGTACCGACGAGAATTGGACGTCCGGTTTTGCCGACGTCGCGAATCTCTTCGCAAACCGCTTTCCATTTTTCTTCGGCTGACTGGAAAATGACATCCGGGAAATTCTTGCGCTGGGTCGGTCGGTTTGTCGGAATGGCGATGACATCGAGTTTGTAAATTTTGTAGAACTCGTTTGCTTCAGTCATGGCGGTTCCGGTCATACCGCCGAGTTTGCCATAGAGTTTGAAGAAGTTCTGCAGTGTGATGGTGGCGAGCGTCTGAGTCGTCTCTTTGATTTTGACTCCTTCTTTGGCTTCGACAGCCTGATGCAGGCCATCGCTCCATTGCCTTCCGTACATTTTGCGGCCGGTGTGTTCATCGACAATGACCACTTCGCCGTTTTCAACAACGTAAGTCACATCGTTCTTAAACAGATGGATGGCTCGCAGCGAGTTATCGATTAAATGCGGCCATTCCATATTGCCAGCTGTGTAGAAACTGTCGACGCCAGCCAGTTCTTCAGCTCGACGAATTCCCTCGTCGGTCAGATGGCAGGTGTGTTCTTTTTCCTTGACTTCGAAATGCTCATCCCGTTTGAGCTGCATCGCAATTTTGTGAGCTCGGGGATACTTCTCCAGATTATCGTGAGCAGGTCCGGAAATGATGAGCGGGGTTCGGGCTTCGTCGATCAGAATGTTGTCGATTTCATCGACGATGGCGAAATCGAGCGGGCCTTGCACCTGCATATCTGCTCGAGGTTTCATGTTATCGCGGAGGTAATCGAAGCCGAGTTCGTTGTTCGTGCCATAGGTGATATCGCAGGCATAGGCGGCCTGCCGTTCGAGATACGACATCTGCGATTGAATTGCGCCGACGTTCAAGCCGAGCCCAATATGCAGGGCTCCCATCCATTCCATATCGCGTTTGGCCAGATAATCGTTGACCGTCACGACATGCACTTTGCCAGCCAGGGCGTTCAGATAAGCGGGCAAAGTCGAAACGAGCGTCTTACCTTCCCCGGTCACCATTTCGGCGATATTGCCCTTATGCAGCACATAACCCCCGACCATCTGCACGGGATAATGCCGCATTTTGAGATATCGCTTACCGGCTTCGCGAACCGCGGCGAAGGCTTCCGGCAGGATGTCGTCCATTGTTTCGCCGTCGTTCAGGCGGGCGCGGAATTTCTCCGTAAGACCTTTCAACTCGCCTTCGGAAAGTTTCTCGTATTCGGGTTCGAGTTGATCGATGCGGTCGAGAGCACTGCCCGGCGTGATCGTGTCGTTGCCGTCCTTATCGCGAACGAAGCCGATTTTGCGAATGAGACGGTCGTTATCGGAGCCGAAAAATCGCTTGATAAACGAATCGATTAATGACGTCAGGCCTGTAAACCAGTCGCCAAGCTTTTCCAGAAATTCCATGACTCTTCTATCCTCAGACACTTCGCAAATGACGAATTCAACGATCCGCCGTCAAAGTTCCTGACTTAGTGGGTTGAGGGTTGATGGTTGAATGTTGAGGGTTAATCAGTGATTTTACCGGTCACATTCAATTGATAGCGCTCAAATCCAGTTCGTCTGTCTGTTCTATAAGTAAACGATTTTCCTGTACGCACTTTGCGCGTCGACTTCTTATCGATCCCTCCTGAGCGAGATTCGCCCAGGACTGATGGAGCTCTTTTTGAGTGAACAATGCCCTTGGCTCATTTGGCAAATTCAGGCACAATGGGTCCGAGTTGCCATAATGACAGCATTCACGATCACTCCGCATCATAACATTCCATCTGGCAAACGTCGCGCCAGACTGGCACTGAATTTGCCGTTTGTCTGTTCGGATGCCGTAAGTAATAACAATGTAAAATGTTATTGCGATTGTAAAATGGGGTCAATGGCGGGTTGCACGGAATTCACGGCGACTTTTGGCAGGCGGAGACATTAGCCTGCAATCATCCATGATTGATATAAATTTGACGTGGGTGGCGGGGCGCTCTCGAAGAGAAGCCCCTGAACTCACATTTCCGGGGGCTACCGCTAACGCGGAGCGCCCCCGCCACCCAACAGTTAATAAAAATAGAGTGAAATCATAACCTGAAGCGTCAGCATTGAAATTGCACGTATTGATTGAAGGATAAAATTCGAACCACGCTTGTGTGCCACGGCTCTGTGAGCCGTGTTTTTCAGTGTTGGGTCATCAGGGATGCGTTGGAAGAAAATAAGATCACACAATGCACGGCTCGCAGAGCCGTGGCACCATTTTCAACGTAATTTCTTGTTTTTAACGAACCTGTTTAAAAATGTGCAAATTTAATAATCGTCAGCAATGAAAAACGATTCAATCGCGTATAGCCTTGCTATGTATCACCTTACGATATTTCCGTTCCGGGAATTCCTGTCCGATCTCATGAAATTCTCCATAAAGAGCAGTCCTGTGAATAGACACTCCTCCCTTCATAAATTCTGTTTTCTGATTCTTTTTTTCATCCTGACCTCTTCATCTGCCCAGGCGGATAGCCGTCTGGAACGAGCTTATGAGGATTATCAGGCAGAAACCAGGCAGCTGATTGACGATTTGACCGAACTTCGGGTTCAGGCCGCTCAGTTGACAGATCGAGAACTGGTCACGGAAATCGATCTCAAGCTGGCTCTGCTCTCCGGAGAGAAGGAACAACTCAATACCCTGCCCCGGAAAATCAGGCCGGAAATTCGGTTTGATCTCCCGCCAAAAGAGCGGGATCTGCATGTCAAATTTCGTCAGGATTGCGAAAAATATGCTCAGGAACTCTATCTACTGGCCCGACGCACACAAACGACCTCGCCCACATTTGCCTTCGAGCTGATTAATCTGCTGCTGCAGTTCGATTCCGACCATACCTCCGCCCGGCTCATGCGGGGATACGTTCGACAGGGTGAAGAATGGATGACGACCTTCGAGCGGGATAAGCTGCGTAATAAGGAAGTCGATCACCCCCGCTTCGGCTGGATTAAGCAGGATGATGTCGCCCGCTACGAAGCTGGCGAGCGAAATCTGGGTAATGCCTGGCTTTCTGCTGAGAAAGAGGCGTTATTGCGGCAGGATTTTAATCGAGGCTGGGATATCGAAACCGAACATTTTCAGATCAAAACGAACGTCGGTCTGGAAGAAGGGGTGGAACTGGGTCGCAAACTGGAGACGTTTTACAATTATTTCATTTCCACATTTGCCCCCTTCTACAATTCCCCCGCTCAAATCCGACAGTTATTTGATTCCACCAACGGCCGCGCGAAAACCCGCAGTCAGCGGTATGAAGTGCATTACTTCCGTAAGAAGGAAGAATATGTCGAACGGCTCATCAGCCGAATTCCACAAATCGCGATGACGAACGGCCTCTATCAACTCGAAGACCGCACCTCGTACTTCTATTTCGATGCCGAAGCCAATAACGATGCCACCATCTTTCATGAAGTGACGCATCAGTTGATGTACGAGAGCCATTTGCAGAAACGGGATGTCGGCAGAGATGCGAATTTTTGGATTGTCGAGGGGATTGCCTGTTATATGGAATCGTTCACCGTCACCGAAACGCCCGACGGTTTCGAATACTCTGTCGGCGACCCCTGTTTTATCCGCTTTTACTGGGCCCGGCATCGAGTTTTGCAGGAAGAGTATTACGTCCCGCTGCAAATCTTCTCCAGGCTCGGCATGATCCCCTATCAAACCGGCTCGACCCCAGAACTCCAAAAACGCTACAGCCAGGCCTCCGGCCTCGCCCATTTCTTCATGCACTACCAAAAAGGGAAATACCGCATCCCACTGATGCACTACCTCGCCCAAATCTATCACTCGAACCCCACCATCCAAGGCAACGTTCAGGGCCTCGACGAACTGACCGGCGTTCCGTTTCCGACGCTGGACCGGCAGTATCGGGAGTATATTCAGGATCAGGAGGAAGCGGTGGGCGGGTTGGAGGTGATTCAGTAGAAGGTGGAAGGTTGAGGGCGGAAGGCGGAATTGATTGAATGTTTTTCCGTCGGGTGGCTGGGGTCGAAGCGCAGCGAAGCCCCCAGAATACTCACAGGGTGGATGATGTCATCCGAAGATTTCCGTTTGAAGATGGGTTATGCAGCAGGCTGCTTACGGCTGCGCCGCCCCGAAAGATTCTTTCGGGGCCACCTGCGTCTGGCACATACCTCAGGTCTGATATATCGCAAAATGTCGTGAAAGTTTCAAATCCGGTAACAGTCAAAATGTCAGCGAAACATCAATTCAAATTTCTACTGAACACTAAGAAACTGAAAAAACATGATCTTTAGTGGTGGAATTGAAAGTTACCGCTGCAACGGATGTAAAGCCGAAGTACAAAACACATTGCCAACTTCGATTGCACCAATATTTTTAACCTGTGGGTTAGCTGGCCAATGTTGGTCAAATTTCTTTACTCAGCTTTTTGGCCATCATTGGTTCTTACACATCCTTTCATTCGCCCTCGCATTTCTGACTTTGTGGTTAATGTACGAGCTGATTGAACGAACAACAAATAGAGCAGTTCGAGCAAAGCGATGTCCAAAATGCGGTGAATCACTCGAACATGTCGGTAGTGGTTTTTACGATAGCTGGATTCCAAACCCTTACGAATTACTCATCTATGCTCTTACCATTTGTTTACCGGTATTAGCAGCATGTGTGGTATCCGTTTTCATTTAGTCTTTCTAGGTCGGGTCACACCGTGGATCTGTGTGGACGAAGCCTATTGCAGGCATGAGTTTGAGAGTCGGTTTTTTAGCAGGCTGCTTACGGCTGCGCCGCCCCGAAAGAATCTTTCGGGGCTAACCATGATTTTACGCCAATCTGGTTTTTCTCCTTACCGGAACCTGATAGAGTGATATAATCAATCAGCGGGCATGGATTTGAGATCTCTGGGATTTGACTTCTCGGGCCAATCGGTCGATCATACAGAGGAGGCCCGTAGAACTTTGGCTGATTCCGCGTTACAGAGTTCGACGATTCTTTTCTTTATTTCACTGCTTCGGAGCATTCATGTCGAATTCTGATTCGACAACCTTGCCGAATCTGCAGACGCCCGACGTCGCTTCGCAGAAAATCCGTCGGCAGCGTCGGCAGAAAATGCAGCCGAATGCTCCTGTGCAGGTGATCATCGCTCACGAGCCACCGCCTCAGCCCGCTGAACCTTTCGAATTTTCCCTGAAAGGGATTTCCAAAGCGGCCAAACGCTGGTTTCTCTCGGCTGTTGCTGCTGGTTATGGGATTTCCCTGCTGTTTCACTGTGCCCTGCTAATTGCGATGTCGTTGTATTATTTTTCTGATTACGTGCAGGAAAATTATATCGAATCCTCGATTGCCAGTGATGAGGAATCGATGGTATTCGATGATGTGATGGATGTTCGCATCGATATGCCGGCGGGTGATCTCGCGACTTCCGAATCTCTCGAAACCGCGATGAACATGGAACTGTCTCCCAATGCCGCGAATCAGGTGGTGACGGGTGTTGAGGATTCGGTCGACTCTCTGTTCAATGAGGGGGGAGACAGCGGAAACGGTGGAGCCAGTTTTCTAGTGCCGAAGAATGCGAAGATTTTCACCAAGGGAAGTTTCACTGCCTGGACGGAGCCGAATGATCCAGGACCTAACGAAGATTATTCGATCGTAATCACGGTTCGACTGCCAGACCGGGTGAAACGCTATCGGGCGACTGATCTTTCCGGGCAGGTCGTTGGAACCGATGGCTATAAGCAGAATATTCCTGGTCCCGAGTATCGTCGCGGCTCTGTCTATCTGCCGGTTGTTGATCGTCACGCACAGTTAATCATTGAAGTTCCCGGAGGAGGCCCCCGTGTGCAGGACACCATCGAAATTCGCTCGACCACGCTGAAAGAAGAGCAGAAACTCGTGATTGAGTTTTAACGAATGTGTGTATTCGGGGTGCCACTGGCTCTGCCAGTGAATTGCTTCTAAATGGTGAGTCCTGACAGGCACTGGCAAAGCGAGTGGCACTCTATAAAATCTTCCTCGTTTCCTTGGTCCTCCCTGGTAACGCAAGCCCCTGAAGCTCTGCTTCGTTCTCCCGGACTTTCGATATCACAATCACTTGAAGCGGAGCTTCAAGCCCGGGTGTTCCCAAGGAGGACCTTGGGAACAAGTTGAAAGCCAGTGGCACACAACGATGTTTTCATTCGTCAGAAATGTCCGTGCCGTGTTGCTTTTGAGAAAAAAGGGTTTCTCTGCTTTATGATCGCAGGTCGGATCATTATGCTGTAAGCATTGTACAAGATACGTCCTGGGGCATCTCTGATCGAGGTTGATATGCGGGTGAGAGGGATTCGCGGAGCGATTTCTGCGGCTGAAAATACACGAGAATCGATTCTGGAAGCGACGCGTGAGTTGCTGCAGGCGATTCTGGACGCGAATCAGATTACCGAATTCGATGATATCGTTTCCGCGGTGTTCACCACCTCTCCGGATTTAACGGCCTGCTTCCCGGCAGAAGCTGCACGGGGTCTGGGTATGAACGAAGTTCCGCTGTTGTGTGCTTCGGAAATCGCGGTGCCGAATTCGCTGCCGAGTTGCATTCGTGTACTGTTTCACGTGAACACGACGAAGTCGCAGAAAGAGATCCGCCACATCTATCTGGGCGAAGCGGCTCGTTTGCGGCCTGATATGACCAGTGCTCAGTGAATTCTCTGATTCTCTACCATCTGCTCAGCGGTCACGCCTTCTTTTCTGGTGCCATGTTGATCGTGATCGCAGCGGGGATCTCTCTGTTTCCTAAACGAAAAAGTCTGGCGATCACCTTCTGTCTGATCGGCATTATCCTGATTGCAATATCCGGAACGCCCTTCTCTCTCCCAATGTATCTGATTGCAGTAATTGCGATTACTGCCTGGTTGGGAGGAATGCGTTCAAAAAAATGGAATCGATATTTTGCAATTGGATTGATCTCTCTATTAGTTGGGATGGCGATCTATGAATTGGGCTATCAGTTTTCGCCGAAGTTACAACCGGTTTCCAAACGCTCCATCGCGATCATTGGAGACTCAGTCACTGCAGGGTTGGATGATGGAACCATCACCTGGCCGAATTTGATGTCTAAAGAGAATCAACTGGAAATCGAAGATTATTCGCATGTAGGTGAAACGGCTGCTTCTGCTGACAAGAGAATAGAAGACCAAAGAATTGATTCTCCTGTTTTGATTATTGAAATTGGAGGAAATGACTTACTCGGTTCGACATCTGCAGAAAAGTTTGAGAATGACTTAAGAAAACTATTGGAACGGGTCTGTGATTCTGATCGACAAATCGTGATGTTCGAGTTGCCTTTGCCACCGTTTCGTAATGCTTATGGAGCCATACAACGCAGACTGGCCAATGAATTTCATGTGCGGTTGATTCCGAAACGCAAATTCCTCTCGATCCTGCTTCCGGAAGAGTCCACGCTGGACAGTATTCATCTTTCTCAAACGGGACAAAAGCGGATGGCAGAAGTTGTCTGGGGCGTTATTCAGTCTGCTTTCGTGGGATCGAAATAATTGCCCTGAGGATTCATTGCTTCTCTCACGCTCCTTCCCTGTTGACCTACCCGAGTTCAGACTACAATTGATGAATACATTATTCATCCGTTTTATTAATTGGAATGTCTGAGAGTTTCCGTGGTCGAGCATCAATCGCAGTTTGTGCATGAGCGTCGTGTTTCGTTTTCTGAAACGGATATGGCGGGGATCGTGCACTTTTCGAATTACTATCGTTATATGGAAGAAGCCGAGCATGCGTATTTTCGTTCGCTCGATTTGAAGATCATGCATCGGCGTGAAGATGGCATCATTGTTGGCTGGCCGCGGGTCAGTTCGCATTGCCAGTATCTTGGCCCGGCTCGCTATGAAGATATTCTGCAGATTACTGTCGATATTGAGCGATTGGGCGTAAAATCGGTTTCGTGGTCGATGGGCATTTATTGCGGCGATCGCAAACTGGCTCAGGGACGAATGAAGACGGCCTGCTGTTTGTGTCGAGCCGATCATACCCTCGAATCGATTCCGATTGCTTCTCCCTATGTTGAGAAGCTGGAAGAATCGCCGTTTTTGCAGACGTGATATTTCGCGATGCCCTTCGGTAGGACAGGCTTCCAGCCTGTCTATTTTCGTGAATTTGTTAATATAGAAGCGTTGATGGGACAGGTCACATCAATTTAGACAGGCGGGATGCCTGCCCTACTTTTAACGAATGAAATTCCATGAATGATGAGACTTCGAAAAAAGAATCAACCGCAAGCCTGGTTGTGCAGAAGCTGTTTAAAAGTTACGAGTCGGCTGGTCGAGCGGTTTCGATTTTGCGGGATCTGGATTTCACGCTCGAGGCCGGTGGGGCGGCGAGCATTATTGGTCCCTCAGGTTCCGGGAAAAGTACGCTGCTCTATTTGATAAGCGCGCTGGATCGTCCCGATGCCGGTTCGATTGAATTGCTGGGGCGCGATATGGTTGCCTCCTCTGAGAAGGATCAGACTTCGTTTCGCAATGCGCACATCGGATTTGTCTTTCAGGATCACAATCTTCTGCCGCAGTTAACCGTTTTAGAGAATGTCTTGCTGCCTTGTCTGGCGGGACAGGGTGTGACACCGGAGAAAGAGCAATTCGCGGTAAAACTTTTGAAACGTGTTGGATTGAAAGATCGGGTGACGCATCGACCTGCTCAGCTCTCGGGAGGAGAACGACAGCGGGTGGCGGTTTGTCGGGCATTGATCAATCAACCCGAGTTGATTTTGGCTGATGAACCGACGGGAAATCTTGATCCCCAGACGGCGACTGTTATTGGCGACTTGCTGCTGGAGATCAGCCGCGAACAGGGAGCGATGCTCCTGTGCGTGACGCATTCCCTGGAGTTGGCGTATCGATTCCCGAACTGCTATCAGCTGGAAGAAGGTCGGCTGGTGGAAGTCGATCGGACAGCTGAAGTTGCCACTTCATAACTCATTTTCATTCGTTTCAACGACGGTTATTAATCTTCATGAATCGCACCCAGCTGATCCTGAGAACATTACGGTACTACTGGCGGACTAATCTCGCAGTTCTGCTGGGGGTTGCAGTTGGGGCTGCTGTGATTTGTGGTGCACTGATTGTTGGGGATTCTGTTCGTTACAGCCTCGAACAGATGACGCTCGATCGGCTCGGGAATGTCGATTATGCCCTTTCAGGTTCCCGGTTTTTTCGGGAAGAGATTGCAGCCGATATTACGGAAGATTTGTCGAAGCAGCCGGGAGGAGGGTCCGTTAAAGTTGCTCCTGCGATTTTGCTTTCGGCTTCCTTACAATTTGAACGGACTTCAGAATCCGCAGAAGCTCCACAAGAAAATGATTTTGAAGACCCAGCCATCTTGACGGCTGGTCAGGTGAATCTTGTCGGTCTGGATGAACGCCTGTGGAAGATGCTGCATGGAGATGTCGCCAGACTGCCTGATGAAAACAGTCTGGTTTTGAATCGACGGGTGGCCGATCAATTGAAAATTGAAGCTGGCGACGAACTCTTTGTGTATGTCGATGTCCCTCAGACAATTCCGCAGGAATCGTTACTGGGCGAACGGGATGTCGATGAGATTGTGATCAGCTTTCCGATGACAGTGACAACAATTGTCGAGCCCGCATCAACGCTCGGTCGTTTTTCTCTGCAACCGAATCAACAGCTGCCTTTAAATGCATACATCAACCTTGGTCGACTCCAGCAGGAACTCGATTTGATGGAGGCTCCCGTTACGCCCCGTAATCCGATTGCGAAGCCGGCTCGTGTGAATGCGTTGCTGATCAGTGGGGGAAAGCAATCGGAGACTACACAGAAACCGGTCAACTGGGATGCCCTTGCCAATCGGGCTTTGAAACAGTCTCTAAAACTGGAAGATTTTCATGCCCGGATTCGGACACTGCCAGAGCAGGGATACTTTGCACTGGAATCGGAACGGATGATTCTGGAGCAGGCGTTGTCGAATCAGGCGATCAAAACGGCTCAGGAGCTGAATGTTGCCTCTTCTCCAGTGCTGGTCTATCTGGCTAATGAGATTTCGAGTGCTGCAAATCCCGAGTTATTTTCCATGTATTCGATTGCAGCGGGGATCTCTTTTGATAACGCTGTTCCATTTGGGCCATTGCTCAATACGGATCAAGAACCGGTGACGTCGCTCGCAGATAATGAAGTGGCCATCAATAGCTGGTTGGCTGAAGACCTTCAGGTTCAGCCGGGTGATGAGATCCTGCTGAAATATCATGTGGTCGGTTCGCGGGGCAAGTTGCCGGAGTTGGAAGAACGTTTTAGAGTTGCCGCGATTTTGCCAATTCCTGGAACGCTCGCCGATGATCCCGGGTTTACTCCATTTGTGCCGGGCATTACGGATGCAAAATCTTTTGCAGACTGGGAACAGCCCTTCCCCATGAATACGGACCGTATCACGGATCGGGATGATGAATACTGGGAAGGGAGTGAGGAGAAGCCGGGCGGTTATAAATCGACTCCGAAGGTTTTTCTTCCTTTGGAAACCGCTCGTAATTTGTGGCAAAGTCGTTATGGAGACACGACTTCGGTCCGTATTGCGAGCAAGCCGGAAGTTGGCCTTGAAGAAACAGTCTCACAGTTTCGACAGCGGTTTGTGCAAACATTAGTACCCCAGCAATTGGGAATGGTGATCTTGCCTGTCAAGCAGCAGGGGTTGGAAGCAGCTCAGGGGACACAAGATTTTACAGGATTATTCATCGGCTTCAGTTTCTTTGTGATCGCAGCCGCAGCGGTTCTGATTTCGTTATTGTTCCGTCTCGGGATTGAAACCCGGGTTCAGCAAACGGGGTTGTATTCCGCAGTGGGGATGTCCAAAGGAGCCGTGCAGAGACTGCTACTTTCAGAAGGTGTGGCTGTTGCCATTATCGGCATTGTTCTCGGGATGCTGCTTGGTGTCTTTTATGCCGAGTTGATGATTTATGGTTTGACAACCTGGTGGCGGGGTGCGATCGGGACCAGTTTTCTGCAGGTCTACGTGCAAACCTCAAGTCTGATGACTGGAGGAGTTATTGCATTCGTGGTTGCGATACCCGGGATGTGGCTAGGGTTGCGGCAATTGCTGAAGCTCTCGGCTAAAGATCGATTGCATGGAGTGCTTTCCAGCGAAGCTTCGGCTGCAGTCCACCAGTCTTCCGGAGGCTATAAACTCTGGACTGGATTAGTCTGTCTGGTGATTGCGATCGGTCTTGTGCTGGGAATATTGTTGGGGGTGACGCCGAAGACAGAAGCGTTTGGCGGTTTTAACTGGCACATCGTCAGCTTTTTTGCAGGAGGGTTTCTCTCTCTGATAGGGAGTCTGCTGCTGTATGTGGTATTGCTGCGTAACAGCAGACAACGCTCGTTACGTGGCAGGGGAGTTTCTTCGGCGATTCTGCTCGGGATGAGAAACCCTGCTCGTCAGCGACAGCGATCCAGCATCACTGTTGTTCTGGTGGCGTTTGCGACATTTGTCGTGGTGGCGGTGGCGGCTGGTCGTCAGAAGCCTTCGCAGATGGAGCCGGACTTCAACTCCGGCAACGGCGGCTTTTCAATCGTTGCAGAATCCGCTCGACCTGTGCTTTACGATTTATCGACTGAGGAAGGGCAGACGAAACTTGGCTTGATTCAATCTGACGATTCTGAACTTCGCGAGTTGCTCAATCAGTCGAAGATCATGCCGTTTCGGGTTCGACCGGGTGAGGATGCCAGTTGTCTGAATCTGTATCAGACGCGGCTTCCCAAGATTCTGGGAGTGACCGATGAAATGATTGAACGGGGAGGGTTTCTGTTTGCGGATACGCCGGGGGATAATCCCTGGGAATTATTGAGAGGCTCAACCAAAGAGGGCAACATTCCTGTGCTGGGAGATATGAACACCCTGCAATACAGCTTGCACAAAGCGATAGGAAGTACGATTGAACTTCCCCCAGAACTGGAAGCCGAGCAGCCACTGGAAGTGGTGGGCTCGCTGGGTGGAAGTGTGTTTCAGGGAGTGCTGCTGATGTCTGAAGAAAACTTCCTGAAGCTGTTCCCGAACATTGAAGGCTACAATTATTTTCTGATGGAAGCTCCTTTGGATCAAGTGGACGAATTAACGCAAACTCTGGAAACGCGGCTGGTCTCCTTAGGATTTGATGCCGAACCGGTCGGACGTCGACTGGAAAATTTCCTGGCCGTGCAGAATACCTACCTGTCAACATTTCAGGCACTTGGAGGACTCGGTTTACTTTTGGGAACAATTGGCCTTGGCACCGTGATGCTGCGAAATGTGCTGGAGCGACGTTCTGAACTGGCTTTGATGCGAGCTGTCGGCTTTTCCAAAGCGATGGTGGGAACAATGGTGCTGGCCGAAAATACCGTGCTGCTGATTACAGGGTTACTGATCGGGACGATCACCGCTTTGTGGGCGATGCTGCCGAATATTCTGGCACGCAGTGCAGATGTTCCGTGGATAAGCGGACTGGGATTGCTTACCGCGGTGCTGGTGACAGGAATTGTCTCGGCCATCTTTGCGATTGTGGAAGCGATTCGTACGCCGATTCTTTCGACATTACGCGGTGAATAGAAATGTAATCCGGCCAACAAAAAATGGACTTCGCAATTCAATGCGAAGTCCATTTTTTATATCATTGAGTGAACTGCCGTTACACTTCTGGTGGTGCATCTGGCAGGACGGAAATTGTTGGTGTTCGTGGTGTGAAACTTGGTCCTGGGAAATTCATGGCGTTAGGAACCTTTTCGATCACAGGAGCTTCCATTTCCTCTTCCTGCTCGCCATTGGGATCAGCAGGTGTGACTTCGATAATCTGATCCTGTCCGTAGCCATAAGCTCCGTTGACGTATCCGGTTGGATAAGCAGCTCCAGCATATCCCTGACAACGGCCGCAGTAACGGTTGTGCCAGACACCTGGATGAGCTGGTCCTGGTGTTCTCCAGGGTTGAGCAGTCCAGCTTGGCGCGTGCTGATAGTAGAAGCCCATCTGAGCGGTGTCGGTGGGGGTGTATACCATTGGGTAGTAAGGTGGTGCAGGAGCAGGTCCTGGTCCGTAGCCTGACCAGTAGTTCGGGTACCATTTCTCATATTGAATTCGTTCCCGCTGCAGAGTCACTTTGCTGGGGGCACACCAGTTGGCTCCGGGATATTGACGATTAGCACCATAGCTGTTGCGTCCACCATAAACACCAGTGTGACCACCACGAACTCCCCGTCCTCCACGGCAGTGAGGGCAATGACCATCGACACCCATCGCACCCTGTTCGCAGTACGGGCAGTGTTCGCTGATCTGGCCATCATGCGAATGACCAGAGTCTTCTGGAATGGCGGAGGTTTCTGGAATTGGTTTGATCGATTTTGTTGGTTTATCAGCGGCATGACTCAGGCAGGCAGCCAATCCCAGGCCCCAGGCACATGCCAGAGATAGTTGAATTGCTTTTGAAGCTATAAAACGCATAGGACTTTCCTGTCTGGATACCATCTGTCATAGATTGAGAGTTAAAAACAGCAGTGTGGGAAAATCTTTCTACCACACTGTCGTTGAAGATTGCGGGCTGAATATGCTCAACCCATTCATATTATTGACCAGTAGCCTGTTGTTGACATTGTGGGCAGTAGCCACCCGTTCCATGTCCATAACCATATCCACCCTGACCAGAGTAAGACCCCGGTCCAACATACTGGGAACCATGATAGCCGTAGAGGGCATTAGGTCCCTGCATCTGTTGTGGTGCGTGGTTAGAGATGTGAGTAATTCGGCTGGCAGGGACACCCCAGCTGTAGTTGTACTGATGTCGCACAACAGGAGCCAAAGGGACTGCGACAGGAACGCCGTAACCTTGAGCGGCATGCACGTTGCCATCGCGGCCATCGAAGTAGTCGGGATTGACCGGGTAAGTCATTTGATAGACGCCAATCGGAGGACAACCTTTGCCGCCACATCCGTTTGGCCCCCAGCCACTGGCACCCGGCTCACGATTCAAGCCCATGCCGTAATCGAGGATCCCACAAAGACGACCGAAGATTGATTTTCTACAATTATCTCCGCGGCCACCATGGATATGTCCGCCACTGCCACGCAGGCTGATACCATCGGAGTGACCGTAGCGAACCTTATGAGCCCGACCGACTCGACAATATTCACAATTGCAGTCGTTTTTGTAAGTGCCGTATGCACAACCGTTGGGAGTGCAGTCTCCGGTTGCACATTCGTGCTTGACCTGTTCCACGCTGGTGGAGTCATTAGCACCGGCTTTGTAGTCCGACTGTTTAACATTTTCGGGAGCGTCGGCGAGAGCGACACCGCAGGACATCGCGATCATCGCAATGACCAAAGTTAGTCTTTTGAATTTGGAGATCATGAGTTCGTCCTGAATGAGCGGGATCATACTGAATGTGGAATGAAGAAAATTTCTGAACACCCGGTATCAACTAACGTGTTGAAGGGGGAATGAAGAACGAGAACGGCTTGTAATGCGATCGGTACTTCACAGAAACCTCTGTTCCCTGAAGTTCCCAGCGGTCGTGTGAACGAACGCCGAGAGGAGTCAGGTACCACGATCCCTTCACTTTGTAATAGTAAGGGCCGTAAAGTGATTTGTACTGGTGTGGGTACAGCATTTCGTGTGGAGAAAATGCCTGATTGGTAATCATCGTTCCGCCCGAATAAACCGGAGTATACGGCTGTGGCGAAGGATACAGCGGGGCATTCAACTGGGGATAACCAGGCTGGTAAGCCTGAGCCACTGGTCCCAGTTGCGAAGGATGATTGTTGCGATGCTTTGAGACCGGAGTCGCTTGAATCACATTCGCTGAATGGATTGGTTTAGCACTGGTCGCATTTCGAATCAGTCCTGGAGCAGTTTGTGAAGGTTGCTCATGACTGACGATTCGCACCACGCCAGCGGTGCTCTGTTCAGATTGTGCCCACACTGAATGTTGTGCCGAAAACACAACGGCGATCGTTCCTACTACGGTCGCAAGACGTAAGTGTCGCGACATAATCCACCTCCCTGCCGGAATACTGCCGAATTATTTACTGAGTGTTCAGTGATTCACACCGCCATCGTCCATATCCCGGATGAGATGGCTGTGATATCAATTGAGTTTGAACATCCTGCCGGGGTCTTCACGCGACTCTGGTCAGGAGTGTGATGACGACCTCTCAAAGGACAATCAACACAAAGATTCACTTTCAGGTTCGGCTTCTAACGAATCGTTCGATGAGGCATTCTTTTCGATCCGGAACGAATTCATCAATTTTGCGTAACTACTGACTATTTAGAGAGATAAAACCGCCGTACAACCGGAATAGTCGTTGTAATCGATAGAATCGTTAATGGTGGAAAACTCAATACACTTTGCCCAGCTTGAACTTGATACACCCCAACTTTAAGAGCAGTCGTGCTTGTAATCATTGTGAAAAAATGTCTACATCACAGAGAAGTAATTCTCGACTGCAAAATCGAAAGATTGCGGGGTCATTTTCTTCTCGCGGTTTTTGTATACGCAGAAATTTCTGACCTGCAGCAACAAATCACGCGGCTGGCAGGCGCGGAATGGCCGGTTTACTTTTTCGTAATGAGTTTCAATCAGATATTCGATGGCACTGCGATCGACTGTCATGCCGAATTTAGGAGCCATGATTTCGAAGAGCTTGATGAAGTCGGCTCTTGAAGGATCATCGACTTCAATTTTGTAGGGAATACGTCTCAGGAAGGCTCCATCGACCAGATCTTTTGGTTCAAGATTGGTCGAGAAGATGATCAGCTGATCGAAAGGGACCTGAATTTTTTTTCCGCTCGGCAGATTCAAAAAGTCGTATCGTTTTTCCAGGGGGACAATCCAGCGGTTGAGCAGTTCATCGACCGGCATTCGTTGACGTCCGAAGTCGTCAATGACGAGTGTGCCGCAGTTACTTTTGAGTTGGAGTGGAGATTCGCAAATACCTGTTTTTGCGTGCTGAACAACTTCGAGTTCATTCATTGTCAATTCGCCACCGGCAATCACAGTTGGACGGACAATTTGCACCCATCGCTGATCGATGCCGTTTGAACTGAGGAGACTATCGTTCTCATCCATCTCGACTTCTTCATGTACGCCAGGATCGAACAAGCGGATGATGTCTCCATCGATTCCCAGAGCTCGAGGAATCCAGATGGTGGATCCGAAACAGGAGGTGACCCGCTCTGCGATACTGGTTTTTCCGTTCCCCGGCTCACCAAACAAGAACATGCCGCGTCCGGAATTGATGGCGGGCCCGAGTTTATCGAGCATGCTTGGGGCAATCAGCAGATCGGAAAACGCACGACGTAAATCTTCTTCGCACACAGTCTGCTTGGCAATGCTCTGGCGCTCCATCGCTTTGAGGTAGTCGTGCAATTTAACGGGAGCCGCTCCGTGGTAGCTGCAGGACTCCGAATACCCTTGCGCACGCTCGCGGCCCTGTGAGGTGATTGCATAATAGTAATCGCCCATTTCGGCGGAGTTTCGTAAATCGACAAGCTGTTCGTGCTTCCATTTTTTCAGTAGAGGATCGATTAACGCAAAAGGCAACTTGTGCTGACCGGCGATTTGACGCCCCGACGCGACACCTTTGGCAAGGAGAAATCGAAAGATCAGCCGTTCGACTTCATCTTCATTCAAACCGGCTTTTGCCAGACTGGTTGGAGCATGGGGGATAAATTTCTCGGAAGCGGAGCTTGTTTCACTCAGCAGCGAATTCACACGATTGAATAAACTGGAAATCCGCTCATTCGCCTGTCCGCCGGGGGGGCAAACTGTTGGCTTGCCAGATTTCCCGGAACTCGAAGATTTGAAGACGGAGTCAAACAATGAGACTTCAGTCTCATCGGTTTCCTGAATCTTCGAAGCGTCATCATCGTAAGACGGTTTGACATGAGAGATTGTTTCATCAGCTGTAGCCGTTCGTTGAGCTTTCAACTCTTCAAGAAGTTCGCGAGGAGTTAATTTGGTCATCGCCGATGTCGCCTGATACAAACCGAATGAGGGAATTATGCAACAATAGGTCAGAATTCACTTTCGTGACTGTGTGAATTGGGACGCTGATGTCGGTGAAGGCGATTCAAGGGAGTGAATCGGAATAATCGCTATAATTGATCGCAGGGAGGATTGGAGTCAGGAGCAGGGCAATTGGAAAATATTATTTTCAATTCTTAAGCGTTTTTAATGAGCAGGCTGGATAAAGCTGAGGATTCTAATTCCGTCGCGAGAAAACCAGCAGTTGTGCTGGTGCCTCCAGTTCGATGCAGAACATTTTCAGCGGCTAGAAAGCCGCTGCGGACGGCTCCTTCCATCGTCGCAGGCCAGCCGGTGTCTGTCCAATCACCTGCGATTTGCAGATTCGATATTTCCGTCTGCTGAGGAGGCCGCAAATCATCAATCCCTGGCTCAACCGAAAAAACCGCTCGATGCTCGGTGATGGCTCGGGCATGTAATAATTGAGCCGTTCGCGTTTCCGGCCAGATCTCTTTGAGTTCCTGATGAATCTGCTCAATCAACTCCTGTTGAGACAAATACGATTCCGAAGATCTCTGGCGTACAGATCCTGAATTGCTGATCACGATTTGATAGGCGTATCTCTCTGGCTTTTGACTGTTATGAGAATCCAGGATGGCCGTTCGATTGAACATCCACTGACTTTTTCGATCGATTAAAACCGCATGGCGTAGTGCAGTGATGGGGCGATCGAACCAGAAGTGCAGGCTGGTGATCGGAGCGGATTCGATTTGAGAGATTCCATTATATGGAAACTTTCCGGCCAGATGTTCCGGCAAAAGAGACATCACCCGATCAAAGGAGACCGCGAGGATCAGATGATCTGCAGGCAATACTTCACCATTGGCTAAAGTCACTCCAGTAACTTGGGGCTTGTCGTCGGGCTTCAAATTGATCTGCTTTATATGCGATTTGATGCGAACATCGACTTCGTGTGACTGCAGCCAGGCTTTTATGATTCCGTCATAAAACTGTCCCAGCGGAATGTTGAGCAATTGTACTTTCCAGCCTTCTTGATGACTTAAAAAACCCTCGACAAACACCTGCCGGGCGTATCGATAGGAAATCCGAGCGAGATCTTCGCTTAAGGCACTGACGAGGACCGGAATCCAGAAACGGTCGATGGACGGAGTCGTTTGTCGTGTATGTGAGAGAAAATCGACCAGGGAGTCATTCGGCCAGGATGGATTTCGCATCAAGGACCACATCCCTCTGGCCAGGCACAATTTGTCACTCCAGTTCAAATAACTGAAACGGGTAAAGGCAGATGAGAGATGAACAGGGGCGGGAAGCCAGCCGTTTTGCAGGCGATTGACGACGCCATCGCGTCCGATGAACTGAAGTTGTTCTTCTGTGACGAGATGCTGGCGGGAGGCTGTCCATTCGCAGAGTTGCTGGAAGTTTACGCAGCACCCCATATTGACGTGCTGGCAGTTGTCGATCAGTTCGCCTGTTGTCTGATCGACGATCGAAGTTGCACGCCCGCCAAGCCTTGGTCGTGATTCGAGTAGCGTGATGCGAACGTTCTGTTTCGCCAATGCGACGGCTGCGGCCAGTCCCGCAAGTCCGCCACCAATAATTACAACATGTGGCTGACTGCTCACGAATCGAGATCAACAATTCGCTGGTCAAACAGAATCGACTCTTCACTCAGCCCGGCTTGCCTGAGAGCGTCCATCAACTGATTTTCCGCAGAAGGCAACGCAGAGCCTGCATGAAAGATACGTGCCCGAACACCCTGAGCGTTCCCTTTGGCAGCTTTGGCTTTCTCGACAATCTGGTCAAGCGAAATTTCCTCAACTGACTTTGGAGCCTGCTCATTCGTCGCCCAGCGATACCCTGTGCCGACGACGACCACGGAAATCATTTCTGAGGTATCTGGCTTCTCGGGTTTAACAACCACTTTATTATCGGGAAACATCGGTGCAGTGGGAGAAGGAGCGACCGCGTGAGTGTTTTCCAAATCTGAGGAATCGTTTTGAGACGATTCACTATTGCCATCACCTGTTCCGGTTCCCAAACCGAAGGGAATGCCGAGTTGACTAAACAGCAATGCCAGGCTGACAGTCGCGATTGTCGCCCCGGCCACTACGATTTTTCGACTTGTTATTCCCATCGGACTCTATCCTTATCTGTATGAATTACTCAGCGGTCTTGGAATCAATTTCCGGCAAATAGCCAACGACGGCATATTCAAACCGGGTCCGTCCATCCGCATCGGATCGCATCCGATCGGTTACTGCCGGAAGTGAGGAGAGCACCTGCTGACGCATCGCTGCCCGAACTTCTCCATAGCTGACCAGTATGATGACTAATCCTTTCGTCTGCGGCAACGATTTATACAGGTTGAACAGCTTCTGCTGAAAATCATCTTCCGAAACCGCTCGAATCGAAAACGTCTTTTCGCCGATGTGGACATCAATCACTTCCTGAGAATTGATATGAATCTCCCAGATATCACACCGCTTGCGGATTTCTTCATAGGCCAGCAGAAAAGTCGCCAGATCGCGTGGCTGAGACTGCTCGACATCCTTAGCGAGCTCTTCGACTTTTTCCGGAGCAATTGGCTGAGGTGTTGTTCCCCCTTTGGAAAGAGCCTCGATAATTTTCGAGATTTCCTGCGAAGAATTCTGATAGGCGGTTTTAAGCGCAGTGAGAATTTTATCGCGCTGGTCACTCACATCTTTAAGCCGTCCTGACATCTCATCCTGATCGGCTGCCGCCTTGAGCTGATCTTCCGCTCTCATCTGTTGAGCCGCTTTCAATTCTTCCTCTGCCTGAAACCGGAGTCGCTGCGATTCTGCAAGCACTTCTTTGGAGAACATCAGATTTTGCTCAGCTTCATCGAGCCGATATTCCAGCACCGCCAAATCATCCGTCCGCTTTTCTGTCACCGCCTGGGTCGTCTGTTCCATTTCCAGATACTGAGCGAAAATCACAATCAGCAACAGATCCAGCAGAGGAGTCAACTGCAGTGATAGGCGTTTAATGGATTTCATAGGGCGGTGCTGGTTGAAGGTTCAAGGTTGAGTGTTGAATGTTTCAGGCATTGCTTCTCAACAGTAGGTCAGGCTGTGCCTGACGAAATTGGACGTCGCTTGTTATTCCTGTCAGGCACAGCCTGACCTACAGATCTATTCATTCGCTGGGGTTTCTCCCAGTCGACTTTTAATGGTGGAAATCATTGTACGTATATGACTGCGTGTTTCACTGAGCCGTTGAAATGCGGGCTCCAGCAAACTGTTCACAAACAATAAAACAAGGGCAGCGGTTAACCCCGCGAATGTTGACCAGATTGCATCCCCGAAGCGGGCCACGATTAATGAAACGGTTTCGGTATCTGCACTGCCGGGGGCATTCAAGGCGGCTCCAATCGAAACAATGGTCCCCAGCACACCAGCCAGAGGATACGCTTCAATCATCGTCCGCGCCGTATTGGCGATCGTTTCAAATTTGAGCGCATGCAAATAACGGCGTTTTTCATCGAGCAGATTCATTCGATTCCGCAGTAACTGCTGTTCCTGCTTTCTGCTGGGATCGTTCACGACATCTTCGATATCGGCAATGAAGGCGTCCATCTGTTCGGTCAGATGAGCGGTTGGATCGAGAACGCTTCGCTGCCGTAAATCGCGCGTGTAATCCTGCAGGGTGCCCGTGAGAATTTTCATATCCCGTCGCGACCACAGCACGAGCACAGCAAACACGGCCAGATGAAAACAGGCTGCGACGCTGATTACCCAGGTTGAAAGCTCCGCGATTGCGGAAAGAATACTATTCACGCCATCCCCTCAAGGCCGGATGCATGAGCAGCAATCGACCCGGTTTTCTGATACTCGTTTGATGTAGAACACTGTGATTTCATTGTAACGAGCTTCAAACGACTAAGAAGACGATTTTTGAGAATCCTTCTTTTCGAGGATGTATAAAACCGTTCTTGCCCGCACATTCGCCCACATTGCATGTGGAACACTCTTTTCCCCGATAATCGGCAGTTCCTTCACAATCCGGAATTCCCGCTCTTTTTCCAGTTCACGGAAATCCTGCATCGACATCAAATGCAGGTTAGGCGTGTTATGCCACTCGTAGGGGAGTTCTTCAGTCACCGGGGCTCGACCGAACATCAGTACCTGCAGTCGGATTTTCCAGTAGGCAAAGTTCGGCACCACAACAAGCACGCGATTGGCAACCCGCAGAATCTGTTCGAGCAGTTCCACCGGATATCTCAACTGTTGCAAGGTTTGGCTCAGTACGGCAAAGTCGAAACTGTTGTCGGGCAGATATTGCAGTCCTTCATCCAGGTCGCCCTTGATAACGGGGATTTCGCGACGCATCGATTCCAGAAAACCTTCTTCATCCAGTTCAACGCCCTGCACAACGCAGTTCATTTCATCACGCAGCAATTGTAGAAGGCGACCATCTCCACAACCAAGGTCAATCACCCGGCTGCCGGGAATGATTTCCCTTCGAATGATTTCATCGGTGATCGCAGCCGCGGGATCCTTCATGCAATAGCGTTTCGGACGCATCTGCATCAATCTCTGAGGCAGGCGTTTCGGTTTCAACGGGGAAATTTGAGACTTCAACGGCATCGGGAAAACAGTTTTACTATTGAATCATAATCTGGATGAAGAAATCACTGGGGGCTTCGCTGCGCTTCGACCCCAGCCACCCCTTTGAATATTGAATATTGTATGCAATTGAGTCCTGAAGGGTAAGGAGCAACTTATTCCTCTTCGGAATCTTCCTCCAGGTCATCGTCCTCAAAATCTTCATCATCGAGGTCATCCTCTTCGAGTTCATCCAGGATTTCGGCATTGCCGAATGTGCCCCAGCCATCGATGTATCCCCCAAGTGGTTTGGCAAGTTCATCGAGTTCGGTTTGAGCCTTTAAAAGATCCTCGTGCGTGACCAGCATTTCTTTGGTGCATTCGGTCGTCCAGAGGTCATCCCCTTCATCGAAATCTTCTTCATCGTCGAAGTAGATGGCAGTCCGATATCCAAGTTTACTGGCAGCCTCGGCTATTTTTGTGGCGGATTCTTCATCGGCAGCAGCGACCTGAAAATCGACTTCCATCGGCTCCGAGAGATTATGCCCTGCATCGACCAGTTCGCGGAGTGCTTCGCCGTCGGCATCATCTGGAAATTCGTTCGTCATTGTTACGCTCGCAGTTCTTAAGAAAGTGTCGTGAACCGCATTCGCAGGAGCGGTGATTCCATGCTGGGAATCTTATCCAGAACCATGAGGAGATCGCTACGCTGAGAGACATTTCAAAGCACGATTTTCCAGAGTATTTTCGCAGCTGAAATCGACTTCGACTTATGCCTGATTTCCAGCAGAATTAGCTCGTGGGATTGAAAATCTGCCTGTATGCTGAATGAATATTCATATTTCATTTCAGTGCAGGAGGCAAATCATGTATGTTGGGAATAAACGGGTCACAGGATTCGGTTTTATTTTACCGATCTTCCTATTGCTGCTAATGATAGGATTATGCATCCATGTATCAATTCCGGCTGTTTATACTCCAAGACATGTTGCTCGAAGATCTATCTGCAAAAATAATTTGAAGCAGCTTGGATTGGCAATGCACTTTTATTATGACGACCACAAAATGTTCCCATCGCCAAAAGGAGACTTCGGGAACGAACTTCCTCCTTACAGCTGGCGAATTGCTCTGCTGCCTTACGTGGAAGAGAGTCAACTTTTTGATCGTTACAATTTTAGTGAAGAATGGAATGGGCCATCGAATGCTTCAATGAATTCCATTCAGTTAACTCTTTTTCTCTGTCCAGAGAATCCCCTCCGTACTGGAGACCATCCACGAACCGAGACCGATTACGTGGGGATCATCGGCGATGAAACCATATTTTCAGATGGCCATCCAACAAAATTTCATGACATAAGCGATGGAACCAGTAACACGCTCATGTTTGGAGAACTGCTTAACTCCGACATTCACTGGATGGAACCGCGCGATCTGGACTTTAATGCGATATCCAAGCGAATAAATAGCGGTGGAGTAGGCATTTCGAGCGATCACGAAGGAGGTGCGAACGTTGCGTTTGTTGATGGAATGGTGCGGTTTCTCAGTGAGGATATTGAACCCAATGTGCTGCGGGCTTTGATGACGAAAAGTGGAGGCGAGACAGTCGATGAGTTTTGATTTTTTTAAAACCACAGAGACAGAATTTGTCCCCTCTCCCTCTGGGAGAGGGTTAGGGTGAGGGGAAATCGATGTTGATTGAAATGAGATTGTCGAAGGGATCCCCTCATCCGGCCTTTGGCCACCTTCTCCCCAAGGAGAAGGAAAGAAAACCGCTCCCCAACGAGAAAAAAATAGCATGCAATCCCAAGGAACTGCAATAAATCGGCATTCGTAAATGATTGATGATTAATAGATTGATGAACTGGTTTTGATTGGTTTTATAAATCAATCGAGCAGATATCAGACACTGCAAATAGACGACTCTCCGTGTCCTCTGTGTCTTGTATGTT
>DEML01000092.1 GCA_002359185.1 Planctomycetaceae bacterium UBA2671
GCTTTCAGAGCCACTTTCGCCTTAAACTTCGCATCAAAACGTCGTCGTATCCGCGTCATCGTTTCTCTCCTGATGACGCCACGATACCAACCTCCATCCGACCCCAAAAACCAAACTGAAATCCACCTTAACCGGTGGTCCGAAAAACGGGGTCCACTTCAGAGGTCGGTCGGGCCACCCGCCGAACACTATGGGATGCAGTGCCTGTGAAGAAGGTTTACGACGGCGAAAAGAGCAAGAGAAAACTGAGCTGCGAACACGGAATGTGACGAAATGGTCGGTCGGTGTGACAACCGCTCCCCGCGAGCAACCGACGCTGGAGCGATCGTTGATCAGTCTGGCCGAAGTTGGTTTTGAAACACCTAGACTGTTTGCCGAGCCGGGAACTGAGATTCCCGGTAGCCATTCAAGGTTATCGAGTGAATAGTGCCTGACTGGTTTCTTTCGATGAAAACTTCTTCGAAAAATTCTGCGCAACTAACAGTCTTAGAGTGAGGCAGGAGTGCACTGCCATTCAAAAAATAGCGAGTTCATTCTCACAAGGCTTATTCAATGAAGACAAGTATTTTGATTGCTGCCCATAATGAAGGTGACAATCTACTCAGGACCGTCAGGTCCTGTGTGGAATCAATTCATGATCTGGACTATGAAATTGTGATTGCCGACGATGCTTCCTCGGATCGTGCCGTTGAAGAGGTTTTGGCTTGCTATCCTGAGATTCAGGTTGTCAGGCACGAAACGCGAAAGGGGGCTTCGCCAACAAAACATGCTACGACAACATTGGCAAGTGGGGATGTTTTTGTGTTTCTGGATGGGCATACTAAGCCGACGCCTGGTGCGATTGCTCGGCTGGTTGAAGATGTTCAGCTTCATGAGGGACGGGCCATTGTTGTACCGGCCATTGCCCAGCTGGATCAACGAACCTGGGAAAACAGCTCGCATTTGATTGGCTACGGCTATGGTATGAATGTGGCCAGTATGAAAACGTATTGGCTGGCTCGATCTGAGATGCGAACCCGCACTACTGGCGGGCGGTTGTTTTATGAGTCGCCGAGCCTGATCGGTTGCTGTTTTGCGATGCATCGGGATCTGTATGCGGAAATTCTGGGGATGGATTCCGACATGCAGCAATGGGGTGTGGAAGACCTCGACCTGGGGATGAAAGCCTGGCTGTTTGACGCGCCGGTACTCACGGATGCCGAAGTCGTGATTGGTCATCGCTTTCGCCGGACCTTTGATAACTTCACTGTCGAGCATGCCCATATTCTGGCGAATGAACTTCGGTTTGCTCGCAAGCATTTCGAAGATCGCGCCTGGAAGCAGTGGCTTAATGCTCGTCGTTCCTCTATGCCAGTCAATGCCTGGCAGGCAGGCTGGGATCTTTTCGAGACGAACCTTACCAGTATCGAAGCGGAAAAGAATTCACTGCAAAGCCGACGCGTGCATGATGAATACTGGTATGCCAAACAGTTTGGTTTGAACTGGCCTGGCCGCGATGCAGAGTCTGTCCCGCGAAGTTTGGCGATGCTACAGATGTCTGGTGGGAACCCGAGTGAGATGCCTTCGCCGGAGCCTTCGGTTGAGCCGAGTGAAGGTCCCAGTTCCAGTGCGGGGAGTTCCTATTCGAGTGGGAGTCAATCTGAGACAAGTAGTTGGTCCAAATCAGGAGATGAACCAAGCAATGGAAGTAGTTTCGCTTCCAGTGGTGAAAGTGGTGAATCGAGTGGTTCCAATAACACTTCGCAATCAAATGGATCTGGAGATTCCAGCGCTAACTCCAGTAACAATCCCTCATCAAGCGGAAATGTTAGCAGTGCGAGCAGTCCGTCATCTGGGGAAAGCAATTCCAGTTTTTCAGGGTCCAATAATTCCTCGAACTCGACTTCCAGTGAGATGAGTAATGGCTCAAATAATCCGTCCTCTCCAGAAGGAAGCAGCACAACTCCAAACCCAAGTTCCAATGGTGGTGATCCTCCAAGTGGCGATCCAGACCCAAATGGATCTAGTAATCCGTCCAATTCTGGTTCCAGCAGTTCAGTATCGCCTGAGGTCTGGCTCGAATACTGGGATTACACTGATGAAACGATGGTTGGCACAACACTGGGGCATATTTCACCGGCTGTGAAACTTCCGGCAAATACTGAATTTGATTCCACGACAGCTACGTTTGAGCTTGTTGATGATTTTGATGGCAAGTATGTGCTGGACACAATCACCGATCTCTATACACCACAAATGATCGGAAGAATCACTCTTGCCAAGGAGATGGAATACCAGTTTGGAGATGATGATCATCTGGAAATCCGAATGGTTGATGATGATGGTCTGACAGCGATTTGTTATCTCGCAATTGGGGATGAGAATGATCTGACAGATTTCGATTACAAAGCAGATTTCAATCCGGACAATATCCCATTGGAGAGGATTGACTCCATGGTTGATCGCGGAGAGGCATTGAGATATGGACATGCCGTCGTCATTCCGTTGCCAACCGGACATATTGTGCTCGAATCCCAGATGAACGTTGTTAGGCTTGAGCGTGACGATCCTTTTGGTCCCGCGATTCCCATTTATGGCATCACTCATTACAGGCTTGCTGGAATATCACCTGCTCCTCCATACGGAACTGAAGCGGCTGCTGATGCATTTGTGAATGGTCAAATGGATCAAATTGCTGCTGACGGACTGGTGTTTTTCACAGAGTTTTTACTGGGGTTGCTTCCCGGTGGAGCCACTGCAGATGAGTTATTGCAGGGAAACACCGAAGCAGCGATCCGGTATGGGGTTGGCGATTTATTACTGACGTCATTGGTTTTTGCGAAAGCCTTTAAGGCTTCCGGGCGACTCATTTACGGATTGTCTGCTGCCAACCTCGCTTATGACGCTGTCGATACTGCCTACGAAGGCTATCTGGCGTATGAAGCATTCAATACCGATCCAAACTCAGGGGGTTTACAGGCAGGTATCACACTTCTTCGACTCGTAGGAGTGACTTTATCGGCAAAAGAGTTGAAATTACTGGAGAAATTAAAGAATGTTTCCAATTACCACGTCTCTGTGTATCGTGCCAATCCAGGTTCCGTGTATGTTGGATCGGGACTTGGGCCTCTGCAGGATTTGCGACTGAAAATTTCTCCTACGAGAGCGCGGAAAAGTGTTGTTACAAAAACTGCTGAAGAGATAAACTCTCTGCATCCTCCCCACTACCATGCTCCGTACAAGCCGGGGACAAAGGTTCTGGAATTTGAGACAGGGCGGGAGGAAATCTTTTTGCGATTTCATGGGGAGGATAATCAAGTCTCTCGTTGGGTCTGTAAGTTCAATGCCGTGAAAGGGTTGACAGCAGATGAAATCTGGGCCAAGTATCAAATTCCTGATGAGGTGACTCATATGTCGATCGTCAAAGTTCCCGAGGGAACGAAGATGAGAAGCGGGACTGTTCATCAGGGAATTAATCAGGTTGAAAAGTTCAAGGATGTTCCTGAATGGGACCGGCGTTCGAAGCAGTATGAGATTTTGAGTGATCCCAAGAGGGAATGGTTTTCTGAAGAGATGATTCCCGCTGATAAATGGCCTTGGATTGAGAGTTAAATATACACTGATTTAATTAAAATGAGGCAGTTATGAATATATTTGAAGTTATTAATGGTGAGCTTATAATCTCAGGTAAACAAATCAAAACGCAGACGCCAGTCGTTAAAGTCCTGGATCATCAAGGAGTTCTGATTGCTCTGTTGGATAATTCCCAACATGAATATCAAGGCCGGAATGTTGAGTGTTTTGATTTAGAGGGCAAGAAACTGTGGACGATTGAAGCTCCGCAATATGGCCCTCATTTGGGGGATCCGAGTTTGCCCAAGAGCACCTATGGAAATATTCTCAAAGACATTCATGGTCGATTGATAGGAGCTTCGGTCGATGGGATTTACTATGTGATCAATATTGAGGATGGGACAGTTGCAGTGACACCCTATCCTGATTTTGATTAGGTCTCATTATGTGATCTGATGAGAAGTAGAAGTAGAAGTAGGGTGCGTTTTAACGCACCTTGCTATGTTTTTATTATCTCCTGGAATGATCATAGGACGAATCCATAAAAGTGGGTAAAAAGGTGCGTCGCGACGCACCCTTCGAAACTGTCAAAGGATTGACGGCGGATGAAATTTGGGCCAAGTACCAAATCCCCCATAAGCCGACACATATGTCAATCGTGAAAGTTCCCGAGGGAACGAAGATGAGAAGCGGGACTGTTCATCAGGGGATTAATCAGGTCGAAAAGTTCAAGGATGTTCCTGAATGGGACCGGCGTTCGAAGCAGTATGAGATTTTGAGTGATCTTAAGGATGAATGGTTTTCTGAAGAAATGATTCCTGTTGATAAATGGCCATGGTTATAAATGTTATTTATTTATTGATTTATTCGAGGTGAACGATGAGCAAGTGCGAATTGATTGATGGCGTTCTATACATTTGTAACGTACCAGTTAAGACGGTTACTCCAGTTACGAAATTTTATGAATATGATGACCGCGTGGTTGTCAGGATGGCTGTTACGGAACATAAGTTTCATGGAAGAAATGTAGAGTGTTTTGATTTAGAAGGTAATAAGCTGTGGACGATTGAAGCTCCTCAATACGGGCCTCATTTGGGGGATCCGAGTTTGCCGAAGAGGACTTACGGCAACATTCGAATAGATGTCGATGGTCGATTAATTGGGATGGCAACTGATGGGATTTATTATGTCATTAATATTGAGGATGGGACAGTTGAAGTGACGCCCTATCCTGATTTTGAGTAAGTATGAGTTCACTGGGATATTTCTATGAGCAAGTGCGAATTAATTGATGGTGTTCTGCACATTTGTGGTAGACCAGTTAAGACAGTTTCACGAGTTACCAAGTTTTATGAATTTGATGACCGTGTGGTAGCACGTTTGTATTTATCAGGACATAAATTTCATGGCAATAATGTTGAGTGTTTTGATTTAGAGGGCAAGAAACTTTGGACGATTGAAGCTCCTCAATACGGGCCTCATTTGGGGGATCCGAGTTTGCCTAAGAGCACTTATGGCAACATTCTCAAAGACGAGGATGGCCGATTGATAGGAGCTTCAGTTGATGGGATTTGTTATGTCATCAATGTTGAGGATGGGTCTGTTGAAGTGACGGACTATCCCTATTTGAAATAGAAAGCGTTTTGCGATTTGCTGAGAAGTGGCCGCGTCGTTTTTTTGTTAGGCCCTCATCTCCCCCCTCCCTTCTTCGTGGGTTCGTTTACTGCAATGTATGTCATGCAGGGGCTGGGGACTACTTTTCCTGGCGATGCTTCAGGAGGCAGTCGAAGAGTGGAAGCTTATAAGCAAGCCAGATTCCCTCCTGTTGTCGCTGCGCAACAAACCTGTTCAGGATAGAGGGAACACAATTACGCTAATTAATTGAGGGAGTCTTTATGGAAACTTCGCCGCGGTCCTGTCCTGTACCAGTGAACTCAGATTTGGAATCCTCAGAGAGGTTCAAGCAGACTTTTGATGCCATTTATTGCATAAACCTGGATCGTCGTCAGGATCGCTGGGAACAGTTTCAAAAACGAATTCCCGGTGACTGGCCTTTCCGAGAGATCGAACGTGTTTCTGCTGTGGAGGGGAAGCAGGTTCCGGCTCCCGAGTGGTGGAAGCAGGGGAATGGGGCCTGGGGATGTTATCGGACTCATCTGCAGTTGATTGAGAACGCTTTAAATCGTGGGCTCGATTCGATATTGCTGCTGGAAGATGATGCGGAGTTCTGTCCTGATTTTACGCAAGAGGTGATTCAATTTCTGGATGCGATTCCGGAGGATTGGGGCATGTTGTATCTGGGGGGACAGCATCTGTACGTTAATGCTTATCCTCCTCAACGAATCAGTGAAAGGGTTTTTCAACCTTATAATGTGAATCGTACGCATGCGTTCGCCTTAAGGGGCAGGACGATGAAGAAGGTGTATCAGCATTTGTGTCGGCGCGACTGGCAGAATGGTCATCACATTGATCATCATCTGGGACGATTTCATCAACGGCGGGAAGATCCGATTTACTGCCCGGATCGCTGGCTGATCGGCCAGGCGGAAGGACGTTCGAATATTGCAGGAAAATCTTTTCAGCTGCGTTATTGGAAAGATGCTCAGGAGATTGACAAGATTCGACATGAAGAAGCCCCATTTGTGGGAGTGCTAGGTTTACACAGCAGCGGATCGAGTTGTCTGGCGGGAGTGTTGCATCATCTTGGTTTCCATATGGGGAACGAGTTTTCTGGTTATTACGGAAAGAATCCGGAGAGTCAAAAATGCGGCTTTGAAGCTGTTGGCTTGAGTTCTTTGTGTGAGCAGGCGTTTCCCTTTCCGGAGACGAAGTCAAAGTGGTTGACAGAGAGGATCGAAAATCAGCTCCGGTTGTGGATTAACGAAAAGCGACGCGAAGCCTGTGAGAAGAATACGATTGCGGGTGGCAAATATCCTCAATTGTGTCTGATGGGAAATGCTTTGCATGCGATTTGCCAGGATCATCTCAAGCTGATTGTTTCCAATCGGCCTATTGAGCAGAGTATTGAAAGTCTATGCAAAAGATTCCCTGATATTGATTCGGAAATTATTATTCACCATCAAAAGATTTTAGAAAATGGAAAGCAGGAACTGATTGGAAAACTTCGACAATCTGCTGTTTTAATAGTCGAATATGAAGAACTGCTCCAATCTCCTCGAAAACAGATGGAACGTATTATCAAATTTTGCGAGATCAATCCCTCTGAAGAGCAAATGGAAAAGGCTTGCCACTGGGTTGATCCCAACCTGCAGCATGTCGGAAGGTTGGTAAAGCCGGGTGCGTTTAAACGCACTTAACTATGATGGTTATCATCTCCTGAAGTGATCATAGGATGAATCCAAATAAGTGGGTGAAAGGAGCGTCGCGACGCACCCTATTGCTCTTTCGAGCTTTAAATGTCGCCCTCAAAACACTGTTCCGCAGGCAGTTTGCCTGCTCCAAATCTCTGAACGTACACGACTTTTAGCGATAGTTGGAATACTATGAAGCTCCGGAGGCCTGAGATGCCAAACCCCATAAAAAACGGCAGAACGATACAGACGCCCTTTGGACGAAAAAGCGAAATGTGAACAATTTCGGTTACAAGAATCATGTCAATGTTGATGTCAAACACAAGTTCATTCGTGGGTATGAGGTGACCCTCAGGCTTCATCACCATTCCTGGGGCTTCGCCTGAATCTGAAATTCATCGTCGAAAGAAACACTGCCAGGCAAGCCTGCAGTGGCACCCGGCTTCTCAGAAATGATAAAGTCTATTAATGTTCAGGACTTCGCAGGGAATCATTGCAATACTGGCTGATGTCTTATAAATGCCCTGTGCAATTAACGCCTCGACAAGAATCAGGAGTCAGAGTTATGCAGCGTCGTCAGTTTACTTTCGGAAGTTTGGGACTTGCCTGGGGATTGTCTGTGAACTGGGGAATGCAGGCCTGGGCTGCAGATGGGAATTCGAAAAATTATCGTGTTGGTGTGATCGGCCATACCGGGCGAGGAAATTATGGGCATGGGCTGGATACTGTTTGGTTTGATGTGGACCGAACAGAAATCGTTGCGGTCGCTGATGCGAATGCGGACGGATTGCAGCGTGAGTTGGCCAAACTGAAGCTTGCGGAGGATGCAGGCTATGTTAACTATCATGAGATGCTCAAGACCGTTCGGCCTGAGATTGTGGCGGTTTGTCCGCGGCAACCCGATCAGCATCATGCGATGATTATGGCAGCCATTGCAGCGGGAGCGAAAGGGATTTATGTTGAAAAACCATTTGTGCGAACTCTCAAAGAAGCCGACGAAGTACTGGCGGCAGCGGATAAACACAACGTAAAAATAGCGGTAGCACATCGGAATCGATATCGCAGTGAACTTCAGACAATTGATCAGATCATATCAACTGGTGAAATCGGCAAACTTCTGGAGATACGAGGACGTGGGAAGTGTGATCGTCGTGGCGGTGCAGAAGATTTGTGGGTGCTGGGTTCACACGTATTGAACTTGATGGCTTATTTTGGAGGGAAACCAAAATCCTGTTCAGCAGTCCTGTTGCAGGATGGACAACTTGTTACGAAGCAGGATGTTCATGACGGGCCAGAAGCTCTTGGACTGATTGCCGGGAATGAACTGCATGCGCGATATTTGTTTGATACTGGTGTCGTCGGATATTATGAGTCGATCGCTAATGGAGAGATTGGCAGTCACGGCTTTGGATTGCAGTTGATTGGATCCAAAGGAGTGATTGAGCTGCGCTGCGATGAAACCGACTTCGCTCATCTGGTTCCTGGTAATCCCTTTGAACCTTCTCAAGCAGGAAGGCCGTGGCTGAATATTCGCTCAACTGGAGTAGATCGCACAGAGCCGAATCCCGAACATGTCACCAGGGTTCAACATCATCAGGTTCCCTGTGAAGATTTAATCGCGGCCATCGAGGAAGATCGCGAACCGCTGTGCAGTGCGAAAGAGGCGGCTCAGACAATCGAAATGATTTCTGCGGTCTTTGAGTCTCATCGCCAGAACGGACGATCGATTGCCTTTCCGCTGGAAGTCAGAGAGAACCCACTGACTCTATTGGATTGAGTTTCCACGGAACTCTATTCCAATATTTAGGATTCTAAAAATAAAAACCACGGAGGAATTCCCCCGTGGTTTTATTTGCCCCAGTCGTGAAATCGGTTTTAATAGCGGATGATGTAATCGACGGTCAGGCGATTGCTGAGGACATCGTTTCGGCTGCTGATGGGGATTTCATAAGCCAGGCCAATTTCCTGATGACTGGTTGGTTTGTACTTCGCTCCCCAGGCCATGGTGATGATGTTGTTACCTGCGACATCAGGAGCACCCAGGTTGAATAAGTCCAGGCCTTCAACAGATGGGAGGCCGGGCACGCCACGGTTTCCACCCTGGAACCAACTGTACCAGTTCATTTCGGTCAGCAGGTAGAATTTTTTGCTGACCATATAATCGAGATGCTGAGACAAATACATCGATTTGCTTTCATCGGCAGCATCGGCTGGGAGGCGAAGACCAGCTGCGGCCAGGTAGTGCATGTTGTCGCCGATTCGAGTTCCGCCTGTGGCATACAGATGAAATTCTCCATCGCCATTCCCCTGAGCAGCCGTATGAGAACCAACGGGCAATTCATAAGTAGCTCCCACACTGAGTAACTTGCCGGAGCAGGTGTCCCGCAAAACCGTATATTTGAGCCCCAATGAAACATCAGCCCAGCCATCATCGATGACGGCATTTGATGAAGTTAAATAGCCATCTTTGGCGGCGACCAGTGAAACACGATCGGTCAGGGCGGCCCGAATTTGAACGGCCATCAAATTGATTTCTCCCCCTCCGACTCCCTGAGGAACGACATAGTGAATGTAAATTGGTCGCAATTCGGTGAGTGTGCGGGGATCTTCGAAGAAGACCGGATTGGTCATCGGGCTGATGAAGTCGTCAAAGCAGTGATCGCTCGAAGCAAAAATCCCCAGTAACAGGTCATCCCCACAGCAGCAGCCATCATCGCAACAGGAATCCAGACAAGCGTCCCAGCAACAGTCGTCATCACAACAGGTGTCGTCACAGCAACTATCGATGCAGCAATCCGAACTGTTGTTAAAGACATTGTCAAAGAGGCCTGCCTGAACAGGCACGGCAGACAGACACAACAGCCAGCTGCAGATAATATTACTGATCCCGCGCATTGATCACTCTCCACAATTCAACAGAATTAATGATGTTCAGTTTATTTGAGGGCTATTCCCGATCCGGTCACTCCTCAGGTGTCTGATCTATCGGTGATCTGAGCTGATCTGACATTCCCTAATTGAATGTTTGTGAGGTTGATGACGATTTCTGGGATTCAAAAATAACGATTATGACGGTTTGTCACAGTTTTGTCTGAAAGAGTGTGCTAAATCGCACAGTTTGTGTGCAGATAGGAATCGACAGCAAACAGGAGCACGTTTTTTGAGTTATGGCAGAGGATAAGACGTTGCGGACAAGCCTCGATTGTTAGAACAGGGAGAATAGGTAAGGGATGTCGATTGAAACAGTCCTGCCTGATCTAATGAATGTTCTGATGCCGAAACTGGTTACTAGGGAGAAGCACGTATGCGCTTCGTCAAATCTCTTTGACCGCTCGACTTCAGGATGAACAGGTACGTGTCTGATGGATCAGACCCTTAATTCAGAGCACTGGGGACTTCATCGATTCTTTGGTGGAAAATCCGCACTGCTTGCAATGGCACTGATCATTACTCTTTCCGGCTGTTCGCAACAGTTCTGGCGGAAACAGGCGGATAAAGATACTTATCGAATACTCGACGAAAAGGAATCGGATCCACGCTGGGACAATCCGCGAAAGATTATTACACCTGACCCCCGCAGCCGTTTTTACGATCCAAGTCCTCCCGATTTCGAAGAAATGCCACCCGACGATCCAGCCGCGGCTACGGATATGGAGCGTCCCAACGGAATTCCCGGTTACAAAGGCTGGCATAAATATGGCCGGGCGATGGGCGTTGAGAATCCGGTCTGGCTGGCGAATTTTGAATTTACTCCGGAAATGATGGATGAAAATACGGGAGAATACATCTGCCCGTTGCCTAAGATCGAGAATCTGACGATCCTCGATGCCGTTGAATTGTCCTACCTGAATGGTCGAGAGTATCAGTTTCAGCTTGAACAGACTTATTTGGCTGCCTTGGCACTTACACTGGAACGATTCCGTTTTCAGGTGCGATATCTCGGCATTGGCGGCGGTGAACCAGGTGGCGGGCTAACTTATGAAAATGTGCCGGGAGTCCAGGACTCATTGAGAATGAATTCCCGCTTCGGTGTCAGTCAATTGCTGCCGACGGGTGGTCAATGGGCGATGGAACTGGCGAATAATACCTTGTGGATTTTCTCTGGCCCGAACGCTGGCACAAACTCTGCCAGTATTCTCTCGTACCGCCTTGTTCAGCCATTATTGCTCAATGCGGGTCGAAAGATTGCACTGGAAGGTTTAACGCAAGCGGAACGCGATGTTCTGTATTCCATTCGTGATCTGGCACGATTCCGGAAAGAGTTATTCGTCGACACCGTCGGCGGCGGCTATCTGGGACTGCTGACTCAGCTGCAAAGTATCCGCAACCAGGAATATAACATTGAACAGTTGGAACGACAGGTCATCGAGCTTCGAGTGAATGCCGGGGCTCCTCCGGGAAATATTGGAGCCGATCTGGAAGCGTTTCCTGCGGAATTGGTCATTCCCGATTCATTGGTTGATAAACTTCGTTACGACGAAATTCAGAAAGAACTGGTCTGGTCGGGAGCGATGTCGGCTGAAGAAGCTCAGCAACTTCTCTCACTCAGCGATGATGTATTGTATATGGGAGCGGCTCGCGAACTGGTCCAGTTCCTCCGCAGTGAAGTCACGCCGTTCGATGTGATTCAGATTGAATCCAGGCTGGCCAGTTCCCGCATCAACCTGTTGACTTCGCGGCAGCGCTATCAGGAAAGTCTGGACTCCTACAAAATTCAACTTGGATTACCACCCGATTTCGAAATGACGATCGACGATTCCGGTCTCGAACAGTTCGAATTGATCGATCCCGCATTTGAACGACTTCGCGATGAAATCGAGGAGTCCATCAGTATTGTCGGGCTACTTGATAATCAGGCACCTGTTCTGGAACAGGCGAAACTGGCTTTGGCTGAACTGGAAAGACTTTATCAGAAGCTTATTGAGGAAAGTATCCCACTGGTTGATGTCGATGCCCGGAAAGTTCAAGAAAGCAAACCGGGACGTCTGGCCAAGATCCAGGATGAAGAAACACGCGAGCGTATTCTTGATACGATGGAACGCGATGCTGAACAACTCGTGAACCTCAAAGGAGAAATTTCTGCACTCTCCCGAGCGTTTGATCGAATTCGAATTTATCTCGAACAGGGAGAATCCGATCAAGCCTCTCTGGTAAGAGCAATCGAAGAAATTTTGGATTTACGAGAAGATCTGCTGGTTAAAGCTCAGGGACTTCAAGTGATTCAAGTCGGTTTGCGTTCCGAATTGATCGATATCAACCGCTATGAGTTCAATTTGAATGATTCCATCGGCCTGGCATTGGAAAATCGACTCGATTTGATGAATCGCCGTGGACTCGTGATGGATGCCCGTCGAACTGTGGATGTGATTGCGAATCGACTCAAAGCGGTGCTCGATGTGGTCGTTGAAGGGGATATCCGTACAGAGCCTGGAACGAGCAGACCGTTCGATTTCAGTGGACAAAGCAGCAGTCACCGGGTGGGAATTCAGTTTACTGCCCCATTAGATCAGGTTGCAGAGCGAAACCAATACAGGGCGGCGCAGGTTAATTATCAGAGAGCCCGACGGGATTACATGGAATTCGAGGATAATGTAAAGCTCCAGATCCGAACTTCCTGGAGAGATTTGCAGGTTTTAGAACAAAATTTGGAAACTGCACGTCAATCTTTACGTATCAATGTGTTACAATACGATCAGGCTGTTGAAGAATCGAATGCTCCGGGGGGGACTTCCAACTCGGGTGTTCGGGGTCGAAACATTATCGATGCTCTCAACAATATCCTCGATTCCCAAAACCGTCTGGTTCTGATTTGGGCCAATTACGAACGATCGCGACTGGCGATTTATCGTGATATGGGAATAATGGAAATTGATGAGCAGGGTTTGTGGATTGATCCGTTCTATCAACGGCTCTACGATGATGTGGATGCCCGATTTAAATCTGGCCCTCCAATCGAACCCAACGAGTTCTGCCCTCCACTGACACCTGCAGGTGAATACGATCTCACCCTCCTGCCACCAGGACCGAACGATTATGGCAACTTCAGCCCCGGAACAAACGAATCGGGATCCGATGTCGGATTCGAAAATGGAGACCTTCCCGGAATACCACCAGTCTCACAAGAAGAGCGGCCGTTTGTGGCTGATCCTTTGCGGTGGAATCCTGGTGCTGGTCTCGGGGACGATGTTCGCGATGGGAGCCTTCGAGACCTCCGCGGCCCCGACTTCTACCGAGAACTCGGCCGAATCTCCCAGCCAGACTCCGGAACCCAAGTCCCCTTGGTACCAGCCCCTGACCAACATGGTCAGCTCGTGGTTCCCGAGTAGTTCCAAACTTCCCGCCAATGTGATTACAAAACCAGTCACACGTGGCAAGTTCCGAATTACGATCAACGAACGAGGATTCCTGGACAGCCAGCGCAACGAGACTGTCACCTGCGAAGTCCCCGGTTCTACAACCATCATTTCGATTGTTGAAGAAGGGGTTTCCGTCAAGAAGGGGGACGTCGTCGTTGAGCTCGATTCCTCGGCATTGGCTGACAAAGCTCGGCAGCAGGAAATCGATGTCACTCAAGCCGAAGCCAAACTGTCGACCGCCAAAGAGAACCTCGAAATTCAAAAAACGCAAAATACTTCAGACATTGCGTTTGTGGAGTTGTCTCTCGAATTAGCAGATCTCGATTATGACAAATACATCGAAGGAGAGTTGCCTCAGGAACGCGATAAAATTACGGGGCAGATTCGACTCAAAGAAGAACAACTTGCCCGTAAACGGGAATCGTACGAGTTCACAAAACGTCTCGCCAAAAAGGGCTATCGTAGTCAGTCCGATCTTGAAGCCGAGCGAATCGCTGTGACACAGGCTGAAATTGAGTTGCGTGTCGAGCAGGAAAACTTTCGTGTTCTTGAAAACTTCACCTCCAAGCGAACCATTCGCGAACTCGAAGCCGATGCCGATGAATTTGTCCGTGAGCTCGACCGTGTCAAACGTCAGGCCAGTGCCGCACTCTCGAAAGCCGAGGCAGAATATCAATCGGCTCTGTTAACACTCGAAGTTGAAAAAGAGAAGTACAACGAATGGCTCAAACATATTGAGTTGTGCACCCTGCGAGCCCCGCAAGATGGACAAATTGTTTACGCCAATTCCAATAGTGGCTCCCGACGAGGCGGTTCCACGGAACCGGAAATTTACGAAGGAGCGACCGTTCGTGAACGTCAGGCGTTGCTCAAAATCCCCGATCTGACGAAAATGAAAATCGATGCCCGGATTCACGAATCGATGATCAGTCAGCTCGATGTTGGCCTGCCGGTTTTAATTCGAGCTGATGCTCAACCTGGGGAAATTTTCAACGGCGTCGTTTCGCAAATTTCCTCTGTCCCACTCTCTGGTTCTTTTCCGAATTACGACATCAAAGAATATCAGATTGCTATCAATCTGACCGATCCTCCTGAACGAGTGAAATTACTCCGCCCGGGGATTTCTGCCGAATTCGAAGTGATTGTGGATGATCGTGAAAATGTCCTTCAGGTACCCGTGCAATCGGTCGTTCAGGTTGGACGTGAATACTACAGTTGGGTTGTGAAAGGCAAATCTCTTGAACGTCGTCAAGTTAAAGTGGCTCGCTCCAACGATACCGATATTGAAATTCTCGACGGATTAACTCAGGGTGAGATTGTCGTCATGTCCCCTCGATCACTCTTTGCTGATGAAATTACACAGCTCGAAGAAATCCTGGTGGCTGAACTGGCAGAACAGGGAATTGACGAATCCGAATCAGTTCAAGAGGATTCTTCCGAGCCGAAAGCAAACGATAAAGAGAAGCCCGGCAAACCAAAAGGTGAGAAACCACCAGGCGGCGGTCCTGGCGGCGGAGACCCGGCGGCATTTTTCCAGCGGATGGATAAAGACGGGGACGGGGCATTGAGCAAATCAGAAATTCCTGAACCGATGCAGGCCAGCTTCGACGCAGCCGACACCGATGCCGATGGCTCCCTCAGCCTGGACGAATGGAAAGCCGTCGCGGCTAAACGGAACCGATAATATTCGCTGTATTCTTTGCGAAACTTATTAAAAACAGGGTGGGGGGGCGATCTCGAAGTGAAGCCCCCGAATCGTAGAACTTTCGGGGGCTTCCGCTGAAGCGGAGGGCCCCCGCCACCCGGCAAAGTGGCTCCTGAGTCTATATCCGTGTGCCACTGCTGGCTTGCCCGGCAGTGTTTTTCTTCGACTTAGCCTTCCCATTATTTCACTATCTGGTCCAAGAATAATTTCTTCATCATGGCTTATGCTGCCCGCCTCATCGACCTGACCAAACACTATCACTTAGGCGATGTCGTCGTGAAAGCCCTGAGGGGTGTCAGTCTGGATATCCCTGAAGGTGACTTCATCGCCATTATGGGATCTTCCGGAAGTGGCAAAAGTACCATGCTGAATCTGATGGGAGCCCTGGATCGTCCGACTTCAGGTTCCTATCTACTGGCTGGTAAGGATGTCGCAACCCTCAACGATGACGAACTCTCAGCCATCCGCAACGAACTGATCGGCTTCATCTTTCAATCGTTTCATCTAATTCCACAATACACCGTGCTGGAAAACATACTGCTTCCTCTTCAGTACCGACCCAGTGGAGAGGATATCTCGGAAAAAGACGAAGCCCGAGCTGCTTACATTGCCGATCGTGTCGGCCTGGGTGATCGACTCGATCACAAACCGTTCCAGCTTTCCGGAGGACAACAGCAGAGAGTTGCCATTGCCCGTTCGCTGATCAACGATCCACAAATCATCATGGCTGATGAACCGACTGGTAACCTCGACTCGGCAACCGGCGAGGAAATCATGAGACTGCTCAAAGAACTCAACGCCGAAGGTCGCACGATCATCATGGTGACCCACGAACCGGATGTCGCCCAGCAAACCAAAACTCAAATCTACATGAAAGACGGCGTCATCGCTGGCAAGGGCGTTTTTCCGGGACACTAATTTCAGCAACTTGAAAACCAGTTTCAGACTCCCGTATTTTTAACGGCTGTCCTCAGATTGATGGGCTTATAACATCTGGATTCAAGACTCATCATTACCGAGACGGATTTCGTTTACAGCCTTTTCGATAGACGACTTGAGAAACAGATTGTCTTCGTTGTAAGACTCATCTCGTCGGCCATTGCATAATACCACCACATTGAAACCATCGATTCGCTGGAGTGCCATCGCGGTTGTTCCGGGCAAACTTCCGAAGTAGGTCCAGTAATATCGTTGGGGATTACGGAGTTTACCATCGAGCCAGTAATGCTCCATGTATTTGCTCAGCGCGGGAGCCGAGGCGATCAGGCCGCCATGAGAATCCATCACTTCGACGCGAAGCGTTTTGATGGGATATTCCACTTCTCGGGGATCCCAGTCACGCGGACGATCCCGGCCTTGCTGGATGTCTTTGATGCGGAGCGGATCGAACAGTTTTTGCTGGATATAATTCTGATATGTCATTCCTGAGGCCTTTTCGACGACTCGTCCCAGCAGGCAGTATCCAAAGTTGGAATACGAAGATCGAGAGCCGGGATCAAACTGCAGCGGCTTTGCCAGCATATAGCGAATCATATCCTCCGGCTGAGCTTTCCCTCGGAGCCGATATTGCTTTTCGACTTCGCGAGTACGAAACATCGGATCAAAGGTTTCATCGCGATCCCATCCGCCTTCATGCTTGAGCAGATGAGCCACTGTGATGTCTCGCCAGCGAGAATCAAACTCTTCATTCCGCGGTTCACTCAATTCCAGCAGGTCGAAGATTTTGTCATCGAGTGACAGTTTTCCATCTCGCACCAGTGATTTAATAGCAGAGCACGTGATCGACTTACTGACACTGGCAATCCGCATCAAAGCATCGGCTGGAGTTTCGATTGTGTGCTCCGCATCTTTCCAGCCGTAGCCTTTGGAGTAAATCATTTTTCCATTGCGGGAGATCGCAATCGTTACGGCTTCGCAGCCGATCAGTTTCTGGAATTCTGCAACTGCTTCATCGATGGCTGCAAACTGTTCTGAGTTGTCTGTGGTGTTTCCGGGTTGTTCTGCATTGATACTTGAAGTCAGGTGTACGGTCAGTAGACCAAAAGTGACTAATATCAGACCGGAAACAAATGATCGGGAATTGTAGGGTGCGTCTTGACGCACCATGGTGACACAGTTGATTTCCATGTGTTGTTTCCTACTGGAGAAAGGTTCGTCAAGACGCATCCCTACTTTAACTACAATAATTTCAGCTAGAAGCTTTTGGGAATTTCAATCATCAAACTGAAGACCTCTTGTGGACTTCGTCCACCCGGATAGCGGAGCTATCCGGGCTACCCTTTTACTAAGGAAATCACTCCTGAAATTTCCTATTGGGCTCTCAATTCAGAGTCCTGTAGAACACTGCTGGGCAAGCCAGCAGTGGCACAATCAAATGCACGCATCTAATGACATTTTGCAGATACCAGTGCACTACAATCAAAAAGGGTATGGCAAAGTTGTTCACTTCACCATACCCAATATGTTGTCGCAATGATATTACAGGAGCGTCAATTAGACGGGCTCGACTTCTCCGTTTGGCAGCACTTTCATGCCGGGGCCTGCTTCCTGAGGAGGTCGAGATAGGATTCCGACAGTAATCGCTTCGGTGGAATCACTTTCTTTGAGGACGCCGACGATTTCGATCATGTTGCCTTCTTCAATCGTCAGGCCGAGATCATCGTTCAAGGTGCGGAAAATCAAAGAGTCGACACGCTTGAAGCAGTTGAGCAGATCTTTCAGATCGAACTCGAAAGCCATCCGCGTTCGTTTGCCGTCATGTTTGCCGCCAAACATTTCGCCATCGCCCAGGTAAAACAGGACCTGCCAGCAGTTCTCGTGAAAGCGGCAGTCGTATCCGACGCGGGCGGCATCGGCGACAGGTGTGAACAGGTCGGCGGCATCGTAGATGAATTCGGTCAGCCAGCCGGGGCGAAAACTTTTCTTGTCTCGGTTTTCCGCCCACTGTTCGGCTTGCTTAATGAGGTTTTCAAGTGAGGTGTGTGAATGCATTGTTCGGGTCCAAATTGAGTCTGGTAGTCGATCGTTGGTGCTGTCCATGTTTACAGAATTCCGTCCCGGAACATGCAATCCCTGCATTAAATCACTCACTCGTCAATGTCATTTCAAGTGCAACATTGTGAGTCAGTTTCAGCAATGGCGGCTTATCTAACCAGCCCTGCTGGGGTGCTCCAGTTGTTTTGAAGGCAGAGCCTCGCCCGCTCTTCGGGCATTTGCGATGAAAGTCGATTCGTGGTAACACCACCTGATGACTTCGTCGGTCCTTCAACAAAAGCGATCCTGCTTTGAACTGTTCCTCGAATGACTCCTGTCAATCGCGGCGAAGGTGGAGAATTCATTTCTCACACAGAAGCGTTTCGCCTGCAGAACAATCTCTCGCGTCCTGCAAGAAGTATCGAACCGGACGAGGGTCTTACGCCAATAAATTTTTTGGAGAGGACAGACAGGCCCCGATTCGTGTCACAAATCAGGAACGTGCCACAGGTATCGATCCTGAGTTCTCCTCTTCGCGAAATGACTCAAATTGTTGTTATTTCGCTGGACTTGTTACAATATCGTTCTGACGATGATCAAACTCTCATGTTCAATTGGGTAGTCTGCATCGACTTTGCGGCCTGTTTCAATTATTTCGGTAATCCTTCTATCCAGATGTCTCTGCTAATGATCAATTTGCCTGAACAAACTCTCCCTTTAGGTCACGACGAAGCTGTTCGCAAAGCCAAAACTTTAATCGAAGCCCTCAGTTGGATCCGGGAATTCCGGGATCGTCATGTTGTGATCAAACTCGGCGGAAGCGCTCTGGAAGAAGAAGAGTCCGTTCGCAGCTTTTTGACCGATGTCATCTTCATGGAAACAGTCGGCATGAGACCGATCCTGGTTCATGGCGGCGGCAAGGCGATCAGTCAGGCGGTGAAAGAGGAAGGGATTACCCCGCAGTTTGTGCGTGGTCGTCGCTATACCGATGAACGAACTCTCGAAATCGCGGCTCGAGTGCTGGCTGGAGACATTTGTGAACAACTGGTCGGAGAAATTCAAAGTCAGGGTGGTCGGGCGATTGGATTGAATCATCTGACGCAATCTGTATTGATTGGCGAAAAACTTCAGATGAACGATGAAGAGGGAGAACCGATTGACCTCGGCGAAGTCGGGCATGTCGTCGGCATCCATCGCGATGTCCTGCTCGCCACCTGCCGCAGCGATACGATTCCGGTTCTGCCATCGATCGCGCTCGATAAAGACAATCGAAAATTGAACGTGAATGCCGACACCGCAGCTGCAGCTGTCGCGAAGTTCATTCATGCCGAAAAACTGATCTTCGTCAGCGATGTCCCCGGCATTTTTCTCAATCGAGATGATCCGACAACATTACAGTCTCACCTGAACGCAACCCGCTGTCGAGAACTGATCGCCAGCGGCGTGATCGATTCCGGAATGGTCCCCAAAGTCGAAGCGGCTCTGGAAGCACTGCAAGCCGGTGTCAAAAAAGTCCACCTGGTCGATGCCCGCATTCCACACTCGCTGATGCTGGAGATTTATTCGAATCAGGGGATTGGAACCGAAATCGTTCTGTAATTTATCATGGGTGTTTTTTGGCCTCCGGTTCACTTTAATCGATCCCATCACACTACAACGAAACATCCACATGCCAACTGTTGAACAGATTGATCCAGGTTTTTCAACAGCAGATGCTTCCCATCCGTCAATTAATTACGATTCTGGGAATTTGTATTTAAAATTCATTGACTGGCGTGAACGGACAGTTCTTGTCACATTTCATGATACGTGCCGGTTCGAATGGGTGGATGAACCAGACGACTCCATATATGGAGAACCGTATGATGGCAGTTGTGTTATTCGCGAATCGAATTGGATACCAGATAAAGGTGGTTCCAACTGCCAACACTATCGTTTGAATTTTAATGCTTGTGGAGGACGATTGGACGTTGCATTCGTGGATATGAAGGTCGAAACTTAGCTTAGTAGTGTACTCTGAATTTGCCCTGTCGCATCCAGCAGCATTGATTTTTGACGTTCTCCCTGCGTATAACAGTTCTTTGATGTTCAAACTTCGAAGGCCGAAGACTGGTCTTCAATTTTGTAGAGAATTTGTGACAAGACGCCGTGAATTTCACAGTTAATAATTAACTCAGGAGCAACTTTGATGAAAACTGTCCGTATGATGACGCTGGCTTTTGCAGCTGTCGCTTTAATTTCAGCCCCAGTGATGGCTGGTGAGTGGGTTTCTTTGTTCAACGGGAAAAACCTCGATGGGTGGATCCAGAAAAACGGGACTGCCACTTACAGTGTCGAAGACGGAACCATTGTGGGCGTCACCAGCGATGGCAGCCCGAATTCGTTCCTGTGCTCAAAGAAAGATTACGGCAACTTTGAACTCGAATTCGAAGTGAAGGTTCACAACAGTCTGAATTCTGGTGTCCAGATTCGTTCACAGACCAAAGAAACCGACAAAAAAGATACCTTTGGTCGGGTCAATGGTCCGCAGGTTGAAATTGAAGCGAGTGGCAACAACGGAGCCGAGGCTGGTTACATTTATGGAGAAGCGACTGGCCGGGGCTGGTTGACACCTCAGGATCAACTCGTTCCTCACAAAAAGATGAAAGACGGCGAGTGGAATAAATTCCGCGTCGTCGCCAATGGCCCTCACATCCAGACATGGATCAATGGCGAAATGGTTGCAGATTTGACTGATGAAGCCATCTACGAAACTCATCCCAAAGGCTTCATCGGCCTGCAGGTCCACGGCATCAAAAAGGGTGACGGCCCATTCGATGTTGCCTGGCGTAACATTCGTATCAAAACGATTGACTAATAATCTGATCTCAATTCTGGATGAAATCGGGTGGCCCAGATAGCTTTGCTATCTGGGTGGACGAAGTCCACAAGAGGTCTTCAGTTTGATGATGATCTCTGCATAAAACATTAATTGTCATCATAATACAAGCACGAAGCGCAAGCGAGTGAGTCTTATGACACCTCAATCAAGTGACACACTCGCTTGCGCTTCGTGCTTGTCGTTTTCATGCTTTTATCATAAGTGATTCCGTTTCATGCCTGAATCGACTGCTGATCAATACGATGGCGATGTCCTGCATGATCCTTATGTACAGCAGGCTTTGACTCGATATCAGTTGGGTTTGCCACGCTTGCCGACCGCGGGTCGGAGTGGCGAATTATTGGGTCGTGGCACCGGTAGTTCGCTCGAATTTCAGGAGTATCGGGAGTATCTGCCCGGTGATGACCTCAGGCATGTTGACTGGAATGCATATGCCCGTACCGATGCCCTGATGGTCCGTCTGTTTCGGGAGGAGATCAGTCCACGCACAGAAATTGTGATGGATGCTTCGCTCTCGATGACGACACAGAATCATGTCAAGGAAAAAGTGTCGCTGCAGTTGACCAGTCTGTTTGCTCAACTGACCAGCCGGCTCGGCGGTCAACCTTCCATTCGAGTGTTGAATTCTGCCCATCCCCCTCTCAAGCTCGATTTGAATTCGCTCTCCCGATCCTCGAATATCAGTTTTGATGGCACGCAATCGCTTTCGGAATTGCTGGCTGAGAATGCTCTGACATTCAAGCCTCAATCGGTCAGAATTATCATCAGCGATTTTCTGTTTCCGCACGATCCCGATCAATTGCTCAAGCGACTTTCCGCTCGTGCCAGTTCGTTATGGCTGATCCAAGTGCTGGCTGACTGGGAACGCAATCCGCAACCGATGAGCGGACGCCGTTTAATTGATGTCGAAAACAATCATCATGCCGATATGGTCATTTCCGCGCAGGCAATCGCGACTTATAAACAACGCCTCAATCACCTGCGGGAAAGTCTGACCGTTGCCTGCCGTCGTGCTCATGCTTCCTTTGTGCAACTGACTGCGGAAAAGGGATTAGAATCACTTTGCCGGGATGAGTTGGTGGAAGCGGAGATGCTGCGGGTGAATTGATAGAGACGACTCTGGTGCCGTTCTCCATGTACCATCATAACTCGAAGCGTCATTTTGAAGTTGCACTATTTGTTTTTAGCAGGAAGGCAGGCAGGAGCCTGCCCTACTTGGCTTTGACTATCAGAGCTTGATCAAATTGTTAATTGTGCCGTCCCCTCGCTGACGCTTCGGGTTAAGATCAAACGGCAAGAAATTTGCAATGTCCATTTCATTCGACAAAAGACTTCTTAGAATGAAGAGAATCAATTCTCAGTGACTCAGCAGCTAGTTTCTGGAGGAGACTCCATTCATGACCGCATCTCAACAACACAGTGATTCTCAAGCGAACGGGGATTCTCAAGCGATCGAGACAATCATCCTGCAGAATGAAAACGATCTGGCTGGACTGGTTTCACTGGTTGAAAGTTCTTCCAGTGAAAGAGTCGCAATTACAAAATCGTCGTCAAAGGCAATTCTTAATCTATCCAATGATGGTGCCCATTGTCAGTGGCTCCCCCAGGTCAGGAAATCCTTTGCAGATTTTGTGTACCATGAACTTGGCGGGCAGATTGCATCGGTCTGGTTGCCCCTTGCTGATGAAGGTTTGATAATCGCGGCTCGGGATTCCTGGTTATCAGTGCTGCAGCAATGCGAATCCTTGCAAGAAGCTCTGGTGACGATGAGTTGGGAAGACGTTTCTCCTCAATCCTGTCTGAACATAGACTGGCCGGAATCACGATCGTTCCTTCCCGTACTTGAGCCTCAGGAAGATCGCATCTCAAATTCTGCAACACGGCAAGTTCTACAACAGGCAGAACGCTGGTTGCCTGAATCATTGAACAGGAAAAGTCCGGACTTTCAAGCCGTGCTGGCTGGGTTTTATCAGTGGTATGATGCCTTGCACATGTCGCATGAATTTTCTCAGGCGGTGCAATACACAGGGCGCAATAAAGCGGGTGATTACTGGCATGCGATTATGCATCGTCGCGAAGGGGATTATTCAAATTCGAAATACTGGTTTAGAAATGTCGGCTCTCATCCTTTATATCCGACTTTGAAAAAAGCAGCCAAGGATCTGGCTGAACAATCTGCACTCAATTTACCAGCCTGGTCGCCGGAACAATTTGTCGATTTGTGCAGTCGGGCGGAACCGGGTAGTGATCATGAGAAATATGCACGTCGTATTCAAGCGCTGGAAATGGTCTTGTTGATGCGTCATACTTTGGACGATGCAACTCTGTAACGGAATTTGATGTGTGGGGTTCGATTTACAGCCTGGGTAGTTTCGCCTATATGGCGATTCTGATTTGGATGCTGATCGATTGTGTTCAACGGGAACAGGATCGAGGCATCTGGATCTGGGTGATGCTGCTGTTGCATCCGCTCGGGTTGATCGCATACTTTTTTGCCCGGTATCTTCCTCGTCGAGATCTGCGATGGTTACACCGCTGGCTGGCTCGATTTCGGACGCGTGAATTGCGTCAGTTGGAAATTGCCTCGCGTCAAATCGGCAATGCTTATCACTGGATTCAACTCGGTGAAAAACAACGAGAACTGCACAAGTACTCCGATGCAGTGAATTCTTTTCGGGAAGCGCTCTCCAGAGAAGCTGATAACCTGCAGGCGAAATGGGGACTGGCGATCAGTCTGGAAAAAACGGGACAGCCCGAGGAAGCGCTCGATCAGGTGGAAGCGATCCTTCAGGTGCAACCCGATTACAAATTTGGAGATGTTTCGCTGGCCCGAGGTCGATTGTTGATGGAACTCGATCAATGGCAGGAAGCGGAGTCTCACTTGCGAAGTCATGTGGATCGCTGGCGGCAGCCGGAAGGTTTGTATCGACATGCAGTTTGTTTACATCACGACCATCAGGATCAGGAAGCTCGGGAACAGATCCAGTCTCTGCTAATGGATATCGAGGCCAGTCCGACATCGATTGCCCGTCAACAACGCAACTGGAAGCGAAAGGCGCAGCATTTGCGGCGGCAGTTGTCAGGTTGACGACACTTTTCTTGTTGAATTCTTAATGTCCAGGTTGTGCTTGTATGAAGATTCTGAATTGATATGATGTCCCCTTCAAACGTTGGTGAATCATCAATCATGAAATGAATTTATAGCTGTGTTGTACTGCATGACAACAGAGTGAGCAGAATTGATTATTCACAATTTAATGGCTTGTAAGCCTCCTGAACTGATTGCAAGGATGCGTGAATGGATTCCGTAACTAAAGAACGGATACTTCGATACAGCGTTGCAGTTTTCAGCACGATTATTGCAACAATTCTTCGAATGGAGCTGGATCCCTGGATTGGTGATCGGGTTCCGTTTGGGACTTATCTGCTCTCAGTTTTGCTGACCGCTTCCATTGCTGGAACAGGCCCGGCGATTGCCAGTCTTTTTCTGGGGATTTTCGCGGCCATTGTCTATATCCTGCCGCAAACTCAGGGAACCTATTACGCTGCTCCTGGAGATATGCTCGCACTCGGTATTTATGCGATTGTTGGAGCCGCGACAATTTCTCTTTTTTACAGTACAACCCGTCAAAATCGAGTCCGCTGTAAACAGCTTGAGCAGATTGAGATTCTCACCGCCGAATTGAAAATAGCGGATCGTCGTAAAGATGAATTCCTCGCGTTACTGGCCCATGAACTTCGCAATCCTCTCGCTCCCATTCGCAACGGCTTGCTTCTGCTCCAGCAGGAGGATATGGCAATTAAGGATCATAAATCAGTCGTCAAGACCATGTCGAGACAACTGGCTCAGCTCGTCCATATTGTCGATGATCTGCTCGATGTTTCGCGATTTGTTCATGGGAAAATTCGTCTGGAATTGAAGCATATTGACCTGCGGGATCTGGTCGAATTTGCCTTGTGTCAGGCGAAAAACGCCATGGAAGAACGGCAACATCAAATTCAGGTTTTGTTACCAGCTTCCAAAGTGATTGTGAATGGGGATCGGAATCGGATTACTCAGATCATTACCAATCTTCTGACGAATTCTGCGAAGTACACGCCCCGACAAGGCCGAATTCAGGTGATTCTGGAAAAGAATTCTGAAGAAGCGACTCTCAAAGTCGTTGATAACGGGATCGGGATTTCGAAGGAAATGCAGAATCATATCTTTGAATTGTTTACCCGTTCCGATGTTGCTGTTCAACGCGATGAGGGTGGACTGGGGTTAGGGTTGCCAATCGCCCGTCAATTTGCCCTGATGCATGGGGGAAAACTGAACGTGGTCAGCAAGGGGACCGATCAGGGAAGCCGGTTTGAATTTTCGATCCCTCTGGTTAAAGAAACGCGACTCAATGGGCAAAAAATCGAGTCGGATTCAAGTTCAGGAATCTTCCCCAAACTCCCTGCTCCCAATGAGACTCCTGCAGAATTTTATGATCAGAAAGTGCTCATTGTTGACGATAACGTTGATGCCGCTGAGACAATGTCAAGTTTGCTTTCTTTCTACAATTTTGACACTGCGATTTGTCACGATGGTTTCGAAGCCCTGCGAATGGCCGAGGCTCAACATCCAAGTATTATTCTATTGGACATCGGCATGCCGGGGATGAATGGTTATGAACTGGCTCAACGATTGCGTCAGGATTATGGAAACACTCCTTTGACCCTGATCGCGGTCACGGGCTGGGGAGATGAATCTGATCAGCAGAAATCCCGTGAAGCCGGGATCGATCATCATCTCGTCAAGCCTGTCGATCCTGATAAATTGACCGATTTGATGCGAAAAGCTTCTACGGTCGGTAAGAATGCTTAACAGAGGGATGCGAAGCCGGTTTGATTTCTTTAAGATGGGGCCAATTCTCTATTTCGCCCTATTTTAGACACCGGATTTCTGATGAGCAGTCAAACCCAGCCGAAACGCGTTCTTGTCAGCGTTAGCGACAAAACCGATCTCTTATCCTTTGTGCAAAAACTTGTGGAACTCGGTTTTGAAGTCGTCTCGACGGGCGGCACTCGAAAGCATCTTCAGGAAGCCGGGGTCTTGGTCGTTGATATTTCCGAATACACCGAATTTCCGGAAATTATGGATGGTCGCGTCAAAACGCTGCATCCTCGCGTGCATGGAGGATTGCTCGGTCGACCAGATCTCGAAAGCGACGTCGCGGCGATGGGTGAGCATGGCATTCAACCTTTTCAGATGGTTGTCTGCAATCTTTATCCATTCGAAGCGACTGTCGCCAGACCGGATGTGACCGTTGCGGAGGCCATCGAGAATATCGATATCGGCGGCCCGAGCATGATTCGTTCAGCCGCTAAGAATCACAAATATCTGGGCGTTGTGACTTCGCCTTCTCAATATAAGCAGGTCATTCAGGCCTTGGAGGACGATGTTTTCGACGAGGAATTTCGTCGAAAACTGGCGATGCAGGCCTTTGGAAAAACAGCCGCATACGATGCCGCCATCAACTCCTATTTTCAGAATCTGCTGGATGAAACCGGGGACGATCTGCCCGAAATGCTGAATCTGTCGTTCCGGCAGCAGGATTCGCTTCGCTATGGAGAAAACCCGCATCAGCGAGCCGCGTTTTATGTCGAGCCGCATGCAGAAGCCTCAACCATCGCGGCTGCGAAACAACTCAATGGCAAGGAGCTTTCCTACAATAACTTGCTCGATCTGGATGCTGCCTGGGGACTGGTGACCGAATTCGAGGAACCAGCCGTCTCGATCATGAAGCACAATAACCCGTGTGGTTGTGCAATTGCTCCGGTATTAAGTGATGCCTTCGCCAATGCTTATGCTGGCGATCCCGTATCTGCATTCGGTTCGATTGTGGGAGTGAACAGGGAAATTGATCTTGAAACAGCCGAGAAAATGTGTGAACCGGGGCAGTTTATCGAGGCGATTATCGCACCCGGTTATTCCGAAGAAGCCTTTGAATTATTGACCACAAAACCGAAGTGGCGAAAAAATGTTCGGCTCATGAGCTGTCATATCCCATCACCTTCTCAGCGACAATTACTCGATTACCGTCGCGTCTCAGGAGGATTGCTGGTTCAGGATCGTGATACACTCCCTGAGCAGGAAGGGGAGTGGAATGTGGTGACGGATCGCGAGCCGAGCGAGAAAGAACTTCGTGATCTGACATTTGCCTGGGCGGTCTGCAAGCATGTCAAATCGAACGCCATTGTCTTCGTGAAAGATGGTATGGTGACTGGCGTTGGAGCTGGTCAGATGAGTCGGCTCGATTCTGCAGAAATAGCCGCCAAAAAATCCGAAGACCGCTGCAAAGGGGGCGTCGTTGCTTCCGATGCATTCTTCCCATTCAAAGATGGAATCGAACAAGCCGCTCAGGCTGGCATCCTCGCAGCAATTCAACCTGGCGGTTCCCGCAACGACGAAGAGGTGATCGAAGCGGCCAATCAAGCCGGCATGGCGATGATCTTCACCGGCCGCCGTCATTTTCGCCATTAAGATAACAGGTTCTTCAGGATTTTTAATAAGAATTTCATTTGAAATGGATAGCCCAGATAGCTCCGCTATCTGGGTGGAAGATGTCCACAAGAGGCATTCAGCTTGATGATTGATTTTCTCACAGGCTTCTTGCGGCTGCGCCGCCCCGAAAGATTCTTTCGTGGCTATCCATGTCGAGTGACCTAATGAATACTTTTCAGCCGATGGTATGGTCCTGTTCCGCAGCTCGGATTTCAGCTTCAGAAAGAATCGCCATGCCGACCATCGCAATCGACTGATCCTCTTCCAGGCTAAGGATTTTCAAATTCAGTGGCCCGATGCGAATTTGATTTCCAACTTTGACAGTCATCCGCTGTTTCAGCATTTCATTGAGAGTCAGTGTCGGACTGACATCGAGGACGATGCCGTAATAGTCGCTCAGTTCTGAACAGGTAATCGAGCCGCGAAGGGGAAATTCAAACGCGGCTGGGATAACTCCCCGCTGGTCTTCGGACCGGCCAAATATCTGATTGACCAGCGGACGGGTGCCCTGCTTCAGTACGAGAACAACATGATCTCCCGATTGAACTCTGGTTGTCCCCTGTGGAGGTATCAATTCGTCTCCCCGGGTGATCAATGCAATCACCACGCCGTCCGGCAGTGCCAGTTCTTTGACCATTTTCCCGGAGGCTCGTGAATTATCGCCGACCAGATAGTCGACAATATCTCCATCGACATGCCTCAAGGTACTGATTTCCAAAGTGACCGGCGGCTCGGGTTCCTTAGGTGTCTTCAACCCCAATGCACTGGCAACAACCGCTAATGAACTCCCCTGAATAATGGCTGAGGCGACCACAATAAAAAATACGGTATCAAAAAGCAGCGAGGCATTCGGCGAGCCCATCATCAGCGGGAAAGTCGCCAGAGTAATCGGCACTGCTCCTTTCAGACCCACCCACGAAATAAATAACATCGGTTTGAATTGAAACCGGAATGGAATCAGGCATAGAAAGCAGGCCAGCGGTCGAGCAATCAGAATCAGAACCGCAGCAATGAGCATCGCTTTCAGGCTGATGTTCAGTAATCGACTCGGAAAACTGAGCAGCCCCAGCAGCACGAACATCAGAATTTGTGATAACCACGCCAGTGCATCATGGTACAGTCGGATGCCGCGTTTAAAAATGAGATGACTGTTCCCCAGAACTAAACCACACAAATAAACAGACAGAAAGCCACTCCCCCCCAGATTCGCAGCCAGCCCAAAAGCGAGCAGGCAGAAGGAAGTGACCAGCACGGGATACAGTCCAGCTGCTCCCAGTTGAATTCGATTCACAATCCAGACAGCCAATCCCCCGATGGCTGCCCCGATGAGAACTCCGAACACCATTTGCATTGCGAACAAGCTGAGCAGTTCAACGCCGAAGGTCATCCGCTGGGCCAGCAGTTCGATACAGCCGATCGTCATAAAAATGGCCATCGGATCGTTCGTGCCGCTCTCCATTTCGAGTGTGGAAGCAATTTTGGGTGGCAATCCCACCCCTCCATTTCTCAGTATCGAGAAGACGGCAGCCGCATCGGTCGAACCGACAATGCTTCCCAGCAATAACCCTTCCAGCCAGGGGAGATTCAAAACCCAGGCAGCAGCCGCTCCGGTAATTCCTGCGGTAATCAATACGCCCAAGGTGGCCAGCGTTACTGCTGGTTTCCAGGCCGATTTCACTGATTCGATTTTGGTACTCAATCCCCCATCAAACAAAATCATCGCCAGCGCCAGCGTGCCGATGGCATGGGCCAGCTTGTAATCCTCAAACTCAAGCCCCCCAATCCCTTCCGATCCTGCCAGCATCCCCAGAAACAGAAACAGCACCAGCACCGGCACTCCCAACCGGGAGGAAATCATGTTGGACAAAATCCCCAGCAGGATTAAAACACCACCGATCAGAATTAATTGATCTATCAGAAACATGAAACCATTCATTCACCAGAGAGAACCCCATGCGCGAGGATCACATGAGTCTCAAGGACGGATGCGGAAGGGAGAGCAAGCAAGTTTATCCTAATCGGACAATGACAGGATGTCTTCCCTGAAAATGCAGACGGGAAGATTTGCTGAGATGTTCAGTCAAAAGCAATGAGCAAACTCATCGGGTGGCCCAGATAGCTCCTCTATCTGGGTGGACGAAGTCCATAAGAGGCTTTCAGATTGATCGTGAGTTATCCAAGGATAATCTCACGGCTGCTCCGCCCCGAAAGAATCTTTCGGGGCCACTCGCGGTGCGTGTTGACGCATCCTACTGCTCTTTCGAGCTTTAAATCCAAGTTAATCCACCGGC
>DEML01000062.1 GCA_002359185.1 Planctomycetaceae bacterium UBA2671
CAAAAAGTGCGAAAGTCAAACTTAGTCGGTAGGGTGCTGAAAACACAAGTTGTTTCACCATTCGCATTCGATGATTATTGTACAGAATATTCCTCATCCTCTGTCTGCCTACATATGACTCTTACTTTTCTGACCATACAGTCTTCTTATCGAATACTCCAGTGGACTTCGTCCACCCAGAGAACTCTGCGAGATTCTCTGGGCTACCCGCTACCCGCTCTGATTACATAGCGTCGATAATTTGGCATTCGAATGACCTTCCGCAGAAGGAAGGCAGGAGCCTGCCCTACTTGACTCTTCAGGAGCAACATCTCTATGCCTCTACTCTTGAAGGTTCAATAGCTCCAATTGGCTTCGTTGCATCCATGCCCATGGCTGCCAAGCCGGCGATGAAGAAGGCTGCTGCGCAGGCCAGGAAGACGAGTGTTTCGCCTGAGCCGCTTTTGGAGCCGTAGTTCATCAGTTGGGGAACCATGATGGCGCTGAGGGCGGCTCCGAAGTTTCCCCACATATTGGCCCAGCCGAAAATCGCGGCTGTGTTTCGTCCTCCGACGTCCTGCATGAATGCCCAGGTGGAGGGGTTGCCGATGTCTGTCATCAACGAAACCACGGCACAACAGGCGACAACACCCCAGAGAGAATCGAGATAAGCACACGCGATATAAGAACAGCCTGCGACAAAACTTGCCAGACAAATTGGTAAGACGCGACCAATCCGTAATCCAAACCTGCGTACGCTGGCATCGGTCGCCCAGCCTCCGATCGGTTGTCCTACCATTCCCATGGCCAGGACAACCGTAACCATCATTGCTCCCTGTGTATTATCGACGCCCCGGTCCTTGAGAAATGTCGGGAGCCAGGTGATTAGAAATGCCCAGCCGACATTGATGAAAAACTGCCCCATGGAATTGAGCCATAAACTCAAACTCAGGCAGCAGGTTTTCAGCATCGGCAGGATCTCGCGAAGTTCGGGCTTGCGAGTATCTTCCGGAAACCCGATATGTTCCTGCTCCAGCAGATTGCATTTCGGATGCAAAGCCGGGGTATCTCGAATGATCCAGCGATATGCAATCGCGGTTCCCAACCCGACAATGCCATAGAGCCACAATGTTTCGCGCCAGCCCGTTAAGGCAATGATGAGCATGGCCGTCAAAAATGGGGCGAGGGTTCCGCCGAGCCGGCCTCCGAAGGAAACCAGGGAACTGGCCTGACCCCGGCGGGAAAATCGGTACCAGCGTCGAACGGTCGCGCTCATGGTGGGATAGGCTCCCGCTTGAGCGATTCCAAAACCGATGCGGGCAACCATCAAGCCAGCAAAGGTGCCGACGACGCCCGTCAACAATGTGCAGAGTGACCAGGCAACCACGTAGATAGTCAGCATTAGCCGGGCACCGAAGCGATCGCTCAACCAGCCTGCGGGTACCTGAAAGAGAGCATAACTGAAAAAGAAGGCTCCGAGGAATTGACCGATCTGTTCTTTGGAAAGTCCTGTATCACTGAGGAATTGCTGTGTTTTGACAATCTCTCCCAGGCAGACCCGATCCAGATAAAGCAAAAATGCAATCACGAAGCAGACGATCAGGATTCGATATCGGACATTAGACTTCACAACCGATTCGAATTCTGGACTTGCTGACATTCATTTCTCCATGACGTTGGTAGGGCATGTGAAATCGAACTGAGCAATCGATTTCGGGAGTCTCTCATTTGCGGTTCATCAATAAGCAGATTACTCTTGAGATAAAGACCACCGCAACCCTCACCTGATTTTCCTCGATGATCCTGCCTGGAAATGCGTTTTGTTGAATCCGGTGCAGGTCAGTCTTACAAAGTCATTTCACCTCAACCGTTGGAAATACTCATGCGACCACTTGTCGATGCTCATTTGGATCTGGCCTGGAATGCGACTGCTCATGATCGTGATTTGAGTTTATCACTCGAAGAAATGAATGCGGCTGAGTCGGGAATGACGGATGTGTCGTACCGTGGACGGGCAACGGTTACGTTTCCGGAAATGCGAGCGGCTGGAGTTTTCCTGTGTCTCGGAACTTTGCTCGCGCGAAGTGGCCCGGCTCATCTTCGAAAGCCAAACTATGCGAGAACCGATCTCGACTACACGACGCGAATCGGCTCCTATGCTGCTGCGAATGCTCAACTGGCCTGCTATCGCTTCTGGGAACAACAGGGTGAGATTCGTCTGATTCAAACCAAACATGATTTCGATGAACATCTTACAGAATGTGCCGACGAGTCGTGTCATAAAGTTGGTGTGATCATTTCGATGGAAGGTGCGGATCCCATTTTGAATCCCGCTCAACTGGAAGAGTGGCATCAGCAGGGACTCCGGGCGATCGGCCCCGCTCATTACGGTCACAGTCATTATGCCGGAGGAACGGCTGTCGATGGTCCGCTCACTCAAGATGGTCGAGAATTATTGAAAGCCATGGAACGACTCAAAATGGGACTGGATGTGACGCACTTGTGCGATCGTAGTATGGAGGAAGCATTTGAACTTTTCGGAGGAACGATTTGGGCGAGCCATCATAATAGCCGGACGCTCGTGCCGAATGATCGGCAATTGAGTGATGAGCAGATGCAAAAATTGATCCATCGAGATGGAGTCATTGGAACAGCTTGCGATGCCTGGATGCTGCGGACCGGATGGACGATCGGGAAGACGACACCCGAAGGATTGACACTTGAAGCGATCGTCGATCACATCGATCATGTCTGTCAGATGGCAGGAAATGCAGACCATGCCGCATTGGGGAGTGATCTTGATGGCGGATTCGGAACCGAACAAACGCCCGAAGATTTGAAAAGTATCGCAGATCTGCAGAGAATCGGGGAACTGCTTGATCAGCGGGGTTATGACTCGAATGATATCGAACAGATTTTCAGTTTGAACTGGTTGAGGCTCTTCCGAAAAGTTTTGCCAGATAATCTTTGAAACTGGATGAGATTTAGAGTGTGGCACGCCCAGAACAAAGTGATGGGCGTGGGGATTGCACACTGTAATGAATATGAGCTCTCCAATGTCTACTGTAATAATTAGTTGTTCTTTGTCCCCTCTCCCCCGGGGAGAGGGTTAGCGGTAAGGGGAATTCGCGTTGATTGTTGTTAGTACGTCGAGGGAATCCCCTCATCCTGCCTTCGGCCACCTTCTCCCCAAGGAGAAGGGAAGGTAATCGCTCCCCCAAGGAGAAGGGACTAAAACCGCTCCCCAAGTGTGTAGGTCAGGAGAAACCTCAACGAGCTGGAAGATTCTGTGTCTGATCTATTTTGTTCAAATGCAGATGCAGAATGTTTCGCACTTCATTGGTTGCCTGTTCGCTTTTCTGGATCGTGGTGTGCGTTGCTGGGATTACGAGTTCAGACGAGGAGCCGGGGATGTGGGCACTGGCTTCTTCGACGACACCATCGCCGGTTTCTGTACTGAATCGGGATTGTTTGATGCCGATGATGGAATGGTAAGGGATACGATCTGAAATTTTCAGTTCGCTTAATGCGACCATAATTGGATCTCCCGGTGCGAGATGATCCAGGCTGGTGGGAATGGAATTGAGATAGTGCTCTTTCAGCAGGCCTGAGTTATTGCTGATCAATTTTCGGTACTGCCCCTGCACCTTACTGGGAAAGGCGATCATATTTCGTCCCAGGCTGCCGATGGGACGATTCACCCAATCGGAACCCGTGTGCGGCGTTGCGATAAAGACGGCGCGACTGACAAAAGGCAAAGGTTCAAAAAACATCGCCTCACGAATTTGCTGTTTGGTTTCAGGATCGGCTTCTACGAATTCAAAAGGCTGATCGGAAAGAGCTTCCCACATTTTGTTTTCACTGGTTGAAACCATTTGCTTCACAAGCAAGCCGCCCATGCTGTGTCCGACTAAGACCATATTCTGGAGAGCAGGGTCATTCCCCTGCGGATCCAGTTTCTGCACGATCTCCTGTAATTCCTTTCGCAAGACACTGGCCGATTGCAGATAAGAAATACCTGTGCTGTATTCAAACACCCAGATCTGATATCGATCGGCAATCTCGGGATCAGCATGCAAGGCGGTCGTCATCTCAGTCCAGGTGTGAGGTGTTGCCAGCAGGCCATGGACGAACACGATGGGGATTTTGCCGGGTTGATAATCGTCCAGTGTGACCAAGCGGGAATTTTCACTGGAAAAGGGAGAACGAAACCCGGTCCAGCCCCATGAGGAATATTGAGCCAATGGATTTTTGAACTGCGGCTCAAGCGATACATGCTGAAGAGATTGACATCCCGTAGAAAACAGACAGATCAGACTCAGCGCAAGCGGCAACCATAACCGGATTCTCACCGGCAAGTCCCCCTCCCTGGAGTCTTTGCGGATCCATCTCATTTTGTGTAATCGTCGCTCTAACGTGCGGCAATGAACTGATTATGACCGGACGGTTCCTGTGTTTATTTGTTCAAGCCACATGGCCCGAAATGAAAAGCTGACTTAGATCATCCGGGAACCTGAGTTTGGTCACTGGAAGTCGCTGTGATGATATTCGATTTTGCGTCCGAAGACATAGCCCATTTTCAGGGGAAGCGTTTACTGAAAACGTTTGCCTCCATTCACCAGTTTCTCCTGCAATAAATTGACATGCGTTTATAGGTATCTTAGGATGTCAGACATCTGACGAGCGTCCAAAAAGGAATACTGTTGATTAATAACCGGTGGCTCAATGAACCTAACTCAATTTCTTCAACTGATCACGGTCTTCTCATTGATTCTTATCGCTCCGCTGAATTTGCGGGCTGAGGACCTGTTTCGGGATCGGATCGCGCCGATTCTCGAACGTCGTTGTGTCACCTGTCATAACGATCAACAGAAGGCTGGGGACTTTTCGATGCAGTCTGCTGAGTCTGCATTTGCTGGTGGCTACATCGAAGCGGGGGATATCGAATCGAGTTATCTCATCGATCTGATCACACCCGAGAACGGCAAAGCGGCGATGCCCAAAGATGCTTCTCCGCTCTCTGATGATGAACGTCAACTGTTGAAAGACTGGATCGCTGCCGGTGCCAACTGGCCCGAGGGTTTGCAGCTTCATGAGCCACAGGTGAGTGATTTCGACTGGTGGTCATTTCAGCCTGTTGCAAAGCCCGAGGTTCCTGCCATTGAAGATCCCTGGATTAAAACTCCAGTGGATGCTTTTATTCTGAAACGACTTCAGGAGCAGGGACTTACTCACTCTGCCGAAGCGGGCCGTCGGACTTTGATTCGCCGCTTAACATTTGACCTGATCGG
>DEML01000045.1:0-10274 GCA_002359185.1 Planctomycetaceae bacterium UBA2671
AGAATAGATTTGAGCATGAGCGACGAATTCGGGTAAAGGCCATCCTCGCGGATGCCTGAACTGGCATTATATGACGCTTCTGTTCGTAACCTCGCAGCTTTGACGAGAAGAGATCCGGGTGGCGAACTCATACAAACCCGGCGTTTACGCATCTCTTCGCAGGCTTCCTCCCCACGGTCGGTCACCCTCCCGCAGTTGCCTCGTCTAGTACTTTGTCAATCGGAGCAATAATTTGGTATGTTTATCTCTTTGAGACTCTCAAACTCGTACAGGGGACTTTCACCCCACAACAATCACGCCCATGCGGTGAACGGGAGCCGACGGTGACACGGGGTTTGAAATTATAGTTGTCTGGCTGCGGCCCTGTTACCGCTGTCGTTATCGGGCAAGAGCTTAGCCCACATGTCATTTCGCAAATCGAACAACCAAACCGACCGGTGGCGTGCCTTCTGCACCAAGCACGATCGCTACGTGTCGCAGTTACCTCGACTGGCTTCAGTCTTCGCAAACGCTGATCGCATCGATCAATTCCTTCAATCGGGCGTTTACGACGGCGACGACCCGATGCTCACGATCATGTCACTGACCGATGTTGAATGGGTGCCGTTTTCGTTGTTCGTTGACCAATACTCAATTGACTGGCAATCGTATTTCACCAACACCATGTACGTCGCTTATCACCGCGAACATGACAAACACCATTGGCAACCGGCGACTACTCGCTTCAAACGTGACGACTTGCGGTTGCCGAAACTTATCGTTCATTTTTGGGCGAAATGGGACGCACATGACAGAACCATGGACGCGAATCTCCGAACGATTCAATGATCGTGTTAAATTCCGTTCCCTCGACATCGACATCCTGCAATTGCATGACGTTTGTCATAACGCTGGCATCGCCAACGTCCCCGCACTCGCGTTCTATGCTGACGGCAACGTAGAACATCTGATTGTTGGCGTGCAGGATTCAGATGCTATTATCAATGACATTGAAACTTGGCTCGCCAACACAAAGCCCGATAACAAAGCCGTGAACCGGAGCGGCGATTCCGGCTGAATCTGAAGACAACGCGTAACCTCGCCGCACAGTTACGCAGGTCGTTAGCATGCTGAAGGCCCAACATGACATTCCAGCGTCCAACCTGTACATGCAATGACGCTTGGCATCAGCGCAGACGCAAGGTCAAACTTCATCACGAAAAACAGGATGAGGAGTCTGACGCCTGGAAGCGACTGCTTGACTTGATAAACGACGCGGCGGTACGCAACGTCGAAGAATGGACGCCGGGCTCGCTTATGCCGCCAGAGGAATGGCATAGCATCGTCACATTGCCAAGACAAATTGGAACGCTCAAATCGGTGCGCAAGCTGTGCCTTTATGGAAGCTCACTCGTACGAATACCGCCCGAGATCGGAGAAATGACCGCACTGCAAGAGTTCGATCCGTACACGTCGTATCGCTTACACTGGCTTCCCTATGAGATTACGCGATGTCCGAACTTGACCGAAAGCCGAATCAGTACGCGGGCGCTATACGGGAACTTCAAGAATCGGAATCCGTTTCCTGATTTGCGACATGAAAGCGATTTCCTTAACTCAATACGTCCAAAAAAGTGCAGCGTTTGCAACTCGCCGTTCGACGACACATATACAACTCGATGGATTTCGTTGAATATTGCGACCGATGTCGTTCCTCTGCTTGTGTTTGCCTGCTCAGTTTCCTGTATTGATTCCCTGCCCATTCCACCAGACAATTACGTTTTAAAACCGCATCGCGGCGGCCGATCAATTGAGCAACCACCTCGACGATGACGCACTGCGTGCGAACCAAGCCTTGCACTGAAGTAGCAGTGATCAGAGTTTCCTGAGATCAATGTTTAGTAGAAAAGAAAAACCCACGTCCTCTGGACGTGGTCAGAGATAAATGGCTCCGCCAGTTTCAAATTGTCACTGTGTGTTTAATAAATGTCATTTGTAATGACACTTGGCGTTTAATTCTGTTTGGAATTTGATGTGACACCAAATGGAGTTGAAACGATGATCCCGAAATCAGGTCACTCAGAATTCATGCCCTATGGGCTTAACTCAAAGCCCCCACCTCTGGTGGGGGATATTTACTCCCGCCTCCCGGTTATCGTGGTCGTTACCTGGTTGTAATACTATATTGTGAGTGACACATAACAAATGGATGCACTCGATCCGAATTGCACCGTGCGTTCGCTGCGATCATCATACCTTTTTCTTGGCTGGGTCATTCTAAGGCACAAAGGAGATTTCACATGCAAAAACAAGTTTTTGCTCTTACGGCGTTGGTACTTGTCGTTTCTGTTTCTTCAGCAGCGACTGGGCAAACTAAGCGTCTCTCCAACTCCAAGGATTTTAGTGGCGTGAGTGGGTGGTACGTGGCAGAAGGCGACAGGCATTTGACGATCCTCCCAAATGAGAAAGACGTTGTCGCCGTATTTTTCTGGCGGACAGGTGCTCCCACAAGCGTGGGCAAGTTATCAAAAACCGATGATGGCGACTTTGTGTTTGTGCAACCTGTGGGAACTGAGACGCTTGCAATTGAGCGGGAAGGCGAACAGATACAAGCCATGACGGTAGTCGATGTACGTTTCATCAAGAGTTGCGGCATATCAAACGCCATTGGACGCTACATTAGTAAGAAGAACCAAACCATGACGATATCAAGCCGCGACGACCAACTCTACTGCTCGATCGACTGGGGCAACAAAGCTCCGTTAACGAATGGCTGGATCAGGGCAGATGTCAGCGGCAAGACAATATTGACTGGGTACAAGTGGCAACACCCCGTGGACATTGAATTTGAGGACGGCACAATTAGGTCGATCTCACTCGTGGGCGAGACGTTTGATCGTGCCAGGGATTCGGCGCCCGTAGGTGCCGCAGAATAATCGGTTGAAAGCGAGTCGGAATGTGTTTGGGTGGCTTGCTTTGCTCGGCGATGTTTACTTCCGGCAGCGTTATCTTGGTCGTTAGGTTATAAGGTAACATCTTGATGGATGAACGATGGTTCCAAACATCATCTGGTCGTCATGTGCACCTAACCGGCGTACATATTCGGTCATTCGACCATGGATATCTGGAGGGTCGAGCTGACCTGATTCGGAAGCAAGTTCTAGCCAGGTTGCCCGATGATGCCGTTCGATACTTTCCCGGTCATGCAGGCATATATGTTTCCCACTGTGAGGGGGCTGACGATGCTTATCCCCGCATGGTCGTTATCTGTGAGTTTCATTGTTCTAAGCCTATCGAAGATGATGCCGACTGTTCGACGTTAATCGTCGTTTGGTTTGCAGATAATTTAAATTTTACTATTCCAGAGTTCATATCAGCGCGCATCGAAAATATTGAGTGGGAGCAGTACGCGGTTGACGGCTGGTATTAGCAAGCCACGCATATCGAATTGTTCAACGTGAGCGGCGGTTGGTCGCAGAATATGAAATCAAAATAGCTGACCGCCGCCCGGTTAGCTTCAAAGTTCTTCTTCTAAGTCGATTCCTATGACAGAACACGATCTTTTCAATGACCCCAATCTCGCTCATCCTCGTGCACGCGAACTGATGCGTGAGTCGTTACGCTGGGACTGCGTTGATGAGGCTGCACCATTTGGGAGCGACGAGGGCAGCGACACTTACTACGAATGGCGAAATTGGCGATCCGAGAATCCAGATGCTCCTCCTACAAATTGTTTCGATTGGATTCTCGATGGCAATCTCGATGCTTACAATGAAGCTCTGGCATCTGGTGCTCAGGTTGAGATTGTCTTGGCGAATTCTGATGATGCATTGCTTAGCGAACAATTTGACATGTTCACATTGGATATGACAATTATCGCATCTCGACTTGGACAATTGATGGACGAAGGGACTATGGATACAGACGCAAAGCCATTCATTCACGTGGCAATAAAACGCCAACGCAATCCCTACGATCGTGATGAACCCTGATGTAAAACATTCAATCCCATGGGGAATAGGATGGGATTAGGAGCTTTCAACGTTCTTCACTATAATGCAATTACTAAGCGCATTAGTTCCCTCCGCGATCCTCGCTGTGCAAAATTCAAGTTTCCCCCCTTATGCATCTGCAAATTCGCAATTCCAATCGATTTCAGCGATTGATTTCGCTACTTTTGTTGCTGCAGATAGTGGCAGGCGGATGTGCACGGCGCGAAGTTGTTGTCAAGTTTAAAACTCCACCTCATTCTTTTTCGGAGGGAGGAGAAGTCATTCCGTCGAATCTATGGTGGACGGAATTTGATGATGAGAAACTGAATCACCAGGTTCAGGCTTCTCTCGGAGGCAACTTCACTCTCGATGCTGCCCTGCACCGATTTCAAGCCGCACGATTCGTCGCACGTCGAGAAGCATCCGATTTCTTTCCGGATGTCAATTATTTCACTGGTTTTGACGGTCTCATTCAGACGGATGGTCCAGATACAGCCGAGTTTATCTTTGGCACTGATATGTCCTATCAAGTCGACTTGTGGGGAGAAATTGAATCACGCGTTCAAGCACAACAGTTTCGTGCCGATGCCACTCAGGAAGATTATGACGCAATCGCCCTGGCTCTTTCGGCTGATGTGGCAGCGACCTATTTTTCACTCATTCAGGCTCATGCGGAATTTGCATTGCTACAGAAACAGACTCTCGCCAACAGTCTTGCACTACAGAATCAGGAGTACCGTTTCAGTGTGGGATTGATTCGCAGTCCCGATGTCCTGCGGCAGCGGCAGTTGGTCGATTCGACTCGAGAGCAGGAAGTCGTTGCCTTGTCCAGAATCGAAGTGTTGGAACATCGCCTCGCCGTATTGCAAGGGCTGCCTGCTCAGAAAGTGAGTTATTCTGTTGGCGAATCGCTGCCGGAGCTTCCTCCCCTTCCCGTCACTGGCTTGCCGGCTGAACTCGTGAAGCGTCGACCTGATGTCCGCAGCGCATTTTTTGCGGTTCAGGCTGCTGATCGTGATCTCGCTTCGGCCATCACCCGACAGTATCCTCGCCTCAATTTGACCGCGACGGTTTTATCGAGCACCGAGAGCGCAGAATTCCTATTTAAGGAGTGGATCGTTTCTCTGAGTGCTCAGTTGATTGGACCATTGATTGATGGTGGTGAACGACGGGCAGAAGTTCAGCGGAACAATTCCGTTGTTCGACAACGTCTCGACGAATATGAGCAGACAGTCGTCAATGCGTTTCGAGAAGTTGAAGATGCTTTGGTTCAGGAACGATTTCTGTTGCAGAGAATCGAACTCCTTGAGTCGCAATTAGAGAGTGCTCGGACAGCATCTGAACAACTCAGTAAACAGTACTCCGTTTTCGATGTCGATTATCTCGATCTGCTCAGTGCGACCCAGACAGAACAACGATTGCAGCGTGAAAATCTAGCTGCTAGACTGGCTTTGATATTGAATCGAGTGCAGCTGTATCTGGCTCTGGCTGGACGAATCTCCCCGCATCACTTACAGCCGCCTGAGGCATGCCCTCCAGAAAGTACAGGCAATGGTTGAAGTTTCCGACCGGAAACCAAAAAGAAACTGGCTTCGCATCGTTGGATCCGTGCTTGCGTGTCTCTTAATCATGGGTGCGGCTACCGGGGCGATTGTTTATATTAATACAACCGAGCCCACTGCCAAACAGACGAAAGCTACTCGGAAATCCGCAGCTCTTGTGGAAACTGTCACAGTGCAACTGGGGACATATTCTCCACGGATTGCCGTATTGGGAACTGTTCAGCCTGCCCAGCAGATCATTCTGAGTCCACGTGTCAGTGGACAGGTTGCAATGCTGTCGGACAAGTTCGTTCCCGGTGGGATGGTAAAGTTTGGTGATCTGCTTTTGCAGATTGATTCCACCGATTTTGACAACACGCTTTCCATCAGAAAAAGCGAACTTGATCAGATCGAGGCGTCTTTGCAAATTGAAGAAGGTCGACAGTTGCTGGCGAAGCAGGAGTTAGAACTGCTTGAGGATACTATTAAAGACTTGAATCGTTCGCTGGTTTTGCGTGAACCTCAAATCGCCTCGATTCGAGCGGAATTGGCAGCGGCGAAGGCCGAAATGGATCGTGCACAAATTGATCTCGACCGAACAAACGTCAAAGCTCCTTTCGATGCACAGATTCTGAGTCGGTCCGTTAATGTTGGTTCACAGGTCACCCCTGGCGACGAATTGGCGGAACTTGTCGGCGTGGATGAGTACTGGATTATGGCGTCTGTTCCAATGCGGAGTCTTCGCTGGATTCAATTCCCCGATACAGATGGTGAAAGTTCGGAGGTCATTCTGCGAAATCCTGACACATGGCCACCTGGAGTTGAACGAACAGCCCAGGTGACTCGTCTGATTGGTACGCTTGATGAACAAACACGCTTAGCACGTGTTCTGATTACTGTTGCTGATCCACTGGGACTCAAAAAGAAAGCTCCCCCGCTGATTCTTGATTCGCTGATTGAAACGGAAATCCAGGGGCGAGCTATTGAAAATGTCACACGTTTAGAGCGCGAATATATCCGTGATAATGATACTGTCTGGGTTATGAAAGATAATCTCCTGGAAATTCGTGATGTGGAAATCACTTACCGCGATGCCAAATATGCTTACATCAAGACCGGACTGGAAGATGGTGAAGAAGTCGTTACCACCAATCTCGCGACCGTTGCCTCAGGTATTCGATTACGGAAAATTGAAACTCCGTCACCCCCCACAGAAAATTCTAACGAGGAAGTGGTCGATTGAGTTTGGATTCTGAAACCACTCCTCAGGAAAGCGGCCCAATTGCCTGGATGGCTCGCAATGCCATCGCTGCAAATCTGCTGATGGTGATTCTTCTTGGGGGAGGAATCTGGTCGGCTTATTCGATTCAGAAAGAAGTCTTTCCACAATTTCAGCTCGACATCGTGGAAATTAATGTCGGATATCCCGGAGCGGCTCCGTCCGAAGTTGAACAGGGAATTTTGCGTCCTGTCGAAGAGGCCGTTCGCGGAGTGGAAGGGATTCGCGAAATTACCAGTGAAGCTCGTGAAGGCTCTGGTGAAGTGATGATCGAACTGGTCGCCGGTCAGGATCGCATGAAAGTGTTTCAGGATATCGATCAGGCCGTCAGTCGTATTCGCACGTTTCCGGATCAGATTGAGCAGCCTGAGGTTAGCCTGCAGTCGCGTCAACAGGAAGTGATTGAGGTCGGTCTGTACGGCGACGTGGATGTCTGGACTCTACGAAAGTTGGCAGAACAACTACGCGATCAGATGACCTCACACGAACAAATCACACAGGTCGAACTTGGCCGCGTTCCGGAATATGTGACTCACATCGAAATTCCGCGGCAGACTCTGCGGGAGTATGGTCTCACTCTGCCCCGTGTGGCAGAAATCATTCGTTCCAACAGTCAGGATGTTGCAGCTGGCTCTGTTCAGACCACAGCCGGTGAAATTCTTTTAAGAGTGAAGGCCCGGAAGCAATGGGCACGGGAATTTGCAGAAATTGAAATCGTGACAGCACGCGATGGACAGGTTGTTACTCTGGGAGATATCGCGATCATCCGGGATGGCTTCGAGGAAGTCGGTTTCCATTCTCAATTCAGCAAAACTCCCTCGGTCGAACTTAATATTTACCGCGTCGGCTCACAATCGCCTATTGAGATTGCCAACGCCGTCGAAGAAATCATGGCTGACTTCGAGAGCTCGCTGCCTCCCGGAGTCACCTGGCGAATTGACAGCAACAATGCCGAGGAATTTCGTCGACGTTTGAATCTCGTCATCGAAAATGGTGTGATGGCGGTGGTCATCGTTCTTGTGATTCTCTCACTGTTTCTCGAATTTCGCCTCGCATTCTGGGTGATGATGGGAATGGTCGTCTCGTTTGTCGGGGGAATTTTGCTTCTGCCGTTAGTCGACATTTCCATCAATATGATTTCACTCTTCGGGTTTCTTGTTGTACTCGGCATTGTGGTGGATGATGCCGTAGTTGTCGGAGAGAATGTTTATGAAGAACGGCAGAACCAGAAGAATTTCAACTCTGCAGCAATTGCAGGAACGCGTGATGTCGCTGCTCCGGTCACGTTTAGCGTCTTGACGAACATCGTGGCATTCGTTCCGTTACTGTTCATTCCGGGAGAGACTGGGAAATTCTGGTATCCGCTTCCTGTCGTGGTTATTGTCGTGCTGGCACTGTCGCTGGTTGAGTCGCTGTTTATTCTTCCGTCTCACCTGGCTCACACCCGGGCAGCTGGTCGAAAGAATGGATTAGGTGCCTGGCTGCATGGCGGCCAGCAGGCATTTAGCCGTGGCTTCAACAGGCTGGTTGAAATCATCTATCAACCAATTCTCATCAAGTGTCTGAGATATCGTTATGTCACCGCATGTTTTGCGCTGGCCATATTTCTGGTCATCGGTGGTTATGCTACGAGTGCCCATATGGGAATGATTCTGATGCCGGAAGTTTCAGCTGATGAGATCGAAGCTGGCGTCCGCATGCCGGTCGGTACCACACGAGATCAATCGGCAAAAATCGCAGAAGTCATTACTCAAGCCAGTTTGCGGATGTTTGAAGAACACAACCTTCATGAAGTAGCCGAAGGGATAAAAACAAACGTTCGAGGACAGAACTTCATTGACGTTGAGATCGTCTTGAAACCCCCCGATGAGCGGGATATGACTGCTAATGAAGTGATTGCGTTATGGCGGGATTCGATCGGAGACCTGCCAGGAGTGGATCAGATTACCTTTGAAGCGGAAAGTGGCCCGGGTGGTTATCGTCAGGACATTAGCGTCGACCTCAGTCACAGCGACGTCGACACTCTCGGAAAGGCGTCTGAGGCGTTCGTGGAACGTATGGAACAATTCTCCAACACTCGAGATGTAAGTGACAATTACAATAAAGGCAAATTGCAATACGATTTCAGACTGCGTCCCGAAGGAAAAGCACTGGGAATAACCGATGAGGATCTCGGCGAGCAGTTGCGGGGAGCCTTCTTCGGCTCACTCGCACTCAGACTGTTGCGTGGAACGAACGAAATCGAAGTACGCGTGAAGTTGCCGGAAGATCAGCGGGAAGATGTTCACAATCTGGAAGACCTCGTCATTCAGACGCCTGATGGACAGGAAGTGCCGTTGCTAGACGTAGCCGATGTCGTCAAGACGGAAGCGTTTACCAGCATCGGTCGTCGCAACGGTCGGCGGGTTGTAAATGTCTCTATGGATGTGGATCCTAAGCGAGCAGTCACACAAGTCATTTCGGCACTGCAGAATGAAGTGTTGCCTCAACTTCGCGATGACTATCCGGGAATTACCTGGACATATGAAGGTAGCAATGCAGAAATGCGGGAGGCGACAGCTTCACTGTGGGGATCATTCTGTCTGGCACTCTTTGTGATTTACGCATTGCTGGCGATTGCATTCCGCCGCTATGTTCAACCACTGGTTGTGCTGGTCGCAATTCCGTTTGGGATTGTCGGAGCGGTGATTGGTCACATCGTCCTGGGATATGATCTGTCGCTGGTCAGCCTGATGGGCGTGATTGCTCTGTCTGGAGTTGTGATCAATGACTCGTTGATAATGATCGATTACGCTAATCGTCGCCGAGGAAATTCTTCAGCTCAAGAAGCCATTTCTCAGGCCGGACTACGAAGATTCCGACCAATTATGTTGACGACATTGACCACCTTTGGAGGACTCATACCGCTTATTTTCGAGACATCTCTCCAGGCTCAGTACATTATTCCCATGGCGATATCTCTCGGCTTCGGTATTCTGTTTTCGACTGCAATCATTCTGATACTCGTACCATGCCTTTATCTCATTCTGGATGATCTCGAATCTATATTTGTGCCAAAAGCAGGATAGGCGTCCGTCCAGAATAACGAATATCTTTTAGAATCCAGAATCAATAATTATGGCTCGTTCGGAAAAAAATGCAACATTGTTAGCTGAACAGATCTGCTACGCAGCACTGCTATTTCTCACAACATTCTGGACTTTTCCTCACGAGTTCTCATCACTGAAGCCATAGATCGAGTAGTATCAGATTCGCTCCTCAATTTAAATTTGCTTGAGAGTCTATGATTTTCAATTCACTCTCCGAGGACAGCAATGAACGATTCGTTGTGCTCAGCACAGCGTTGTGTGAGTTGGTCGAAGAATTGTAGGATCTTGGCAGGTCGAGTGGAGAACTGTCGAGCGAGCAGGACGTCGCACTGCTGGTCTCTTAACGAAACAGTCAGTTGTCGTGCATGTTGATCGATACCGAGAAAGAGCATGG
>DEML01000045.1:10392-19293 GCA_002359185.1 Planctomycetaceae bacterium UBA2671
TACCGAGAAAGAGCATGGTCGTCGTCCTGTGAGAAAGACTGAGTGTGATTCCCCAGCGATAGGAAAATCACATTTCCCAATCAAAGCAACTCTTTCATGGATATCAAAGGAACAGCACGACTTCTCGCTGCAGATCAGTGACATCCGTATTGTGAATGTCGAGTGACACAACATCCTTGTTGGAATACTTTAGCCATCCGTAGGCAGTGGATCGGGGGACTCCGGTCTGAACTGCGAGTTGAACGTTCCCTGTTGTTCGTACCAGTTCTTTGAGTCGATGATCGTATCGTTGTTATGCTCGAGAAATCGTGTCCATACCGGAATTATCGTGACACTTCAAACCAGTGGCTAGACCTGAGAAATTGAGTCGGTAATTTGTCGGGAACTCGGACAGGAAATATCAGAATGTTATGACAGACTGCAGGGCAAAGAAATACTCAATCAGAGTCCATAAAAAAAAGAAATTACAAGAGGCACAATTCGATCATTATTACAGTGTGAGTTATCATTGAGTAGCGAACTTTTAGAAGTAATGAAACATTATTCATGCGAAACGCTTTGGCTCAGTGACTGAATTTCTTTGCAATTAATATTAAGCTGATTTAATCCCAACGAACGTCCCCCGGCGTTCTTCCACATAGCGACCGGAGAGCATTTGATCGGCGATGTCTGCCCCCAAACTGTCGAACTGTTCAAAGACGAGATCAAAACCGACGGATTTGATTTCTCCCAGCAACGCTTCCCGTTGAATCCAGAACGAACGGTAATTGTCCCACGAAGCCCATTTTGCTGACTCGCGATCATTCAATTCTTTTTGACTGGCATATTCCTGATACCATTGCCCGGGCAACCCTTCATGTTTCTCCATTGGAGATAATTTGAACTTATCATTTTTGACAACACCCGCTGAAAAGTGAGTCTGTAGAATTAAGGTCTGCCGAGTCACGTTCGAGAGGAGTTTCAAAAACTCGCGGGGACGATCGATGTGGTAAAATAATCCACAGCAGAACATCACATCGAACTCGCCATACTGGGCGATGTTCCAGGCATCATCTTTGACAAACTCCAGGAGAGGAAGATCGGTCTTCGATTTCACATACCGGCAGGCTTCCATGTTTGATTCCCGCACCTCCAGCCCAAGCACCGAAAATCCCATCCGTGCAAATTCCACCGCATACCCGCCTTCCAGACATCCCAAATCCGCAATCCGAATCTGGTCTCTTCCTGAAGGATACAAAGTCGCAAGGAGACGTTTCGTGGCCTGTAGCCATGCATGTTCTTCAAATCGACCTGCCTCGCTTCCAATGGTGAAACTGCCGTCGTCCAGGCGAATATTGTGAGCAGTGAAGTCAACAGCCATGATTTAATTTCCCTAGAGTAAAGAGCTGGAAACCGTAGAGAGTGGATATTATCAATCTGGACTGGAGAATACATTCGTCTGTCAGTCTTCACTTCTCTGAGTCGGCACTAAAAACCTCAGATGATGGGAGAAATGTGCTAACTGCAGTTGCTCAGCCGTTGCATAACTCAGGTGACCAAACAGAGGAGAGGGATGAATTTCGCCCTGATAATTGCGAAACCGGATAATCGTCTGCAGCAGTTTATCCACCGCTTCTGAAGCTTCATAAACTGTAGCTGGGAATGTCGGATTCCCAGCTTTGAAGCCATCGGACAGAATTCGCATCAACATCGATTTTCCAGCAGTGTTTCGGATCACAGCAAACATCACTCTCATCGGAAGAATAATCTTCGGAAACCCATTCATCGGGAATTGCATCCAGTCATTCAGATGCAGAGCCGTCTGGGCCAGATTCCACTTTCCTTGAAACTGGTATCCCTTCAATAAATTTTGAAGATCACTTTCGACACTTCCCCAATCCGTAAATCTTAATGATCTTAGCTGTTCCATTTGATGTCTCTCCTGATAAATAGTGTCTTCTTCTCCCATTTCACAAGACGCTATCCATTCACAGTCCAGGGAAGATAAATTCTGATCATCTTGTGGGAAATTACCTTTCTGGAAAAGCATGAATTCAGATCGCAGGTTGGGTAACGCTTTACTAACCCAACCAGTTTGTTTGAATCTTGCGAGATAATAATTATATCCCAATGCTCATCTGGAATATTGTACAAGTGACCATAATCGTTGCAGGAAAGGAGTTTTCTATTCATTTTCTCCGTAAATTCAGTCCCAAACTTATGGCAAAATTACTGACGACATAAATATTCGCTTACTTGTAAATGAGTAACCGAAATCATAATCGGAAGTTGAAATTCATCTTGAGTAAAAATGAGAAGTCGATGTACATTTCCGCCTCAAACGGACTCGCGTCCAGTATGCAATCCTGTTTATGGCGTGTTTCTCTGCGAAACGATCAGGATAAATCAATTCAGATGTTGAAAAACGATGCTATTCAGTTCCCTGATCTTTCTGTGCCTGTTCCTGCCGCTCGTTCTTGCCATTTATTATCTGATTGGTAAGGATCTTCGGAATCAGTTCCTGCTTATTGCGAGCCTCGTGTTTTATGCGTGGGGCGAAGGCCGACTTGTCATTCTGCTGCTGCTCTCCCTGATCTTTAACTACGTCCTGGCGGCTCGAATAGGCAAGCTGATCTGCGATCGGACTCAAGAATCTGCGAGCCGGGCTAGAATTCTGCTGGTGTTTGCTGTCGTCGCAAATCTGATTCCGTTGGCCTACTACAAGTATTCCCAGTTCCTGCTGGGCGATCTGGTTGACCCGATCATCGGTGAGGGCTGGTTTGATGTCGCTTTGCCGCTCGGGATCAGTTTCTACACGTTTCAGGCGATGAGTTACGTGATTGACGTCTATCGCAGAGACGCTTCACCCGCTAAAAGTTTTACGCACTTTGCCTGCTATGTCACCTGCTTTCCCCAACTCGTGGCTGGTCCCATCGTTCGCTACAAAGATGTGTCCTTACAATTGATTGAACGGGTCACCTCCATCGATAAATTTCACGAAGGGATCAAGCGTTTCGTGATCGGGCTTGCCAAAAAAGTTCTCATTGCGAACACGCTTGCGGTTTATGCAGATGTTGCATTTGGGCTTCCGGTTGCAGATCTCAGTATCGAACATGCCTGGATCGGGGCGATCTGCTATGCCTTGCAGATTTATTTTGACTTCTCAGGCTACTCAGACATGGCGATCGGTTTAGGACTGATGCTCGGCTTCCGATTTGCGGAGAATTTCAACTATCCCTATGTAGCCCTCTCGATACAGGATTTCTGGTCTCGCTGGCATATCTCGCTTTCCACCTGGTTCCGGGATTATCTCTACATTCCGCTGGGGGGAAACCGAAACGGCAAGCTGAGAACGATCGTCAATCTCTGGATTGTCTTCCTGCTGTGTGGCTTATGGCACGGAGCCAGCTGGAACTTCGTACTCTGGGGAGCCTATTTCGGAGCCTTTCTCTCCCTCGAACGCATCAGCAACAAAAACTTGACGGCGAACGTGCCCATCATTTTTCGGCGGTGTTATGTCATACTCGTAGTACTGGTGGGCTGGGTATTGTTCCGGTCAACGACGCTCGAACAGACCGCAGGATATCTGGCAGCGATGGCTGGTCAGGGGACCGGCATGCTCTGGTCGTACCCCTTTAAAACGGATCTGATATTAGCGCTCTGCTTCGGAATCTTATTTTCGATGCCAGTCCAACAGTCCCTGGCACGAATTCCTCCTCGAATTCGCGGAGGAGTCGAACCTCTCTATATCATGACGCTGATGGCATCATCGATGCTGCTTCTGGTTAATGGAACACACAATCCGTTCCTGTATTTCAGGTTTTGAGAAAACATGTCGAGTGATCAACGGAATTCAAAGATCATCCTGATCGTTCTCTTTCTGGGGATGATTTGGATCCCGCTTGTTATGAGCGTCCTGGGAATTTGTAAACAGTCCGAGAGCAGCTTTATGTATTTTGAGTGGAGAAATCCGCATCACTATCCTCCGACACCTCAAACTGTCGCTGAACTTTCGGCCTATCCGGGCGCATTTGAGAAGGCATTTAACGATCACTTCCCGCTTCGAGAATCCAGTATTCAACTCTATGGCAAACTCTGTATTCAGGGTCTCGATACCTCGCCACGTTCGCAGTTATTACTGGGGCAGAACGGACATTGTTACCTTGCGAGCCACTATGACGATCGTAGCTGCTCGGCTGCTCTTGCCCCGATTCAAATCAATGAAGAAGCACTCTCCCATGAGGTCGCTCAAGTCGAAGCTTATGGCGAATTTCTGCAGAGTCTGCCGATTCCTAGTGTCATGATTTCCATTCCCACAAGTCATGTACTGGATTTCGATAATCTGCCTGAGTTCATCCAGCGTCAGGCTGATCCGGAAGCATTAGAGGCTCCCCAAAATCTTCGGGTGATGAAATCTGTTTCCAATCCAGTCCGTGAACAATACATGCTATTGCCTTATGAAAGAATCCGTCAGGCAAATGCACAATATCCGCTATATGCGGAAAAGAACTTTCACTGGCATACAGGGCGATACACGTGGCTCATGGCCAGCAGCATCGCTGAGCATTTCGGGATTGCAAAATATGAAGAACCAAAATCAGAAGAATTTCAATACGAGTCCACCAATTCAGATCTGAATCAGTTCGCCAGTTATAAGATGATCAGCCGCAATGTTGAGGTATACCGTCCCGAGACCTGGCAAAAACTCGGCATCGTTGATCAGATGGCTAGCGATATCTACCCGAATCTCCCACCATTGAATCACACTCGATACACCGTCAACCCGAAACGTGAGCAATGTATTCTGGTCGTGGGTGAATCCTTTACGCCGATGCTGAACTCCGACCTCGCCCGGTATTTCGGCGAAGTGATTTCAGTAAATTACAATGTGGCCCGGCAGGATCCTGAAATCCGAAATTGGCTGAAAGTCGTCATGAGGGACGTCCGCCCTGATTACGTCGTGTTTCTCCATCATCAAATTTTCCATATTTCTGATGCTTTCATAGCGGATTATCGCGAGCTTCAGGATGCTGAACGTTCGATTCAACAAATCGCCGCGGAACCCGGAAGTCAACAATCAATGGTAAAATAATGATGTGACAATGATATCTCCGGTGCCATTCAGCGTGCATTTACAGTGTGACGAGACGCAAGAAATTGCCCGGGCAAGCAGCGGTAATGATGAGCGTCGTCCTTATTAGAAAACATGCGATTGTCAAGCCGATCTTCTTGAACTCAAAGCGGGTCCCCACTCTCAATTCCTTTCTGCTTCCCAGCAACATTGAATTCAACTCCGTGAGATTAAGCGCTGCTGATTCCGGCATCGCCCACATTTCGGCCAGCGGTGAACGCCTTGCGATCAGTGGAGATCGAAGCAAAAATGATGATGGATTGCTTTATCTAACACAAAGTGCAGATGGCAAACTACTACACACTCATTATGAGCAGTTCAATAATCGGGTGACACAAACATTTCTGAATTCTGCCAAGAACCAAGGTATGTCACTTGATAAGAAATAAATGAGTTTTCATTGTCAATACGTATGCGGAACAAGGAATGTATTTTTCAGCCCTGAATACAAACAAAAGCACTATCAAATCTGTTCACATTTGCCAGTTCAATATTTGAGGCTTTTGTTTCGGTTAGGCCACCTTCCGCTCAAACGACTTGATCAATCCACCAACGTATTTCTTGACTTCAATCTGATCAATGGAAATTGTCTCCACTTCACCAGGTTCCTCGCGAATCGGTGGCAAGTGGTCCGTTATCAAAGTAGAAATTGTCAGGATCGCTTGGAAAGCGATCCTCTGGATTATCAATCCCGTTGGAAGGCTTTCCCTTTTTCATTCCTACTGAGTTGAAGACTTGTCTTTTAAAGGCAGTCAAGTTGATGGAATTTCGTATTGCGTTTCCAGCCACGAAATAGCGCGATCAAGAAGCTTTCCTGGAACCTTCGTGTAGTGCTTGTCCGAAATCTTATCAGGCGCGTGACCGAGAAAAAGATCCTCAAGACTTTGAAACCGCTCTTCATCTCGTAGCATGGACGCTTAGGTTTTCTTGAAGGACTTCAGAGGCTTTTTGATGTCCTCTTTTTTTCTCAGACGGTCGAAAGCGTTTTTCACATTATCTGTTTTCTTAAACTTGCCGTCTGAGCCAATTTGTTCGGTACAAATCGCAGAGCCGTTTGCGTTCTCCAGTAATCGCCCAGATGATACCGGACTTCGCTCCTGTCGAAGTAGGCGAAACGTCTCCGACCACAACAGATAACTGACAGTCGGCACATTTTCAAACTGCGAGGTTTTTGATCGCTTGCGAGTAATCCGACCTTGTTCCCAATCCACTTCTTCGACGGTGAGGTCAGATATATCTTTCTGAGTCATTCCACAATTGAGCATTAGCAGGATGTAGAGCCGCGTCCGGTCCGATGCAGCCTTGAGTAATCGAGTGACCTCATCGCAAGTGTAAACAACTACTGCCGGTGTATTCGACCCAATATTCAGAGGACCGGATTTCCCGTCCAGAACGCGAGGAAGCGTTGGAATCGCTTCGATCTGCCACAACCAGCGAACAAAGGCTTTGACGGTTTTTAAATAATGTTGAGCTGTTGTCCGGGACCACTCCTTGACCTTCAGGTTGCTCAGCAGATGACTCTGGTACTTCAGCAGAGCGCTGCCGTCGATTTCGGCTACTCCCATGTCCCTTCCCAACCAGTCGCGGAAATACGAGAGATGTAGTCGGATTGCATAGGCCCTGCCAGCGCTCAGCTGACCGACTTCGACCTGTTGTTCCTTTTGGCTGATATACTCTTCAACATGAGTGTGCAACGTGTCATCTCGCAAAGCAGTTCGACGCTCCTGTTGCTTGAGTCGATCTCGCCAGATGTCACGCGTAATTCTCTGCGGACTGCCATCGATCATTTCTGCATACTCGGCAGCTTTGGCGGATGTAAGAGTGGGGAGAGTACGGAATTCGACGTTCCCTTCCGCAAGATCAGCTGCGGTCTGCTCCAACAAATTTTCAGGAAGCTCGATCGTTGGCATCTTGAGTTGGTCCGTGAACCAATCAGAGGCTCGAAGAGGTGACAATGCAGGAGATTCCACACGCGTACGCAGAGACCTCACCTTCTCAAAAGCAATCGTTGCCATGTCCAGATCACCGTGACGATTCGACCAGGCCAGCACCTGCTCCCACTCCTCGATTGCCTGCTCATATTGTAATTGATGGGGCCGAGGGGCATTTGCATCAACTCGAAGCTTCTCAGTCTCCCAGGCTACAATAGCCGCCTCATAGGCATCCCGGTCATATTTCCCGCTTCCCCCCGAATAATAATACACCTTATCCTTGTACTTCTTCCGCCAGCGACCATCACGTCCATTGCTGCCCGCCTGCCATGTCAAACGAAACTTGCGTGGCATACCCCCATTCCTCTCATTGACTTGGTGATACCTTTGGTGATACCTTTGGTGATACCTTTGGTGATACCTTTTTGGCGACGATCGGTACGAAAAAGGTATCACGCGTGATTTTTAAGTTATTGTATATCAACAACTTACGAATTCAACCTCTATACTGGGGGTCAAGAGGTCGCAAGTTCAAATCTTGTCGTCCCGATTCACAAGCCTATGCCAAGTTACACTTTACGGCATGGGGTGGTGGTCTAAATCCGAGGGCTAAATGGTGGGCTAATCCGTGGTCTAAATTGACACGGACAAAATGACCATCAATACGACCAGTGCTAATTCCCCAGATCGTCCGTGGATATCTCTGGCAGATCACCGTCTGGCCAGAAGATTACAACGAAGCCGAACGGACGCTCGCCGCAAAATACTTTCCATTGGAATACATTCGCGGACCGTTGCGAATGAAGCAGGGTGACGACTGCGTCTACTTCGACAATGCGAAACCTCTCCCCGTGTCGGAGCGGGACTATCGGGGACAGCAATCGCTGTGTTTCTATGATGATGATCTTCCGTCTAACATTGTCAGAGGCCGGCAGTATTTTATCGTGGAGAGTGACTCTGAATTTATCCGCATCGCGGACAAACCGGGCGGCACACCGATCCGGTTCGCCAGCGACTCCGGGCCAGATACGAAGCTGATGTATCCGCTGTTTCACGCTCACCTTGCTCTTTACGCACCGACGGGAAGCGGGCCCGGAAAGGGCGCACTGGACCTTGTGGGCTGCGAAGCTGTGATCGTGCGAGGCTGTCGGCTCAGTGCACTCGGCGACACGATGCACATACAGAAAAGCCAGGACATCGTCTTCAATGGCAATCACATCACCGGCTCGCGGATGGGTGCGTTCTTTCTGGCCGAGTTCTGTCGCAACGCGGTCGTTACCGGCAACACTGTCGATGGCACCAACGGCTCGCGGGTGATCAGCGTTGAGAAGTCCTGCGAAGACGTGACTATCGTCGGCAACACGTTTCGCAATGGCGGACGAGGGTCGTGGATCAATCAGCCGAGAAACTTTGTGCTGGCGGACAACGTCTTCGTCAACAACACAACCAAGTGCGAACACAATCCGCGTCGTGGACGACGCACCTTCGTCACTGGCGATTACGAGGAGTATGCGGAACTCTATTTCACGACTCACGAACCGGACGGTCGCTACGGCAACGTCACGGTGAGCGGTAACATCTTCACCAGCGGTGACAACGCCTCGCACGCCATCACCTTCGCACCCGGCGGCGACACGCTGCTCCTTACCGACAACATCTTTCAAGGCAAGGTCCGCACCATCGCACCAACCACCGGTTGCACCAACGTCACGATTCGCGGCAATGTGGACGTGGAATTTCCGAACGAAACGAACTCACAATGAACAAGCTGGAACCCATGTCAATGGTCAAGCACGCCATCGCCTGGTACCAATGGCCTGGCTCGTCGAGAATTCCACTGCAGTCTGTCACAACATTCTG
>DEML01000045.1:19452-59169 GCA_002359185.1 Planctomycetaceae bacterium UBA2671
GTCACAACATTCTGATATTTTCTATCCGAGTTCCCGACGCACAGGCAGTTTAACATTTGGGGCGTGACGGGTCACTCAGTTGTTTGCAGTCTTAAGAGAATCGGTCCCAAATTTCGGTCCGAGATGATGAGTTGACGTGCATGTTGATCGATACCGAGNNGTCGTCCTCCTGTGAGAAAGAGTGAGCGTGATGCCCCAGCCATAGGAAAATCACAATTCCCATTCAAAGCAACTCTTTCATCGATATCAAAGGACCTATTCATTTCTCCGGTAATGCTTCGATAATTCTGGCAATGACTTCATTCAGATAGGAATATACATCAGCAGAACTGGGGCCCAAACGAACGATAACCAGATCGTGGGAGGGGATTACCATCGTAACCTGACCCATGAAGCCTGAAGCCCAATATGCATCTTTGGGAACGCGATCCATTCTGGGAGGGAGATTGAGCCAGAACATTCCACCGTAGTTATTTTTGCCGTCGGCTGGTGCAGGTGTCGCGACGAAATTTGTCCAGCCTTCAGGCAAGATCCGTTCCCCCTGCCACACACCATCGTTCAGGTAGAGTAATCCAAACCGGGTCCAGTCTCGAGCGGAGACGTAGTCGTATCCACACATGATGAAATTTCCCCAAGCGTCTGTTTCAAGTACCACGCTGCGAGCACCAATCTGGTCGAACAGAGCCCGTTGAGGGAATGTGAGATAGTCCTCGCCTTGTGATTCGACTGTGTCGCGGATGATCCGACCGAGACTCAAGGGATCACTGTTTAAGTAAGAGTACCTCGTTCCGGGCGGCACTTTTAGTGGTTGATTAACGGCATGTTCCAGCACGTTGAGGGAATCGAAGTAAACCCGCATATGTTCGTTTTTGGAGATTAACGTCTCGGGCCCTTTGAAGCTGAGATTTGTGAAGTCCAATCCACTACTCATATTCAATAGGTCACGGATACGGATTTCATGACGTGGGTCGTCTGTGCCCTGCCACTCCTTGATGGGAGATGGTTGATCGAGAGTGAGCAGTCCGCGATGAATCAGAATTCCAATCAGTGTCGCTGTAATACTCTTACCCTCCGACCAACTGATCTGTGGAGTGTCCTTTGTCCAGCCGGGTGCGTAGCGTTCGCCAATGATCTTCCCTCGATACGTGACCACAAAGGCTCGTGTGTTTTGCTCATCCTGCTCCATGGCCCAGTCGAGAGCCTCCGTAACGGCTTCCGTGTCTACACCGGAAACAGGTTCGGTCGCTCCCAAATCACCCATGGGCCAAGCCTGACTGGCTGCGTTAGGAAGATTACGTGGCACGCGTATGGGTTTGTAGTAAACTTCCGTTTTGCCGCGAGGAAGAATGGTACTGCCTTGATCACCGGTGTATCGCGCACTGCGAGGCGGAGCACCCGGAGCTGTCACAGTAACCAGTCGTTGCTTCTCATGCACTTGGTATTTGAAGTCAGGCGACCATCCAAAGTACTGAAAAGGAGCTATATCCTGCGCGATCACTTCCTCTGGAGTTCGCTGATAATCGCGTCCTACAACCCAAAGACCAGAGCTGAGGTGGTGAGCACAGATCGCTGCTCGGAATTCCAGATTTTCGAGGTGACTTTCTTCCGCTGAACTGGACTGTTTGTTTGGTTCTACAGCCGGCAAGGCAATACTGTGAACGGCCAAGGCAAGAAAAACAAAAAAACAACGGATAGCATGAGGTTTGAGTTCGTCGGTATGCATGGTGGCTTGTCTTTTTAAGAGTTAAATTTCTAAGATCCTTCATTAATGCGAATGTGATCTGTGATCCAAAATTCGATAGCAAGACAATACCAAAGTTATTGAGAATTACCAGATTAGGGCTGGATGCTTCGTGCCCGTGAATTCCGCGTATTAGAAGCGGTAGCAAGCTCAGTACATCGAGGTGGCGTATTGTAAATTTTCCAACTGAGGCAACGTAGCGTATTTTAGTACCGATCGTGAACGAACGACAGTATTCACGAGCTGCTCAAGCCACCTTCCGCTCAAACGACTTGATCAAGCCCCCAACGAAACCATATCTCGACCAGCGACCCGGCTCTCCCGCATGCTGGTCACTTTCTGTTTCATGACACTCATCGTGCCTGCCAGACCTTGTTCAGAGGCTCCAAATGTCATGGCTTGTCCCGCTCCAATACCGAATTGGGAAGCGGTGGCGATGGCATCCTGATTCGCGGCCAGTAAGAGGAATTGCCAGCTGTATTTTTCCCTCTGCTCAGTGATCATTTCATTGATTCTGTGCAGGTTGTACTCGCTGCTGGAGTTTTCTTCACCGTCGGTCAGCGTAACAAATAAAACCGTACCAGGACGCTCAGCTTCCGGTATGGCGGCTAATCGTTGATCGGTTCGCACAATCTCTGCCCCATCGCATCAAGCAACGCGGTGCTGCCGCGAGGGACGAATGTTTCAGCGGTCAATTCAGAAACCTGTTCAATCGGTATCGGTTTGTAAAGCACATCGTATTCATTGTTGAATTTGATCAGCGACATTGTAGCCTGTCACTCGACCACGATTTGTGAAGAAACAAATTCATTGAAAGCTGTGATGGTGGACTCTTTCACTGTCTCCATCGAACCGGAACGATCCAGAACCAGTGTAATATCAGTCAGATCAGCACGGGACATGGTGTTTCTCCTAAATGAGAGCGTTTGAATTGGGAGAATTTGAGTTCATTTCGACAAACCGCTGCGGAAATTGATCAGTCGCTAACGTGTTAATATCTTCAATGGTTCATTGAAAATTGAATTACAAGAGATTTCTGTTTGAACAGAAATTATCTATGGCGACCAGATGTATTGTTGGGAGTGCGATTTGTGACTTAGGGAGCAGGCGGACGATAAGCTTCGATCTCTGTTCCCTCACCCATTACGAAAAATACGAATTTAGGTAAACGGAACCGCTCACCCACTTGGACATGCTTTTCATAGAGGCTGACGCGGTTGATCTCGCCGGGAAAAAATTGGGTTTCTGGTTCATCGACCTTCGCGAAGCCCATTGCCACCAGTGCCTTCTCTTGACTAGCAGCCCGGGGACGTGTGGTCGGAGTTATGGCGTAGAGCATGCCCGGTTTAGTGATCACAACATCCGTATGCTCAATACTGGTACGCAAGAAACGACGATCTGCAACCGTGTCGGGCATTTCCTGGAGCGTGTAATCGCGATCCGTGAAGAGTTTCACACCCAGCTTCATAATCGCCTGAGGCATCGGTGAAGCGGGGATTGGTTTTCGAGTAAGTCCGCTTTGTGAGGCGAAGGCGCCAACGTCTTCCAGTTTGCCGAACATGATGCGATCCGTAGAGCCTTTATGATCGCTTTGTGAAACCGTAAGCCAGATTGCACCGTCATGTTCGTGGAAGGTCGGGTATTGAAAAGACTCCGGTGTCTCAAAGCGATACTTGCGCTGCCACGTTTGGCAATCGCGAGAGACATCCACATTAAAGACGCTGCGGTTGCACCCATCAATGCGTGTGTTTTCCTGCCAACCGAGATAATAGACGCCGCCGAATCGATCGAAGGTCGGTTTGGAATTCAGTCCTTTCTGCACGAACGGCATTTCCTCGCCCTCGCTCCACTTCCTGCCATCCACACTCGTGGTGAAATGGTAGTTGCCAATGTCGTTTCGACAGATTGCCATCCACGTGCCGTCGGGAAGTCGGTTCACGGCAGCCTCGCTGAGCTGCTGAGACTGGGGCTCATTGAAATGACCGATGACCTCGAAGGTAATTCGATCGTCATGCACTAATGCCAGAGCATTCTGTTTGCCTGGCCAATTGTTGATGGCGACATAAGTCTTGCCATCGAACTGCTTGAAGGAATCGAACAGGTACAGACCGAAAGCTTTCGCCGGTTTTTGAAATCCTTGTGCCACAGCGTCTGCGTAGAAGTGTCGTGGCTGCATATCGAATACGCCAGCGGAAGTCTTGAGCTTAGCCTTATGGATGCTGCTTTCAAAAGTCTCCTTACGGAGATCGAAGTCTCGATACCAGGTCTGAGCCTCGCGATTGGCTCCATCTTCGCTGGCAAAATAGCACCGCAGGAATTGCCCGTTGAGTTTGAGAATGCGCGGTACGAAGCAAGCGCCAGCAGGTAATGTAAAATTCTCAAAGACCTGTTCCGACTTCGCCATCGGGATCGTTTTTTCAACGTTCAGTGTCTTCAGATTCACGATGGAAAGAACGCAATACATCTTATGACCAGCGCCGTGTCCGGGCTGTACATCATTGTCGTGTTCAACAATGTAAGCTCGATCTCCTACGCACACAAACTCTGCATCATGAGCTCCCATCACTTGGGGAGCAGATACGCGGACGAGGTGGTTCATGACCTGATCACCGGCCAGTGCAGCGTCCCATTTGGTCGGAATGAGTAATAAATTATTGAGATCTTTGCTGACGTTCTCATCCGCATGCAGTGTGAATGCCGGAGCTAAGAGCAAGGCGAAAAGCAGGATGGTGTTGGCAGGATTTCTAATATTGATCATGTTGACTTCACTCAAGGAGTTATCCATTTTTTAACGATTGTATTGATTTATCAAATTTCTGGTGAGGAAGCTGTCCGCTCATTACGAGCATGGATTGATTGAGGCTTATCAATATGTTGTCTCCGAATTGTTACGGACAGACGATGATATCAATCTACCGTGAATCTCTACGGACTCAACGCAATTGAGCATACATGGTCACTTTCACTTGTAGATGCGAACGATATTATCAGCACGGACCGTGTTTACCCCTCGAATACGAACAATGAGTTGAGTGGTTGCTGCTTGCTTTGTTTTTACTGACTTCTAAACACCAATCACGCATTGGGAGTATTTTCTAGTATCATCTGTCATCAACTTGTCAGCCAGAGTTTCATGTGCCGCAGAATGTTTGGGTGACCCTTTGCCCTGGCCGGGGTGGTTCAGCTTCGGGCATTGAGTCAGCACTTGCCTCGTATGGCTTGGCGAGTTGTTCCACAAGACGGTGAATAGGTGCAAAGTCACTGTCTTTGACGGCAGCCGATAAGACTCTCTCGACATTATGATTGCGAGGAATCAGTGCTGGATTGGTCGTGCGTAACCGTTCAGAGGCTTCCTGAGGTGAAACGCCTTCGGCGAGGAGACGCTGTCGCCATGACAAAAACCACTTGTCCACTTTCGCGCTTGCTCCAACCAGATTGGTCAATTCGGTTGGAATTTCTGCTGACAGAATTCCTTTCCACAGACAACGAAAAGTGAGCGTAAAATCTGCCTGAGCTTCGTGCATCAGTGTCAGTAGCGACTCTACGAGTTCACGGTCGTCAGGTCGAGATTCTTTGAAGCCGAGCTTTCCTCGCATCACGTCAAGCCAACATTCCTCGGCTTGCGGATAGAAGGCTTCCACAATTTCGGTCGCCTGGTTAACTGCTTTCTCGTAATCTTCGTCCAACAAAGGCAAGATCGCCTCCGCCAGACGAGCGAGATTCCACTGCACAATCCCTAACTGATTCTCATAACGATACCGGCCGATGTGATCAATCGAGCTGAAAACGGTAGCCGGGTCATATTCGTCCATGAAGGCGCACGGACCATAGTCAATCGTCTCGCCAGCGATGGACATGTTGTCTGTGTTCATGACCCCATGGATGAAGCCGACGCCGAGCCAGCTTGAGACCAGTCTGGCCTGGCGTTCGCCCACCGCCTGCAGCAATTCGACGTAGCGTGCGGGTCGATTCTGCAATTCCGGATAATTCCGCCAGATCACGTAATCGGCGAGTTCGCGTACGGCCTGCCAGTTTTGTCGAGCGGCGAAAAACTGAAACGTACCGACGCGGACGTGACTTCGGGCCACACGGGTTAGAATTGCTCCTGGTAACTTTGTTCCGCGGTAAACTGGTTCTCCCGTTGTAACGGCAGCGAGAGCCCGCGTAGTCGGGATGCCGAGCACGTGCATGGCTTCGCTGACCACATACTCTCGGAGTACGGGGCCGATCGCCGCACGGCCGTCGCCACTTCGTGAGAACGCTGTTCGGCCGGATCCCTTCAACTGAATATCGCGTCGAATGCCGTCACGATCAACCACTTCTGCGAGCAACAGCGCACGCCCGTCGCCAAGTTGCGGAACGAAACTGCCGAACTGGTGCCCAGCGTATGCCATGGCCAGCGGATCACTACCGTCGAGTAAAACGTTTCCCGCGAACACCTCCGCCCACTCTGCCGACGTCCGCGAATCTGGATTGAAGCCCAGCGATTCCGCGAGTTCGTTGTTCAAGCGAATCAACTGCGGTGCAGTGACTGCAACCGGAGATTGCCGCACGAAAAAGCAGTCCGATAACCGCGAGTAACTGTTGTCGAATTTAACGCTCTCCATTTAGTCCTGATTTCGTTTCATTTCACTTCGCGACATGCTGACACGTTTGCATGTCTTAAATTTGCCTTCAGTTGTCGGGTTTCATCGAATAGAATTATTCCTTGATTCTCATGATCGAGATGTAAATCGCTTAAATGTCCGTGCAACTGTGCATATTCACTGGACCAAACCCGTTCCCAAGGCTTGGGTTTGTTCGGATCGCGGCTGTGATGAATTGTTTGGCTGCTTTCACTGCGGCAACCAAGTCATCGCCCTTCGCCAATCTCGACGTGATTGCAGCTGAGAGAACGCAGCCCGTCCCGTGCCTGTGCCGGGTGACCTAACGAGGATTGTTGAGCCTTGAAGATCTCTGGACTCGCTTTGCTCCAAAGAGATGAACCGCCGAATGCGGACCCGCACGTACGGTGGTGTGTGGAGGGGCACCGGCAACGGTGGCCCTTACCCGATTATGCGCGGCCTCTATCGCCAATAGTAAAACCATGAGCCTCCATAGTTTTTATCAAGGTTTTCTTTTGAGTCTATTCCTGGGATTACAGGGCTACTATTCAAATATCCAAACTCGTCATAGGGTTTAATGATCTTAGAATAGGACTCACAGTACTTTTCAATCATTCCACTCTTTACGGCCTGCTCTCTTTCAGCTTCAGTATGGTAAAATATTATTAATGAGCTGAATAACTTTTGAACGCACCAAATATTCTCCTTATCGAATTGGGGGATAAGGCTATTGGCTTGTTCTTCTGGAACATTCTCATTTGCTTCAACTCTTGCAACAGATTCGAAATCAGTAAATATTACAAAAATGTCTTTCAGAGATAGCACCAAATTTGAGTTTTCGAGAATCTCTGAAAACTTTTGAACAACTCTTTTGGATTTCTTTGAATCATTGCTGAAGCGGCTTATCTCAAATACCTTCCGATCAGTTTTCGTCTCAAGATCGATACTCAAACGAGGTCGGTTATCTGGTTTTATCTTGCTGTAAGAAACATTTAAAACGTTGACTGAATATTTCTCACGAATCCATTCAGCTAATTCAGAATAGGGGTGAGATATAGATCTTTCTCCTCTTTTTATCTGCTTTGCAATCTGATAGTCCTTATCTGAGGGTGTAATCATTGTACTAGCGCATAACGCCCGCGTTCACCCGGCCGCCGCGAGTGACATTGGCTTCAGGAAACGCACGATCGGCGGCTCGGCGTGCAACGCATTGTATACGCCCGGCATGGGCGTGATTGTTGTGGGGTGAAAGTCCCCTGTACGAGTTTTAGAGTCTCAAGGAGATCAGCATACCAAATGATTGCTCCGATTGACAAAGTACTAGACGAGGGCAACTGCGGGAGGGTGACCAAGACCATTGCCAGCGGCGTGGGGCTGACCAATGCGTGGCTTGCCGAACAAGGACTACTCAGCTTGAAGACTTTGTGGGCCGAGCTTGCTCCTCTTCGTTGAACCGCCCCCCCCCAAAAAAAAACACCGCCGGACCCGCACGTACGGTGGCCCTTACCCGATTATGCCGCGATTTCGCGACCAGTTTCGATGTCGAGCGTGTAGTTACGGTCGTAAAAGTCCGTGACACGAATGACGTCACCATCAATCTGGAAGCCGTTTGTAAAAATGTCAGCACCGCCAGTCTGCCAGACAATTGTACCACTATGCGTTACGCGAGCTATCAACAGTTCGCCGTGTGACAACAGGCATTTGTGATTCGGAGATTCGTATACACCGAAACAAGACGCATCGTCAGTTTGCGTTGCCCAGTTCAATTCCAATGAGGGCACGGCGACGGACGCAATGAATGGGCCGACGGCGATAATGCAGTTGCAATCGTGATTTAACGCAGTGTTTTCGTGGACGCCAGATGCACCACCGCCTGCCGAGAGAAGGCATGAGCGAATTTGTTCGTCGTTGCGGAATAATCGTAGAGCGTGTCGCGAGGTGGGAGTGACCGCGTCACCATCGAGAGAGTGCAGAATGTCGTACGAATGAAGATTGTCAGCCGATCCGTCGAAATGCGGAGGATCGTTGGTGATGTCCAATCGGTAATCGCCAACGGTGAGAGATTGCATTTACGAGAGTCTCGATCTTAGCGGCATAACGTCAAAGATCAGGCGGTTGCCGCGACTGACTTGCCATGTGAGAAACCGACGACGGCAACTCGCCTGCATCTTTTTGTTCTGTCACCTTTCGTTGCGTCTACATCTGAACGTGACACGGTCGACAGATTCCTACGCCCCACTCTACCGCAGCATCCAATTGATTGCCACAGACAGGGCAACGAATTGGATCACCGTCTTCGGTATCGTGAAAGTACCAAAAACGCGTTGGAAGCCGAAGCGACATTGCGATTGCAAGTTCCTGTGCTTGCTGGTTGATCTGGCCGCGAGGATCGAGAAGTTTCTCTTTCGCGTAGTGTTCGTATTCGCCGGAATCGAGCCACAGACGATATAGGGCGCTCGCTACGGAATGCCATCGAACGATCGATTCGACTTCGTTTTCTGTCAATTGCAGACGCTCGGGGTCAATCTCGCCACGGCAAGATGCACAATGGATCGGGTTGTCAGTCAGAAGGTCAATCAGTACCAATCCCGTTACGGTCTTGCATCGACACGATTCTATTTCCGTCCAGGGTCGCAGCTTCTCATACATCGTCATGGCTTGAGTGACAGAACAGGTATTCGACCGCCGAAGTGCGGTAAAGTTTTACCGCATTTTTTTCGGTCGAGTATGGATGGAAAAACTTAACCATGGAAGAATGCATAGGCTCTTTGTCACAGAACGTTGATGATCCAGTGATGCTATGCCGCAAACTTCACAATGCTAATAAGCGTACAATCCCGAGATGAACTCTTCAACAACGTTTCAATGAATGAATGTTCGACGCGACAAATTCAGAGGTGCGAATTCAATATTCTATTAATTCCCCAGGGTAAAAACCTATCGAGGCCTCCAGCACCAGCTGAGGTCCTTCAGTATTACTGGACAGAGACGGTCAGTTGTCGTGCATGTTGATCGATATCGAGAAAGTGCATGGTGGTCCTCCTGTGAGAAAGAGTGAGTGTGATTCCCCAGACATGGGGAAATCCATTTCCCACTCAAGGCAACTCTATCATTGACATCAAAGATGCTTTATTCTTGCCAGAAGGCCAGTTAGGCTTGGTAACACCCTCAATTGTGGACACCTATTCTGACACACACCAAGCGACTAATAATCGCGAACGGTGATATTAGCTACGACTGAACTACGGATGAAGAAATATTTCAATCTAATTCTTATCGGTCTTGTGATGACAGGATGCGGTTTACATTCTGCATTTTTGATTGCTGCTGAAGCCCCAGTTGTCACGATTGCAAAGGAACATTTTCTTCTACTTCAGACGCACTGCCTGGATTGTCACGGAATAGATAATGCCGAAGCAGAATTTCGTGTCGACACTTTACCATTAACGATTTCAGATATTGAAACGGCAGCTCGCTGGCAGAAGGTCCTGAACGCGTTGAATTCGGGAGAGATGCCACCGAAAGAAGAGCCAGCTATTGAAAAGTCGCTCAAAGCGGATTTCCTCGATCATCTGGCAAATGCGATGGTAGCCGTGCGGCGAAATCTCGCTGATCAGAAAGGTGTGATCACGATGCGGCGTCTCAATCGTCGGGAGTACCAGAATACTCTGCATGAGCTACTGGGTGTGGAAATTAATGTGAATGATCTCCCGTCCGATATCGGAAGTGGCAGCTTCGACACCGTGGGATCGAATCTCTACATGTCAAGTACTCAGTTTGAACAATACATGGCATTAGGGCGAGAGACCCTCGATGAAGCGTTTGAGTGGGAAGCGGCCTTAAATGTCCACAATATACTTCGATTTGAAACCGAGGAGATTACCTCGAAAGTGGCCAAGCATATCGAATACCAACTTGATGCGCAAAGCCGGGCTACAGCATGGACGAAACTGGTTGATGAGGCGGTCGCAAAACCTGAAAACGCAAACATTGTTGCGGAAATTCGTGCAGGACCATTGGGAAATCACGCACATATCTTCTATCGATCCTGGAAGAAATTTCCTGGGGTCCCTGCCCCGGAAACCTTTGGATTCAACACCGTAGAAAACAATGCAGATAAAGCGATTACTGCGCTGCGACCATTCCATCTTCCTTATCATCGATATTATCTGGAACAGCCCGCAACTGATACTGGAGCCTATCTGGCCGCTTCCAACGAGCATCCTTCCGTTCTCGATAATGCCACCATCAATCTTCTGGTTCCCTTCAGTTGGCCAGTTGGTGAGTACGTTGTCCGATTCCGCGCCGCGACAACAGAACACGCCACTTCCGATCGAAAGTTTATCGAATTCGGAATCAACCCGAGGTCTCAACAGGCGTTAAGTGTTCATGAAATCACAGGCACAATCGACGCCCCTCAGGTCATCGAAATCCCACTCACGATGACGAGGGCGAATAAAGAACGAGCGAATCGTTCGCTTTCCTGAGAGAAAAAGGGACCCGAGACAATTGGGAGCAAGCGACAAGAGTTGCTCGTGAAGGGCGGAGTCAGAATCACGAAATTGGACGAACGTTTGCACTCTGGGTCGACTGGATAGAAATTGAACGTGTTCCCACCTCGGACAAGCAGACGTCTGCGGGCATGGCAGCAATCGGCCATCTTCCTCACGACGATAATTCAGAGATGCCCTCCGACGATGATTTATATAGGGCTTTTGAACAATTCTCCAAAACTGCATTCCGAGGAGTCGAACCATCCCCGGAATATGTCAATCGTCTCGTGCAAATCTACCAGTCACATCGAAAACTGGGTGCAAAACATACCGATTCACTAAAAGATACATTGGCGATCGTCTTGTCATCACCGATGTTTCTTTATCACTCCGAACCTCGCATGGCCGAGAAGCCAAGAGCATTAACGGATCATGAATTAGCCAACCGGCTTGCTTACTTTTTGTGGAGCGGCCCTCCAGATCATAGACTGTATTCTCTTGCCGAAAACAGTGAATTGAATCAACCTGAGGTGCTCAGCGAACAGGTTTCTCGACTCCTGAGCGATCCTCGGATGGAAAATTTTGTAACTGGATTTACCTACCAATGGCTGGGGCTTGATCGTCTGGACTTTTTTCAAGTTAATCTCGATAAGCATCCCCGCTTCGATAACAGCACTCGGCAAGCGGCTCGTATCGAGATCTATGAAACCGTTAAATATCTCTTGAATAACAATGGCCCTCTGACAGATCTTTTAAAATCAGATTATGTGGTCGTAAACAGCGTGCTTGCCAATTATTACGGTATCGAAGGTGTTCACGGAGATCACTATCGAAGAGTGCAACTGCCAGAAGGTTCTCCCCGAGGAGGCTTTCTGGGGATGTCTGCCATTCATCTTATGGGGGGAAATGGAGACACAACCAGCCCGGTCGAACGTGGTGCATGGGTCCTGCGAAAGCTACTCCACGACCCACCTCCTCCGGCACCCGCCAATGTTCCACAGCTCGCCAGATTGGCCGGATTAACGCTGACAACACGAGAGCGAATCCTGGCTCATCAGGAAGAACCTCAATGTGCCAGTTGTCATCGCAAGATTGATCCTATCGGCTTTGGCTTGGAAAATTTTGATGCCGTCGGTAACTGGAGAACAGAGGACAATTTTCAAGTCGTTGATGATAAAGGCAAACCTGACCCCGACAAGAAAATAACATGGAAAATTGATCCATCCGGCTCATTATACAATGGCCCTGCTTTTGAGAATTATTTTGAACTTCGCGATCTCGTCGCATCACACGAAGAGGACTTCGCCAGAGGTTTTACAGAAGCATTAATTCAGTACGCGATTGGGCGTCCGGTTGGCTTTACGGATGAAAGTCTCATCGAAAATATCGTTCAAGAGGCACGAGAGCATGACTTTGCCATCCATGCGTTTATTCACGCCTTGGTCAACAGCCCGGAATTTCAATTGGAATGAAAGAGTTCAGATGTCATTAATGAATCCAACCCGACGCGAAATTTTGCGGTCGGCGACAGCCGTCGTCGCCTTGCCATTTCTCGAATCATTCGGGTTTCGCCGCTTCGCAGCTGCGGCCCCTCCTGTAGCACCGCCCAAGCGGATGGTCTTTTTAGGCTTTGGATGGGGAGTGACTGAAGAATCCTTTTTCCCAGACATGAAAACATCTGGTCCTGATTACGAATTGCCAGCAGGACTGAAGCCGCTCGAAAGACACAAAGCCGACTTCTCAATCGTGCAGGGACTGCGGAATAAATTCTCCGTCGAAGGTCATGCAGGCAGCACCTGGTGGTTGACTGGTGCGAATCCCTACGCACAACCTGGCCAGAGCTACTGCAATACCATCTCTGCAGATCAAGTTGCCGCCAACGAGTTTGGTCAGCACACACGATTTTCTTCTCTCCAACTGAACCACAGCGAACAGGGAGACCGTTCCGGCCATGGCCCCGGTCTTTCTCTTGCCTGGGATGCCAGCGGCAAACCGATCGGCGGTGACAATGGGCCATTGCAAGCTTATCACAGACTGTTCTCGAAAGATTCTGTGCCGCTCGAACAGCGGCGTCTACTAATTGCTCAGAGACGTAGTGTGTTGGATACTGTGCTTGAAAATGCCCGAAGCCTGCAACGTGGTCTTGGCAAAGATGACAACGAAAAACTGAGCGAATATTTTGACAGCATCCGCAACATCGAGACCCGCCTCAGCAAAGATGAGAAATGGATGGACAGGCCGCGACCAGAGGCTCCTTTCGCCGAGCCTTCATCGGAGTTGTTGGGTCGCGACGAAATCAAGTTAATGTACGATTTGATTGTTGCTGGATTTCAGACGGATAGCACTCGAGTCATCACATATCGACAGCCTGTCGCGACTCTTCTCACCAGTATTGGGAACAAAGTCTTCCCTCACGACATGAGTCACTATCACTCGACACGCGGCGAAAAACTGGTCTGTTCTCAACAGCGTGACCAAACTCAGAGCCAGCTGCTGGCGGGCTTTATTGATAAACTAAAGATAACTCAGGAAGGGGACGGAAGTAACCTGTTTGACAATGTCGTTCTTGCTTATGGGAGCAATATCCGCACGGGACACGACCTGACGAATTGCCCAACTCTCGTCGCCGGACGCGCAGCCGGACTCAAACTGGGGGAGAATATTGTCGTTGAGAATAATACACCGCTCTGTAACGCCTGGCTGACTCTCCTCCAGGGTGTCGGTGTGACTACCGAACGCCATGGTGACAGCACCGGAGTAATCAAGGACATGCTCACTTAACCAGGCCCCCGTTCAGTACGACAAATGTGTACTTCATCCCAGAATGCGAGATGAGGAAAATAGCAATTCTGGTCTCAATTGCGAGTTTAATGGTCGGGATTGCGGTGCCCGGGTCTCACCATCGCATTCACCCGATCAGACGTGGTAATTCAAGTAAAATCAAACTCAGAAAATATTTTTTGAACCGTGTTAGGCAACCGTCCGCTCAAACGACTTGATCAAGCCAACGACGTATTTTCTAACTTCAATCTGATCAATGGAGATAGTTTCCACTTCACCTGGTCCTTACTTATCGGCGGCAGGCGAACTTAGTGGAGCAAGTTTGGCCCACAGGCACTGCAGACGGCTATAATTGTTTGGCAAGTAGGGCGTCAGATAGCTTTGAAAGCGGACTGAACTTTACTGATTGGCGTTTGAACCAACATTTTCACTCGGGCTCGCCCCGATTTAGCTTATTGTGTATCTGAATGTAACGGCAGACGGCAGAACTTGACAAGCGTACTTCTGCCGCGATTTGTTCAGTTGGATAAGGCCAAACAGATCGTTGCTGAGTGGTTGGACTTTATCGAGAACATAACTGCTCAACAATGGTCAGACCGTTACACTGAGATCATACCATCATGGTCCTCAGTGGTGGATACACGAAACAGAGTTTTCAGCTTGTTGCCAACTCCGTCATCGGTCTCATTGAATTGGAAATGTTGACATGAATGCAATTGCGGCGTCACAATGGATTAAGACGGAGACGCTGAATCCTCAATTTCAATTGGAACATAAATTGTATGGACAGTTTTGGAATCAATGTCAATGGTTGCAACTTGATGAACAGTGGCGTTGGATGGATAGAATGATAATCTTATGAAAAACTCTCTTTTCGCTGGTTTAATGATCGCCGTGGCGATGCTTACTGGCACCGGGTTAGTAAGCGGAGATGACTACGGTCCTGCTCGGGTGATTGTGCCAGCCCCGGAGGGCGATCGGTTCTGTCACTTGTCCTGGCCGAAAATCGTTAAGGCAAATGATGGTAGCCTCGTTGTCGCATTCATAGCTGGGAGGAAACACGTGAATGGTGATGGCTGCCCAGCGGTGTCGGTTTCTACGGACGGCGGCAAGAGCTTCACTTCTCCTTATGTGCTGAAGACTTTCGACAGTTCTATGCAATATCAGCACGCTGCCAACCTGGCGATGGGAATGGCTGAAGACGGTGCGATTGTGCTTATGGCGATGGCGTTTACGGATGACCTTCGCAACAACATCTACGGCTGGCGATCCCTGGACAATGGTCAGACGTGGGAAGCAACCGACACCTCCGCAATCGGTGACAGTAAAACCGGATCGGTATTTGGCCACGTATTTCAAGTCCCGGGTAAAGGATTAGCGGTATGTGGGCACTACAGAAAACCGAGTGGTTATGGTCTATGGATTGCTTATTCAGAAGACGACGGCAAAACATGGGGGCCAGCTCAAAGAATCACGAAAGAAAAATATTATGAACCGACTTTCATCTCCACAGGCGGACGGCTCATCGGGTTGGTCCGCGAAAATGCGGCCCATGCCTACCATCAGTACGTCAGTGATGACTTTGGAACAAGTTGGCAATTCCAGGAGAGCGTGATCCAGGGGAACGAGAAATCGGTACATCCCAGCCCGTTCATAGTCTCAGATCCAACGCAACCCAACAGGCTTTATGCACTGCAATCGGAAAGGAATGAGTCAAATCTGATCAGTCTTTGGCAATCACAAAGCGACTCCCTCAATTGGGAACGGCACAGTCTTGTAGCTTCCTGTCCCGGTATTGAGGATTTCAGCTATCCCTGGATGACACACCTTGAAGGTAACGATTGGTTTGTTGTTTATTACGCAGGCGAGAAAGATGGCCCGAACTCGATTTACGGAATGAAGATCACGATTCAGCCACGAATAGCAAAAAATGAGCTCATCAAACCCGATGGAGATGGTGGTAACTAGCCGCGACATAACCGTAATATAACAATGGCATGTGCACGGGACTGGATGGCCCATACGCGTGCGTCTGGGTTGCAATGCAACAAGAAGACAACCCGAAAAGAAAATAAAAAGCGACAGTTATTCCCTACACAGCAAGTTCTTGTGACTTCGTCAGCCAGACGCACACGTCTGGCCCATTCCGTCAAATTTCTCACGAGACTCGATGATCGCAGTCGTTCGACAGAAAGACAAGCATGAAAGTACTACGCACAGGGTTGATGGCAGTCGTTGCTGGTCTTGTGGCATCAACAGCGACAGCATCCATACTCGACACCAAATCGCTCGCAATTGATTTCACTGACATTAACGATGCCAGGGCCAAAGCAACTTGGTCTAAACCCGATCTAATAACCATCGATAGAAATGGACTTGGCTGGGACGGTGAATCCGCTAGTTCCCGAGACGGATGGATCCAAACTACTCCACTGGCGTTGGGGTTATCGTGGCGCCCACCCTTGGCGGTCTCAGTACGCGTCAGTATACATCCGAAACCATCAGAGTTTTTTTTGAACAACGGCCAGAAGTCCATACCTTATGGTGGTAACGTCTACGTCCGCTACTCTCCGGACCTTAAGCATTGGTCAACCTGGCAGGTACTCCAAGCCAGCGAACCGCAGGGCTACGAGAAGGATCAGAATCCCGGACGACACTTCATCAGTTCTGTACGTGTACCGAATTCCGAGCGGGATCGGTACGGGAAGTTGCTCTCAGAGTACGCCAAACTCGATGTCCAGTGGAAGAGCGATGAGGACGCAGTTGTTCGTTGGATACTTGAAAAGGAACCCGACTTCTTTGCCACGCAACTGCCATTCATTGGCTACATCCAGTTTCAGTACGAGGCCGGATTCTATGGTGGCCAGCGTATTACATCATTTAAGGCCAACGTGTCCTACGGAATGAGCGGTATACACTCACTTCCAAAAGACAATGACGCCTACAAAGGACGATGTTCAAGGAGCTGGTCGTTCAATGCAAACCAGACGCCAGAGGATACCGAACCATCCCCTGCTCTTTATCCGAAACCAGCTGCACGACCTCCTGAAAAGTGAGGAATTTCGTTATCTGCAAAATATATTTCCAATAGTTACTTTATTCTCCCGGCCCTGCGATTTCTGAAGGTGATGCAAATTCAATAATGTTTCGATAAAAGCCCAATACCGGTGGATTGCTCACAATGCTGAATTGCGCGGCCTGGCTGCTTTTTGTCATTGGGGTCCATCAGTTTTCAAATCAACTATATGGGGTAGTTCTCGCTATTTTAGTCATCATCTTGGCATTGCCGTTCGCGTGGCCTTTTATGTTTCCTGCGGTTGGTCATCATTCGTCGGTTGGCGAAATCATTGCAATAAGTGTCATCGTTGGTGTTAACAGCTTTGCATGGGGATATGGCTTGGCCGCAATTATTCGCTACTGCCGTCGCATTACATTTCGCTCTACAGAAGTAGCCGATGAGAAGGATATTGAAACTCAATTTCAAGTACCTCCACCCAGCTAGATCGAAAATTATCTCGCTCCAAATACTAACATAATAAATTCAATATGGAAAATTACCATTCCGCTTTTCTACCTGGCGAATATGCACGTCTGCAATCTCGTGCATTGCTTGAACAACTCCAGCAAAAATATACTGGTGATCCATCTCAATTTGGACTGCACACAGTTGTCCCACCGAACATGGCCGAATTCGCTGATCAACGTGTGCGAATTACTGGAAGGTCCTATTATCACTTCGGATGGGTTTTATACGAATTGGAAGGCCTGCCTGATTGCTGGCCTGAAGCAGCATTGGTCGATCAGCAGCTATTTAAAAGCGATGATCCTGATAACCAACCCGCCAATCTGACATATATTGCGGTTAAATCTGATGATGGACAATTCGTTGACATCTGCACGCGTGACGGAGTTCGATATTGTTCGTATCGTCGGCATGATGTTGACGCATCCGTAAAAGACATTAATCGAGTTGCAAAGTTACGAACACGCTCTTCATTCTCTTCTCGTTACGAATTTGATGGGGTAGAATACGATGACAATCCCAAATTGGAAACATAATCGTGTGATTGCAAATTGATGCACCGATGTCCGCATTGCGTTATCTAACCAAATTTATGTCCTCGCGAAGACTAAGCACAATGGCATAAGAATTTGAAGCCGTGAAATAACACATTCAATGAGCAATCCTACGCATCCGATTTGCGGAGTTAGGCGTTTTGACCGTTAATAATTACTCAATACAATCTGTTGCAAACCTTATTCGGTTGAAATCTTATGGACGCAAAACCCAATCATACCAAACCATCCCGGCCAATTAATGTCTCCGGTTTTGTAGCTGGTGGATATCGAAATCTTGTTGTTGGCGTTGAGTCCGATGCTCGCCGAAAAGTCGAAGCTCGATACGCTAAAGAATTGAAAGAGTTGGGAATCGTGAGTCGTTGGAAACTCCGAATGAAGATGAAAGTTGAGATCGCTGAAATCGTTGCTAAGTCAATGCCTGATGTTTCAGCCGAAGCGATGTTCTGATGTTCGGACTTTGGAGGAATAGTGGCAATTCACTTTGTTTTTTTGTTCTTCATTGCACAGTTGGCCTCAAAATGGAACATGTGCTGATAATTCTGTCTCTCGTTCTACTGCAACGCAAAATTCATCGCTGAGATCGCATTTTCGATTTAATAATTCCAATAGTTGAGAGTGGGATGCAATTGTAGCAGTGCGATTTTCGCAATAGGATATGCAGACCTAATCGTCAGTGATCCATCATTGCAATTGCAAGACAATACCAAAGTGGTTGAGATTTACCAGATTAGGACTGGATGATTCTCCCTGAGGAATTTATCTATTTGAAGCGGGAGTAAGCTTATCCGATCGCGGTGGAAGATTGACAAATTTCACAACAGAAGCGAACGAAGCATAGTTCGATTCCAATCGTGAACGAACTGCAGTCTTCTCGATCTGTTCAAGCTACCTTCCGCTCATACTATTTGATCAATCCCTCGCGGACAGCGATGGACGATTCGTAGTGCTTAGCACTGCATTGCGTGAGATGGTCAAAGAATTGTAAAATCTTGCATGGAGGCTTGGAGACCTGTCGAGAAAGCAGGACATCACCCTGTAGACCTCTTAACGGAATGGTCAGTTGTTGTGAATGCTGATCGATACCGAGAAAGAGAATTGCGTTCTCTCTATAAAATAGGAAGTATTGCCTTCTCCACATGAAACCCACTTCAAATCGGTCACTACTCTTTCATCGATTTCAAAGAACTTTTGCATAAGCAACGGACGTTGGTGTATTGGTTCGCTGGAGTGTCCTCTCTCAATTAAACTATCAAATAAAACCATTCCATCAGGGCTAAGCTATGACAAATCTTACTTCAACGAACATTCACAGCCCTTCTCTCACCCGCCGACAGCTTCTGAAAAATGCCACAGTTGCTACTGTCGGAGTCATCGGTTGTCCTGCAATCGTTCGCAGCGCTTCACTTAAGTCGAGTTTGCAAGTTGCATGCATCGGTGTCGGTGGCATGGGTGGGCGGACGATGGAGAGCGTAGCATCACACCCCAAGGTTCATATTACCGCATTGTGTGATGTCGACTCGAACAACCTCTCTGTGGCTTCGCGGAAAAATCCCGATGCCTCTCTACATCGAGATTGGCGAAATTTGCTGGCCGAACATGCGGACAAATTCGATGCCGTTACCATTGGCACGCCGGATCATATGCACGCCGCACCAGCCGTCACCGCGATCCGTGCAAAAAAACACATTTACTTGCAAAAACCGATGGCAAGTACGTTGCACGAATGCCGCGTGATTACACAAGAGGCTGCCAAGGCGGGCGTCGTCACGCAGTTAGGAAATCAAGGTCGTTCGAGCATCGAGAGTCGACACACGGTCGAACTCATTCGCAGTGGAGTTATCGGTAAGATCAAGGAAGTGATCCTGTGGGAGAATAAAAAACTCAGTTGGTGGCCGAAGAATACCGATATCAGCGGCCAAGGCCAGGTCGTTCCCGCTAACTTGGATTGGGATCTTTGGCTTGGCGTACAAACGCCTCGACCGTACTTTGCCAACACCTACCATCCGGGGACGTGGCGTGCCTGGTATGGATTTGGTGTCGGCGAAATGGGTGACATGGGCTGTCACCATTTCGACACCAGCTTTGACGCGTTGAAATTGACCGCACCACTTCGAGTGCGTCAGTTGACTCCAATCACAACTGGGCCACTGTGGGGAAAGCAGCGGCAGGTAGAGCTTGTATTCCCAGGGAGCGATATCACGGCTGGCGACACCATCAAGCTGACGTGGCATGACGGTGATAAAACACCGGACGCGACTCGGATTCCGTTGCCATCTGGAGTGGACTCGCTACCGGAATCCGGCACATGCTGGATTGGTGAGTCGGGGACAATATTTAAAAACTATCGGGGTGGAATGCCGGTAGTTTTGCCCGAAGCAAAGTCTGTCAGTGACAAGATACTAAGTGATTTGGCCAAGCAGGATCACTACCACGATTGGGTCGATGCTGTTATCGAGGGTCGCAAAGCATGTGATGATTTTAGTCATGGAGGGCCGCTCACCGAGGCTGTGTTGGTTGGTGCGATGGCCGATCGAGTTAGCAACGACTGGCTTCACTGGGACCACATCAACCAAACATTTACCAATAGTCCGGAAGCCACTTCGCTCGTTTCGCAAACATATCGGGATGGATGGAGCATCCCTGGCCTCGGATAAATAGCGGCGAGGCAGCCCTGAGACCGGCAAGACAATTGAATGGACAGCGATAATCTCGCAGCATGCGAATCAGCCAGTCGTTGAAACCGCAGAATTCGAGGACAGCGATGGACAATTCATTGTGCTCAGCACAGCGCTGGGTGAGTTGTCGAAGAATTGTAGAATCTTGGCTGGTCGTGTTGAGACCTGTCGAGCGAGCAGGACATCGCCCTGCTGGTCTCTCAGGGAGATGGTCAGTTGTCGTGCATGCTGATCGGTACCGAGAATGAGCATGGTGATCCTCCTGTGAGAAAGAGTGAGTGAGAATCCCTGGCAGTAGGGAAATCACAATTCCCACTCAATGCAACTCTTTTATCGATATCAAAGGTGAAGAAACCAACTTTCATCGATACCGCAATGATGTAATTGGTCGTTAGCGAGTCGTGTCGTCTGAGTCTGGGAATGTTTGCTTCAAATCATGCGATGATGGACGAATCCCACGATAGAAGCGACCGAGGGCTTCGACTTTCTCCCAATCTTTGGATATTCCACTCCAATGGAACACCATTGCACCAGTTGAAGGTTGTATTGTTCCGGAATCCAGAACTGCTGAGACCTGGTCAACTCCCACAGGTTCACCCCAGTCTGCCAGTTGGACAATGGGCCAAATCTGGTGCTTCTCGTCTGGTTCACCTTTCAGCTTGAGCAGTTTTCCAAGATTCCTCGTTTGTCTCGCAACCCAAGCGGGATCCTGTGGATGCCCGAATCGAGCGTGGTAGGGCATGATGCTGAAAACGTCCAGATATTTCGCCTGAGCGGGGAGATCTATGGCCAGTTTATGCCGGATCGCGCCATCGTAGTCTTCGGGTGACCAAGGGCAGTGAAAGGTTCCAAGTAACGCCTTGGGGTGGACTGTATCGAGGATATCTCGGTACTCGCGGACCCAATCGGTGAAAACATCACACCGGAACTGAGTCCATTCCTCCCGAAGGGGGCCGAGCAGTTGTTGGGCTGCCGCAGTCACAGGATCCGGCAATGGAATCCCGGTCTTCTCTTGGAACTGCTTTAGGGCTGCTGGTGAGAAATCGGTATCAGGCATGACTGGTTCCGCTCGTTCCCAACTGGCATGCGAGTGATGATAGTCCAACCAGATTCCATCGATGTCAAATGTTTCCAGAACACGCCGGAACTCATCCATGCGGTTCTTTCGGTACCCAGGATCGAACGCACTGACACCTTGCCAACCGTGGGGGGGCGGTGAAGGTGAACCGTCTGCCCCAATCGGAGCAGCCAGCGGATGCTTTTTTAGGTAGTTCGCGAAGTGCATCGAGTTGTACTCGGCGAAGACCTTCAGTCCCAACTCATGATACTGCTCGATTTTTTCCTGCTTGAGACCTCCGGATCCAATCCAGATGGCATTGATCCCATAGTCTGCTGGAGTTTGACCGCGATTGAGGATTTCATCTGGAAATCCACCATAGATGCCGCGGATCTGAATCCAAGGTCGGGGTTCCAGTTTTTTTGGGTCATCGAATTCAGCTAACGCAGACCGCACTGATGACGCACTGGTCGTTCCAACCGCTATAACGCCCGTCGCGACAGACTTCAAGGCGTCACGACGGGAACAATTTGGAGTAAGCTGTGATTCATCGACTGGTTGAGTCATTAGGGTAATGTCTCCAAGGCAAAGAGTTTATGGAATCGAGTGTCGGGCCGAACGGGTGGTATATGCAGCAACGTGGGCTGTCCTATCCGGTACAACGAATGTTATCAGTGATCCAAAATACGAATACTAGACAATACCAAGGTTAGGGAGATCTTCCAGTCCTAAGTTATAGGCTTAGACGCCGAAATTCCGCTTATATGAAGCGGGGTGAGAGCATTGAAGTGAGAAAAAGCTTCTGCATATCGAGTTGGCGAAATTTATAGACTGATTGCTCAAGCCACCTTCCGCTCAAACGACTTGCTCAAGCCACCGACGTATCTTCTCACCTCAATCTGATCGATGGAAATTGTCTCCACTTCTTCAGGTGCCTCCCGGATCGGCGGGAGGTGGTCACGTTCCATATGGCTTCTTTTTGTGTTGTAATAACTCGCAAATTCGACTGTCAGATAATCGAGATGTTTTTTTCCGAACACAATGAACTCATTGAGGCACTCCAGTTTGATCGTCTCGATAAACCGCTCACATCGACCATTCAGGTTCGGTGAGGCTTTCGGTAACGGATTGGGTTTCATGCCCGCGGCTTCAACGGTCTCTCGAAACTTCTTTGTGTATTTCGTATGTCGGTCGTGAATGAGTGTCGCTGGACGTTTTTTGCGAACACAAGTTTCCTCTGCCCTGCTGTTTGTCACGACATTCTGCTATTTTCTGTCCGAGTTCCCGGCACGCTGAGAGTTTAACATTTGGATCGTGACGGGAGATTCATTCGTCTGCAGTCTTCAGGGAACTGGCCCCGAAATTCAGTCCCCTGCTCATTAGAAATCTGTGCCCATCGTTCAACTGCGAATTCTAACACTCAATCGTGATCAGATCCTCGCACCTCCGACAACTCAGAGCTCGATTTGTTTTCAGACATTGCTCGAAATGGTCAGTTGTCGTGCCTGTTGATCGATATCGAGAAAGAGTGAGTATGATTATTCAGTAATGAGCAAATCACAATTGCCACTCAAAGCAACCCTTTCATCGATATCAAAAGGATATCGGCGGAATCGCAACGACAGTCACCAGAGGTAATGAGGCACCGATGGCAAAGGTCCCTGCTGAGACTAACGCCGCCTGTACGGTGCGGGCGGTCGTCATGTCGGAGATTTCGAATTCGTCGCGGGTGTGGGCGTGGGCAGCCAACGTATCTTGGGCCATCAGTTGTTCGGCAACTTGCCGGGTCAAAGATGGCTCGACCCAGCGACTGTCGTACATCGCCGCCAACTCGTTATGTTCAGAATTACTCTCCGTCGCCAGTTCTCTACGCTCAAGGTCCAGATCGGCTCGTTCCGTATCAGATTGGGAAGTGACGGAAACATATGCTCCGGATGCCATCGACATCGCACCGGCGACCAGAATGTCGCTGGCCTTAGAATGTACCGCAGCCACTCCAACAACAAGGCTGGCTGTTGACACGTAATTAGACATCAGTCTCCTGTTATCATACAACTAGAGTCGGGGAGGCTCTTAATGTGCCGCATCGTTAGGATTGGATCTCTGAACAGATCTGGCACTTTTTCATTAGGTTTTTCTCAAGTCAATCAACCCTCGAATGGGAAGAGCAGTCGAAATACATGACAGATTGGTCAATAATGAGATCATTTTGGATAGTTCTGTTGGCATTATGTCCTGCTGTTGTGCAGGGAGCCAGTGGTCAGGTTGAGCGGGTCAATTATTCGCGTGATATTCGCCCTATACTGGCTGGCAAATGTTTTGTCTGTCATGGGCCAGATGAAGGCTCGCGAGAGGCTGGATTACGTCTGGATCTTGCAACTGCTGCTCTCGAGCCGGCTGATAGTGGCTTGGCCGCAATTATTCCCGGCGATTCCGAACACAGCGAGTTAATTTCTCGGGTGAACTCGACGGACAAGTACGAGCAGATGCCTCCATCTGAAACTGGAAAATCTCTATCGGAAGAGGAAAAGTCTCAGCTGAAAGCCTGGATCGATCAGGGAGCAGTATACACAGCTCACTGGTCGTTTCGCTCGGTCGAACCCGTCGAACTGCCGGATGTTGAACTGCCGGATGCGGACGAAACTGCAGAGTCGCAGCATCCGATCGATGTCTTCGTGAAAACGCGACTGGAACGGGACTATCTAACGATGTCTCCACCGGCTGACCGGGCCGTGCTCATTCGTCGGTTGTATCTCGATTTACTGGGACTACCTCCCACTTACGCGGCAGTTCAGGATTTTGTTGCGGATGAGTCTCCTGGAGCAGTTGAACGCCTGGTTGATGAACTGCTCGCCTCACCTCATTTTGGTGAACGCTGGGGACGGCATTGGCTTGATCTGGCCCGTTATGCCGACAGTAACGGATACCTTGGAGATGAACTTCGTCCTCAGGCGTACCGCTATCGCGATTGGGTCATCGACGCCATCAATCGCGACCTTCCCTACGATCGCTTCACAATTGAGCAGATTGCTGGTGACCTGCTCGAAAACTCGACGATTTCCCAGAAAATTGCGACCGGGTTCCATGCCAATGCCATGGTCAATACGGAAGCGGGAGTCGATCGCGAAGCCGATCACGTGATTCAAACAGTTGATCGCCTGAGCACAGTTGGCACGGCATGGTTGGGACTGACGATTGGCTGTGCAGAATGCCACACCCACAAATACGATCCGATTACTCACGCCGAGTTTTATCAGATGTACGCATTCTTTAATGGTCTCGAAGCAGACCGCCAGGTGATTCAGACATTGCCCGCTCCCGTTGAAGATCCGCAGAAAAAAGCGGCTCGACTGGCCAAAATGGAGGAACTAGCCACTCTGTTGAAAAGTACTCTCAAAGAGAACACCTCCGGGGAAGAACAGATTCTAGAGCAAGCACTGGAAATACTTGCGATTCACGGTTCGGATCGAACGGAAACTCAAAAAGAAAGTCTTGATCTCTGGCGTGACGATCTTGATAAACAGTCGCGGGAGTGGACTAATGAGTATGAAAAACTCGCTCAGCAGCAACCCAAACCGGTTGAAGTGATTGCATTGTCGATTCGGGAACGTTCTCAGCCGCGGGACACTTTCATTCATCATCGCGGAGATTTTCGTCAACCCGGGCCTCAAGTCGAACCGGGAACGCCTGCATTTTTGCCACCCCTGCAACCCCGCGGTGAACGAGCTGACCGACTCGATCTGGCGCGATGGCTCGTCCGTCCCGATAACCCGCTGACTGCCCGAACCGCTGTGAATCATATCTGGCAACACCTTTTTGGACAGGGGCTGGTCGATACCGAAGACAACTTCGGCACGACCGGCAGTGAACCATCCCATCCGGAATTACTCGACTGGCTCGCGACCAGTCTAATCGAAGAGGGCTGGAGTCGCAAAAAGCTGATTCGCCTGATTGTGACCTCTCAGACCTATCAGCAAAGTTCTGCGTTTCGTACAGATTTGCATGAGGTCGATGCTCAGAATCGGTTACTTGGTCGGCAATCGCGGTTTCGCGTGGAAGCGGAAATTGTCCGCGATCTGGCTCTTTCGGCGGCTGATCTGCTCTATCCAAAAATCGGCGGCCCCAGCATCAAACCACCATTGAATTCCCGGATCACTCAAGTGAGCCGCAATCAGGAATGGGAAGTCAGTACTGGTGCCAATAAATACCGTCGCGGAATGTATATTCAATTTCGCCGGGCAACTCCTTATCCAATGCTCACAACTTTCGATGCTCCTGCCACTACCAGTTCATGTCCCGAGAGAGAACGTTCGAATTCTCCGCTGCAGGCGTTAGCGATGCTGAACGATTCTGTGTTCTGGGAATGTGCTCAGCAACTGGGTTTACGGACAGCCGCACTGGGGGATGTGACTTTACAGGAATGGTTGACGTATGCGGTTCGCACGGCTTTGTCACGCGACCCGAGTTCGGCGGAATTGGCCCGACTCGAAACGCTGGCAGCCGAATTTGAATCACTGACACTAGGGCTTTCGGACGAGCAGATCGACCTAATACTAAAACTTGAATCTGGTGGCGAACCATTGTCACAAGATACTTCCTCGGCAACATCCACAAATGCTGCCACTCTCACCTCGCGGCAACAGGTGGTGCGAATTCTGATCTCTCGCAGCCTGATCAACCTCGAACAATTTATCACACGGGAATAAACATGTTCACACCCTCATTGGAAAACGCAGCCCGTTTGGAGCGAAGAGATTTCTTGCGTAATTCCCTATGGGGCATGGGAACAGCCACGTTAGCTCAACTTCTCTCCCAGGATGGGGTTTCCCAGGCCGGTGAAGTCACGACTGTCTCAGCTCAGAATCCTTTGCAAGTCCGCACGCCGCATTTTCCTCCCCGCGCTAAAAACTGCATTTACATTTATCTGGAAGGAGGCCCCAGCCAGATGGATCTGTACGATCCGAAGCCTCAGCTGAATAAACTAGATGGCCAGCCTTTGCCGGATTCATTTTTAGAAAACGTGCAGTTCGCGTTTCTGCAGAAAGAGTCTGCCCGGATTAAAGGAACACTGCGCAAGTTTGCTCAACATGGCGAATCCGGCATGAATTTTTCAGATCTGCTTCCTCATCTGGCCTTATGTGCCGACGACCTGTGTATGGTCCGTTCTGTGCATAGCGATCAATTCAACCATGTCCCCGCCCAGTTATTAATGAACTGCGGCTCTGCGATCGCTGGAAGACCAAGTCTGGGGTCGTGGATGACTTATGGATTGGGGAGCGAAGCTAACAATCTGCCCGCGTTTGTCTCACTGGTAACCACTGGACGCGGCATTCCCGGCGGTTCCGCCAGTTGGTCCAGCGGTTTTCTTCCTTCCACTTATTCAGGAGTTCTATTTGGCAATCAGGGGAGCACGGTCAGCAATCTCCAAACACCGGCCGGCATGTCCCCTGCTCTGCAGAGGGCGACAGTCAAGGGAATCAACGATCTCAATCAGTTACGCATGCAGGACGTTGGCGATCCAGAACTGGCCAGTCGGATGCACAGCTACGAACTCGCTTTCAGACTGCAATCGTCCGCCCCGGAACTGGTCGATCTCTCAGGCGAATCCAAAGCAACGCTCGACTGCTATGGATTCGGACGGAAAGAGCCAGAGATCGCCAGCAATCGCGGCGGGAAAGGTTTGTTCGAAGCGTTTTCCTACAACTGTCTGCTTGCCCGTCGACTCGTTGAGCGAGGCGTGCGGATGGTGAATATCATTCATTCCTCATGGGATCATCACTCTCGACTGGATGCAGAATTGACTCACAATTCCCTTATGGTCGATCAGCCCATCGCAGCTCTCATTCAGGATCTCAAACTTCATGGGCTGCTGGATGATACCCTTGTTATCATCGGATCCGAATTCGGTAGAACTCCACTTGGAGAAAATCGTCCCGGTTTCAAAAAGATAACCGGTCGCGACCATCATCCATTTGCCTTTACGATTCTCATGGCTGGCGGTGGCGTTAAACCGGGCACCACTTACGGGGCAAGCGATGAGATCGGCTGGCATACGATTGAAAATCCCGTCCATGTTCACGATTTGCACGCCACCATTCTGCATCTATTCGGGCTCGATCACACTCAGCTGACCTATCGGTTACAGGGACGTGATTTCCGGCTCACTGACGTACATGGCCACGTCGTGCATGACATTCTGGCTTGAAGCGAAACGGCTCACGGAATCCGTATCATCTTATGTCGAACGGACTCAGGAACCCATGCCAATATAGCCCACGAGTATTGTCGATAGCATTCAATATTCTGCAGGGGCCAAGCCACTTTGAGGCATATTATTTTTGCTCACTTGAAGGTTACTCAAGTTCGTCGAGCATCTCCACCAGCGAATCGACCATCTTTTCCGAGGCGTCGAGTTGCACCTTATTGACGCCTATCCATGTTTCGTAGCCACCCAGTCGATGCTGCTGGGGGGTTGGCAAGTAGCCGTGTGAACCGTTGGCAATGGAGATGTTCATCAGCGGCTGAATTGGGCTGCGATCCTTCAGTTCCAGGCCGATCTCCGCGAATACTTCAAACGGCATTGCGGCAATGGCCAAATCGCCAATGCGGTGCGTCTGCACGATGACATCGATCGTCGGTGGCATCTCTGGTGATGCGTAGGCGAGCACCGTGCTGTAGGTGCTATATCGACTGGTGCTCATCGGCTTAATCTTTTTGGCCTTAACAGCCTCGGCCCACTCGACTTCCTCCTTCGTTGGATAACGCCGCTCGAATGTGAGCGTCCTCTGCACCGACGAGAGCTTCACATAGTCGTGCCACTGGAGTGACAGGTGTCCCTGCAGCACCTTTTCCGCACAGAGATACGCCACCTCGCAGGCTTTTTCATATGGCAAATACCGTTTCTTCGGCTGCGGGTCGCGTTTGGCCAGTTCTTCCTCGGAATAACGTTCGAGGTTGTTTACATCGCCGCTCGTGCCGTTGGCCATGATGCCGACGAACGGCGGGGCCTGATTCGGGTCAACTCCCAGCAATTCACCGATGCGGTCGGCGAAGATCGCGAAATAGTCGGCTGAGATTGTTCGCGCCGGGATTCCGCCGACGTAATGCAGTCCGTAAGAAGCGAACAGTGCAATCGGCTTACCCGATGTCGACTGCACCGACAGAAAAGTAATCTGCGGGTCGACAGGACCGGCAGGCCGTAGCAGGCCGGTGTAACCGGGGTTCGTGTCGACATGCTCGATATTGTCGTGGGCACCATAGATGATGCCTCGGCCTGGCATCAGAAACCACCTGCGGTTGAAGACTTGCGTTGGTTCTTCAACGACACCCCAGCCAATGCGCGCCGGTTCGAGTTGATTCACCGAACGCAGCACACCTTCGGCGATCCGCCGCGCGAGAAACGCCTTGTAGTCGTAATACGACTCACTTTCGCCTTCTTCGAGCCTGGCACCACTCGATGTGTGGGTATGAGTTGCCGAGATAAGCACTGACTCCGGAGGAATGCCAGTGGCTGATTGAATCAGCTGCTTGGCGTTTGCGGCGACTTCAGCCGACATATGTCGCAAGTCGCAAACAACCAACGCCAGCCTGACCTCTCCATCGTCCAGCACCAGGCAGCGGGCGTGCAATTCGTCGTGCACATGAGTCGCTGGCGGTCGTTTAGATTGAGCGACTGGGTCCAGGCTGATCGGCGGGGTGATGTTGCTGATTGCGGCGCCTGCCTGCAACACCGTTTCGTCCGGCGTCGCGGCGTCGGCAAGAGGAAGCGAAAAGAGGGTGAGGCAAAGGCTCGCAACGATGACCAGACATTGACTGCGCATGGTATTACATCCTGTCGTCGTAGTAGTAAGGAATGTGCAGAGGTAACAGTTGAAGCAAATACGTTCCCGCATATCGGCTGCGCCGACCCCGGCATACCCTGATGTTCCCCGCGTTGTTGATTATGCTAATTCAACGCTGGATGAAGATCAAAGCAGGCGATGAGTGCAAATCGATGGATAGCAGTCATATGGGCTTCCCCAATCATAGCGGTCGCGGGGGTTTCGGAGAGCTCTGCACAGCGTTGTATGAGTTGGTCGAAGAATTGTAAAATCTTGGCAGGCCGTGTGGAGACCTGTCGAGCGAGCAGGACGTCGCCCTGCTGGTCTCTAAAGGAGACGGTCAGCTGTCGTGCATGTTGATCGATGCCGAGAAAGAGCTTGGTCGTCCTCCGGTGAGAAAGAGTGAATGTGATTCCCCAGTGATTGGGAAATCACATTTCCCAATCAAGGCAACTCTTTCATCGATATCAAAGGGAGAATCACAGTTTCAACCAGTCAGTCCCCTTAAGGCTTTTTTTAACTGGCGAATCATTCTGGATTTAACAAGATAGACAGTATTAGTAGAAATATGCAATTGGCTGGCAATCTCTTTAGGCGAGAGTTCTTCAGCTAAATAGAGAATTAGTATTTGGAAATCACGATCAGAAAACTGGCTATTCAGGTGATCACAGACTTGTTCATATCGTTTTTTGATCGGCTCACTTAACTCTTGATTTTCATTCGATTCTTCCCTCGGACTTGAGGCTAGAATGCCAGGATCGACTACATGTTCTTGAATTCGGGAAAAAAGACGAATAAAGTCGACAATGCGTGATCGAACAATCAGATGAAGCCAGCGACGAAAACCTCCCTGACGACCATGTTCAAAACTTTGAATTCTCTTGAATAAATCGATAAAAACCTCTTGAGAAATATTTTCGGCATCGTGAGTTGAAAGTCCTGAACGTTTGCAATTGCGTGTAATCCACGGTCGGTAGTTTTCTACAAATTTTTCCCAGGCATCAGGAGAACCTATCTTGACTTCGTTGATTAGAGTCGAAGAAGTCAAAAACTCATCTTTGCCAGGCCTAGATTTTCCTGAATTGTGTATTGTCATAATATCAGACAGATATATTCGTTCTTAGGTAGGAATTATGTAACGCGACAAGTTTTTGAAAGATGCTTATTTTCACATTCCTTTACGAATAAGCATTTATATTTGCTGTTCAGGACAATAGATGGCTAACTCGGAAGATAACACAATACTGGAAAATGACGGATCAGCCCCTGAGCAAATCTGTGATTTGTTTGAGTCCGAACTCCGTTCAGGAAATCGACCAGAAATTGAACAGTTTCTGTTGAGTACCAAAATTCCTGAAAGAACAACATTACTAACTCGATTGGTGATGATTGAGCTGCGTCATCGTTTGCTGAATGGAGAAACACCCGATCTTGATGAATATTATCGAAGATTTCCCCATGATGCCAAAATTATTGAAAAATTGTCTCCCTACTATCGTCGGATTGTAGAAGAAATTCAACAAGCGACTTCTCAAACGATTATCCCTCCGATTCCTCAGGGGATCCTTGGTCGCTACCAATTATTTGGCGTATTAGGAAGTGGCTCTTTCGGTCAGGTTTGGCATGCCTGGGATCCAATACTGAAACGTTCTGTTGCGATCAAATATTTTGATCCGGCCAAGATTCGTGATCAGAAGATCGATTATGCACGCCATGAAGCCGAAATTGCGGCTCAGCTGAGTCATCCCAATATCGTTAAGACATACGACGTCGTTCAGGATGAGACCGGGTTATATCTCATACTTGAATATATCGATGGTTTTGACCTGAAAACATCATTGAAAAATGGCCAATTGGGGATTAGTCAGGTTATTGAGATCTGTAAAACATTAGCGGAAGCACTCCATTATGCACATGAACAAGATGTCATTCATCGAGATATCAAACCTTCCAATATTTTGATCGATTTGCGGGGTACTCCTCATATTACTGACTTTGGAATTGCCACTTGGGTCAACGCAGAAGCCACGTTGACTGCGGATAAGCAAGTCATCGGAACAGCTACACATATGGCTCCAGAGCAGGCACAAGGCAAAAAAGTCACACCCGAGAGTGATGTCTACTCGTTGGGACTTATTCTGTATGAAATGCTCACGGGAGAATTACCATTTAAGGGTTCTGTCAGAGAACTCCTGTTTGCCCATCAGTTTCGTGATCCGAAATCACCGCGATCTTTTGACTCTAAGATCAGTCGAGATTTAGAAACAGTCTGTTTAAAAGCACTACAGAAAAAACGACGGGACCGATATCTGTCCGCACTGGAATTTGCTGAAGATTTGCAAAGATGCCTCAAAGGTGTGCCTGTCAAAGCAAGACGGGTAACCCGATATGAAAAATTCTGGAGATGGATAAAGCAGAATCCAAACTTAGGTGCTACTTATGGAGTTACCGGAGTCGCATTGGCGATCGCTTGTGCTATGCCTGTCTATTTTAATCAGACTGTTGAGGATGGCACATTTCAGGTTCAGATCAGCACGAATCCGGAGTTGGGAAATTGCAATCTGATCGCTCATCGAATTGATCCGTTAACGGGTTATCCAGACAAGAACGAGACAACCTCCTATCTTCCTCAGGGAAGAAATCCTTATCGATTTCAGCTCAAGCCTGGACCTTACATTATTTATGCAAAATCAGATCAGATTTTTACTGAGGCTCAACGATTCCTGCCAGAGCAGATAAATACTATGCCATACTCAGGTAGTTTCCTGAGTTTCAAGCAAATTGAGGTTGATACAATTAAATGGAAACCAATATTCGTCAGTGAGAATCTCTGCGCAGACGAAATGATTCTCATTCCAGGGACCAAGCAATTTGAATTTGGGATAGAAGGGAATCAGGAGACCCCTCTACACACCCATTCTGTTAATTCCTTTTATATTCAGGCTGAGGAATATTCGATTGGAGATTTTCGGAAAATTACAACTTCGACTCCAGACTATCAAAAATCAGAAACTAACCAGGATACGCCATTAGTTGCGACATTTAGTCAGGCGATTGGTTTCGCTCAAGAATCTGGCGGACGCTTACCCACAGAATATGAATTTGAATATGTAGCTCGATTGTTTCAAATGGTTCAGCAGAATGAACTTGAGATGATCGAACGGATTGCTGCAGAGAATGATCTCAAACCCGCAGAATTAATTAATCGATTAAATCGCATTCAAAATATAGATGACGGGCCCGCTGAATGGGTTACAGGAAGCGTGAATGCTTATCGAATTAACGCAGGGACATTTGAAACGGAACGGAGTAGGAATGCGTCCTCTTCGAGTTCATTTCCGATTCCAAATGATAACGGACGAAGAATCCTGAAAGGAGGGATCGTCTCAGGCACTGATGAGGAAGTCGATATCATAAATACTGTTAAAGTAAAGCCTGAGAATCGAACGACACTTGGATATAGCGAACATCAAAGCGGCACGTCGTTTAGATTGGCTCAAAGCTATTCAGTTGATCAATGATCGCAAAAAAAGAGAGAAGAGATTTTCCCCTTCCCCCCTTTTATTCTCGAATTCAGTTAACGATCACACCCATTCAACCACTCGCTTTTATCAACCACGTACAAAGGCCCTCTCGTAGTTCCCAACAACATTTCGAGCACGTTCTCGCCGCCCCCCATGTCGGTCACCCCACCTAGCATTGGTGAGGAATTGTTGGGCATTTCTGCTTCAAAGGCTAACGCGATCACCCCAGTGGGTAAAGGTGTACCTTGCTCCTTATTTGTAGTCATAGTAAAGAAAAAGACGGCGATGTATTTGGTTTCGTCACCACAACGGACACTGAAATCAAGTCTCTGTCCCATTTTCTTAAAACGGGTATCTTCCGTTCCCCCCATTCGAGCATCCAGAAATTTTCTCTTAACCATGTTATGATTGCAATTTCTGGGAACTGGAAGTGTTAGTTCGTATGTGGTATTGGCTGGGGCTTTAGGAGGCTGTGCATTGCTCGTTTTAGTATCAGTCTGTTGTGAAGTCTTTGCCTGTTTTGTCAGAGATAGATTAATACAGGGATCACAGTTTCCCCCACCAGTGCAGGAGGCTTCTGCGTCGTCTCTAGAGTCATAATGAAAGTTCATTGATGGATTGCCGCAGCTCGATTCATTCTCATAGATGAAGGCGTAGTATTTCCACTGATTCAGTTGTGAATCAAAATTAAGCCTGTAAAAAGGACATACACAACCGACGAATGCTTCAGTCTCAGGGACTGGCTTCAGCTTTTTTTCGACTTTCGGCTCATCACAGAAGGCTACCGAAGAAACCATGCCTCCAATGAAAAACAAGGCTGTCAACGTACAAACACTTCGAGTCATTGTTTAATCTCCAAAAGAACTTATCTCGAACGGGGTCAATTACAGGAATGTTCTGGCAATAAATCGTAAAACTCAATACCGATTCATCCAAGTGTATTCACAATTGAGATGTATCGATACGAAGAACTCTGACAGATATTGCTCTCGAAGGAATCTAGAATTCACCAATCACATTGCTGTCATCGCGTGTCGCCAGGTGCTTGAGCGTCGCTAATTCCATGTTTTCACTAATAAAGCGAACGCTACTGTCAGAAAGCATGATTTGGGCTCCTCCTTTATGTGCAGATATCAAGGAGTTGTTTGGCCCTGCACCTGATCCCGTGCCATTCAGGCCATTGGACATGTCGTTAACACCAGGTGAGTATCGAATTGTGGTGAGGTTGTAGCTCGCGATAGGGGGAGCATAGGCACCTCCTGGAATTCCCGTTGCAGGTGTTCCCGCAAACCATCCGGAATTGAAACCTGCATCCATTCTGATTTTATTGCCACCTTCATCTCCATAATCTGAGATTTCGCCAACAATCATGGTATTGGATGCTCCATCAGTAATATCTCTAAATTGATGGTGTTTATTTGGAACAAGAATCCCCCCGGCACTGATTAGTCCGCTAGGAGGAAATGGTAGCAATCCTGTTGTTCCAAAGCAGCAGGCTGTAACGCGAGTTTCCGTAAAACCACCATCTTGATATCGGCTGTCATTTGATGGAGCCGCGCCGGATATGCCCGCATAATGCGGCATAATAACCAAGGCATTTCCTGCTGCAGGAACCGCTTCTTTTTCAGGGAGAGGGCTCGATGGACAAAGTATCACATTGAGATTGGCCGAAGAAACAGCATTGGCGAAAATGGCATTCATTCCACTGCCGGAAATATTGTGGTCGAACTGGTCGTAGATAGCCCCCAGCTCAAGGTATGGTAAAAGCCCAACATACCAGCTGGGGCCGAAATCACCTCCCTGGCTTCTTGCTCCAATCGGGAATGTATTGAAGACATCATGATAATTATGCAGAGCCAGTCCGATTTGCTTCAAATTATTTTTACAACTGCTCCTTCTGGCAGCCTCCCTTGCTTGTTGAACGGCCGGAAGAAGTAAGGCAACCAGTATAGCAATGATTGCGATGACAACGAGCAGTTCTATAAGGGTAAACCCTCGTTTCAAGCGAAATGTCATAAGAATAGGCCCAAAATGATTTCTTTTAAACTTTATTAACAAAAGTATATTTCACACGTTAATCGCATGTGATTTTCATGGCAAATCATTTCTACGGATCATTCAGAAAATTAAAAAAATATAAAATTCTTGACAGAACAATTCGTTTTAAAAATGAAATCTTAAATTAGGAAGGGTCCCCAATGATCTTACTTATCGCGGTTAAATCGTTGAAATTGATTGACAGTAATTCACAATGGTATTTTGCAATGTCCAGCTATAATCCTCAATATAAAAAAATATCCATTCGCATTGATGACGATTCCTGTCTATGTGCACACAAGATTTCGTATCCATTGAATTCGGTCTGTGATGCAGATTTTGAGGTAATTTTATCATCAGTTGTAAAGATTATTGAAAATGACCCACCCCCGTATCGAATTATCATTAAATTAACCGGTACAAATAAACCTTCATCTCTTGCACTTGAAGATCTTTATGCCATCGCAAGCGCATTCTCGGAAACTGGCGGTCAAATATTTATCTGTAATGATACAGAAGCTTTAAACGGTTATCTGGAAGAAAATCTGTTACATGGAAATATCCGGATCGTACAAAATGAAGAGCAAGCAATACTTCACATGACAACGTGAGCCTAAAAAAACGGTAAACTGAATGTAATATTCCTTCATGCTACCGATAAGGCAGGGCCAGCGCACACTTACATGTCAAATACGCAATTTGAGTAGCCTTTCTGCATTGTTATTGAGTTGTCATCCTGTGCGAAAATGTTGAATTGCATTCATCTGACAGGAGTAAAGGTATGGCTTTCGATAAGTTTGAATTTAATATGAAGGATCTGTTGAAATCGTTTGAAGAACAGGATTATCCTCGCTCGGGGAGGAATCACAAACTCCCTCCGACACAACGAATGTGATCTGTGATCCAAAATAATACAGCAGGATAATAGAAAAGTGGATGAGTATTTCAATCTCTAGCCTCAATGCTTTGTCACAACTTATGTGAAGCGAGTGGAGAGTGTTGATGCGGAACAAAGTTCAGCACATCGAGCAGGCTAATTGAAAAATCTGACCGAATAACCTACTTCAGTCTCTCGAACTACTCAAGCCAACTTCCGCTCAAACGACTTGATCAATCCTCCAACGTTTTTTTTGACCTCTATCTGATCGATTGAAATTGTCTCCACTTCACCAGGCTCCTCCCGAATCGGCGGCAGATGATCCCGTTCCATGTGCGATCTCTTCGTATTGTACCAGATCTGAAACTCCCGACCGATCACATTCAGTTGACGTGGACTGATCACGATAAACTGATCCAGGCATTTGTGTTCATAGGTTTGCACCGCTCGTTCGACAAAGGCATTTAAGTTCGGAGACGCTGGAGTATTCTTCTTGACGTAGCACTTCCCCGCTTCGAGCACTTCGTCGAAGCCTTTCTGAAACTTCCCATCATTATCCCGCATGATGATGGTGTGCTTGAGTTCGACATCATCGCAGTGCTCCATAAAGCTCTTCGCCTGCTCGCTCATCCAATTGGCATCGGGATTGTTCGTCGCCGGTGAGATCCAAATTCTGCGAGTCCCAATATGAATAAACAGCAACTGGAACAGGTCTTTCATACCCTCGACAGGAACAAGACGCGAGTAACGGCGTCAGAGACCGATGGAGTATGCAAACCAGGCGGCGAAATTGTATACTGCTGGGATGGAGTCTAGCGATGAATCCAACGTGCATCGGAACAACGCTGGCCAGTTCGCAACGACACATTGGAGCCTGGTACTCGCGGCAGGGAATCGTGAAGACGAAGAGTCGAACCGAGCACTTGAGAAACTGTGTCGAGCCTACTGGCCACCACTCTATGCGTACGTCCGCCGCCGGGTCAGCGACATTCATCAAGCGCAGGACCTGACGCAAGCCTTCTTTGAGCGGCTGTTGGAAAAGGGATACCTGGCCGATGCCGACCCCGAACGCGGCCGTTTCCGCTCCTTCCTGATCACCGCGTTCAAACGCTTCCTGTCAAAAGAACGCGACAAGGCCGCCACGCAGAAACGCGGAGGCGGTCAGATGACATTCACAGTCAATTTCGAGTCACAAGACCGAAACTGGGTTGAGCAAAAGGATTCGCTAACCGCCGAACAGATCTACGAGCGACAGTGGGCCGTCACGCTGCTCACTCGTGTCATGGGTCGGCTGCAGCGAGAAATGGAACGCGGCGGCAAGTCGCAGCATTTTCAGCTACTGAAAGACTTTCTCAGCGGCACTGGGGTTTCATCGTATGCTGAAATTGCTCCGAGGCTGGCCCTCAATGAATCCGCGGCCCGAATGGCGGTCAGTCGAATGCGCCACCGTTACCGTGAGCTTCTTCTGGAAGAAATCGCCCAAACCGTTGAGACACAGGAAGATATCGACAGCGAAGTACAGCACCTGTTTGCCACGTTCTCAGGATAATATTTTTTTTCTTGTTGCGCATTTCGGAGATTCCGTAAGAACTGGATATAGCCAATAGGAATAACGATGATTCGATCCAAACAATGCGTAACATGTGGTATGACTCTGCCTCCTGACGCTCCAGCGGGTGTCTGCCCCAAATGCTTGCTTAGAACGGGAATTGATGAAGCAGAGGATGACTCTTGTCTTACTCCGACGCTGATTTCCGATTCCGAATTCGATCACGGTAAGCCTGAGGGATCGCAAGAGATTGTAAAAAACTCGGCGACATCTGAGTCGCAGTCCGCACCCGGAGCAGGCACTACTATACGCTATTTTGGCGAGTATGAGTTATTGGAGGAAATAGCTCGCGGCGGAATGGGCGTTGTTTACCAGGCTCGGCAGACACGTTTGAATCGCGTCGTAGCTCTGAAAATGATTCTGGCCGGGCAACACGCCAGTGATGCCGACGTGCAGAGATTCCAGACAGAGGCGGAAGCGGCCGCGAAGCTAGATCATCCTGGCATTGTGCCAATCATTGAAGTTGGAGAACACGATGGTCATTACTTTTATTCGATGGTATTAGTGGAGGGGGAGTCTCTGGCACAACGACTTGAACGCGATCCCATGAGCCCCAGAGAAGCAGCAGGATTTGTCCGATCGATGGCTTTGGCTGTCCAGCATGCCCACGAGATGAAAGTAATTCACCGAGACCTGAAGCCAGCCAATATACTCATTGACCAGACTGAACAACCGCGGGTTACAGACTTCGGATTGGCTCGACAAATAGCGACCGAAAGCAATTTGACTGCCACTGGGCAGATTCTGGGTACTCCGAGTTACATGTCACCGGAGCAGGCAAGCGGGCAGCCTGGCAACGCAAGCGAAGCCTCAGATATTTATTCTCTTGGAGCGATTCTTTACGAAATTTTGACAGGTCAACCGCCATTTTCAGCTGATCGTCCTCTTGAGGTTATCCGGGCAGTAATCAACGACGAACCACCTTCTCCACGAGTGATTAACTGTGAATTGCAGCGCGACATAGAAATGATTTGCCTGAAATGCCTGCAGAAACGACCCGGCGATCGGTACGCGTCGGCGCAAGAGTTAGCCGAAGACCTGGGGCGTTTCCTCAAGGGAGAGCCTGTCCGGGCGCGTCCCTTGCCAGTGTTGACGCAGTGGTATCGCTGGAGTGAACGCAATATTGGCAAATACACAGTCGGTGCAATCATTGCAACCTTGTTACTCCCAATTCCGGTCATTGCGTGGTTGGCTTATCTATTCGGAAGATGGTCTTGGAAGCTTGTTGGTGTTTCTTATGGGTTCATGTTGCTGGTCAGCGCTCCGTATGTGCTTATGATGCTTGTTACGATGGCACGAGCCAAGTACCGCTTACGTGCGGGTAAAATCTACGAACGTGCACCTCATTCCAAACCCATGCTCGCGCTGGGAGGAGTAGTCATTACCGTTGCTATTGCTGGCTATGCATATCTCCTCAGCCAGTATGGATGGGGCGTACCCAAGAATGCTCAATTCCTAGCTATTTTAATGATCGCTGGAATTGGTATAGTGATTCGAGGATTAGGGGTACGGCGTTAGCGGAAAACTTTTGATGAAGAAATCAATACTTGTTGCACTTGTGTTGGCTACAGAGTGCTGCTGGCAGGTCGTCAACAGAAACCAGAAGACGAGTCGCTTCTGAGTTGGAATACGTTCATGAAAGACGCCAAATCTGAAAAGGCTGCCTAATTTCAAGAGCTTTCAGCAGCCCTAATCCAGTGGTGCAGGTATATCCAATTTACGATCAACGCCATATAAAATCTCAATAAACTTTGGAGTAAAATTATGCGTCCATGTAAGACATGTGGGGTGGCACTGGAGAATCGAGTTAAGGTGTGTCCACACTGCGAGTCGGCAGAGATCCCTCCGACGATAGCTACAGCGAACCTTAGGTCATCAACGATGACGGAAACGGAGGACGAGAATCGTGTATTATTGATGGACATACTGTTCCTGCCAGTGCTTGCTGGAATTCTTTTCGGGGGAGCTGTATTTATGGCTGCCGGACTTTGGGGCTTTGCTGCCGGTGCCGGTGTTTTTATGATATTTCTACTGCTTCGGATTGGCGGCGAGCTCCTCTGAGCTGGGGGTGTAAGTGGGTCAGAGCCGGGAGTTGAGCTAGCACAAATTAGATACCGTGCATGCATTCAAGCAGCCCGACGCGAATAACTCTTCAACAATCCGCCCAGTCGAGTTGTGCAGACGACGTCTCTGGTGGAATCGAAGTTTTGTAATAACTGCATCGTCTGATCTCCCGGCGGCAGATGATTTACCGACGAGTGCGGTCGCTCGTAGTTATACCACGTCTGAAACTCTCGACCGATGACATTGATCGATACCGAGAAAGAGCATGGTCGTCCTCCTGTGACAAAGAGTGAGTGTGATTCCCCAGTCATAGGAAAATCACAATTGCCACTCAACGCAACTCTTTCATCGATAT
>DEML01000100.1:0-7178 GCA_002359185.1 Planctomycetaceae bacterium UBA2671
TGCACGCTCATCCGGGATTTGGTAGAATGTCCAACGATGAATTCAACCGATTTCATGCGGCCCATTTAGCTCATCACTTGAGTTTTTTGCATCCGCAAATCGAAAACACGGATTACAATACGGTGAACTGAAGCGGCGAATCACGCGGCATTTCAAATCAACGTCAACTGCCACCGAGCGGTTACACAAGTCGTTATCTGATGAAGAGCATTCACCATACCTGACGCTTCTGAAGTGATACCGAAATGGAATTCGTCTGTTGAACAATGGGTTATTAAGCAGATGACTTTTCAGTCTATCACTTAGTTTTCACGCATGGGGCACTTCACATGGATTCTATTATGTTTCAATCAAAATTCATGTTCGCGTTTTCGATGTTGCTTGCCATCTCTTCAAATTCCTTTGCTCAGACACCACATGAGTTGCTAAGCGAGGGCACAGCGCAAGATGTCCAGACTGCTCTTGAAATGATGAAAGAGGATCCCACCTGGATTAGCAAACGAGATACATATCGTCAAACGCCTCTTCATGTGGCGGCGCGTAACAATCATGTCGTCATTGTGAAGTGGCTGCTGGATAATGGAGCTGATGTTGACGCAAAAGCGTACAGAAGCTCCACTCCTCTCGATCTGACTACGAATCCTGAAATTGTAAAACTCATCCTTGAGAAAAATCCAAACCTGGGTGTAAAGGGAGATTGGGATACTCCACTGTATTGGGCAATTGAAGAATTAAGTTGTTACACAGATATTTTAGACCCAACACCAGATGATAAACGGTTAACTGATGATCTTCGCAAAATTATTGATATTTATGTCGAGCATCTGGGTGATGAGATCGACTTAATTTCCGCGATCAAACTTGGAGAATTGAAGAAAGTCCAAAAAATTCTGACACAGAATCCTCATGCTGCTCATGGTTCTGAAGACAGCCCGCATCCCCTCCGAGTAGCGGCGGATTCGGGACAATTTGAGATCTGTAAATTCCTGGTCGAAAAATACAAAGTCGATATCAATGATTTTGAAGGTGGAAATGGATATCCAATTATCTTATCAGCTTTGAATTACCCGAAAATAGTAAAGTATCTCATTGAACATGGTGCCGATTTAAAAACTCGAATTACCTGGGTGGGTGGCCGTAGTGGTGCTTGGATTGTCGGTGACAATGCGACCATCCTACATTATGCCGCCCAAGATGGCGTCCCAGAGACCATCAATATTCTTCTTGATGCAGGTATCGATGCATTTGCAATTGCTGACGAAGGGTCGTTGCCCGAAGAAGGCAAGCTAACCGCCTTGGAAGTGGCGGCACGTATGGGAAGAACTGAAAATGCAATAGCGATTCTTGAACATCCAAAATTTAAGGAATCAGATGACAAGATGCGTCAGGAAGGGCTTGATAAGTCGTTGATTATCAGTTTGTCCACGATTTGGTCGGATTTTCAGGCAAGGGGCAGTTACGTCTTTCTCGAAACATTGATTTCTCATGGTGCGAACTGCAAGGCAACTAGAGGTGGCTATTCTGCTATCCAGTTTGCGGTTAGTAATATTTACTCAAACGAAGAAGAGCTCAATCAAAGTATCAGGAAGATAGTTTCTGTGTTAAGAAAACACGGCGTTAAGCTGGACGTGTTCTCTGCTGTCGCGATCAGAGATTTGGATTCACTTGCTCAGTTGCTTCAGAAAAATCCAGAAGCGTGTAATTCATATTCGATGAAGGGTTATCCAGCTTTGCACATGGCAATAAAAATGAATTATCCCAAGGCTGTGAAACTGTTGCTGGACGCCGGTTGCGATATCGAGATAAAAAACAAATCCGAATATTTTGGGTGGAAGGGTGGTACACCTCTTTTATGTGTCGCGTCTTGGGGCCACAATGAAATTGCAGAAACGCTCATTGAAGCAGGTGCAAATGTCAATGCGAAATCTGAAAAACAGGTAACGCCACTTCACGAGGCAGTCAGGTTGGACAATCTCAAGATTGCGAGACTACTCCTTGAAAATGGTGCAGATATTCAAGCTAAAGACTATGAAGGAAAAACACCACTTCAGCAGGCAAGTGAGACAGACAATGCCGAAGAAGTCGAAAAACTGTTCTCCGAATTCGCAGATCTCAAATCTGAATCCGCCTCCAAATAAACGGATGGAGTGGAAAGTTGCTATGATCTACATCATAGTCATTATATGACAACAACTCCCGCTCATCTGCGATGTTAGCCACGATAAAATTACGATTCACTTCTGGAGACATCTTAATGGTAAAGCTCGCCTCCCTTGTTGCTCTACTATATGTTTCAATGGCAACTGGAGCTGCAGCAGTTCAGGATACCGCATCCGATGCAACATCTTTAAAATCAGCCGTTGCTGAATTCAACCGAACGGCCAGTGCGAATCCCGTTGGGAAAACACAACTCGCACTCACCGAAGCAGAAGTAGTAGCTGCAATTCGTGGGTGGATTCCAGAGAACACACCGGGAGTTACTGCTGACGTGTTCGAGCAGTTTCAGGAGATTGCCGAGTCTCAGACCCTGCCCGATGGTGCTGAATTATCTTCTTGCACTGGATGGACAGGTTATCGTGGCTATCAGTTCCAGGTTTGGTGGATTGATCTTTCCATCAAGACCGGCGAAAACTCTGGCTACACATTTCGTATTCGCGATCAAAAGATCTCATCACGGAAGATGTCTCAAGAAGAACTTGCCGAAGACAAACAATAGATTACGGCTATAAATTACATGAAGCAGAATGGAAAATCCACCGGATTCTGAGATCAATTCAACCATTACTGCATCATCCAATTTACTGACGAATCATACTGTCATCCGGGAATTAATCTGGATCCGCAATTGTCATCATCTCTGCAAGCACACATGTCGAAATTGATTCTGCAAGGAAGCTGACGTGACCGTCCGCGAAGACAGCCATACCTCCACCGCTGTGGAGGCCACCAAACTGAGCGCTGCTGCCAATAGTGGGCAGCGCGGGGTCGTATTCGCGAACAGTAGACGGACCACCTGCTAACCAACATCCATTACTGGAACTGGTTTCCATTGCAAGTAGTGTATTGGAAATTCCATCATGGATATCAGAAAGAGATCGGCCATCCTCATATGCCCATAATCCTGCTCGGTGTGAAGATGCTGGCAACATTGCCGCTTCTGGTGTTACACCTGCGGTTCCGACATAATCCGTGAAAGGCTGTCCATCGATATGAGTCTTGAGGGTTCCATTTGGACATTTGATCGCAGGAAACGGAACCAGCGGAACATCAAATTCTTCAAAGGGGCCATTGCGCCACGTGTGTAGTATTAGAGGGCGTAAAGCCGGATCATCCCATGGCCGATTGTAATCAATTTCGGGCACACCATAATGGCCCCAGAAATTCCCGATGCACAAATACCAGCTCCAGCGTTTCTCGGGAGGCAGGTTGATACTACCGACAGCTCCATAAGGAAATATACCGTAAGTGTCGTGATAGTTTAGCAGTGCGAGAGAAAGCTGCTTGAGCGTATTTTTGCACTGTTCGCGACGAGCGGATTCTCGAATATGATAAATTGCGGGAAACACCAACAGGGCGAAAGTTGCGAGGGTGAATATCACTACGAAAACCTCAATTCGATTAATGCCTTTACGATTTGGAGTCATTAGCCAGCTAACATTCAGATACTGTGTCGAGAAGCCTCAAGGAAAGCGAGATACCGAAATCACCATTCTACCATCTGATAAGAACGCACCAATCCAATCTGAGCCGCTGCAAATATAGATAATCTCTCCATCTTTTATTGTGTGAACTGGAAGCAAGCAGTTGTCAACGCTCATACTGATGTGTGGGGTTACAATTGATAAATAATCGTCACTGCTTTTATTTGTTGCACCCGATCGTGAAGACGAACCGCGACGCATCAAGTGTATATTTTCCGTCAGGTCTATTGGAAAGTTTTCAACAAGATCCATGGTGTTTGAATCGAGCATTTTAATCAGTTTGGCTGTCTCCGGGATGATCGCTTTAATTGAATATTGGGGAATGCCATCTCGTTCGATCAATTCGTTGATTCTCTCATTATATCGATCTGCAAATCCTAGATCTGCCCTCCGGGGTTTGCATTCGAGACCCGTTTCTGGATCGAATCCATAGTGAATTGAACAATCTCCTATTTGATCGAATTGAGAGTCGAGATAAATGTAAGCTTTGGTTTTCCAGTGAGAATCTGCACACTCAATCGCGAAGTTATTCTCAGAAAATTCGACAAACGATTTATATCCTAATGGTATTCCAAGAATTAGTATGATCCATCCGAACAGAGAAAGAAGCGAAAACGCGGAAAATTTGAATCTCTGTGTATTCTCATTTCGATCAACAAGGTTTCGTCCGATCGAATAGAAAACTTGAATCGCGAATTCGAGAACGAACGTGACCATTAAGTGTAATGGTCCAAAGATAATCGAGCCGTACAGCATTAGCCCCGGCCCCATATCACGAGGCACAATCAAGACGATGGTGCCAGCTGAAAAGAATGCGGTGACCAACGCATAAATGATCAATTGTTTGCGGCGAGTCTCAAAACGTATCGAGTCAAAATAGCCAGAAACGAGGATGGCAACAGGCCAGAGATAAGTCACACCGTACCAAATTGGTGCAAGTGGCGGATAGCCTCTGCAACCGATAGCGGGGACACAAAGCACAACATGTGCGAGTGCACCAAAAATCAGAATTCCGTTAGCAAGTTCAGGGCGTCTAATTTCTGATCGAGCCACGAAGTCTCTCCACGTGCCAGTCAGCTTAGTGTTTTACATTTCGGGGAAAACGGGGAGTTGAGTTATCATTTTGAGGAATGCCGAAAGCCGTCCCCGAGTGCATTTCATTGTTCAATTCGGATGTTTGAAATTCGCGTGTATTTAATTGGAGTTATCATAACCAGCGTCCGCAAATTGCGACACAATAGTCATTGTACGCAATGATGCAGGAAATTCCTAAAGCCCGTCGAATTTGCCGCATCAGTAGGATTCAGCCAATCAATTCCAAAACCCGGACAATTATGCTGTGAGATTAGAAAATGATGCTTCCTTCCACATGCATCATTTTCACATGAGTTAATCCAGCTTCCAGCGACATCCAGTCAGTTTCACCAGGATTTGCCTGGAATCAGCTTACCCAGCTTGAGCAGAAGGCTCCTTTGTCACATACCCCCCCCCCGGTCGTAGGTACTTCCCAAGCCATGGGGAGGGGGGCATACCACGCGGAAATATCGCTAGTAGAGACACACTTGCTTGCTGGGTGGCCGAATCAAGAATAATCTCGTATTTCCTTACAAGGCAAAAGCTTACGTCAACCATCGCAGTCGATTGAATCCACAGTGGAATGGAACAGGCAATCGCTGGAGGAGGTTGGGGTCCGTCAGCCGTTTTTGGACGATTCAAACAATGTCATCGTCTTTGGTGAAGCCCGCTGGTAAGCGTCCCAAGTCGGGGGCACAAACCTGATCAGTGCGGTAAGAGTAATTGTTAACACTGAGTCTTAAACGTAAATGATAAAGTAACTTGGGTGAAGTGGTTGAGAGTGGCTTCATCATTAGACCCGCTATCAAAGAGATTCCCACAAGCGGCCTGCTAGTTGACAGGCCTCGTTCCAACAGTGAATAATAATTAGAGGTGTTATACAGAATTGCAAACTTTATTAGAGATACCCCAATTCTGTCTATCAATTAGTTCTGTCGCTAAGCAACTTGGGCGTAGTCACCACGCCTGTGGATACGGAAACTATGGACGCAGGCATTAACAGCAGCCGAATTACTCCCCAGTTCAACATTGCGTTGTTTGCCTTTTCCGCAGCTCTGGGAATCCTCAACTATTTACTGTCAGGCAACGCGAGCGGATTCCCGGCCAGTAGCGTGGTGTTGTCAATTGGGCTGGACGCCCTTCGTTTTATTCTCGTGGCAGGAATCACCGCGTATTTCATTAAAGAGGTTTGGCGTCGGATAGTCTCGAATCTGTGGTCGGTTCGCCCGCTAAGCTACCAAGAGGCGATTGCCGTAGTTCTTACTGTCGGCATATTGTTTTGATATAAAACGAGAGTAGGCCATGGCACTTTGTTGTCGGCGCAACGATCAAGAATAACTCAGTACTCACATTAACTCCTCGTAATTCAAACAGTACACGCGTATCATTGCGACAGAACAAAATGATGCATGGGAATTGTGCATCATCCCTAACGTCCAAATCAAAGCCACTCTTCACAATCCTGTTATCTTGGTCGTTATTTACCACAGAGCGGTGCACCGTTCGATGATGGAGGCTGAGTGGAATAGCACCGACCCCGAATCGATGCTCAATGTGATTCGACGGCACAACGTTGGCAAGTCGCACTTCGGACGTCGAAAGCTGCGATTGTTTGCTTGCTCGTGCATTCGCAACTGGTGGGATGACCTGAACTCCAAGAGTCGTGAAGTCCTCGAAATCACTCAACGATACGCACTCGGCGATGCAAACATAAGGGCAAATCGGGTAAGGGCCACCGTTGCAGGTGACCCTCCCCACACCACCGGACATGCGGGTCCGGCGGTGTTCTTTTTGGGGGGCGGTTCAACGAAGAGGAGCAAGCTCGGCCCACAACGTCTTCAAGCTAAGCAGTCCGGGTTCGGCAAGCCACGCATTGGTCAGCCCCACGCCGCTGGCAATGGTCTTGGACATATGCCAGTAGCTTGGGCGGCTGCGTGCGTGACGGATCGCCTGACGTCGGGGAACGCCCAAGCGAATGAGCAATTCCCGTCGACGTTTGGGCCGACGCCACTGTTTCCAGTAGCACATCCGGATGCGGAGTCAGATCCACTGATCGAGTTTATCGAACAGCTTCAACTGCGATGCCAGGCCGAAGTAGCCCGTCCAGCCGCGAACGTAACTTCGCAGTTCGCTCAAACGACGTTCCATCGAAATGCCCCGGCTACGGCCGGTGATCTCGCGAATGCGGTGCTTGAACCTACGTCGCACCGGGCCATGCCGGTACGTGAGAGAGAGCTGCGAGAGGTTGTTGGGGTGGAGGATTGGGAAATGCAGAAGAGACTTTGGTGTTAATCTCACACACCTGAAGCTATCGAGACGAACTTAAATTCATGGGATCGTTCTTGAAGTGCATGACTCAGACATGTACGCTAATTTGTATTGTGAAGATTGCGGCATAGTATC
>DEML01000100.1:7286-8334 GCA_002359185.1 Planctomycetaceae bacterium UBA2671
GTTCTGTGACAAAGAGCCTATGCGTTCTTCCATAGTTAAGTTTTTTATCCATACTCGACCGAATAAATGCGGTAAAACTTTACCGCACTTCGGCGGTCGAATACCTGTTATCCGATTAGACCATGCCCATTCGCGGACTATCGAACCAGTGGCAAACACGTGACGGACTGGTGGAGGGGTTCGCGCAGGGCGAGGTTGAAGGGAAGTATGGCAAGATTCGTCAACTGCTTGACGCGCTAGACGAGCGGCCGGGTCCAACAATCTATGTCGGTACGTCGCACAGCTCAATGAACTTTAGCAATCGCGACGTCATTTGCGACGATGATCGTACACAGCCATTCGCCTACGTTGACGTTGTGCGATCGGTTCCAAATGATAATGTCTTCTGCTATCGTGTTGAAACTCGCAGAGTAGAGGGGGTTCGGCCGACAACCGAATGGCTACTCCAGGATCTCACGGATGCGGAAACCGTCGTCGATCTGCTTATTGATGCGTTTGCGTACGCTGACATTCCACCAAGGCGCGGTTGAGAGGAACAACGGATAACAATATGTTCGTCTCGCGAATATGGTTTGACGAAGTAGAGCGTATCGGCAAGAAGAAGTGCACGCCGTTTGGGTACGCATTGCATGGAGTTGGCGATCTCGTCGGATTTCTCGGTCTTCTAATGCTACTCGGCGTGCCCGTTTACCTCATCTATCGTGCAATCGTTGGTTCCTTCCACTGGCCGCTTCTATTTCTGCTGCTAGTCCCGTTCGCCGTCGGTGTGATTGGCGTAGTCGTCGTCGGTGTCTCGTGGCATCTGGCGGGACGAAAGCAATTCAAGTACGACTACGAGCGGCGAGAATCGACTTGGTACGAAAACGGCGTGAAGCATTCATACACCTATGAAGATTTTAAATCGCCAGGTAAACGGGCCGGATAACCACCGGCTGCAGTTGACCGGCGACGCCCGCGATATGATGTTGTTGTCGGTTTGGACTTACCCAGGGTTGGTGGGCGCTCTGTGAGAGCGTAAACTCTCTGTCAAGGAGCAATTTCTATGGGC
>DEML01000035.1:0-19248 GCA_002359185.1 Planctomycetaceae bacterium UBA2671
GGCAGTGGCGTGGCTCGGGGAGCGGTGATGCGGAAGCTGGCTACGACGTGAACTCGCACGGGATAGCCCAGAATGTTGTGACCAACAGCAGTGGAAACCAACAATAATTGGGGTGGAAGAGTTTTAATATTCATGGACGACTGTTAGGAATTATCAATCATCTTCCTGATGAAAAAACTCAATAAGTAACAACGTAACATCATCCATTTGTTGTTCGGTTGCACGAAAGTCTCGAACAGTCTCATGAACAAGAGTTGCTGTTTCAGCGACTGATGATGAGGCATGTAAGAGTAAAGAGTCGAGTAGTCGCTCCTTTCCAAATTCTCTTCCTTCTGAATTGAATGTTTCTGTGATGCCATCGGTCGAAACCGCGAACCGAGAATTCTCATCTATCTGAATTGTATATTCTTCCCACGATTCATCTTCATGGATGCCCAAGAGTGTTCCCGTCGGTTTGAGTTCCTGAATCTCTGTTGGAGATTTGATATACCACGCGGGATCGTGCCCCGCATTGGTGTATGTCAATGTCATTGCATTCATATCGAGTTGCAGTAATACCACAGAAGCAAAATCCCCAAAGACATGGACTTGCATGAATACCTTATTTATCTCACGAAGAATCATCGCTGGGGATTTATCACCATCGTTAATCTGCAGCAAGAGCGTTTTAAGCATTGCTGAACTCATGGCCGCTGGCACGCCGTGCCCGGTCGCATCGGCTACGCAAACCAGCCAGCGATTGTTGCCCTGAGGAAGGATGTCGAGATAGTCGCCACCGACTTCTTCAGCTGGGCAATAGATTTTCCCAATATTGACGCCAGGAATCTCAATTCCGTTGGGTAACAGGTTTTGCTGAATTTTGCGGGCCTTCTTAAGTTGTGAGTTTCGGTCAACTTCGGAGGTCGCTAATGCCTCACTCATGTAATTGATCTCTGTCGAGAGAATGTTCAACTCCAGACTCCCGAACTCACCAATTGGATTGTCGTAGACTCCTTTGCCAACTGCCCTTACTTTTTCCACAAGAACATCTAGGGGTTTACTTACTAAGCGGATTAACGTCCGATGCACAATTGTTGCTGCGGCAATTCCCATGAGAATGATTCCGGCGATCCGAAATAGTTCATCACCCACAATCGCTGAGCGGAGAGCGGTCACGTCCTCAGTCACAAGAACCGAAATGTTGCCATCGGAGTATATTCCTACAAGGAATTCATCGTTTCCTCCAAGATGCGTCTTCAGGTCGCCCATCGATGACGCGTTATTCATTGGCTCAAGACGAGGGAGTGCTTCTTTAGAATATGTGAAAGCTTCATAGAATTCGTCATCGATCTGGATTGCAATGTGATGACTTGGGGAGTCTTGCTCGTCCATTCGGCTGCAGACATCATCGATATAGTTCTGTACGGCTACTCGGCCATGCTCTCGCGTGTGAACGATTCCTGGCAGAATTGTTTTCGCTTCTTCATACAGATCGGACTGCTTCGCAGTAAAGTGATGCTGGACTTCGCGTCGGTAATCCAGCACGACAAGTGCAATGACAAAACAAAACGTCACAATGCTGGTGATGGAAAGAAGTCGAAAGCGAATCGATCGATCCCGCAATCTAAAATTCATGATTTGTAACCCTGAGCCGCGATTAAGTCGATCACTTCCAAGAAGTTCACACTGGCAACTTGCGACTCTAAACAGTCCATTTGTTGCTCAATTCCGACTGTCAAATTGAGTGGAGTTATCAATGCCCAACCTTCACGTATGGTTGTCATAACAAATACGATTGGAGTCTACTGACATAGAATCGTTTCCTACTTCGCTAATCGATGATGCAGATTCGCGGCTCAAAGTAATTCGAGATCAAATGTAAAGTAAAAATATGACCGAGTGTCTCTGAAGCACGAACTGTGCCAATCACTCTGAATAACATATGACTAAAGTCATTTCGGGATTATTCTTGTCATACTATTGAATTCCGAGAGTTTGTGAGAAAATAAATATTCACTGCGATGGACAGAAAATTTCCATCAGGAGTGGTGACAATCACTATGGGCCAGCGATTTCTTCTCGGTCAAGTCGATGACAGCACGCGGGCTGCTGGATTTGTATGTGATGGTGTTATTAAAATCTGCAAACTCGCGAGGCGATCGTAACCGAATCGACTTACAGACCGAATTCCGCATGGGTGTGCAAGCAAACGAAGATGTTTACTGAGCAGACCGGTGATCGCGAGAAACGTCCCACGATTCTCATCCACGATCGCGATACGAAATACACGAAAAAGTTTCGTGAAACTGTGGAATCAGCAGGTATGAAAACGAATCCATTACCGATCGCTTCACCGAACCTGAATGGTCGTTGAGAGCTGTTTATTGAGACAATCAAACTGGAAAGCCTCAACCAATTCATTGTGTTTGGCAAGAAGCATCTCGACTATCAGACGGATAAATTCACGCAATATCACAATACGAAGCGATCTCATATGGAACGGGACCACCTGCCACCGATTCGAGAGGAGCCTGATGAAGTGGCGACAATTTCAATTGATCAGATTGAGGTGAGGAGATACGTCGGTGGATTGATTAAATAGTTTGAGCGGAAGGGGGCATGATCAAGAAGACTGCAGTTCGTTCAAGATGGGAATTGAAATATGCCACGCTAGCCTCAAATAAACGGAATTCTCGACATCAATGCCTAGAATTGTGAACTAGTAATTCGATCAACGTTGCGATTTTCTTTTCATGGTATTTGGGATCACAGATTACATCCACTGTATCGGTAGAGAAAATTAAAGCAGCATTTGTGCCTTGATACGCAAGTACTCGTTGATCAGGGGAGCGGTCAGGTTTTCGGGGAAGACATCGAGGGTTAGAACGCCTGCGTGTCTCATGTTTGTGAGGACTTCTTCTCTCCATAACAGGATGTCGGCAGAGGCAGCGGCTCGGAATAATGATGAGTCATTGAGACTTGCCAGTTCAGGTTGAGCCAATGCATGGTCAATTGGCTGGAACAACTCGTGATCTCGAAACAGGACCGTCATTGGAAGATGCTGGCCTACAAGATGTGTGGTTTGTGCCTGGATGCTTTGTGCGTTGCGGTCGTCAATCACATTGGAGAGAACAACAACCAGTGACCGCTTTCGACAATGACGATGCAAATGCAGGAAGGCTTCGTCAAAACGAGACTCGACCAACTCCGGCTCGATATTATGGACGGCATGCACGAGAGTGTTAAGATGCGAGCGACCTGCTTTGGGCGGGATCCAGCGGACAACCTGACTGTTGAAGCACATCAAGCCAACCTGATCCTGCCGCGAGAGGGCGACATAGCCGAGTGTCAAAGCGGCATCGATAGCGGCATCAAATAACGAAAAGCCATTGGATTCATTGACCATCATTCGGCCGCAGTCAATCATGAAAATGATCCGTTGACTCTGATTCGACTGGAAATCTCGAACCGTCAGTTTGAGTCTGCGTGACGTTGCCCGCCAGTCGATGGCTTTAAACTGATCATCGTGCGTATAGTCTCGCAGGCGTTCAAATTCGTTATCGTTTCCCGCTCTCCGTGAACGTCTCAATCCCAGCAGCGACATTTTATTCTGACGGGCATACATCGCAAAACGGCTGATTTGCTTCAGGGCCGGATAAACTCGAATAGTCTGCCTTGGTCCGGCTTTTAAATGTCGCTTCCATAATCCAAAGCGACTCCTGAGCATCAAATGCACATGCTTCATGACGTACTCGCCACGACGCATCGGGCTGAACTGGTAACGGTAAGCCATTTGCGATCGTGCAGGAATTGATGAGACTATCAAATCTTCTTCGACATCAAAAGTTGGATCCAGATCGTCTCGGATGTGAACCGACAGTTCTCGATGAGTTCGATTTCCAACAATTAACTCAACCGGATGCTTCTCGCCTCGTGTGGCCACGCCGCGAACATTGCGGGTGAAGGTGATGTGTCGATGCTGGGGGATTGTGAAGAAATCGATTAACGCAAATATCGCCAGCAGGAAGTCGAGCACAAGGATGATCGCAGTTGCCGAAGGGAAAACATACAACCCCAGGGAAAGTGTCAATGGAACCAGCGCGAGTGAAACAAATTGCCGAGTCGGAACAATCACAGTCTTGGCACCTCGATTGATTGTTGAAGTGAAAGCAGCGATTGATCGACCGAAACTCCTTCAACTTCCGCTTCTGGCGAAAGGATCACGCGATGCCTTAATGCGGGAATGACGAGTTCGGCGACATCATCGGGAACGACATAGTCTCGCCCCGCGAACGCTGCAAGGACTCTCGAACCATTCAGCAATGCGATTCCTGCTCGGGGGCTGGCTCCCATATAGAAGGCAGGCCAGTTGCGGGTCAGGCGGACTATCTGATTAATATAACTGATAATTCTCGTATCAACACGAATGTTATGGCAATAGGACTGCAATCGGATGATCGTTTCGGGATCCGTCAGTGTATGCACGTCAGTTGTGATTTGCTGCGAGACCGACTCAGGTTCGCAGTGGAGCTGCAGAATTTCATCCTCTTCTTCAGGTGTGGGATAATCGATAACGAGTTTGAACAGGAATCGATCGAGCTGAGCTTCCGGCAGATTGTATGTCCCTTCCGACTCCACAGGATTTTGTGTGGCCAGGACGAGAAAGGGGGGTGCGATGTGCCGCGTCGTTCCATCAACCGTGACATGCTTTTCCTGCATAATTTCCAGGAGAGCTGCGTGCGTTTTGGCGGGGGAACGATTGATCTCATCGGCCAAAAGAATCTGAGTGAAGACAGGTCCTGGACGGAACACGAATTCCGATGTTCTCGCATTGTAAATAGGTTGCCCAGTAATATCTGAAGGCATCAGATCGGCAGTAAACTGAATTCGCTGAAACTGGCAACCAAGTATTTTTCCTAAAATCTGAACCAGCAGAGTTTTGCCCAAGCCGGGAACACTCTCAATCAGAACATGACCATCGGCAAGCAGGGCAGTGAGGGTCAGTCTCACAAACTCTTCCTGTCCCACATACACCTCAGCCACCTCAGCCATGATGGCTTTGAAGTATTCAGCTGGTGTTTCCGATGATTTCGATAACTTTTCCGAAGGAGTTTCGTCCGTCACAGACTCAGATGGCCAATCTTCTGGCACCGGGTTAACCTGCTCATCCGTGGGCGAATCATCCTCGGATTTAGGGCGTTCACTGTCATCATATTCGGTTGTCAATTTTTCACTCCGTGTCTTTGAGTCATTGATTGGCGAGCTTTCCACTCACGAATCTTTTTGATGGCAAATGATCGTTGTCTGGTTAGTTTTAATAAATCGCCAAAAGCTTCGACGTGTGTGCCAAACCGCTTCAGGTCCTGATACTCTTCTCTGCGGGGACGACCAAATATAGGAAATTTCCAGAGGCAGAACATGATCATGAAGAGAAACAGTTGACCGACAATCCAGGGATGGGGGAAGACCTTGAGAAATCTCCACATCTGAGAGTCCTCGTTTTCACTGTTTAAAAGTCGCCCGCTGGTCACGAGGGCAATCTTTCCGTCTGGCACAAACAGATTGTCCAGTTCATCAACCACATTGCGATTGCTGGGGTTCGTTAATGCTCCGTTTAATAGCGGATAAGCTGAACTCATTCCGTAAATGGTCATGTATTCATGATAGACGGCAACCAGGAGTGGTTCGTCTTCTTCATCTGTCCAGATGACTTCGGCATCCTCTACCGGAACCATTGTCCGCGAGATACGCCAGTCACAATCCACCTCAATACTCTGTTGTTCGTCCTCGGACTCTTCTGCATCCTCATCGAATGAGATCAGATTTATTTGTTCTAGCGTTTCGATTGCAGTTCTGTTTTTTTTGACAGTGAAAATGATCGGGTCGTTTTCGTCGTCTGTATCACCCGATTTTCGTGACATTTGCGAGTCCATTTCCTGCCGAGCTTCATTCATCGCTTTCACAGCCTCTTCAGGCTGGTTCGTTTCTTTCAGTCTCTGGGCAATACTCTCCCAGTAATGAGGAGTGACATCGAGATCTCGACCCACGTACAAAATTTCGTAGGCATCTCCCATCTCGAAATGATTCAGGAGTTCAGCAGTCAGCTCTTCCGAGGGGTGTGTGTTCGTTTTATCCAGAATGATGATTGTGTCGTAGCCATAGTAGAGTTGATCCCGCATACTCGGCCAGACATCAACAATATGCCCTTTGTCTCGCAGGATATCAGCGAAGACACGCACACCATTAATACTTTCCCCACGATAACTGAGGTAGGTCGTATCGAGTCTGTTGCAACCCAGTGATGTGAGCAGAAGGAGAGAGGTCAGCAGGAATTGACGATTCAAGTGAGTCCCCTCCTACTCGATTTTCCGGTGGTGCGATTTGAGACTGAGGCTTGTCGAAATTCCTGACGTCGTTGCCAAAGTTCGTTAAAATGAATTTCACTTAAGATCACACCTCCGTAAATCGAATCCTCAAACATGCGTACGGATTTTGCGAAAAGTTCCTTAATGGCTGGCGACCTTTTCGAAGTCTCTCTCACATACTGACGATTCGTTTTTCCCGTCGCCAGTTCGATCACTTCATGATCACCTAGTGTGAGTAATTGCCAGGCGTAATAAAAAACCATGGCTCGACTGTAATCGGCACTATTCGCCAGTTTCTCTGCTTCTCCTAAAAAGTCGGTAGTTCCTCTGGTCATTTCCGGCAGCAGTTCAAGTCGCTCCTGAGAAATCGAACTGTTCGCCAGTTTTTGATCATCCAATACTGTTGGGCGGTCAATCAATGCTCTCACAAACAGTATGATTAACCAGATCGCCAGTATGATAATCAAGCCCCATAACAGACCATAAGATAAATAGGAGATCAACGTCCCCCAGAGACTCATGTCAACTTCGGCATTCTGGAAATCTGGCGAAGAATCGGGAATGTCGAGGGGAACAAAGCCGCCGGTTTCCTGATCGTACCAAGGGTAATCCTGACTCTTTAAACTCTTTTCTGCAGCATCCTCTGCTCGAAGGGGAACCCCAGTCAAGAATGGCAACAGGCCACAACACGCCACCAGATTAACCAGTAATCTGATCCCGTATCCAAGTCTGTTATCATTAAGCAGAAACGTCATTCGCGGAGAGATCCTCTGAAATTTCTACTGATAAGACTGGGCAATGGTTCGCAACTTCAGTTCGACATCCCAACCTTCATTTCTGATCCGGCTGTCGAGATAAGTTACAAACCGATAAATTCTGAGGAATCCGACGGAGATAAAGAAGGCAAAGGAGGTTTGCCAGCAGAATAAAAAATCAGTTTCCAGGATCAACCGATTATCGAACGCAAACAGATCCTCAACCCGCGTCTGATCGTTCCATAATCCGGTCACCATGAAAAACAGAATTGTCAGCCAGTAGAAACTGAGAAGTAAGACCACGAATTCGACTAGCCTCGACACAATAATGTCCCCCATCCGATCATCGTGTAAAACTCTTCTCCTCATCCACGATGTCTTGAGTGAAGAGCGTTCCAGTAAAATGATCTCATTCATGTGATACATGCCGAATGCAACCACGAACAATAACAGGAACGTGATTCCACAAATTCCCCTGAGGATAATTTGATAAATGATGAGTAATGGAAGCTGTTTTAATAATGTCTTGAACGCTTCAGAAATAGAGAACGTGCGTAAAAATGTCATTTGGCCCAGATAGAGACTTAAAAAAACTGTCGAAAATGGGATTTCAAAATAGAGCAGAACAACCAGGGGAGTTGAAATCTCATCATCCAGCCAGGTCAGGAACCACCAGTTGAACAGCAGGCAGGGAATGACGCCCGCCATCAGCGAACAAAGTATTCCCACTGGATAGCTGCCACATAGCAGAAATGAAAGATCGAGTCGTTCGAGGACAGATCGAGGTCGGATGGCGATGAGCGTCTGATTAAGTTTCATTGGAGGAAATCTCCAGCGAAGATTGCTGACCATACACTAGACAGGGAACCACAAACCAGACGATCATGAGTAATGTTGATAACGCTGCAACCATCACCTTGAATGGGTACGGAATAACTGTTGGCGAGATATTTCCTTCAATCACAGCGGCCAGGCCAAATAAAACGGTTGCAGTCAATGCAATTTCAATCGCCTGTGAAGCTCTTCTTCGTAGCGACGCTCCACGTTCCCATCCATTCGTGTCGACAATACCCCAGCCCAGTCGCAAACCCGCAGCCGCAGATAAGGCGATGGCCGTCAGTTCGAACGGCCCATGAGCAGTCACAAAGGTTATGAAATTTCCAGCCTGCGGGGCATTAAGCATGTGGCCAAATATACTGCCGAGGAAAATTGCATTAAAAGCCAATATGAACAGACTGCCAATTCCGAGGAATATTCCACACGCGAAACATTTCAAACCAATTCCAGCATTATTGAAGACGTAAAAACCGGTCATCATCGAGCGACTGTCCATTGTCGAACTGGATCCAATTGGCTCGGAATACATCGATTCCATTTCTGCCAGAGTTGATTCACCGGCGACTTCAACACTGAAATTATCGAGCACAGAAGACCCCAGCAAACTGCCGAAAAACAGTCCCCAGAATAAGGCCATTGCAATCCAGGTACAGGGATCGTTAATGATTCTTCTGGGAACATCGCTGAAGAGAACTTTTCCCCAAGTTCGCAGACGGAATGTACTGCTGCGATAAAACATCGCATGACCATCAGCTACCAGTTGATGTAGATATCGAATGGTTTCCTGAGGAAACCCCGCTGATATTCCGAGGGAAAGATCACTGCATGCCGCTCGATAGCGTTTAGCAAAACTGGCCAGTCGATCGGGGTCGAGCTTACGCCGTGAACTTTTTCGAACCCACTCGATGTCGTCTTCCAGTTCTTTCCAGTCTGCACGTCGAGATTCAATCAGCTCGGAAATTTTCACGCAACCACCTCACCAGTCAACCAATTCATGACCGGATCTTCCTGCTTTTTCGCAGGTTTCTCAATTTTCGAGAGGATTGATTCATCAGAAATGGAATGTAGATACAGCAGGCACAGCAGTTCGTCGGGATCAGTATTCGCAGGCAGACTCCAGAGGCGGATGAAATGTCTGGCCAGATACCAGGCAATTTCCCGACGTCTTGGTTTGGAGAGTTTCGGACGACGGGCGATGAACAGTGCCAGGGCATGAATCAGTGCAGGGTCGGGGCGGAATTTTGAAGGAATTATCTCTGGCGAGATGTTAGTTAATTTCACATCCTTTATTCCAGAGACCTGCGTTTGCTTGCCTTCGATGACCACAATAGTGCCTGCTGCCAAGTCACCGAGTCGCTGAAACTTGCGACTGAAGTACATCGAAAAAACCCCGGCAAATCCATAAGGAATCATATCAGCGGTTCGCAGAAATCCACGCAGAAAAGCCTGTTGAGCATTAATCGGCAGACCGCTGGCAGAAACAACTCTCAAACCAAGCATTTTTTTTCCAGCTGTCTGTCCGTTACACAAAGTCTCCAGACCGGCAGCATATCCCCATTGTAAGATGAAGAAGCTCAGTAGAATTAATCCGAATGAGGCTTCACCGAACAATGTACTGCAGAGGATTAATAAACCGAGCAGTATCGCTGCAATCAACAGGTAGTCAGCAAATAATGCAACGATACGGGGAAAGGGACCTGCCAGTCGATAGTCAAAACAAACATTTTCGGGAGTCACCACCTGCAAAGTGCAGTCGAGCGATACACCAGATTGGAATTTTTCTATCGACATTACATTTCGATCAAACAGACAGACGGAATACTTTTTAAGGGGTTGTCATTATTATTTAACAACCAAAGTCCCGGCCATAATATCATGCAATGCCTGCTTCTTTTCCGTAAACGGCTGCATCAGAAATCCGATCAGCAAAATAATTGCAGAGATGATTTTCCCAAAATGTCGACCAGTCGCTTTCCCAAAACTAACTTGTCGCCCCTCAAGGTCCGTCACTTTAAGTCCGAGTGCCATTTTCCCGAGAGTCGCCTGATAAGAAGACGACTCCAATCCTGCAGAATAAATCCAGGCCATAAGTATTCCCATAATGGTTAAGAGAGCTTGCGGACCACCTTCACTTGGATCAACATCAGCTCCAACCATCGCAATTCCAGTAACAAATCCTAACGCCATTCCCAATAGATTCGTAACGATACCATCGATAAACGCGGCTGCAAAACGACCGAGAAAAGAACCATACTTGACATCTCGGAGATCACGGTCGTCGGAGGGATCGTTGAACTCTGAAGTCCTGGGAGCCGCGTAGGGATTATTATCATCTTCAAATGCATCGTACGCCATAAGTGACCCTTCAACTGTTGAATGTTCTGGATAGTAATCTGACATCATCTTATGCTGCCAAATATGTCACTAGTTAAACCAATCTACTAATCGCTTGTCAACTCAGCACTGTAACAATCCGTTCACTGTGAAAAGACGTGTATCAAAACCCTTGGAAATCAATGAAAGAGTTGCTTTGAGTGGGGATTGTGATATTCCTATGACTGGGGAATCACACTCACTCTTTCTCGGTATCGATCTACATGCACGGCAACTGACCATCTCTTTATGAGACCAGCAGGTCGATGTCCTGCTCGCTCGTCATGTCTCCACACGGACTGGAAAAATTTTAGAATTCTTCGACCAATTCACTCAAAGCTGTGCTGAGCACAACGAATCGTTCATTGCTCTCCTTGAAGGAATTGGCGACAATTTCCGTCGATCAGATTGAGGTCAAGTAATACGTTGGGGGATTGATTAAGTCGTTTGAGCGGAAGGTGGCTTGATCGAAAGATGGGCAGTGGAAAGTTCAAGATCTGTATATAAGAAATGCTGCACTTTTCTCTATTGGGAAATTTGTCAATATTCCATCTCAATTTGCCGAGTTGTTCCAACTTCAATACTCTCCCCCCCCAGTTTCAAATAAGCGAAGTCCTAGAAGACTAGCCTTAAACCAAGATTTGGAAATACACATCAACTTTAATATTTTCAAACTATCGTATCTTGGGGAATAGATCACATTTCTTGAACCGGAGGGTGGCTGGGCGTTCCGCACTAAACAATACTAAGTCAGCAAGTCATGAAGGACATTCCCGTGCACGTCAGTCAGGCGAAAATCTCGACCTTGGAAGCGATAGGTAAGACGCTTATGGTTGATACCCATTTGATGAAGTATAGTCGCCTGCAAATCATGAACATGTTTCTGTTTCTCATCAACGCTAAAGCCGAGTTCATCCGTTTTTCCGTGGATGAGTCCTGGAGAAAACCCACCGCCGGCCACCCACATGGAATAAGCATCAATGTGATGATCTCGGCCAGTATTTTCTCGCACTTCGCCCATTGGTGTTCGACCGAATTCTCCACCCCAAACGACAATCGTTTCGTCCAGCAGACCACGTTCCTTTAAATCGCGAACAAGAGCAGCGGACGATTGATCGACTTCCCGACAGATATCAGGGAGATGTTTTTCCAGATTTTCCGTCGGTCCGCCGTGGTGGTCCCAGTTTGTATGATACAACTGAATGAAGCGGACGCCACGTTCCACGAGTCGACGTGCGAGCAGACAATTGTTTGCAAAGGAAGGCTTGCCCGGTTCGGCTCCATATTTTTTGAGTGTGGTTTCCGTCTCTTGTGAAAGATCCATCAGATCGGGGGCACTGGATTGCATTTGATAAGCCATTTCATAGGCTGAAATTCGAGTCGAAATTTCTGAATCTCCAACGGTTTCCAGATTCATTCGGTTCAGATCAGCAACAGTCTCAACAAAATTCCGCTCCTGGTTACGAGTGATCCCGGCAGGACTGGACAGGTTAAGAATCGGTTCTGGACCGTTCCTGAAAGGAACCCCCTGAAATGTGGTTGGTAAGAAACCACTCGACCATAACGCCGAACCACCCCGTGGTCCACGCGGGCCGGATTGCAGTACAACAAAGCCGGGGAGATCCTTCGACTCGCTGCCGAGGCCGTAGGTGAGCCAGGAACCCATGCTCGGTCGCCCGGGTTGAGGGGATCCGGTATTCACAAAAATCTTTGCCGGTCCATGGTTGAAAACATCCGATTGCATTCCGTGCAGCCAGCAGACTTCGTCGACGATTGACCGATGGTGAGGTAACAAGTCAGAAATTTCCTGCCCGCATTCTCCATAACGGTCGAATGTTCGGGGACTTCCCAGCAGAGTTTCATTTCCCTTTAGAAATGCAAAACGCTTACCTTCCAGGAAACTGGCAGGGGGAAGCTCGCCATGATGTTTCCGCAAAGCAGGCTTATCATTAAACAAGTCGAGTTGGCTCGGTCCTCCGGCCATGAATAGAAAAATAATCGCTTTTGCTTGAGGGGCATGATGCGGTAGGCCAATTTCCCCAGAGTTTGACTGAGCCGATGCAATTGTCGGCTTCTCCAATTCGCTGAGGGCAGCTGCACCGATGCCTAGACCGCAATTTCGAAAGAAATGCCGACGGGTTTGATTGCCATGGCTTCTCATTTCATCTTTCAAAGATGATGTTGGCTGCATGGTTATGGAAACTTTCTGTCTCGAATATTTATTGCCTTGTAATAAATTCATCTAAATTGATGAGCACCCGGGCAACCATGACCCAGGCGGCTTGGTCGGAAGAGATTGGACTGTCATCATCGTTTTGACCGACAATGGTCGTCCTACTTTTCTGATCCTGGATGAATACAGGTTTTTGTGAATCAAAATAAGATTTAATACGAGTCGATTCGGAATCGGTAGAGTTACGAGCAAAGCAGATCTGAAAGGCATACTGCAAGCGTTCTTCCCAAGTCCCCGGAGAGTCGGAAATCCGCTTCCCCAGCATCTGAGCCATCTCAAAAAAGGCAGTGTCGTTTGCAATGGTTAATGATTGTAATGGAGTGTTTGAACGATCACGGCGTGTGCATGTTGTATTGAACGTTGGCGTATCGAATGTACTCAACAAGGGATGAGGGGCACTTCTTTTGAAGAACGTATACATGCCTCGCCGATAGCGATCCTCTCCTGTACTCGTTGGCCAACTGGAGTTGACTTGGGTGAAAGTATAAACGCCATCCGGTTGTGGCGGGTAAACACTCGGTCCGCCGATTTTAGTGGTCAACAAATCTGAGACCAATAGTCCTGCATCTCGAATGAGTTCTGCATCTAGACGAATACGCGACTGGCGGGACAGATACTTATTGAGGGGATCCACGCGATTGACATCATCCCTGGCGATCGAGGCTTGCTTATAGGTTTTCGAAGTGACGATCAAACGAATCAAGTGCTTAACCGACCAGCCATTAGTCATGAACTCACTGGCGAGCCAATCGAGTAACTCAGGGTGAGATGGCGGAGTCCCTTGAAGTCCGAAGTCATTTTCGGTCTCGACCAGCCCGCGGCCAAACAGCTGCATCCAAATTCGATTCACAGTGACACGAGCGGTCAGTGGGTTATCCTCTTGAATTAACCAATGTGCCAGATCGAGCCGTGTCAACAAGCGGGATTCGTTATCTTCATGACTCCAGATTCCAGGCAGGAAATCAGGCGTTCCGGGAGTCACTGGTTCGCCCTTCCTGAGAAAATCTCCACGAATCAATCTGTGTGTTTCACGTGGAACTTTCAATTCACTCATAATCATGGTTGTGGGAATCGACTGATTTATTCTTTTCCAGTCTGCTTCGAGCGATGTCTGGATTTGTGTCAGCCGAGACAATTCCGGATCCGGCAAGCCGATAAGTTGGTGATCTGCTTCAGAAATGAGCAACCGAAAACGACCGATGCTGTATTGCGGGTTTGCCATCGTTAAAGTCAACTGGAATTCTAGTTTGTCATCAGTCGATTCAAGGGGTTGGCAATACAATGTTGCCTCACGATTGACATTCATGTTCCCCTTGGTGACGTTGATTGCCCAACCGGTTTTAAAGTTGCAATCAATCGCGTGCTTAATTGGAAACTTGTTCTGTGAATGATCCGCAGTCGCGTCGATCCATTGGGCAGTCTGTTCCGTTGATTTTAAACCAACTTCATGAAGTACAAAGTTCCCGTTATTAGCTCGTCCAGGTCCTTGTTTTGGCAATGATGAGTCGACGAGTGTTTCGAGTTTAATCGCCGAAATCTGTGCAAGAGGTGACGTAAACATTACGGTATATTCTTCAGAGTTTGGATTGGTCCCGGACGCGAGAACAGAACCATCCGGTAAAACCGTGAGTACTGCTCCACCAGCGGATGTGATATTTTTTGGAGTGATGGCAGTCCACATTGAATCCGTCGAACTCGGCTCGCTGATCGTTGAGTCGAGTTGTTGCTTACGTGCTTCCACAGCGGCAGTCGCGGACCTGATTTTCTCATCCAATTCTGCCAGTTGTTCCCGTTGCAGTTCAGAGGTGACCTGAAGTTGAGGTGAGATGGAATTGATATCTTGAGTCTGATTGAAAAATGCAAACAGTCTGTAGTATTCCGTATGAGTGAGCGGGTCGTATTTATGGGTGTGGCATTGTGCACAGCCGACCGTTAATCCGAGCCAGACAGCTCCTGTCGTATTCGTTCGATCGACAACCGATTCATTACGGAACTGCTCTTTGTCAGCTCCTCCTTCCTGGTTGACCAGCGTGTTGCGGTGAAAACCAGTTGCAATCAACTGTTGCTGAGTAGGATTGGGCAGGAGATCGCCAGCGAGTTGTTGAAGAGTGAATTCGTCGAATGGCATATTGTCGTTGAATGCATTGATCACCCAGTCACGATAGAGCCAGATCGATCGGGGGGAATCGACCGTGTAGCCATTACTGTCGGCGTAACGAGCCTGATCGAGCCAATGTCGTCCCCATTTTTCACCATAGTGGGGACTCGCGAGCAGACGGTCGACCAGTTCCATGTATTTGTCTGGCGATTCGCTACTGAGATAATTCTTCGCTTCTTCAGCCGTAGGGGGCAAGCCGATTAAATCGAGTGAAACGCGGCGAATTAATGTCGAGGAGTCTGCCTCTTGAGACGGAGTCAACTGCAGTGACTCTAATCGGCGACGAATGAAAGCATCGATCGGATGAGTCGGATTTCCGTCTGCTTCTTCTGAGGTTGGAACGGGAGGAGACTTGATCGGCTTGAACGACCAGTGTTGTTCATAGTTTGCACCACTGGAAATCCATTTCGCAAATTGCTCTTTTTGTTGCCGGGAAAGTTCTCGACCACTATCTGGCGGAGGCATCATGAGCTCGGGATCGTTCGACAGAATCCGCTGCATTGCTTCGCTGGAATCTGGATCTCCGGCAACAATGGCACGATATCCTCCTAAATCCGCGGTTGCTCCTTCAGGCGTGTCCAACCGTAAATCGGCAAATCGAGTATGTTCGTCTGGACCATGACATTTAAAACAGGTATTAGACAAAAGCGGTCTGATATCCTGAGTGAAATTGACTGAATTCGCCAGCTCTGAGTCATCCGCGTAGCTCATTTGTGCGAAAAAAGTACACGGGATCAATAGCATAATGATTTGAAAAGGTATTAGCACTGCAGGGGTTAATCGCGAATAGATCATACTGGAATCATCATTCGAGCTATGTGTGTATTTGGCGAGGCAATTTAATCTGATCGAAAATTGGCTTCGTAAACAACTTTCAGATAGACATTCAATCATACAAATATGAGTGAAGCCTGACTATAGATTCCAATCAGTTATTCAGTCCGTATGCACGATCAAAGGGAGTCTCATCACGGATTCGTAATATTGCTGAGGTCTCAAAGAGGAGCCTTTCCTTTCATATCGATGAAAGAGTTGCCTGGAATAGAAATTGTGGATTTTCCTATTGCTGGGGAATCACTCTCACTCTTTCTCACAGGAGGACGACCATGCTCTTTCTCGGTATCGATCAACATGCACGACAACTGACGGTCTCTTTAAGAGACCAACAGGACGACGTCCTGCTCGCTCGACAGGTCTCCACACGGCCTGCCAAGATTCTGCAATTCTTCGACCAACTCACACAACGCTGTACTGAGCACAATGAATCGTTCATCGCTGTCCTCGAGTGATTGATCAAATCGTTTCAGCGGAAGGTGGTTTGAGCAGATCGAGAAGACTGCAGTTTGTTCGTAATCGGAATCGGAATAAATTACGGCTTCAATTAATTGTCCAGACGAAAGGGAACGTGTTCGGCACGAATCAAATTGGGATCGCCCCAAACTGCGAGATTATGAAGCGGATTTGATGCACGATGAGGAATCGTCTGTAAGCCGACAGTGACTATGTCGGTTTTGGGTAGAGAAACTTCGATCACTTCAGGTTTGTCGGCAGGCATCATAAATTTCGTTCTCGCCGTTTCGACTCCGTTTACGATGATCGCAAAAGCGACTTTACCAGTTTCCCCGGCGGTCGGGTGTAAACCGACTCGACAGGTGAAGCGATCAAACACGATCCCAGGTCCAATTTTATAATTCAGCGTGTATGGAGTCCCCATCCCGAAGCCGTGCGTTATGACCGATTCGGTTTCAGATTCACCGGCGAATGCGAGGGGATGCAAATTGCGGCGAGCATCCAAAGCCTGATTAACCAGGAAGGGAGTCACATAGTACGGATGAGAAATCATCTGCATTTTGGTATCCGGTTCCCAAGCGGTAAGGGGTTGTATGTTCAACGCTTCGACTTCGTCGGTGGCAAAACGATTTTCGTGCAAACAAAGCAAAGTGTATAAAATGTCGGCCACATGCTTCGCGTTGTAAATGGCTGCAGTTTGCCGTTGCAGATCTGCCTGATTGGCGTTTCCGGCTATCTCTGCTTGTACCAACGGAATAATTAAGGCCGCCGCATAGGTTCGCAGCAATCGTTGATGCTGATAAATACGGGCCGCAGCCTCTGGAATGGTGGTCCCCAGTAGTTGGGGCCGATACTGTTCGTCCGGGATAGTATAGTTGCCAATATCGGCAATCCCGCCATAGCCGAACAGATAATTCTTGTTGGCCAAATCAGCAGTCGGGGGCAATAAACGGCGTAACGTCGCTTCGTCAACTGGACTGCTGTGAGCACAAGGGCAACCAGGATCTTCATTCCAGTGACACAGTACACCCAAGAACTTCATCGCTTCATCGGGTTCGTTTCGGGCGAGATGGTCGAGCGTCTGCTGGATGAACCACTGAATATCTGGCAGACTTGCTTCAATACTCCCGACATCATGCAGGTTCAATCGAGCCGGTGGCACGCAGTATTTTTCCAAGTGAGGCGATTTCCCACCAGCGTAAGCATCCTGTAATGAGGTGTAATCGGATTGCAGATGTTGCCAATCTTCAGGACTTAATAGTTCTTTTTGCCAGGCGGGCAATCTCGCCACAGCCCAAGTCCGTATCAGCTTATGTCCCCGCCCCCAACCCAAGCTTTCCTGCAGCGAAATATCTGTAAGAAGGATCGAGAAGACCAGCAGTAAACATCCCACACCGCGGGATAAATACTGGCGAGTTAATGAATGCTTGAGAACATTAAGCATGAATCGACTCATCGGTTTTACTATTGTTCGCTTTAGTAATTGGAATTTCATTTTCGATTGCATTTATTTTCGACTCGCAAAAGGCTTGATTTACAGTCATTAAGACTTTGATATTAATGAATGAATTGCATTGAATGGGAGTATTGATTTTCCTTTCAATCGGGTATCTCATCCACTTTTTCTCACAAGAGGATCACCATACGCTATTTCGGTGTAGATCAACATGCACGAAAAGTGATCATTTACAACAACATCTGATATCAAATCGAACTCTAAGTTGCCAGATATATGATGATCTGGTCGCGATCCAGTGTGAGAATTCGAATTTGAATGAAGGAACACAGATTAAGAAAGAGTAGTGGACTGAAATTGGGGACCGATTTCCTGAAGACTGCGAGGTAGACGAATGAAACAAAATATATTAATCGGATACCAATTCCTTCGCTATGAACTGGAGCACTCACTGTAATTTCTGAATCTCAAAAGGAGTTACTATGCTCATGCCAATTTCCTGATCTTTCACAGCACAGAAGTCCATACCAAAATGATTCTCTTATGATTTGTGTTTCAAAGTGTGTCGAATTATGCTCAAGGTACGCCGATCGTTGAACCTCCAGCATCTGTGATGTCATAGGCTCTCCTCCCCCTCGCTATCTACATGTAAGGACCGCACTGGATGTCACTTTTCAACACCCGATCACGCAACTCTTGCTCACTGATAATGCTCTTTGCCGTGTCGATTTCAATGGGCACATGCTGCGATACGTTTGCTCAGCGGAATAAGCAGCAGGACGCTATACAGAAACTTCGTCAGTTACTGCTGGAAAAGTCGTCTTTGCATCGTGATCTGGAGTATGCCCGTGTTGATAATCGCTCTTTGAAACTGAATCTGGCGATCCCGAATGATGCCACTAGTTCAACGCCACTGGTGATCTGGATTCATGGTGGCGGATGGAACAGTGGTTCGAAGGACGCTCCCAGTCCAGCAGTTGCTATGTTATTGGTTGGGTATGCGGTGGCAAGCATCGAGTATCGATTTTTGGACGATGCCCCCTTTCCAGCTCAGATACACGATGCGAAAGCAGCGGTGCGATGGCTACGGGCCAATGCAGGAAAATATAACATCGATCCTGATAAGTTCGCCGTTTGGGGGGCCTCGGCAGGCGGACATTTGGCGTCCCTGTTGGGAACGTCCGGTGGAGTTGAGGATTTGGAAGGAACTGTCGGCAACCATGTCGGGGTTTCAAGCCGTGTGCAGGTGGTATGCAACTATTATGGTCCGACGGACTTGACGTTCTGGTTTGGCAAGGACGGCAATGAATTTACCTTGCCGGGCAAATTAGCAGAGGTGCCCTCCAAGATGTTCAGGACAACCGTGCGGGATCGACAGGCCGAGGCGGAGATTTTCAGTCCGATTTCATACGTCTCACGAGAAGATCCTCCTGTAATAATTGTTCAGGGTGACAAAGATCCGATCGTGATGATCGAGCACAATCGTGGCTTTGTAACAAGTTTGAAAGAAAATCGAGTAAAGGTGGAGGCAATAGTATTGGCGGGTGCCGGGCATGGCGGCAAGGAGTTTATGAATCCGAATCTGCTGAAACGTTTGGCGGAGTTTTTTAATATGGCTTGGTAGACTTTCCGGGCAACCGCAGTAGGAAAAGCATTCCCTCTCATGGGGCTTTGATATCGATGAAAGAGTTGCGTTGTGTGGAAAATGTAATTCCCCTGTAGCTGGGGAATCACACTCACTCTTTCTCACAGGAGGACCACCATGCTCTTTCTCGGTATCGATCAACATGCACGACAACTGA
>DEML01000035.1:19320-22773 GCA_002359185.1 Planctomycetaceae bacterium UBA2671
ATCAACATGCACGACAACTGACCGTTTCGTTAAGAGACCAGCAGGGCGACGTCCTGCTCGCTCGACTGTCTTTGAGAAACTACTGTTAGCATCGGGCGAATAATGACCAGCTTAGGAGATTAACGGCCAAGGTACGAATTCGAAGTTCATCAATAGTTTGTCCACTTGAAAACTGCGAAAAAGCTTGAAGAGAGTGAGATGGCACGGTACTCACCGACTTGTGACCATCATTCGGCCTTCACTTGAATTACAAATCCTTGCGTAAATTCGGAATGTGGAGAGACCCGGCATGGTATCTGCACTACGTTACTATTTGGTAATGCATGGTGTAGAAAAGATTATATAAGTCGTGAAAGCTTGACCCGAAGACTGCAGCAACAACGATGAGATCTTCATCCCGGATTGAAAGTACTGCCTGATGGTCACTTTTGCCGGATTTGTAATGCGTTACGCAACCAGTAATTCGGCCGGAACATGCAAGGTAATTAATTCTTTCATCACCACACCGCCAGATTGCAGAAGGATCATATTCAATTATTCCAGGAGTTAGATTACATGACTATTGCAAGTATCAACCCATCTACCAACGAAACAATTCGAGAATTCGAACCAATTCATAAAGATGATATTCTGGCTGCTGTCAGCAAGGCACATGAAGCTTATCAGGAGTGGAAAAAGACATCATTTGATACACGAAAACAATGCCTCCTGAAGTTTGCGGAACTTCTGCGGTCTGATGCAGACGAATATGCCCGCACGATTACATTGGACATGGGCAAGCGGATCTCCGAGAGCCAATATGAGATTGAATACTGTGCGAACATTGCCGAGTTCTATGCAAACGGTGCAGAACAGTTTCTGGCCGATGAATCCTTCAATGTTGATGGTGCGAACGCTTACCTTCATTATGAGCCCATTGGCGTTCTGCTCGGTGTCATGCCTTGGAATTTCCCTTTTTATCAGGTCGTACGTTTTGCTGCCCCCAACATCATGGCTGGCAACACGGTCATGGTGAAACACGCCAGTAATGTTCCACAGTGTGCAGATACCATCGAAGAACTTTTTAACGATTGCGGTTTACCGAGAGGTGTTTACACGAATCTGTTTGTCCCCTCGGAGTTTGTCGAAACAATCGTTTCAGACAAACGCGTTCAAGGCGTTTCACTGACCGGCAGCGAGCCGGCTGGTGCTGCAGTTGCCGCAATTGCTGGTAAGAATCTCAAACGCAGTGTGCTGGAACTTGGTGGGAATGACCCATTCATCGTTCTTGAAGATGCAGACCTCGATCACGCAATTGAACAGGCTGTCAAAGGGAGAACCGTGAATGCAGGTCAGTCCTGCGTCGCATCGAAACGATTTATTGTCGTTGAGTCTGTTGCCAAAAAATTCATGAAGGGCTTCAAAGCTCAAATGGCAGCACTCAAAATTGGAGATCCGATGGACGAAGAGACGACTCTCGCTCCACTCTCATCCGAAGAGGCGGCTCAAACCGTACAAAAACAGGTTAAGTCAGCAATTGACGCCGGTGCGACGGTGATCCTTGGTGGTGATCGACCAGACTGTGATGGAGCCTACTTCAATCCGACTATCCTGACGGATGTCACGTCCGACATGCCCACTTTTGACCAGGAAATCTTCGGTCCTGTCGCGACTGTGTATGTCGTTAAAGATGAAGAGGAAGCCATAGCACTTGCTAATAATTCTTCGTACGGGCTTGGTGGAAGTGTATTTACGAAAGACAGAGAGCATGGTCGTCGCGTCGCAGAGCAGGTCGAAACGGGAATGATGTTCGTCAATCAACCGACAAAATCACAAGCCGAATTACCATTTGGTGGCATTAAAAACTCAGGCTACGGACGCGAGCTCTCGCATCTGGGGATTCTGGAATTTGTTAACAAAAAGTTGATCCATCTCGGTCAGTAGAATTGTAGCTCAAGCTTCTGTCTGCAAATCAAATAATCATCAAATCCGCAAGCTAAACAGTTCAATCAGCGACATAGCAGTAACCGGGGCTTATTTTGTTGATCGAATGAATTTCTTTCGATCTCAAACGATTCAATTCAGATTCGATTTCCCGACTCATCAATGGAGGAACCAGGAAATGACTACCAAAGTAAAACAAGTGATTCAATCGCAACAGGTCGTTCTCTCGTCACGTCCTGAGGGGAAGCCAACCTCTGCAAACTTTAAAATCTCCTCAGAAGAAATTACCCCGATCGCTGAGGGAGAATTTCTGGTTAAAAACCAGTGGATGTCGGTTGATCCTTATATGCGTGGGCGAATGAAGGAGAGTGACAGCTACGTACCTCCATTCCAAATCGATAAGCCACTCGAAGGAGGCTGTATTGGCGAAGTCGTTGACTCTCGAAACTCAGACTTCCATGAAGGTGACATTGTTATTGGTCATCTCGGTTGGCGTGAGTTCTGGAAATCGACTGGAGAAGGGGTCACGAAAGTCGATCCCAACCTCGTCCCTGTGCAGACTTATCTCGGGACGCTTGGCATGACTGGCATGACCGCTTGGGTTGGTCTGAATAAAATCGCCAAGCTGCAAGATTGCAGCACCGTTTTTGTCTCAGCGGCCTCTGGTGCAGTCGGATCAATCGTCGTTCAACTCGCTAAAGCAAAAAATTGCCGTGTGATCGGCAGTGCAGGAAAGCAGAACAAAATTGCATGGTTGGAAGATAATACAGGGATCGATGCCGTAATCAACTACAAAACGACCAATGACCTGGTGGAAGAATTATCCAGCCATGCTCCGGATGGCATCGATGTTTACTTCGACAACGTCGGTGGCGATCACCTCGAAGCGGCTATGGATGTCATGAATGACTTTAGTTGCTGTGTCGAATGTGGCATGATCTCCACTTACAATGCGACCGAACCCGTATCTGCACCACGAAACCTGTTCAAACTGATCAGCAAACGCATACGCATGCAAGGTTTTATTGTTCGAGACCACCTGGAGGATAGAGACGAATTCATTTCCGATATGCTACCTCTGATCAAGGCAAACAAGATCGTCTGGGAAGAGACAATCACTGATGGTTTAGAAAATGCTCCGTCTGCTTTCATTGGACTCTTCGAAGGTGATAACCTCGGCAAACAACTTGTACGCATCGCCTGAATATTGACTTTCCTGTGATATCGATGAAAGAGTTGCTTTGAGTGGGAATTGTGATTTTCCTATCACTGGGCAATCACTCTCGCTCTTTCTCCAATGAGGATCACCATGCTCCCTGTCGGTATCAATCAACATGCGCGACAACTGACCATCTCGAACAACTTATGAAAACAAATCAAGCTCTGAGTTGCCAGTGGTGCGAGGATCTGGTCGCGATCGAGAGCTAGAATTGATAATTGATTGAAGAAGCACGGATTTCGAAAGAGCAGGGGACTGAAATTCGGGACCGATTCCCCGAACACTGTACAGGGCTACGCAGAGTTTGGTAC
>DEML01000093.1:0-30526 GCA_002359185.1 Planctomycetaceae bacterium UBA2671
TAAAAGTGCGAAAGTCGAACTAATAAGATCCCCAAAAAGATCCAACAACAATAGAAGCCGATCCTTATTAACAGGGGATCGGCTTTTTGCATTGCATGATTGTTTTCGTTGTCATCGTTGTTCTGGTGTATCGATCCCCCGAATGAACTGTTGTTGTATTGCAATCGTTGTTTTCGTTGTTTTGGTACAAAAGCAGTAACAGGACAACGTTGTATTGTTTTCGTTGTTATCGTTGTTTTCGTTGGGGTAGCCCCATGCAAAATTTATTTCGGTTCGAAAGTCCATATCGTCCCCTTTATACGTTTTTGTTTTGCGTTTGAAAATTAAGCGGTGGGGTCGATTCGTCCCCGTTCGTCTTATAAGGATTTCTTAATCCCCCACCGTCTTATAAGATTCACAGTTCATTATAAGAAATCGCATCGGCATCCCTGCGAACAGATAAGCGAAAATCAGACGGGTACGGGATCGAAATTGTGACGAATTCCTTATACGACGATCACCAATGTCCCGTGTATATTTTTCGGGCAAAGTTATAAGAAAATTTGTAATCAAATTTCGATCCAAAAACGGAAATTTCGGACACAAAATAATTTTCGGAATTTATTTGCAAAATCAGCATCTTGATCCATACATATTTTTGTGTTACAATTCACATCTATCAAATGAAGGGAAATTCAAATGTTTTTATCACCATCACAAGTCGCAGAGTATTTATCGGTCTGCCCTAGAACTGTAAGAGAGTTAATAGTCTCAGGAGAACTTACAGGCGTCCGTATTAGAGGACAATACAGAATCGACTCAGAAGAATTACAGAACTACATTAAACAACAAACGATAACTAAGTAACGACAACAACAATTACAACTATTGCAACTAAGATCAACAACAAAAAACAACGCTCAACAAATCCCCTACTTGCGATTGCAGACTCTAACGTTAGATCAAAGCAATCCTGCCGAGAGTCAAAATGACTCGAAACGGCACCCGTTCACCTGCTAATCGTGAACGTTTTTCTTATAACGCTCATATCCTATAGGGGATAATACTATGTCTACATTCGTTGTTAACGAAAAAAGCTATTCTGAAATCGAATCTGGATTTTACACCGCACGATTTATCGAATTCTCAGGACCGCATAAGTCCGAAACTGAGGGTTCTAGCGACTATTATAAGTTCTTGTTCGAGGATAACGATCGTCAATACGTCGGGTTCGGAGACGTTTCGAAAATGGGTCCACGGACTCAAAACAAATTGGGACGTTTCTTGTTAGGACTTGCTGGCAAACCGCAAAGCACGACTGAACGAACTGAGATCGAAACAGAAGACTACGTCGGCAAAGAATACGTTTTGATTTACGGACCGAATAACAACGGCAAAACGAAATTGCTTTCGTTTTCACCTGCCGCTGCCCAATAAACACAAAAAGCCATGCAGAATCGTGTTCTGCATGGCTTCGTGTTTTTTTCTTATTTCAACTCAATCTCATTAAGGAGATTATATGTCAATAATAGATACGCTGCAAGATCTTATTTCTTTCGGATTTTCAATCGTTCCGATGCATTCCGTCACCGAAGACGGAAGTTGCACCTGCTATAAAGGTGCGAACTGCAAAGATAAAGGGAAACATCCGAAGACACCAAACGGAGTACACGATGCTACAAAAGATATCGAAAAACTAAAGCCGTATTACGAAGACAACAAAATTTGTAATATTGGAATCGCAACAGGCGAGCCGTCAGGCGTTTGGCTACTCGATGATGACGACGAAGACGAAGAACGCAGTAAGACGTTAGCGTCTTCGATGCCGATTACATGGAAAGTGAAAAGCGGAAGCGGTAAATATCATTACTATTTCAAACATTACGAAGATTTGGTCAGTAGCCAAAAGATTAAGAATTTGCCCTGCGATTGTGATGTAAGATCAACAGGATCAATCGCAATCCTTCCGACTTCGAAACACGTTAGCGGTGGATCATACGAATGGATCGTTCATCCAAGCGAATGCGAATTGGCAGATGCTCCCGATTGGCTTATGAAATTCATTCGGACAAAAGCCGAAGACGAACAGAAGTATTCGAAGACGAAGACGGCAAACGGTGAATCGCTACGCGATTCCGTTTTCATCGTCAATGAAAATGAACTTGTTACTCGTGCAAAAGCTTATCTTAACGAATGCGAACAAGCTGTCGAAGGTAAAAGCGGTCACAACGTAACATACCGAATTGTTGCTTCTGTTGTAGAACTTTTTGGGGATCTGCCCGACGAAACGTTATTCGATTTGCTATCCGATTGGAACGACGCAAACGATCCGCCATGGACCGAAAAAGAACTGCACCACAAGTTAAAAGAAGCCCGAAAAAAAACGACAACGGACAAAAGAGTCACTGTTAACGAAGACGTTATCGACAACGAAGACGAAGACGAAGACGAAGTAACATACAGTCACGAACTCGGTAACGATGCTTATCACGGATTGATCGGTGAAATCGTTAACACCATTGAGCCTGAAACAGAAGCCGATCCTGCTGGAATCCTATTGTCATTACTTACCGCTGCTGGAAATTCGATTGGAAACAATCCGTATTTCGAAGTCGGTTCCGATCGGCACCATTGTAATCTGTTTACCGCTATCGTGGGCAGTACCGCATCTGGTAAGGGTCAAGCGTGGTCGATAGTGAATCGACTAATGAAAGAAGCCGACCAAGATTGGTCAATGAACTGTATTGCAAGCGGTATATCATCAGGAGAAGGATTCATCGAACGGGTTTCTGATCCCGAACAAGATGAAGACGGATTACAGTATCTGATACCGCTACAACGTTGTTTGTGTCTCAATTCTGAATTCGCCCGACCTATTCAAGCCATGCGACGTGAGAACAATACTTTAAGTCCGATTCTTCGTTCATCGTGGGATTGTGATATCTTAGAAGTCCAAACACGTGGCAAATCGAAACTGAGAGCGTCTAACGCATTCATTTCGTTTTTAGGTCAAATAACTCCCGACGAATTGAATAAGTTGCTTCAAGATTCTGTTGAAATGGTCAACGGTTTTAGCAATCGATTTTTATGGTGTTTCGTTACCTCAACAAAATTGCTTCCTCATGGTGGCAATCACAGTGTATTAGACGGTTACGGGGAACGTCTTCGAATGGCAATCGAAAAAGCACGAACGATTAATCGTGTTATAAGATCCGAAGAAGCTAATCAGCTATGGGAAAACGTTTACTCAAATCTCAAAAGAGAACGTAAAGGGGCTTATGGTCGTGCAACAGACCGTGCCTGTCCTAACATTGTTCGTTTGAGTTTAATCTATGCTGTTGTCGATGGATCAATGATCATTGAGATTGAACATCTGAAAGCCGCATTAGCTGTTTGGGATTACTGTGACAAATCCGCTGAAATGTTCTTCAGTAAATCGAAACAGCTAAGCAAGTTTGAACAACGGATTTTAGATTATGTCATCGACAACGAAGGGTGTAGTAAAACGGATATCCGTAGAGCGTTAGCTGTCAACAAATCCGCTGACGATCTCGATAGTGCAATCGTTGTTTTGGTGAAACGTAATAAGATCATCAAACGTGAGTCCGTGGACGGTCACATAAAAACAACTCGTTTCTACGAATGCAACAAAAACAACGATAACAATCGTCTGTTGCCAGTTGTTACCACAACAACGAAAACAACGATAACAACAGAGCAATTACACGTTGACGAAAACACCAAAACAACGAAAACAACGAATGCAACTAAGCAAAACGCAGATCCGTGGAATAAGGTAGCGGAAATGGTGGAATGGAAAAACGCAAACGGGATCGATTTCGTTCTTAATGATGATGGACTTTTTTGGGTATCTTCATCACAGACGCATCTGTTAAACGATGAACTGAGAAACACGATTACGATGAATCAAGACGTTGTTAAGAAATTCGTACCGTCGAAAGCGACAACGGCAACGGAAGCGGAAGCCGAAGAAGAATTGACCGATGAGGAATTCTACTCATGGGCAAAATCGTTAGAAGAATATGGCAATTCGCTGGATCGGAACAAACAATAACGTTAACGTTAGCCGTGCAACTACTGTGCGACTAACGTTTTTTTGTTTGTCGTAAAGCAATAATCAGTAAGCAGATAAGACGTTTATACGGCTGGATTTAGGATCCAGTGTCTTCGGACGTGGGGGTTCAAGTCCCCCCTCTCGTATTTCTTAAAAATAAATTCACTTCACCGTCATGGATTGACTGGATTCAGCGAATTGTCTGCTTGGGATCGATCTTTTCGCCATTCGTGCTGAGAATCTGCGTGTTGGTTAAAGCGTTTCCGAAGCGGTTGAAATCGTGAAAAGTCCAGGCGACCTGCTTGTCCTTTGTGATTTCGATCACTTGTGGATTGTCTGGGCCAGCATGACAATTGCCGAGCACGATATTTCCATTCGGCAAGACCTGCAGGGTTGTTACCCAGGCCAGTTGAATGCCGGGGAGTTCATTTTGGTCGAGCGACCAGACCACTTTCTTTTCTGGTGTGACTTCAATCACCCGATGGCCGTTGCCTGTTGAGACCAGCGTGTTTCCATTCTTGAGGCGAAGAGCGGCGAAGCATTGATTTCCGTAGGCTTCAACTCCGTGCCCGTCACGAGGTTGTTCGCCAAACAAGGGGACTTCGTATTCCCAGATGATTTTTCCATCTCGATTATACTCCCGGACAAGTCCCTCGCCTTCATGGCAGACCAGGTAATTCCCGTTTTCCAGTGTTCGGACGAGGCGGGTATCGCGATGAGCATGAGGCTGCTTGACCTGGAGTGGAATCGTATGGACAACTTTCCCATGAGGATTGACTTCGAGGATCTGGGATGTTCCTGATTCCACGACCATCGTATTGCCATTTTTCAGTCGTTCAAACGCGTGGACTTCCACTTTTTTGTCCGTATCTTGCCCCGCCTGGAATTCCCAGACCACTTCATCGGTCGCCGGATTAACTTCGACAATTCTCTTCCAGTTCGTTTGAAACAGCACATTTCCATTGCTCAAGAAATGCAGGTCGTGAAGAGGTCCGATTTTGTGTGTCCACTTGGGTAGATCATCTTCATTGATGATTGCAATGGTCTGTTTCGAGGAGTCTGCAGTCAGAAACGAGTGTTGAACTTGCGGGTCTTTTGCATTTGCGAAATCAGTGACCGCAACTACGCATGTTACATATAAAGTCAGTAGAAAGATTCGAACCATCAGAAGAGACTCCAGAAAGGATTCTGTTTGTGAATTGATCTTTCAGCATAACGATAAATCTGATGAAAACCAATCGCCGAAAAGACTCTCGGTCAATCCTTATCTTTGAACTCCGGCTTTTCGGGTTTGACATAAAAGTCGGACAGATCGAGTTTCCCGGACTGCTCGGCTTCGAGAATTTTCAATCGCATTTCGAGTTGCTGGAGACGCTGTTCGATAATCGGATCGAGGCGTTCGCTAAGTGGTGGTTTGGGGCGAGGAACTTTGGGATAGCCCAGATGTCTCTGTAAAGCTGCGAACATATAAAGAGGATCTCGGCCGCGGTTCGCCTGGGCGATGCGTCCTTCCTGCAAGCCGAAGAGCACGGGGTAGGAGGGGGAATAATCCGGATTTTCGGTTCGTCTCCGCACTTCCTGCACTCGATATTCCGAACGCGAATAAATCATCTCCGAAAACTCAATCGCCCCGAGTGACTGCCGGACTTTGCCGATCCAGTCTCGCCAGTGTTCGTCATACATGGGGTCATTGCTCATCGCCTGCAAGCCGTCCTGATAACCGAGTCGATTTCGGGAGAGAGCTTCAAACTGATAGATGAACAACCCTTGGGGCGTTGCTTTTTCCAGTGCGAGAAACTCGGCTTCTTTCTCCAGAATTTCCAGACCGATCCGCATATCGAATTTTGTGCGGTCCTGCTCGGCTTGACGAAAGACAAAGCTCTGGAAGGGAGTGAAGTAATGTCCGAGGCGGGCCATTCCTCCGGATACGCGGCCGTGCAGCATCATTTCCGACGCCATGAAATTGATCGCCAAGGGAAGCTGAGTCGTCGAAAGAATTTCCTGCGAAATCACCTGCAGAACTTCCTGAGCAGGCAAATCGTTATCGAGACGTTCGCGGTAAGTGCGAAAAAAATAAGCCTGCTCGACATATTCTTCACGGTTGTGCAACGGGGTGTTCAATCCATTCGCCTTAAAAACAGGAACTTCTGTCAATGTTCTGCTGACATTACCATACTCAGGTGACTTGATGCGAATGCAAGACATCAATTTCCCATTAGGGAGAAAGCTCAACCAGCAATTTTTCAATCAGCAAGCGAGGCGGGAGGGAACTTTCGCCTTTCATTCCCAGGTCGACTTTGGCAAGCAGTTCGGGGATTCGCTCTGCCCGTTCTCGCCCCAGTTTTCGCAGGTAGGTTTCGGTTGGTCCCACATCGCGAGGAAAAATACCTGCCTGTTTGAGAGCGGGCCCGAGTTGACGGGTTTTTGCAGAAATGCGAACCGCTTTGACAATCTTGCGATACACAAAGGAAATGCCCCCCAGCAATTTTTGCGGAGCTTCGCCAGCCGTCATCAGTTTATTGAGTTCGACGAGTGCCATGTCGAGCTGACCATCCCGCACGCCGTTGATCATGTTCCAGGTTGTTTCGAGTCGCCATCCCCCAACCAGGGCTCGCACATCTTCATCGGTAATCTTTTTATTCTGTCCAACATAGGATGTGAGCTTATCGAGTTCCTGATCGAGCAGTCCGACCGAAGTTCCTGCCAGGTCGATCAACAGCTGACCGGCCTGACGGCTGATCGTCTTTTCATATTTATGAGCCGCGTGGGAGACAACCCAGCCCTGTAACTGAGCCCCTTTTAACTCGCCGCATTCAATCGCTTCCCCAGTTTTCTGTACCTTCTTGGCCAGTTTTGTCGACTTCGGCCAGCTTTTCACATCGAGAATCAGCAGCGAAGACTTTGCCGGGTTGTCCGCATATTTTTCCAGTTGCGGGCGATTGGCAGAAACGAAATCGTCAGCCGCGTTGATGATGACACAGCGTTTTCCACTCCACATGGAAATCGTTTTCAATTCATCCGCAACACTGCGCCACTCGGCTTCCCGACCTTCCAGAAATGAGGCCAGTTCATGAGCATCAGCCTCAGGCCCGTAAACCGTCTGTAAAAACAGTTGCTGAACCTGCTGCTTCAAAAACCGCTCGCCGCCAAAGAGTACGACGATTGGTGGAACCGATTTCAATTCCGATTGAGTTAGAAATTCTGTGGCGTGCATGAATTGATCTGAGTTTGAAAGTAAGAGAATGAACCGTGAATTAAATTGCTCACATTAATCTTTAAGATTCCATTTCGTCTGAAAACGCGATGCCAGGTAGTTTTGCCAAGCCAGTTCGCCGAACAGTTCGGGAGTTTGTGTCATCACTCGGATCGTTAAATCGTTTTCTGCAACACCAGCCAGGTCCGAGATCGCTTTTTTATCCAGAGATTCAACCCGCAGTTTCAGATTCAATGTTTCTCCGACATAAAGTGGATCGTCCGCAGTGATTAAAAAGAGTCCGGGACTTTCTGGTAGTTGACTGACCAGCTTGTCGTCAAGTTTCTCAGGAGCAGAGAGACGTTGTTCGATCGAATCGTCATAAGCGGCAGCCAGGATGCCGGCACGTTTACGGGCGATTTCAGATTGTCGGGACAGCATTACCGCAGCCCAGCGGTATTCGAATGTCGCTGCTCCAGGGCTGATCATTCTGGCACGGTCATCAAACCGCTGCAGCAATTCGGGATCACTCATGATCTCTGTCAGATGTTTTGTTTGTGTCTCGGTCAGCAATATCTGCAGGCTGATTTCACATCCCGAAAGAATATTGTCGACCTCTTGCCAACTCATTTCAGTTCGACGTGTGCAGGGAATCTCCTGCAATTCTCCATCACGACGTAATTGCAACAGTAACAGATTCCAGGTACGAGGATCACCAAACAGACCAAGCTGACGGCACGACTCGTAAAACGCAATATTTAATTCTGGATCGAGCAAAACGCGATCGACGGAATAGCCTTGATGCGATGCAAGAAAGGCTTCTTTGATACCTGCCAGAGTCAACCGGAGTGGTGTTTCCGCGACTGCTTCCTCCTGATGAATATTCGTTCGATTTTGAGCACGGGCAGACTTTTTAGCCCAGGTTCCGGGAGCACTCATTGTCGGTTCGGCAGAGCCATCGAGTTGATCGCCGACGGAAATTTTTTTCAATCGCTCCCGGCTCGCATTGACATACTCTTCCGAGAGTTCAAAGCCAAGATATTTTCGTCCCAGTTTTTTTGCGACTGCCAGTGTCGTTCCGCTGCCGGTAAATGGGTCGACGACCAGTTCGTTTTCTCGCGAACAGTTTCGAATAATGCGTCCCAGCAACTGCTCGGGCATCTGACAGCCATGGAAGCCGGCTCGCTCTTTAAAAGTTCCTGCGATCCGCGGAAAGTACCAGGTATCTTCGTCAGCCTGAAAACGCGATTCGAGGTCTTGTGGTCGCAATGTCCAGGTTTGCTGGTCGTCAGCATGCAGGTCGCCAACGGCATCACTTGGAGAAATGATCCAGGTATCGTCCGGCAATCGCCCCTTGGGATTTGCTCGTTTATCGTTGTAAACAAGTTGACGGGCGGAAGGGATGCGATTTTCGAGGTCCTCTCCCAGGAAGGTGAACTGCTTCGGATCCTTCACGAAGTAAAATAAATGTGCATGGGACCGGCTGTATTTATTTTTGCAGTTTACGCCGAACGTGTAGTACCAGATGACCCAACTGCGGGGATGAAAACCAATTTCCTGCGCAGCCAGTTTCAGTTCTGCTGCGTACTCATCGCCGATCGCCAGCCAGAAAGTTCCATCGCTTTTGAGAGCATGATAGACCGATTTCATCCAACTCGTGGACCACTCGAGATACTGATCCCGCTCAAGCCGATCGTCGTATTCATCGTATTCATAACCGATATTGAACGGAGGATCAGCAAAGACCAGATCGACACAGCCGGGTTCCAGTGCATTGAGCCCGGAAACGCAATCTTCGCAAGAGATCTGATTATAAAGCTGATTCTTTGTTTTCAACATCGTCTGTTCCTGAATAGTGAAGACGATATTGTATCAGCAAACCTTGAGGTCGTCAGCGATGGGAGTGACTTAAAAAATGATCGGCAGTAAGTTCCGGGAAATGGCAATAGGGATAACCCATTTTTCGATTTAGAACCACTATAAAACCTAATTTAGTCGAAAAATTCAGGGGTGGCGGGGGCGCTCCGCTTTAGCGGAAGCCCCCGGAAGTTATACGAATCGGGGGCTTCTCTTCGAGAGTACCCCCGCCACCCGGGTTTTCATAGCAACTGGTGCGATTTCAGTTTCGAGTAGGAGCAGCCTTAATTTCTTCCAGACGTTTGATCAACTCTTGAGCTTTCTCGGGGAATTTATTGATGACATTGTTTGATTCACCGGGATCTTGATTGAGCTGATAAAGTTCATAAAGGCCTTCGCTCGTCTTTTCGAAGGTTTTGCCATTGTTTTTCTTGTTGCGATACGCGACAAGTTTCCAGTCGCCAACTCGTAACCCTAGAGCACTTGTCCCCTGCTCGACAGTTTCTGTGCGTCCTCCTGAATAAGGTTTTCCGAGCAGGGCATCCAGAACATTCAGACTGTCTGGAAAAGCTTCTTTGGGGATCGGTTGTTTGACCAGTTCAGCCATGCTGGTGGCAAGGTCGACCGTATTGACGATTGCCTGAGATTCACCTGCTGGAATCGTCCCGGGCCAGCGAGTGAGAAACGGTGTGCAGGTCCCGCCTTCGTAAGCACTGTATTTTCCCCCGCGAAATGGACCGGAAGGTGTATGTTTTCCAAGTTGGGTGACTGCGCCATCGACATAGCCATCATCGAGAACCGGACCATTATCGCTGCAGAAGATCACGAGTGTTTTTTCAGTCAGATCGAGTCGATCCAGCGTAGTAAGCACTTCGCCCACCTGCCAGTCGAGTTCGAGAATGGCATCGCCCCGATAACCAAGTTTGGATTTTTTCTGAAAACGTTCGTGGGGCATTCGAGGGACATGGATATCGTGCGAGGAGAAAAACAGAAAGAAAGGGTTGTCCTTGTGCGTTTCAATCCATTTGGCAGAGTGGCTGACCCATTTGTCGGCGAGGTCTTCATCCCGCCAGCGAGCCGCATGTCCACCCGAGTAGAACCCTATCCGGCTGATTCCATTATGAATTGTTTGATTGTGTCCGTGCGACCAATCCATTTTCAGAGTGTCTCGATGAGTTAAACCAGTCGGTTGCCCATCGGGATTTTTGTTGCCGACCCAAAGTGGATCTTTCGGGTCGAGATTCACAACTCGGTGATCATCCACAAAAACCTGTGGGACACGATCGTTCGTCGTTGGCAACAAATAACAATGGTCAAATCCGATTTCGCAGGGACCGGGTTTGAGATCTCCATTCCAATCGGGTTCTTTTCCTTCTCCTAAACCGAGATGCCACTTGCCGATTACTGCGGTTTCATAACCTGCTTCATCGAGAATGGAAGCGATGGTCGGCGTTCCCGGCTGAATCAGAGCCGTCGCATTTGGAGGAGCAATTCCTGTTCCCGGCTGACGAAACGCGTACATGCCGGTCAGAAAAGAAAAGCGAGTCGGCGTGCAGGTGGAAGCGGAGCAATATCCCTGACGGAACAATTGTCCTTCACGAGCGAGTCGATCGATATTCGGAGTTTCAATTTCGGTCGCACCGTAACAGCTGAGGTCTCCATACCCGAGATCATCCGCCATAATGACGATGATATTCGGGCGTTTCACTGATTCGGCTGGCACAGATTCTGGACTGAAAAACAGCCAGAGAACTCCCACACTTAAAGTTATCAGCAGAGCCCTGATAGATTCTTCAGAAAACTTTTTGTCATCGTTTAAGGGAATATATTTCATGGATCTCTTTCGTATGGGAAGACGGGCCGCGGATCAATCTTGACTCGTTTTATAAGCACGGAAGCCAATACATAAGTATTGTCCTGAATGAATCTCTTCAGGTCAATTCACTGATATTGACTTCAATAATAAAGCAAAATGTATCAGGTCAATGTTAATTGATCACTGCTTCAGTTTGATGATTTGCCGGGGATTCCATAAGATTTCAATTCGCTCATCAGGATGTAACGACTTTGGAACAATGATCACAACAATACCGGCAGGAATTCCAGGATGCACTATGACTTGGCCATTATCGGGAGTGGGATTGTCGGTTTAGGTCATGTCTGGGCGGCTGCAAAACGTGGTTATTCCGTGGCGGTTTTTGAAGCGGATTCTCACCCGGAAGGTGCCAGTATTCGGAACTTTGGAATGATCTGGCCAATTGGTCAGCCCGCAGGATCTGTCAGAGCATTATCCCTCAGAAATCAGCAATTGTGGCAGGAGTTAGGCGAGGCGGTTGGTTTTCCAGTCGAACAGTGTGGTTCCGTTTTTCTGGCACATCATGAAGACGAAATGCAGGTCCTGAAAGAGTTCGCTGATTCAGCCTGTTCCCAAGATCTGGATTTACAAGTTCTCAACCCTGCTGAGACGCTCCAGCATCTGCCAGCAGCCAATCCCAATGGACTTAAAGGTGGCTTGTACAGCCGAACGGAATGTCGGGTCCATCCTCCGACAGCAATCACTTCGATCGTATCTCACCTGGGCGGACTCCCCAATGTAGATCTGCATTTCGAAACTCCCATTGTCAAAGTTCACGACGGATCAATTCAGAGTGCCGACGGGAAAAGTTGGACCGCGGATCGAATCATCATCGCCAGTGGAGCTTACTTTAAGCACCTGTTCCCTGAGCAGCACCGCAATCAGCAGTTTAAAATTTGTAAACTGCAAATGCTGCTCACCGTTCCACAACCTGATCAGTGGAAACTAGGGCCTCACATGGCCAGCGGTTTAACGTTGAGGCATTATTCCGCGTTCGATATCTGCCCGACTTTAACTCAGGTTCGACAGCGAGTTGCGACAACCATGCCCGAGCTTGATCGATATGGCATTCATGTGATGGCTTCGTCAACGCCAAATGGTGAACTGATTCTCGGGGACTCCCATGAATACGGAGAGGACATTGAGCCATTTGATAAAGACGAAATCGATCAGCTGATTTTACGTGAAATTCATAAAGTTCTGCAGATTCCACAAACTTCAATCGCCCGACGCTGGTCAGGATTCTACGCCAAACATCCCCATGAGATGTACATCTTCAGGGAAATCGAACCTCGCATCCATCTGGTTAATGGGTTTGGCGGTAACGGAATGACATTGAGTCTCGCTGCGAGTGATAGTGTAATCGAGCAACTCGCGAATTCGAATCAGATGTCGTGACTCTGGGATATCTGGCAATTTGGGAGCTTTGCGGCGGTGGAATAATCGTTGCGAATACGATTGCAATTTGACAAGTTCTTATAAAACGTTTTCCTCTGCCGGGTTCGTTGGGATACAATAGAAAACGATTTTCTCTCGCTCAGTAAGCGCTCTACTTAGATCAGAGAGGGAGAAAACTACGGGATGAGATCGAAATTTTCTGCCTCTGTAAAACCTGAAACGTCGAATTCAATTTACTGATAATGCAAAGATTCACTATGAGTAGCTGCTGGCCACGGGCGATTTGTTTTCATTTGAGTCTGATGATTTTCACAACATCACTGCTGCTGTCGACAGCAGTTTCTGTGAACGCGGCTCCTGCTGACGATGAATACACACTCGGTTTAACCTTGTACGGACAAAAACGCTGGGATCTGGCCAGTGAGACATTCCGGACTTATCTCAAAGCCTATCCGGATCACAGCAAAGCTCCGCTCGCGAAATTGTATCTGGCCCAAAGTCTGGTCAACCAGGAAGAGTACAAAGAGGCCAGAGAAGTGCTTCGAGGATTCCTGAAGGCTCATCCTCAGAACAAGAATACCGCTCAGGCGATGTATCGCGTCGCCGAATGCAGTTACTTTCTGAACGATTACCCGACAGCGATCAGCGATTTTGAAGCCTTTCTGAAACAGGCTCCTAACGATCAACTGGTGGAGTGGGCGTTGCCGTATCTGGCCGATGCTTATTTGAGAACGGGAAAACATGCGGAGGCTCAAAATACGTTTGAACAATCGCTGGACAAATTCCCCAAAGGTCGATTTGTCGAAGACAGTCAGTTTGGACTGGCTCGGTCGCTTGAATTACAGAATCAAGTGGAACCGGCGATTAAGCAGTATCAGAAGTTGATCAACGATCCCGATTCCCAGCGGCTGGAAGAATCGTTATTCAATGTGGGGATGCTTTATTTCCAGCAGAAGAATTATCAGAACGCAGCCGAGACGTTTACGAAACTGTCCAGCCTCAACCCGAGTGGAAAGCTGATCGCGCTTTCGCATTTGAATGCGGGTTACGCTTATTACTCGCTGGGAGAATGGGAAAAAGCACTCGATCAATTCTCTGCAGCCGATCAGAGCGAGCAATATCGCGAATCTGCACGCTACTGGATCGCACAAACTTATAAGAGTTCGGGAGACCTCGCAAAGTCTGAACAGGTATTGCAGACTCTGCTGCAGCAGACAACCGATGCTGATTTGAAACCGAAAATCCTCTATCAACTGGCAGACAGTCAGTTTCAACTCCGCAAGTATGACGAGGCATTGAATTTATTTCTCGATTATCAGAAGCAGTTTCCTCAGGGTGAATCGGTGATCGATGCCTGGTTATCGTCTCTGGAATGTTGCCTGTTGACAAATCGGTTAGGGCAAGGATGGGAACTTTCTGAACAGAAACCAGATGTCAAAATGACGTCTGTTGAAAATGATGAGCAGACATTGTTGCAATGTCGTTTGCTGGCAGCCGCCGATTCCGAAACCGATCCTCTTCCCGAATCACTGGGCGATCGCGAGACTCGTCTTCGCAGAGCGTTGCCTCTACTGACTAAAATTCTGGACGGCAAGCCAGACAACCAACTATTGCTGTCACAGCAGACTCGCTATCAAACGGCGAGAATCGCTCAGGAAATGGGAGATGATGCATTGGCAGTCAGTGCTTTGGAGCCGATAACGGTTGGGCTGCAGGAACAGACTCAACTCCAGTTGCCCGAGACCTGGTTACTGCTGGCGAACAGTCAATATGAGCTGGGCAAGTACGAAGATGCTCTTGGTGCATTGGATCAATTTGAAAAACTTTCGAAAGATCAGAACGCTCTTTCGCAGGCTTATATCGTCCGCATTAATGTGTTGACGAAAATGAATCAGTTTGATGAAGCCGGAGCCGTGCTCGCGAAATTGCAGCAATCGAATCTAGCCCCGCAGGTCATTGCTGAAGCAACTTTTCAGTTGGCGGAAATGAATTATGCGCGGCAAAACTGGATGGAGGCTCAGAAACAGTATCAGCAGGTTCTAAATTTGCAGCTGAATGATGAGTGGACGATTAAATCACTCTCGGCTCTGGGCTGGAGTTATTTCGAAGATGGAAAGTTCGATGAAGCTGTCGCCAGTTTCGAGAAGTTGAAAAAACAGTTCCCGAATGCCCAGCAGGTTGCCGCCGATGCCGGATACATGCAGGGAATGGCTTTACTGAAAGCGGATCAGGAATTGAAGGCCGCAGAGACATTTATGCAGACTGCTCAGTCGTTTCGCTCTCCGCAAGAGGTCGCTCAAGGAAATGAAGTTCATCATCTGGCTTACCGAGCAGCTCGAGAGGCGGCTCGGACTTATCGGAACTTGAACAAAGTCGACAAGTCAGCCGAGGCATATCGACTGGCCTATGAAGAACTTCGTAAGCAGCCGGAGACTCGAAATCAGAATCTGGATAAGTTACTCGATGAATGGGCATTATTGCATTACGAGAATGAAGAATATGAAAAGGCGGACGAAGTCTTTGAGATTCTAATTAACGAACGACCTGAGAGTGATCGAGCAGATGATGCTCAGTTATCGCTGGCGGAGAGCGATTACATTAACGGTGACCTAAACTCTGCTCGAAGCCGATTTGAGAAGTTGATCGGAGATTCAAAATCGGATGCCTATGTGAAAACCCGATCGCTGTATCAACTGGTGATGATTGCCGGAACTCAGAAAGATTCTGCTGCGGTCAAAAAGTTTTCAGATGAATATCTCAAAGCTGCGAATGGTCAGACGGCCAGCCTCACTGAAATTGGTGAAATCGAATCCCAGTTGATTCAACTCTATCTCGAACAGGACCAGTTGGAAGAGGCCGAAAAACAACTCACGGGATTGAAGGCCCGTGTCAATAATCTGGAGAAAACAGAGCGACCGGAATGGTATCCGAAAATTTATGTGATGACTGGGGAAATTGCTCGTCGTCAAAAGAAATATGATCAGGTTCAGGAAGTCCTGGAAACAGTTCGTGAGGAATACCCCGAGTCTGCAGAACGGGAGCAGGTTGAAGTACTCGCCGGGCGAACCAAAATTGCCCAGGCAAATTTTGAAGATGCCGAAAAACAATTCCGAGCGGTACTAGATCGGGCAGCCGGGAATAAAACGTTGGCGGCTGCTCAAAGTCAGTTTTATCTGGCGGAAACTGCTTTGATTCAAAAAGATTATCAACTGGCGATCAAAGAATACATTCGCATGGCGATACTGTTTCCCGGCTTTCCAGATTTGCAATCGGCTGCCCTCTATCAGGCTGGGCAATGCGACGAAGTTCTGGGCAATGTCGAACAGGCCATTCAGAATTATGAGAATCTCATCCGCCTTTACCCGGAGAGTGAATTTACGAAAAAGGCGGAGGAGCGAGTGAAAACTCTTAAAGCATCAACCTGAGTCGATGTTTGATGAGCTACGTCTTCAAGATTTTGATAGATATCCATACATGCTATCAAGCTGAAAAAGTGGCTCGTGGTAAGTGGGGTAATTTCAGCAGCTTTGTAGGCACAATCAGTTTTCTCTATTGTGGAAGTTTTTTCAAAAGCCTGTAACATGCATCTGCAGAATGCTCGATATTTGAGTTAAAGAACTCCGTTTTTCTGGTTGCAGGTCCCTTAGAGCCGAATTCATGAATGTGTAGCGGGTGTTTGACTGGAACGAAAGCATTCAGACCATCAATAAAACCGTTACAGTAAACTGCAAACTGCAGTAGGATAGTAATCCGATGGAGCAGATTCGACATTTTTTGATTGCCGCCGGTCTGATGCTGTGTGTCAGCCTGTGTAGCTCACCCTATCTTTTCGCTCAGCCAGAGACCGAACCCGCTCCAATTCCTGTGGCTCCTGAAGTCGCTGATGAGCCCGGTGCGGATATTCCCGTCAAGAAGAGTGTGATTCCGACAACTCCTTCACAGGTGGTCACCGCACTGGGCTGGTGGGGTTTGCCTTTTGGACTGGCAACTCTTATTTCACTCTGGTTCAGCACCGAACGGCTCGTGGTATTACGGCGTGCACGGGTAATACCCAAGCCATTTGTCGAACGCTTTCTGCATCATTTGCGTGAGGGAACTGTTGAACCGGATGAGGCATTGCAGTTGTGTGCCGAAAATGGTTCACCCGTTGCACAAATTTTTGAGCATGGCGTCCGGAAATGGGGTAAGCCGAGTGTTGAAGTTGAACAAGCGATTATTGATGGCGGAGAGCGTCAAGTAAGCCAGATGCGAAAGCATTTGCGAGTACTCAACGGCGTGGCTACCGTCAGTCCACTGATTGGATTGCTCGGCACAGTCTGGGGGATGATCGATGCGTTCAACGGAATCGCCGGTAGTGATGCGATGGGGAGTCCCGAAAAACTGGCAGCCGGAATCGCTCTGGCACTCCTGACAACAGCAGCCGGTTTGATGGTCGCGATTCCTTCGCTGATCATCTACATGTATCTCTCTGGACGAGTTGATCGTCTAGTGATGGACATGGATCGTCTGGCACAAGAAGTTGTGTACAGCATTTCCGCAGAAGCTTTGCACGAACGATCGCGGCAGTAAGCGGATAAAACAGAAGTCAGCGTGCCACGGCTCTGTGAGCCGTGTTTTGGACGTCACTTGTGATTCTCACGGCTCACAGAGCCGTGGCACAATCTTGGTTGTTCATAAAGTGGATCTCTGGGGGGGCAGCGCTACGCCCCCAACCACCCAGTTTCGTTAATCCTACCCATCTTTCTGCCATAAGCCACGATAAATCGGCCAGCCTGCCATGCGTTTTTTGCGCTCGAAACTGGTTTGATAATCCATGTGATGCTCGGCTGCCCGTTCTTCAGGAGCAGGCAGTTCGGCAAAGCCTCCATGCTCGCCGATGTGCCCGGTCATTAACTGCCAGTAGTCGAAAACGTCGGTCCAGCCATGCAGCAAACCGCCCGGCTTCAACGCTTTGTAAATCAGCGTCGTGAAATCAGCAGTGAAGAGACGTCGTTTATGATGCTTGGCTTTCCACCACGGATCGGGAAAGTACACGTGAATGGCAGATACAGTTCCATCCGGCACGAATTCGCTGAACGCACGATTGGCATCGCAACCGAGGACGCGGGCGTTCGGGCGTTCCTGCTTCTTTAAACGCTTCGCTCCACGTCGCCCTTCTTTATAGTCGATTTCCATTCCCAGATAGTTACGTTCCGCATGAATCTCGCTGGCATTGAAGAGAAAGAGTCCACGACCACAACCGACATCGATCTCCACGGAATTCTCATTCTGAAAGAAGTCATTCCACGTAAGTGGACCTTCCAGGTCTTCCAGAGTGAGAAACCAGGGACTTAAATCTTCACGATCAGTCGCTGTCGATTTCGCCGGATTGGTGTCAGTTTCAGAGCTCATTCAAAAATCATTCAACGCAAAAAGAAGAGGTACAATTCAGGGTAGCCCAGATAACTCCGCTATCTGGGTGGACGAAGTCCACAAGAGGTTTTCAATTTGATGATGAGATTTCACAAAGGCTTCTTGCGGCTATGCCGCCCCAAAAGAATCTTTCGGGGCTATCCTAAAACAATGTTTAGCCAGCAAAATCTCTGAAGATCAAAAAACAATTACTCTCGCTTGTGAGACAAAAACCACTGATAAAGTTCTGGATTATTATATGATTCTGTCCAGGAATCGTGGGAAGCTTCAGGATAGAGTGTCAGTTTAATATCTCCGCCCGCGGCTTCAATCGCTTCTTTCATTTCGATGGAACGTTCGACAGGGACTGCATTATCTTTCATGCCATGAAACGCCCAGATGGGAACTTTGGTCAGTTGGTTCGCCTTATCTGGATCTCCGCCTCCGCAAATGGGAGCCAGTGCTGCAAATCGCTCTGGAGTTTCCGCTCCCCAGGCCCAGGTGCCGTAGCCACCCATGCTCAATCCAGTCAAATAGATGCGGCTTTTATCAATCGCATAATTGGATTCCAGATCATCCAGCATGGTCGAAAGCTGTTGCACATCCCAGCGACGAACATCGGTTGTAAGTTGTGGCGAGACGACAATAAAAGGGAACTCCTTGCCAGCTTTAATCAACTTTGGTGGACCATGCTTGAGAACCTGATCCAGGTCATTCCCTCTCTCACCCATCCCGTGCAGAAAGATGATCAGTGGAGTTTTTTTCTGATCGGAGTAGTCTTTCGGCAGTGATAACCAGTAATGGATAGACTTCCCATTCCCGACGTCAGACTTCTGAGCCACCTGTTTTCCAGGTTGAGGTTCCTCCGCCTGAGTTTTTCCCGATAACAGACACATCATTCCTGTGCATAGTGCGACTGCGAAGAGAGATTTGTGCATAAAATGAACTCCTGAGTAAAGAGGTAAAACTTATTTCAATTCCTGTCCGCAATGTTCGCACTGCGTCAGGTTGGCATCGGTTTCTTTCTGGCAATGCCAGCATGTTAAGGTCACTTTTTTATCGAGCAGGCTTTTGAAGCCTCTGCCTGCAGGCTCATTCGAACCTGACGAGCCAGTAAAGATGCGCACAATCATTAGAATAATGAAGAGAGAAATACCACCGACAATGATTAATTCAAAAGTGCCGATCATTCTGTAACCTAACTGCCAGAATTTCAATTTTACGAACTTCGGAATGCCTAAGTAATAAGATGCAATCCTGAAGAAGAATTTCTTTGCTGAAGTTATTACTATGATATGGCTGACAGAGGAAATCAATCAAAGGGAGACCTGCCATGCCTTCACTGACTATGAATAGAGAGTTTAAGTTAATACGAATTCCTAGGTTTGCTTACGCATTATTTGCATTACTCTGCGTGGCAATTCCATCAATTCATCCAAAATATGCGGTTGCAAAATCACCGAATGTGCTTGTGATTTACACCGATGATCAAGGCACACTCGATGCCAATTGCTATGGTTCAGAAGACTTGATTACCCCCGCCATCGATCGTCTGGCTGATACCGGAATCCGGCTCACACAAATGTATTCTCCGAGTTGTATCTGCTCAGCTTCACGCGCAGGTTTATTGACAGGACGAATTCCTGTGCGAGCGGGAGTGCCGGGGAATGTCAGTTCGGAAAAAGGAAAGCCCGGTCTGCCTGCCAGCGAATACACAATGGCAGAGATGTTTCACGATGCGGGATACGCAACCTATCACGTTGGCAAATGGCATTTGGGATTCACTCCGGAAACGATGCCGAACGGTCAGGGTTTTGAAAGTTCGTTCGGCCACATGGGAGGTTGTATCGATAACTATTCTCACTACTTCTTCTGGAATGGTCCGAACCGTCATGATCTCTGGCGAAACGGGACAGAAATCTATGAGGATGGTCAGTTTTTCCCCGACCTGATGGTTCGTGAAGTCAAGGCGGCAATTGATGCGACAAAAGAACGTCCGTTTTTCATTTACTGGGCGATCAATGTACCGCATTATCCGTATCAGGGAACGCACGAGTGGCGGGAAAAGTACGCGGATTTACCTTCGCCGCGACGGGAATATGCCGAGTTCGTTTCGACAATGGATCAGAAAGTCGGCCAGATTCTCGATTTTCTCGAACAGCGAAAACTGCGGGAAGAAACAATTGTCGTCTTTCAATCCGATCATGGTCATTCGACTGAAGAACGCGCGTTCTTCGGGGGAGGGAATGCAGGACCGTATCGCGGAGCCAAAGGCTGTCTGTTTGAAGGAGGAATTCGCGTCCCTTCTCTGATCTCCTGGCCAAAGAAAATCCCTGCTGGAGAAACGCGCGATCAAATGGCGACCGGCTGCGACTGGATGCCGACTCTGGCAAGTTTGGCGGAAATTCCGCCTCCTGAAAATTTGCTCGATGGTCGAGATATCTCCAATTGCCTGCTTGATCAGGATCAAAAATCTCCGCACAACTTTTTCTATTGGCAGATGGGCAACGGCAACAATGCTCAGTGGGCGGTGCGTCAGGGAGACTGGAAACTTCTCGGAAATTGCCGGGATACCAGTAATCGGGCAGAACTGACGGCTCAGGACAAGAAGAGCTTCCTGGTCAATCTCAAAGCTGATCCGGGAGAATCGAAAAACTTAGCCAGCTCACATGCCGAACTCGTCCAGCAGTTGATGCAACTTCGTTCACAAACACTGGACTCGATGAAATGATGCTGTGTGGTTAAATGGATCCTGGGTGGCAGTCTGGCTGAATTTACTTATCTTATGAATTAAGAACCGCGGATGAATCTTTCAAGTTTTCATACCATTTCTGGCGAAATTCTCCGGTTCACAAATTGAACTCGGTATAAGTGCTCTGATACTGATAACTTTTATGGCGAAGCGTGCAAAAATTCACTGGTCAAATTCTTCGATGGAACCTGTTCCCAGCGACATGGCAGATGCAGCCATGCTCCTGGAGTTGAATCGGGAATGGACGGAACTGCTGTCCGAGCTGGTGGACCGTAGTTACTCTGAACTGTTGCAGGAGTGTCTGACGATTTTGCAGAGACATCTCGGAGTTCAAGCCGTTGGGCTCTATGATTTTGACGACGAATGGAAACTGATCGAAGGCGTCGGCGGCCGCTCTCTTGCTCCCCTGGCGGCTGACTATTTTGAGGATGTGCTGGAGCGAAATCAGACGCTCTATCTGGCGGATGAGCCAGCCTTGGGGTGGGGACAATTCCTATTGCCGTTCACATCGGAAGAAGATTGGCTCGATTCTGTTGTTCTTCGACTGGTCGGGCGAAAATTGGATCTCGAAGAATTACCCACGGTTGAAGCCGTTCGAGATCTCTTTTCCGGCTTTTTGCAACTCTTGATTCGAAATCAGCAAAAACACAAGCAACTCCTGAATCGGCTTCAGTGGGAGATGTTTACCCAGGATTGGAAGAAGGCATCCGGCATCTCACAACTTCTGAATTTATTGACTGTCCAGTTGCAGGAGTTCATGAAATCATCTCAGTTGCAGGTAGAACTCCCCACATTAATAGATCCCAGTGATCAAAGGAAAGTCCTCTGGCGAAGTGCACCCGTTTCAGAACAGTCTTCTCTTCATATTGAGATTCGCTGCACAGCTTCAATGGATGGGAATTTGAAAGAAATCGACTGGAACGAACTCAGTGAATTCCTCAATACACACTTTCTACCACGGGTCAACGAACTTCGCCAAAGCGATTTGAGACATGCAGCACTCCAATGGAAACAGAGTCAATCACCGCTTATTGGAAACAGCGATCCGATTTCGCTGATCCGAAAAGAAGCCCATCAGCTGATACAAGGCAGATTCCCGCTCCTGATTTCCGGTTCCCGTGGAGTCGGCAAACGGGAAGCTGCTCTTTACCTGGCCCGAATGCGGGTTGGTTCTCAGGATTTGATTGCAGAATTTAATGCCGGCACTCTCCAACAAAATTGGACAGTTTTCAGTGAAATCTTCAACAGTCGCATCGTGGGGCAAACGATTCTACTGAGAAATATTGATTGTCTTCCTCAAAACCTGCAGGAGCAGATTTTGAAGACCTTGAGGCGATCTGATGAGGAATCGCAATCCCAGTTTCCCTGCTGGATCATTTCAACTTCGACAACCGACTTACATCAAGCGGTCCAGGCTGGTGAATTTCATAAAGAGTTGTATCGCAGGATTTCTTTGAGTGCCTTACAGATCCCCGCGTTACACCAAAGGCCTGGAGATATTCTGCCTCTGGCTGAGCATTTTCTTAAAGAGGTTTTTAAGGGGATTGGAAAAAAGATTCCGGAATTTTCAGCTGATGCCCGGGAACTCATGCAACTGTATCGCTGGCCGGGAAATGTGACCGAGTTGAAGTCGGTCATTCAAAGACTGACCTGGCAGAGGGTCGGTTCAGTGGTTGCTTCTGCTGATCTGTTTGTAGACTTGCAGGTTCCTCAGAAACTCAATTCCGAAACCGAAGATGCCACGCTGGCGGATGCGACTCTGGATTTTCAGCGAGCCTACATCCGAGCGGCTATTTCCAAAGCAGACGGAAATATGACAGAAGCTGCGAAGTTACTGGGACTGCATCGCACAAACTTTTATCGCAAAATGCATCAGCTGAAAATCATCGAAGCTGATGAGACCTCGCATGACGATTGAGTTCCTGAACTGATTCCCCATAACTGCAGATCAATCCCCGCGAATGGCGGGCTCATCATCCGTTGATTCCGATTCATTTTCATCCAGAATCGTTCCTTCTGGAGTGAGTCGTGTGGGAGCGTTGGGGGAGATGCTTCTTAATAATGTGAACATCACCAAAAAGACAATGATCACCAGCCCAAATGAGATCATTCCGAAGACCAGTTTATCCATCGATTTTGAGGGAGGATTGACCACATTCATTTTATTAGAAGAATATCCCCCATGCTGCGTGCTGTCAGGGGGAACAGTATGCCGCGGGGGACGTCCATATTCATCAGAGGCGAAGGGGTTACTCATGGCAGGTAACACTTGTAGAAGGATTATCGAGAGTACTCAGGCGAACTCTAAATGAATCCCATTCCCTAATGAGGGTTTTGGAAGGTTAATTATTATATCCGAATTCGTTTTCCTGTTTAACAGAATAAAAAAATACTTTCTCAAATCAAGTCCTATTGTTTAAAAGTTCACATTAATAGAATTACCTATCCTTCACATATAAGATGTAACGACTCATTGATAATTCATAAAATTCGACAAGTCGCTTTGCCGGAGAGAATCAATATGAGAGAATTGAAAAAACTGGGTGCCTGAAAATTCTGAGATTTTATTAGCGCGTCATAGAATACTACCCGAATGTCATTCGAACGATTGAAATCAATTCACCATGTCTATTTCTGAGCCCAGTTCCCGCACGATGATTCTTGCTGCCTGGAGTGCAATGATTCTCGGGATGGGAATTCTGCTTACTGAACTCGCCACCGGCATTTTAAATCGCACACTCTGGTGGCCATTCATGTGGCTGGCTTATCTGTTCATGCTCATGACATCCGTCTGGGGGATGAAAACGCTCCTGGAATTACAGGGACAATCTGAATGGGAACGGAATGATCATTTGTCTCTTCGTAAAAAGAACCGCAAAAATGCGCCGGCCAAAAACCTGTGGAAGCTCCCTATTGAAGGTCAGATGTATCTGCTCATGGCAATCATCATGTTACTGGGAGCGTTGTTCGGGAAGACCAACACTCTGATGCTGATTTTTGCATTGATGGCTGGGCCTTTTATCGTCAATGGGGGCGTTTCCTTTGCCATGACACGACGCCTGCAGATCGAAAGGCATCTTCCCGAGCGGATCATGGCTGGAGAAACCGTCTCCATCGATATCTGTCTGGAAAACCGGAAACGGATTCTCTCCTGCTGTCTAGTCACCGTCGAGGATCGCATCATCGGGCCCCGGGAAATGCTGACTGGAAAATTAATCTTTGCTCAGGTTCCTGCCCGACAATCTCGCACAGGTCGCTATCAAGCCCGCTTCGTCCAAAGGGGACGCTACCGTTTAGGCCCTACGAGAATTGTTTCCCGTTTCCCACTCGGCATTGTCGAACGGGGACGGCAAATGGAAACTTACGATGACCTGCTCGTTTACCCGCGCATTGGTCACATTGCAGCCTGGTGGAAACGTCGACTCTCCGATGGTCAGGAATCGAGCAGAACGGCTCAAGGCCGGTCGGGTGCGCATCAGGATGAGTTTCATCGCATTCGAGAATATCGCCCCGGCGACGAATTACGCTCGATCCACTGGAAGACGACTGCTCGTCGCAATGAATTAATGGTCCGAGAATATCGACAAAACCGCGACCGCCGGCTTTTGCTGATTCTCGACCTGTGGACGAAAGATGCAAAGGCCGGGCAGGATATTTTCAATCGGGAAACGGTCGAAAATGCAGCCTCTCTAGCAGCGACCATCGGCTGGGGACACATTCAGGAGTGCGGTCCTCAGCAACTCGATTTTGTCTGCTTTGGAGCAGAACGGTCCGAATGGATTCGCGGATCTCGCACCGATCAATTGCACGGCTGGCTCGATCAGCTCGCCTTGGCAGAACCGGGCAAGAAATTCTCGACTGCTGATATTCAGGAGGAAATCCTTGAGCGTCAATCTGGCACAACGCGATGCGTCCTGCTCACAACACGCAAAGATAAAGATTACCGGCTTGTCACGTCCACGGGGGGAACAGAATCGATGATGAGTCAGAATGTCATGATCTTAGAAGCGACACCAGAAAAAACAGCTGAGTTTTTCCAAATGGAAACAACATCGTAAAATGCGTGTGAGCCAATACTTACGGGGGTGCCACTGGCTTTGCCAGTGCATTGTAACTTCAATTCAATTCTTGACTTGCACTGACAAAGCCAGTGGCACACATCCCCAGAAAATCAATTGCTTCAGGGCATCCAGGGTGTAGGTCAGGCACTGCCTGACGGAATGTGTGTGCTACCTCGTTTGTCGTCAGTTAGTGCATAACCTACACATGATTCTGTTTTCGACCGACCAGAGTGGCACGTCCCGGAACGAAGTGATGGGCGTGGAAAATCCGAATTCCCACGCCCATCATATAATATCATAAAAGCAATGTCGTTATGCAGCCTTACGCAAAGGCAATGTCTGCGGTGCAGATTTGCTGTCGTAGCGTCCGACTCCGTTGATTTTCGCATGCACATCATTCAACACCCAGTGGAAAGCGAGCATGTGGACGGATTCAACCATCCCCATATCATCCAGTGGAACGTGTAGTTCATGCTGAGCCGATTCGCTCAATTTACCACCGGTGTATCCGGTTATGCCCCAAGTCGTGACCTGATGACGATTTGACCATTCCACCGCTTTAAGAATATTCGGGCTGTTTCCGCTGCCGCTGATGGCAATCAGCAAATCACCCGGCTGTGCAAAGTTTTTGAGCTGTTCGACGAAAATCCGATCGAAACCTTCATCATTACCCCAGGCCAGAATATAGGGAGTATTGTCGGTCAGACTCATCACTCGGAGACGTTTAACGTCATCGTTTTCGAAATCTTTGGGATCGAGTGTACTTTTGCCGAGATCTTCACAGAAGTGAGACGAATTCGATCCACTGCCGCCGTTGCCGCAGATGAAAACGGTCGTTCCCTGCTCATAACATTGATAAATCGCATCACTCAAACCGACAATTTGAGAGGCATCGAGTTGCTTCAGCAGTTCGCCGAAACGATTCATATAAGCTTCAACATTCAATTCCGTACCGAGCATAACTGCGACTCCTTCCGCAGGGCCAAGGAATTGAGGCCGTAAACCCTTGTGGTGCCTGGGGTTAACCTCAATCCTGTCGATCTTTGATTTCAGTATTCGGAACTGTAATCGATCAGCGAAAACAGGCCTAGATGAGTTTGGTGTTGTAAGATCGACAATTGGATGAATGATTATTTTTCAATGGGAATTAATATAACAGTAAGCACGATCTTTGGTTTGGTCAAATACAGCTTGAACATTCTGATCCTCAAAATGCCAAAGATATTGCAGACCTTCGGAAAGTGTGATTTGTTCTTCACCTTGAAGTTTTTCGGACAGGCTCGGATAACGTCGAATTTTGACTGGTTTTGAAATTGATTCGATGGGGACCTTGGCCGCTTGAGACTCCAAACTTCCAATTCCGGAATTGACCCATTTTCGAAAACCAGTTTCGTCAATTGTGAACTCCCCGGCAAATGTTCCGCGATTGTCTCGGCAATAAGATATTTCTGTGGCTTGTGCAGGAAATATGGAGGGAGACTGATTGACCGAGACGTTCTCGCCAAAATTCCTTGGCATTGAATTCAGAAAATATGGGATTCCTAATGCCAACACCATCAATCCAATGAAGCAGACGATAAGTTCTCTCGACGAGAATTTTATACGAGATTGATTATCAAGGTGATCGACTCGTTTTGTTTTGATCCACACAACAGAAAATGCCACAATCGCCACGCTGAGTAGAGGCAGGGCCTCAGAAATCCAGGCAACGGGAAGTCCCAATGAAATTCTTTGGTAAGATGTTGAGATCGATCCAATTAAAAACAGACAACTGATAAGACTCAAAAGTGTAATCGAAGTCTGAGTCGATTTTCGATGTGCAAAATAGGTGGAGCGATATTGCGAGACTACCAGAACCGTCGCAAATGGGATCAGAATTGCCACACCCGCAAAGGCACAGACATCGCCGTCAATCAAAAGCAGTGCAGTAATATTTGCCAGAAGAACGAAGTAGGCTAATAAGAGAATCCAGGTGAAAATAGATAGACGGAGATCAGGATTCTGCTTGGCGTGGGTGCATAACATTCAGAATGCCAATAATAACAATTATGGAAACACGGGAATGAATCAATATTATCGTTTCATTGTTTCCTCATTCAAATTATTTATCAAAACGCACTCTTCACAACTCCACCATCAACTCGCAACGCCGCGCCCGTCGTTGCCGAGGAAAGTGGGCTGGCGACATAAGTCGTCAAAGAGGCGACTTCTTCTGGCGTAGCGAAGCGTTGGATGAGGGAAGTTGGGCGGACATTGTTGAAGAATTCTTTTTCGTATTCGTCGAATGACTTTCCTTCTTCATCAGCCAGTTTGCCCACGAACTCTTTGACGCCGCGGGATGAGGTCGGGCCGGGGAGGATGCTGTTGACGGTGATGCCGGTTCCCGACACGGTTTCCGCCAGTCCTCGGGCAATCGCGATTTGAGCGGTTTTGGTCATGCCATAGTGGATCATTTCTTCGGGAATCTGGATGCCACTTTCACTGGAAATGAAAATGATGCGACCCCAGTTTTTCTGCTTCATCGAAGGCAAGTAGAGCCGGCAAAGTCGTACCCCGCTGAGCACGTTCACTTTGAAAAATCGAATCCAATCTTCATCGGGAATCTCTTCAAACGCCTTCGGCTCAAAGATCCCCAGATTGTTCACCAGAATTTCGACATCCGGAAACTGACGAGCAATCTCCTCGGCTCCCTCAGCAGTACTCAAATCTCCGGCAAAGCCAAGGACCTTTCCGCTACCAATCTTTTCCAGTTCAGCGACTGCTTGATCGACGGAATCCTGCGAGCGACCATTCACAATCACCTCTGCTCCTTCACGAACCAGAGAAGCGGCGATTGCATTTCCAATACCAGCGGTGCTGCCCGTGACGAGTGCCCGTTTGTTTGTGAGTTGCAGATCCATGATCGTCTTTTCTAATTTGTTAGTCAGCAATCAGCTGTGAATGACAATTCATTAAGTTACTAAGTCAAATAGAAATATTTTGACTTACTTCTGTCATATCCCATTTGCCACGAACTTCAACAGCAATTACGGTTTTGAATTCTCCAGCGTTTCCAGCAGTCCGATTGTCGTCCAGGCTGTTCCCCAGTAAACGGCGGTTTCTTCAATATTCTCTTTCTTCTTCGCCTTAGTACCATGCACCGACCACGAGCCCTCTTCAGTTTGTGTGGATGTCAGATAGTGGATCGCTTTTTGAATGGAAGGATCATCATTGGAAAGGCCTACCTTTTTGAGTGCGTAGAGTGCCTGCCCAGTCGCCAGTGCATCTCCGGGCTCTGCGGTTAACCAGCCCCAGCTGCCATCGTCCTGCTGAAGTGACTTCAGTCGTTCTATTTCAGATTTTAGGCGTTCCGTTTCACCTGTGATATCCGCGAGCAATATTTGAGCCGCGTACCATTCTGTGCTCAAGCCGGGGGGCGACTTTGCCAGCCACTCTTTTGCTTTCTCGTCTGCTTTTTGAATTTGCTCATCTTGGCCAGTCTGATGAAGTGCGATGAGATTCCACATTGTACTGACCTGAGCGGTTTCTGCAGCAGGGCGTTTCTGCATCGGCAGTTGGCCAGCTGGTTTCCATGAGCCATCTTCCAACTGAGTTTTAAGAATCATTTCCACAAACTGCTGCCTCGCTTCTGCAGGAAGTGGAACGGACGAGCCATCAGGATGGGCGATGATTAACTGAGCAAGTCCATCGACATTCGTCTCGCCGGAAAGAGCCGTCCCGTCTTCGTTCGGTTCAACAGATTTCGCAATCGACCAGTCAAGCCACTCCTTAGACTTCTGAGCAGTTGCTGGAAACCCTGCCGATGCAGCCTTGTTGAAACTCCAGGTCTGAAAGCTGACTCGATGGCAGGTGACACATTTTTTGTCCTCAATCCAGGAGACGCCCGCTTCTTCGAGATAGGGCAAACTTTTCTCGATGGTTTTGCGAACGTAATCTTCCGTAACTCTATCTTCTGCTTGAGTGACCCGGAGAATATTCAAATTAAAAACAAGCAACATTGTTAATGCGAGAAATTTCATGAACTGCTTCCGTTCGCAATATCGAATTTATAAAATTGAATGTAATCGAAACACAGTTCATAAAGAGCGTCACTCTTTGACAAGTTCCACAGGTAACTGAACTTCATAGTACCGCATAAAACTGGGAATCATTGGAGAATTATACCCAAGTTTTCTCAGATTTGCGCTAATTTTGTAGTCTGGATGAGCATCGAGCCACTCTTCCAGTTTTTCCCGTGCCGCTTTGACTTCCTGCTCGTTCATATTGCCTCGGCAGCCGATAGAAACAACCTGCATAGCCGGAACGTCTTTCACGATGACATTGGAATCGTTCTGATCATTCCCAAGTTTCCCCAGTTCCTGATCACGATAAAGGAACGCCATCGAGGCTTCGTCAGCATTTTCTTTGCTGGAGTCGTAGCCGATTTCGACGGGAGCGGTCATTGCAATTTCGTTTCGCTTGATGTGATTAAACAGCATCCAGAAACTGCGATCCTCGGAATCTTTCATCTGAACTTCCGCCATCCGATATTCAGGATACTTCTTGACTTCAATCACATGCAGGGGAGTCCACTCTGGAAAGCCAGCAGGCTGTTTGGCTTCTCCAATGGGACGAAATGTGATCGACTCCTGACAATTTCGTAGAGCCTTTTCAAGCTGTTTCACATTCGAACTTTCTTTGTAGTCCGTGATTGCTTCGTTCAATAAGGGAACCGCATAGTGATCAGCCTTTAAGATTTCTTTTGCCTGCTGGGCAGCGATGAGTAAGGTCTTGCCGCGATCTTCGTCTGAGCTGTTATCCTGAATGGCCTGTTTGAGTAGCCCTGCTGCTTTAGTCTCAGATTCCGAGATTTTCTCTGCAGAGTAGACTGAGGCTGCCATGATGAATCCCGTCGCAAGAATAAATCCGAAACCAATAAGAGGTTGAGGAAATCTCATGAGCGGTTCTCCTGTGAATAATGGGCTGAATATCGTTGAAGCCGGACCAGTTCCGAATATCTTCTCTCACTTGATTTTTGCACACAACTGATGATTTCCAACTGCAATAATAGGAATCGTATTACGGATGAGTGCGTCAGCCGATTCACATTATCTGTTGAAGTGTTTACGATAGAATTGCCCGACATGACACAATGTCCTCAATCTGAACAAACGGGATCGTAACGATGATGTTAATTCGTACTTTGACCACTCTTCTCAGCATGAGCCTGATCATCTCTCTTGCAGGTTGTTCTGAGAATTCTAACGACGCGCCGAATTCAAAATATTCGACAGGTCTGGGTGAGACAACTGCGGTGACGACTTACAACTATGACGATGTTATTCCAGAAAACATCGTCTTCCAGGAGGAATTGTCTTCGAATGTCGAGCCGCCGGCTGGACTCGAAGATTTGACGTTTATCGATACTGCAGGCGAAAAAGTCGCTCTGAAGGAATTACTCGGTAAGAAAAATGTGGTGCTGATTTTTACTCAGGGCTTCTATGGAACCCTCTGTCCGTATTGCACAACTCAAACCGCCCGACTCATTGCCAACTACGAGAAATTCCAGGAACTCGAAACCGAAATTCTGGTCGTCTATCCCGGTGAAAAATCCCATCTCCAGGAATTTATTGAGGCTGCAGGAAAAACGGAAAAGAAACAAGTTGAAACTGTTCCATTTCCAATTCTGCTGGATGAAAATCTGGTGGCGGTCGATTTTTTCGATATTCGCTCACAAATCGCCCATCCTTCGACGTATGTGATTGATAAGCAGGGAAACGTGCTCCTGGCTTATGTCGGCAAAGATCACACGAATGATCGCCCTTCGGTGAATCGAATTCTGGAAAGCCTGAAGACGGCGAATTAAGTCACGTTCCAATTAAAAGCGGAATAATGCATTAAACTGCAATAAATAAGTACACACCAGATTAACCATAAAACAATCATGCCTGGGTGGCGGGGGCGCTCCGCTTTAGCGGAAGCCCCC
>DEML01000093.1:30673-48148 GCA_002359185.1 Planctomycetaceae bacterium UBA2671
CGAGAGCGCCCCCGCCACCCGGGAAAACCTTTTGAAGTGCCTGATCGAAGAAGTCCCTGCCCTTTATGAATGAGAATTCTGATACACCTGAATCGACGCTCATTACTCTGGCTGTCAAGCAAGGGTATTTGAGTGAAGTTGCTGCGGAACGACTCTTCGATGAAGCCAGAGAGCAGGCCATTTCAACACTCGATCTGGCTTATCAGCAAGGCGTTCTGAACCCTCAGGACGTTGAGCAGTTGACACCACTACAAAATCCACTGGGAACGGTGCCCGATTATCAGATTCTCGATTTGCTGGGCGTGGGGGGAATGGGAGCCGTCTACAGTGCCCGTCAACTGAAACTTGATCGAGTCATCGCGCTGAAGTTGATGAAGCAGGGTGATGCAAACTCGGCTTCCCGCTCTCATCAGGAAGCCAAACTCGTCGCACGGTTACGTCATCCAAACATCATCACTGCTTACGATTACGGCGTGAGCCAAGGTCGTATTTTTCTGGCGATGGAAATGATCGATGGCCAAAGCCTGCTCGAATTTGTCAATGAAAAAGGATCGCTCGACGAACGACTGGCATTGAAACTCATTCGACAAGTCGCAGCTGCGTTGTCTTACGCGACCGAGCAGGGAATTACGCATCGCGATATTAAGCCGGGTAACCTGTTACTGACGCGAGACGATACCGGATTGCAGCAAGATTCAAACATCCCGATTGTTAAAGTCGCCGACTTTGGTCTGGCACGGTTTATGGGAGACATCAACGAGACACGACTGACACTTGATGGCTCGACGTTAGGCACCCCCGCCTACGCAGCTCCCGAGCAGATGCAGGATTCGAATGTCGATGAACGAGCAGACATTTATTCATTGGGAGCGACGCTCTATTTCATGCTGCACGGGGAAAGCCCATGTTCTGGACAATCCGTGATGAAGGTCATCTCTAACAAACTCAATGGAGATATCGGCTGGTCGAGAAAATTGCCCGACTCCTGCTCTGAGGCTTGCCAGGATCTCGTCAATGTGATGACAACGCCCGAGCCCGAAAATCGACTCAGCGATTATGTCGACATCATTCGACGAATAGATGACATACTGCAGGACACACTCCCTACAGAGGATCGTAACAAACGGTCCGCTCAAAAAGGGAAATCCTGGCGTCCATCCAATAAGCATATGACACTTCTGAAATGGAGTGTTTTCGCACTCGCGTTGACCTGCGGGATATTGATTGCCTTTCAATGGACTCCTGAGACGAAGTCACCGGAATTCGTCCGAGCCGATTTAAAAGCCTCCAATATGCAGGCTCCTCCATTATTTAACGGGGTCAGTGTCCCATTACGCGGTGCAAAATCGGGTACCTGGCGGACAACCACCGAAACACTCGAAAAAGGATTAACGGGAGCAACCGTTCTTTCCGGGATGAATGGGACTCATGAATTTAAGATCCCGGGTAAAGGTTTTGAATTGTATCAACTCCAGTTGAGCGTCAACCCTCTGGAGAATGCGCAAGTTGATTTGCTGATCGGGAGTGAAGAACAGAAACAGCGAACGACTATCCGACTGCGCGAGCAGCAGGTTCAACTGGGAGTCACTTCATCTGACTCACAGGAATATACACCTCTGGAAAACTTTGAGGTTCTTCCATTCAATCAATCCGACGAACAACCGCAATACCAACGACTCACGATCGTGCATCAAGCGGATGGCTGGATCATCTCCGTCAATGGAGAGGAACTCGGCGCGGTCTACAATCAGCCTGACGAAAACCCGCAACAGTTTGATTTGCAGGTGACGGAGGGAATGGCTCACTTCTCCGATTTTCGGGTCATCCAGTTAGTTCCCTCTTCCAATCCGAATCCCGATCAATAAACATGACTTTCTGATCAGTGAGCTATAATTGGTTTGACTTTTGCTCCTTAATTCTACGATACTTACATATAGATGTACTGATTCGTTCCAGTATTCTCCTGCCTTCCTTCCTGAAATTCTTCCTGAGGATTCTGAGATGCCCGCAAAGACTGCCTGTTCATCTTATTTTCAACTTCCAAATATTTCTCGACGTGGATTTCTACAGGCTGGAGCATTAGGTGGACTTGGAATTTCCTTGCCGGGAATTTTGCGATCAGAAGCACTGGCGATGGGTTCAAGCATCGCCCCCAAAGCGAAATCGGTCATTTTACTCTGGCTGCAGGGGGGCGTTTCACATCATGATACGTTTGATCCCAAGCCATATGCTCCCTCCAACATACGGGGCGAACTGAATACGATTCAGACAACATTGCCGGGGGTTAACTTCACAGAGCATTTACCAAAGCTCGCGCGGATGACTGATCAGCTAGCCATCATTCGGAGTGTGACACATACCGAATCTGCTCATCAGCGAGGTTCAATGTACATGGTTGAGGGCCGCCGTCCTCCCAAGGCGACTGGCGTAAATGCCTCTGGATATCCCGAATTAGGATCAATTGTCGCTCACGAACTTGGAATGCGTTCGGGCTTGCCCGGGTTTGTCAGCATTCCCGGTAACGACTTCACATCCCGATTCACCGGTTCCGGTTATCTGCCCCCTTCTGTGGAAGCCTTTCGCGGCACCGAAAGCAATTCGCTGAAACCGGATCAGCGCGTGACGATGGATCGCTTCGCAGAACGAGTTGAACTGCAACGCTCTCTGTGTCATCAATCCGCAACAACAGCTGCCCCCTGGGATACTTTCAATGAGCAGGCGATTGAGATTATTTCGACTGGTAAAGGAGCAGCGGCTTTTGACTGGCAGCAGGAATCGAAAGCAACGCAGGAACGCTACGGCATCCTGCCTGGACGCAGCGGCCAGATGGGGCAGCTGACATTAACCGCCCGTCGACTGATTGAAGCCGGAGTTCGTTATGTCACCGTCGGCCGAAACAGTTGGGATCATCACAGCAATATTTTCCCTCTACTCAAAGATCGCGTACCTCGCGTCGACGATGCGATGTCCGGACTTGTTCAGGATTTGCAGGAAAGAAATCTGCTGGATGAAACACTCGTCATCTGTATGACGGAATATGGGCGAACTCCGAAAATCAATTCGCAAGCAGGTCGCGATCATTGGCCGAACGCCTTCAGTATTCTTTTTGCAGGAGCCGGAATCAAAACCGGGCAGGTCATTGGGGCCAGCGACAAAGATGGGGCAGCTGTCCAGGAACGCCCCGTTTCTCCGGAAGAAATCGCCGCAACAATTCTGCATCTGGCCGGCATCAATCCTCATCACGAATACATGACTCAGGATGGCCGTCCCATCATGTATGTCGATTATGCACAACCGATCGCCGAATTGCTGTCGTAGTATCGAATCAGCTTTATCCAGCAATCTCGACTTCGACCTGACGAAGTGTTTCCACTGGGTTACAGAATGATTGCTGACTGATTATTTGTGATACACATTCTTGTTACCGGGTCAAACCGATATAGAACGAGAAGATCTGACGGATATCTGTCTCCTGTTTCACGACCGGGAAGGCCCAATCGAGTGCGATTGGCACAGGGCCCATTTGAGGCACTGTGATACGCAGGCCCGCTCCGACCGAGACGCGGAATTCTTCAAGAGAAACGGCATTGTCGACGGTACCAAAGTCTGAGAAGGCAACAACTCGCAATGCTTCGTTGGCCATGACAGGCAGCATGTATTCCACGGTGCCGAGTGTCTGGAAGTAACCCCCGACTGCCGCTCCGTTGGTGCCGATGTTGTCTGGTTCGAGTGGAGTGACCGAGCGGAATTCGAATCCGCGGAACGTCTGGAATCCCCCGGCAAAGTAGCGTTCAAAAGTAGGTGTTCCGTCTGTTGTATATCCGACATTTCCACGGAAGGAGAGAACATGTTTTCCGCCCCCATCGGGTCGCTGATAGGTTGTGAAGTACTGGCTTCCCTGCAGGTCAACTTTCGTGAAATCAAAATCAGCAAAAGCCTGTTCAACACTGGTCGAAAGATTGAAACCTTCTGTTGCCAGGTAGGTGGAATCTCGCGTGTCGTAGGCAATTGTCCCACGACCAGTGGCCAGGAAATTGGATCCGACAACTTCATCGATCGAAGGAGCCAGACCAACGGGAAGCCGAGGATTATTGATGTCGACTTTTTCGAGTCGTAAAGCCGTATTGAATGAGAGTTCTTTTGTCAGCAGTTTACCAACATTCACCCGGCCACCCAAACGGGTTTCGTTGTAGTCGCGGAAGAAGCGCTCATAGAAGAAGCCACTCACGCCGAGACTGTAATCGGTATCGAGAAAATAGGGATCGGTCCAACTGGCCAGATATCGACTGACCTGACTTCCCGGAGTCGCTTCGAGACGAAACTGCTGTCCGCCACCACGAAAGGCATAACCATCAACCACATCCCGGAAGCTTGTTGGAAAGCGGCCGATATCAAAGTTTTGTTCTTCCAGCACGATGTTACCGACGACACCAGAGTCGGAGTTCACACCGGCTCCGACCATGAAGCGTCCTGTTCTGGCTTCTGAAAGATACACATCCAGATCGACATAGCCAGGCGGCAACTGAGGAGTTTGAAACTGAGGCCCCAGTAAATCCCCTTGCGGCGTCTGACTGTAAATCATATTAGGTGGTGCATTGTAGTTGTCGTAATTCTGAGCACGAACAACCGCTTGCTCTCCGTTGGCATCCATGATTGGAACTGATGACGTCAGAAATGGTTCGGTCTCTTCAAAGAAGACGGCATCATTTTCAGGATCGAGCGGTTGATACAACAGAAGTTCGTCAGTGTCGGGACGCTGCGTTCGTTCTTCCCGATAGTAGCGGGTTTCCGGAATTGCCTCGACCGGTTTTAATGTATGACCACCGCCGGGAATCGGACTCGTGACATGAGCTTTTCCAGGAGGATTTGCTTCTGTTCGCAAAGTCGTGGGGACAAATTCTGTGACTGGTGCGGACTGAGGAAGTAAATCGGCTGGAAAGGCTTTGCCGAAGTATTCATCAGAACCGCGATAAATGTTTGTATCCTTCGGAGCGTCCTGAGCCAGATAGGTCGGATTGGCAACGGGACGGATGTTAATTTCTGGAGCCTCTGGACCGCCGGCTTCCCAGGTCGCTGCTCCGGCGAAGCGGGCACGTGACTTGCGGATTTTTTCCGGATCGGCCAGATCTCCCGGTGCGAGGAGCAATTGATTGAGAGCCACCGTCTCTTTTGTGTGCGAATGGTTTCCACGAATATGCACATTCACCATGCCAATTTTATAGACACGGTCTTCATCTATCGTCAGCTTCAAATCGACAACCCCCGGTTCTTTGGTGAAGACGGTTTCCGTATTCACTTTCGCAAATAGCCGTCCGAGTTGTCCGTATTTGTCCTGCACGCCAGCGACATCTTTTGCCAGATCCCGAGCACTGAAGTATTCCCCTTCCAGGACTTCAAATTCTCCCAGTAGTTCTTCTCGACTGTAGATTTGATTTCCATCGACCAGCAAACTTCGAATTTTATAACGGGGACCTTCTTCAATTTTGTAAGTGACCGTCACGAGGGATTGATCTGCAGAGAACTCGATCGAATCGACTACCTGAACATCAAAGTAGCCAATATTGTGATAATACTTTTTGACAGCGACGACATCTTCCGGAATGGTTGTCGGATCGTACTGACCACCGAAGTACCAGAGGAATCGCTTTTTGGTGTTTAAACGCAATTTGAGCAGTTCAGAAGAGACTTCCTGATTTCCCTCAAATCGAACGGTTGCAACTTTAACCTTCGGACCTTCTTTGATCGCAAAGACGACCGAACGATCATCGGGAGATTCTCCCGTCTGCAATGCGACTTCAGCAAACAGATATCCTTTTTGTTTGTAAAATTCATGGATACGGCGAGCCGCTTCACGATTTGTAGCTACCGAAAAGGCATGCAACGGTTTCAGACCGGTGATCCCAGCCAGTTCTTTTTCTTTAATATTTTCGTTTCCGACATATTCCACACTGCGAAGAATTGGACGCTCGGCAACTTTAAAAACCAGAACTAGCCCGGCATCCGTTCGGCGATAAACCGGTGAGATGCTGAAGAACCATTTTGTGTTGTACAGTGATCGCACATCATCCCGGACCTGATCTTCCGTCACCGGGCGTCCTGGACGAGTTTTGATGTAGCCAGACATGGCTGCTACAGGAATAGTCGTTGCACCTTCAATTTGGACATCGACAATATCCTCACCCCGCTTCGGCTGGACTGCAGAAGTCTGGGTGATTGGAGGAAGAGAGTTGTAAGAAGTTGGGCGAACCATTTCCTGAGTCAGTTCGTCACTTCTAGCCGGTGATGCTTCCAACCGCGGCTGACGTGAAGGGGCAGATGCTGTTTGCGACGGCGAAGAAAATGCATTTGCAAAAGCCGGATCGACATTGTCTGGACTTTGCCCTCGAATAATCGGTTCTTCTTCGGAAATGGCAACTGGCACTGAGAGGGGACCAGCACATCCGGTGCTCATCACGACAGCGATCAGAAACAACGAAAACCATGTTCGACTTCGACCCATAAATATCGTCGCCCCGCTACTTAGGATAACCTGGTCAATCCGGTAAGGAGGGGATACGCCGAGCACGAGCCGCATTTGGGACTTGCGACTGTGTTCTGTTGAAGACCAGCTAATTTGGATCATGAGTCGACCTGACGCTGATTCGCGTATTGGACACCGGATTGGTGGAGATTGATTGGAATTGAGGAAACCCCATGCAGATCATTCCGGCTCAGTGGCTTCTTCAAACCGCCTGTTCCGAGACTTACGCATTCAATTTGCCCAGAAGGCATCGATTGAAACGATCAAAATCATGGAAATTCCGCAAAGGTATCTGTTAGTGAGACGCGTAGAAGTAACTGAAATCGCCTTTTTGGAGCAAGACGAGTTTGTTTTGAGGGGTTTTAAGTCCAGTTTTGGGGCGACTTAACGCAAAGTTTGCACCGGGAGAAATTTTTCGAAAAAACTTAGGCGACGCATGCGACCTATTTTACCCAGAATCGCGATGGGTGGTGAGATCCAAGAATAAGGGCATTTTACTGCGAGCAAAAATTACACATCAGTAAGAATGAATGCGACTGCCTGAACTCGAGGATTCCAGGGAATTGATTGGATTGAGATCTCGATGAAGCAAACCCAAAATTCTTGTGAAAACAATAAAGAATCACACCTGCAGTGATCAACAACGTTAAATCGCATTAATTCTCTGTTGAAATCGTATCGTCCAGAACTCTCGTCATCGCTTCGGCCCAGCCTTTTGAGCCCGGGAATGCGGCGATGATTTTGCTGGGATGCTCAAAATCCAGCCGGATCGTTCCATCTGGTGCAGGAACGATTACGGCAATATTTGCCCATTCGAGCATCGGCTGATCGATCGGGCTATCTCCCAAGGCGACCGAAGTTACAGACTCACCGCATCCCTCAGTCATTCGTTGATAGGCTGTCGCTGCCCCGCGACCTTTGTCGGTTTTCCCTGCCACATGCCAGAAGCGACCACCGCGTGTCAACTGAAGTTGATGCTTTTGAAGTTCTTCCCGAAACGACTCAATCCGAGTCTCATCGTCTTCCCAGAGTAGCGGTTCCGTACAATACCTGTTCGCAGCCAGTGTTGCCTTTTCAACCGAGAGTCCTGTTGCTCGAACAATGCCTTCGACTCCCAGGTCTCGAAACGATGAAAACTGATACTGTTGTTTGCAATCACTCAGAACAGCCAGGATTGTTTTCCGGTCCGCTCCAAGAACCGTCCGGTCACCCGCATCATCCCAGCAGACAACGCCTCCATTTTCACAAATGATCGTAGGACAGGCATCGAGTTCCTCGGCCAGGGGACGCATCTCAGCTTCGGTTTTACTGGAGCACAGTACCAGTGGAATCTGTAACTCTGCCAGACGTTTCAGCACTGTTAAAGCAGACTGATAACTGTAATCTCCATGATTCAGCAGGCAGCCATCGAGATCTGTAAACACGATCATTGGAACAGGCATTGAACAGTCACTCTTTCCGTCCGGGATCAATGAGTCATCATAAGGTGTCTGAGGATAAGCGGAGTCAAAATCTACGACACTGGAATTTTACGATATTACGACCACAGCCACCATGTTATGCCCAGAATGTTAATTCATCCCCTGATATTGCACAGCGATGATCGGTTCATACTTACTGAAATAAAACTGAGAGTCTCAGGCACTAGGAATCGGTTTGTAACTCTATAAAATTACCTTCGACAAAGTATCTGATCTCACTGAAAGAGCAAAGTCATGAAGGCACTTGTTAAAAGTCATCCGAAAGAGGGTTTGTGGCTGGAAGATGTTCCGGAGCCAACAATCAGCATTAATGATGTGCTCATCAAAGTTGATCGTACCGGGATTTGCGGAACCGATGTGCACATTTACAACTGGGACAAATGGGCTCAGAAAACAATTCCCGTGCCGATGGTGGTGGGGCATGAATTTGTGGGAGAGATTGTTGAAATCGGTTCCAATGTCGCCGATTTTCGTGTGGGAGAGATCGTCAGTGGAGAGGGGCATGTCGTTTGCGGCCGCTGTCGAAACTGTATGGCGGGGCGTCGGCATTTGTGTGCTGATACAAAAGGGATCGGCGTGAATCGTCCTGGAGCATTTGCAGAGTATATTTCGTTACCCATGACAAACGTCTGGCATCACGATCACAGTATCGATCGCGACATCGCCTCGATTTTCGATCCCTTTGGAAATGCTGTCCATACTGCTCTCTCATTTCCAGTTCTGGGAGAAGATGTCCTGATTACAGGAGCGGGTCCGATTGGCTGCATGGCTGCGGCAGTCTGTCAGTATGCCGGGGCTCGATATGTGGTGGTCTCCGACGTGAACCCCTGGCGACTCGAACTGGCAAAGAAAATGGGAGCGACGCATGTTGTCGATGTTCGGAGTGAATCGATTGCCGATGTCCAGAAACATCTTGGAATGCACGAAGGGTTTGATGTTGGACTGGAAATGTCTGGGAATCCCCATGCTTTCCACGACATGATCGACAATATGTGCCACGGTGGAAAAATCGCCATGCTCGGAATTCCCGAAGGAGAAATGGCGATCGACTGGAACAAGGTTGTCTTCAACATGCTGACCATCAAGGGGATTTATGGCCGGGAAATGTACGAAACCTGGTACAAAATGACCGTCATGATTCAGGGCGGTCTGAACATATCCCCGATTATCACCCATCGCTTCCACTACAGCGATTTTCAGGAAGGGTTTGATATTATGCGTTCCGGCATGTCAGGAAAAATTATCCTGAACTGGAACTAAGCTGATCGATTTGAAGGTGTTGCATTTAAGCAACACTTCTTCAAAACAGGTAAGTTCCATAAGATTTAGGGATCGAGGTGTTCCATTTGAAACATTTCGTAAGTTTTCCCTTGGAACATGCCCTCATTTCGAGTCTGATAGGGGATTGAAGAGTTCAAATTCAATAGCATCAATCGTTCAAAGGGAAAGCGAGAAGTCGTTGGGAGCCTCACATAAGCCGAGTCATGTCCGATTGGCCAATCATTCGCGTCGTCGCAGGATGCTGCTCGTGTCGTATGATGCGGCTGCGAATCCGTCGATGTATGATGAGCATTTCGACGAACAGATTCTGCTGGATCCCGAACTGATGAAGATCGTGAATGCCTCGGCAGATTATCTTTCCCGTCGAAGCTCCACTTCAGGAATTCTGGTCCAAAGTGCTGCCAATCTTGTCAAAGGGATGGCGACCGGCTCAGCTGTGCTTGCCGACTTTCCCGATGTCGAATGCGAAATGGTTCCTCTGGGGCGTCGCCTCGCCCCTCAGCAAATAGACGATGATCCAACGTCTGTCTTCTCCGACATTCCCAGCCAACATACTAGCGAGCAATCTGACATTGAGGATTCCGAAGTCATACCACAACAAGTGGAATCCAAAGACATAACTCCTGCTCCTCATGAAAAGCCTGAGTCAACACCACTCATTACGGGGCCTGGCAAATCCCGCCGAAACATTAATGAGCTCCTCGACAGTAAACCGCTAGGTGGAACCGAAGGGCTGAATCTGATTCGCAGCTGGCTTCATCAACCGCAATCTCGCGTCTGGATGTTTGTCGGTGACGAGACGACCGCCTGGCTGAGATATCATGGAGAGCCAGGTTACGCCGAAATGTTCCGACATCGAATTCGCTGGGAAATCCGTCGCTTTCCAGATTTAATTGTTAATGCGGGTGTCCGAAATGCCGGGATCGATGATCTCATCAAAATTACCAGACAGGGATTGCTGCAATGTCGGGCTGATGCGGTCTTCATCATGCCGACAATCGCCGATATGCAATTTGCTGTGGATAAGCCGTTCGATTACTCTGAGCGCTTACGTCAACTGGCCCAGGTCGTGCGTGAACAGAGGGCTGAGCCGGTTTTTCAAACACCTCCCGTTCCGATATCAGAAGGCCACGAATCCAGCCAGCCGCTGCATCAACTGGCCGATATCGTGCGGGAAGTGGCCATTGTTGAAGGGGTGCCATTGATCGATCATGCCGAATTCTGGCAGGAACAGGGAGCCAGTCACTGGTGGTCGGATGACAAATCTCTGATCTCTGCTGCGGGGCAACGGGCTTTATCGATGCTCTTCTTTTCGGAACTGGACCTCTTCGATCGTTCCAGCCAACTCTGCTCGAAACTCCAGGCGACCTGGAACAACTCAACTTCGCCTGTTCAGCAGAGTCAGCCAGCTCACACTTGAAACCACTGCTTTCGAGTGTCATCATGAACCATTCAGATCACTGTCGTAACCTGACTTTATCGTGATCTTCTAACCTGCCCTCAAATAGACTCTCGATAGAACAGTCATCAACGCTAGATGACTCTGGCTGAAATATGATGGAAACTGAACCTGACAAGCCGACAAATCAAAAAGATGATGAATTCGAAGTTGCAGAAAGTCTCGATGATCTGAATCTCGATTTCACTTCGGGTTCTGGTTCAACGGAAAAGAAGACCCACGAAGACGAACAGCTTCCTTCTATTGACGACTTCACTATCGATCGGCAGTCCTCTGCGAATGTTAAACGTGTTGTTGCAGACCACTGGTACACACAGGTACTTGGCCAGGAATTGGGACCTTTTCCATTTGATGAACTCGTCAATATGGTTCTCGGCGGAGATATTGGCCCCAAAGATATGATTCGACATCAGGTTCATGGACAATGGATTGCAGCTGGCGACATTGGGGGACTGTTTCCTGAAATCGATGACTCCGCAGAGGATGATGACTTTGAACTGGGCAGCAATGTTCATGTTCGTCAGCACGATGAATCAGTAGAAGCAGACAGTCCGAACGTGCGAGTCGTCGGGGGAGAAATCAATCGCGTCCATCGAGAAGCTCAGGAAATGAGAGCCAAACGTAATCAGGCTCCCCCACCACCTGCGACGGTTGATGACGATCCGATTGAACCACTCGAAGAGAATCTCGAGATTGATGAGGCTCCCCCCGAGCCGACTCCAGAGGAACTCGAAGCCGCTCGCAAAAAAATCATTGCCGATCGCCTCAACTCCTGGCTTGATGACCGCGTCGAAACACCTCCCGAGCCAGTTGTCGAAGATGATGACGAACCAGCAACACCAGCTTATACACCGCCTGCCGCTTCAGCAGTTCCGGTGCAAACTCCCCGGCCGACCTACACCCCGCCACCGCCTCGCCCAATGCCGACGAAGCCAAAAGTGAAATCTGGCGGTGGAGAATCAATCTTCAGCAAAATAGGGGGAATGTTTGGTGGCGTTTCCGCACCAGATGTCTCAGTCGATCCGAAACATATGATTATCTTAGGGGTCATTGTGCTTGTGGGAGCCTTATTCTATCTCCCATCATTAATCGGGGGCACAAATGATGAAGCCATCTATCAACGCTTCAAAGAAATTTACGGCCAGATTCAGCAACATCGTTCCAGTAACCCTGGAGCGATCCAGGCAATGAAACAGGATGTTGTACCCGAGATCGAAGAAACTGTCCAAAAATTACTTGATGACGGAGCCGGTGCAAAGAAACCGATCAAGCAGCAGCTGATGTGGATCGGGAAAAACTGTCTGATTCCACTCATCGACTCCCCGGGAACAGAGCCTGGCCCCCTTGATACAAGAATTGAAACTCACTTCTCGACAATCGATTCTCTCAAGAAATAGAGTTCGCCTATTCCAGATGCCTGGACGGGTGGCGGGGGCGCTCCGCTTTAGCGGAAGCCCCCGGAAGCTCAACGATTCGGGGGCTTCTCTACGAGAGTGCCCCCGCCACCCGAGTTCAATTGTTTTCGTAGTTGAGTCAGTGTATACATGTATGCTTGTAATTTAATGGACTTCTCCGGTTTTTTTAATTCAACTTGGTTTGGATTCATTTATCACTTCGATGCCCTGAGAGGATGAGTTAGTGACTTCGCGTCCGCATCGCTTCGAACACAATTCCCCCGAAGTATCAGCCCCGCAGCGTAATGTATCTCTGGTTGCGATTCGCTTTCCGGGTGCCATCAGTGTCCACTGGTTTATCAATTTGAGGTGGGTCGCCGTTCTGGGGCAGTTTGTCACAATTCTCGCTGTGTGGAAGCTGTTTCAGGTCCCTCTGAATGTGGAACCTCTGCTCGTCACGGTTGCAGTAACCGCCTTCAGCAATCTCATTCTGATGTTCTGGTACCTTGGCTATCGCAGAACAGTCATCGCTCCTGCTCATTCACGACTCTGGCATCATGTTCTGGCGTTTGTGATGGCCGTGGATTTGATTTTGCTGACCTGCCTGTTGTATTTCAGCGGAGGACCAACCAATCCGTTCTGGATATTCTTCTTCGTCAATTTATGTCTGGCAGGTGTTGAGTTGAAAGCGCCTGTCGCCTGGTGCCTCAATTTTCTTGCCGTTTTCTGCTTCGCTTATCTGTTGTTTGATCACCAGTCGCTCGATGTTCAAGGGCTCGAACAACTGCTCCCCGCAATACGAAAAACAGGTCAGATTACACTCGTCCACAATGGCGTCTTTTGTGCATTTATTACATGTGCTTCGGTGATTGTTTCTTTTTCCACACTTGTCACCTCTCGACTGCGACAACGGGACGAAGACCTGCGATTATTGGAATCGCAACGAATCCGAGGCGAGAAACTCGAAGCGCTTGGCACGCTTGCCGCCGGAGCCGCGCATGAATTAGCCACACCTCTCGGAACGATCGCGGTCATCGTTGGAGAATTACAGCATGAGTTTAAGAATCACGATATCGATCCGCAAATTCGCGAGGATGTCACTGCGATTCGAACGGAACTTGATCGCTGCCGGGCAATTCTCAATCACATGTCTGCCCAGGCAGGTGAAGGATCTGTCGAAACGAAATTGAACGTCACCGGCTCAGAATTGCTGGAACTGATTATTAAAGAAGTGAAAGACCGGGATCGAGTCTCGGTTACAATTTCCCCAGAGGCAGAGAAATGCAGTATGCTCCTTGAGCCGTACGTTACAGCTCAGGCGTTACGCGGGATGATCAAAAATGCATTGGAAGCTTCGAGTCGGGATAGCCAAGTGTGTGTCGATTTGGCTTCAAACGGTAAACATCTACAACTGACCGTCGAAGATCAGGGAGAAGGAATTCCAGAACACATCCTCTCCCGTGTCGGGGAACCATTCTTCACAACCAAAGCCACCGGCAAAGGGATGGGACTCGGAATCTTCCTCGCTCGCACGGTTGTCGAACGTTTAGGAGGAACAATGAAGGTTGCTTCTATTCCCGGTCGAGGGACGACAGTTTCCTGTCAGCTCCCATGTCATCAGAATTAATTATAAACGACAATAGCAAACTTAAAATTATTTCTCTGCATCTTCCACCAGCTCAAAGCAACGCAGTTGATTCTTGCCAATGGCAAACAGCTGATTCTTATAAATAGCGGGATGAGAGTAAATTGGCGTTCCCAGGCGAAACAATTCCTGATGTCCCAGTTCCTGATAGCCTTCTTCAGAAACACTGAAAACAAAGAGTTCACCATCGGCAATAAGATAGATCTTATCTCCGTCACTGATCAATGAGGCATGGCTGTGAAATGCGGTTGCTGTTTTCTCCCACGCGATTTCAAGGGATGGAACTTTCAGACAATACAGTGTTCCTTCAGAGACTCCATACAGTAGCCCATTCACCAGTAAGGGCGTCGAAGTTTCCGGATTCAATAACGGCTGATGACCGATCAACTCAGGTGGACTTCCTTGAGGAACCCGCATTTTATACGCGCGGCAACCGTTGTTCTCGGTCGCCACAATCACACGATTTTGGTCGACCAGAGGCGTCGGCACATTGAAATCATCACTCTCCTTGGGAGTAATGCTCCACAACCGTTTCCCGGAAGCAACATCCCACGCTCCAAGCGTGGTTTTATCGTGACCAATCACGACATCGCGTGTTCCAATGCGAGCAGTAATAAACGATCCATACCCGTAATCATTCCCCGGAGTACTCCAAATCAATTCGCCTGTTTGAGCATTCAATGCCACCAGAGAAGACTGACGTCCACCCGGGTTGAGAATCAGCTTTCCACCGGACAACAAAGGTGAAGAACACAACCCCCATACCAGTTCCCGACCAGCTCCATACTGACTGATCACATTGGACTGCCAGACCAGTTGACCATCTTTAGCCCGGCAACAATAGACATTGCCGAAAGCGCTCTGAAACCAGACGGAATCCCCATGAACCAGCGGGGTTGAACGCGACGAATTTCCGTAATCGAGATCGCCAATCGAAGGGATGATCATTTGCCAGATCAACTCGCCAGAATCGGCATTTAAGCAAACAAAGCGATCAAACTGGTTAAGGAAGTCGCGATCGGCAACCAATACGCGACCATCAGCAACGGCTACACCTGCATTCGGCTCTCCCTGCAGCGGAACTTCCCATTTCAGGGGTAGCCCTTCTTCAGGAGGGACAGGTAACCAGTCACAAAGGCCGTTGCGATCAGGGCCGCGCCATTGCGGCCATACCGAATTCACTAATTTTTTTTTACCTGTTCAGTCTGCTCAATTTTGACAAACCCCATCAGACTTTCGAGCGCGATCAGGATCTCGGGAGTTTGTCCAGCTTCAAGAATTGCCTGCTCAATTATTTCTGACAACTCGCCATTCAACGATTCTGAAACAAAAGCCGTCACAAAAGGGACGGATTCCGTTTGAGCGATCACACGCAAATCTCCCTTCTTGATCGTTCCACATCCTTCCAGCAAAGGAGCGGCATAACTCGAGATTACAGCGGCAGCTTTCCCCGCTCCCAGATCAACCACCTGACACGCTCCATCACTACAGGCTTCGCTGATTTCCAGTTTCTCAGAAATCGACACCCCATTTTTCTTAAACAACTCCAAAGCAGCCTTGTGTTTCTCATCGGCTGCAGCCGGGCCGAAGAATATGCGGTAACCATTCAGGTCGGATATCTTTTGAGCCGAATCATCATGACGGACCAGGATCATTCCGTATTGCGTTGTCAGTCCATCTTTACCGGTTAAGCGAGCAAACGCGCGGACGGGTTGCTGAATGACATCAGCATCGAAACGCACAACGGAATCTTTACCGATGACAATGTCAATGGTTTGAAGTTTGTTCTCCGACTTCGCCAGCACGAGCGATTCGCTGAACACAACTTGGACAGGTCGCCCGATTCGTTTTGTCAGATAATTTCCCAGCAATTCATATTTGCGCTGAGCATATCCTTCAACACAGGGACATGATAGCGGAGCTGCAAGTGGATCCATCACAACCATTGTTAATGGCTTTTCAGCTGCCATGATCGAAGAAGTGACCACAAGACCTATCAAACACAATATCGCTAAAGCAGTCGAGAGAGACTTCATTTGCTTATCCGTTATCTTTTAAGGGCGCAATAATCTTTTGAGTGAATTCATGAAATCGAAGCCTGAAAATTCCAGGACCTCGAATTCAAATTCAACATCGTTCCGCGAGCGAATTACTCCACCGCAGTGACTGAATCCGCAGCTTTGCGTTTCATGACGATGATATGCGAGCGTGTCATATCCATCATATAGACGCGATCATGATCGGGGGTCACAACAATCGAAACGTTTTTGCATCCAGGAACCAGACTGACGTCGCCAATCAATTCCTGATACTCACCAGTTGAAGTGAAGCGTTTTACTCGACCGACGTTCGATTCTGAAGTATAGACTTCACCATCTCCAGTGATGAAGACATTCATCGGATTGCAGCAACTTGAAAATCCTTCTTCTCCTTCGCGATCACGCTTGCCAAACGTCGTGATCAATTCTCCCTCTTCGTCATAACGGCAGACGCGATGCCGGGAGTTCTCGGCGACATAAATCTCCCCATTGCCTGCTCCAATATGCATATTCCCGCAACAGCCGGAAAGCCCCGTCACGATCTTTTTGGAATCTTTAAAATCTCGCGACATGCGCCAGATACAAAAACCGTGACCAGCAGTATCGGAGGTTGCGACGAACACATTGTCTTTCGTCGCAGCTAAAGAAGCGACGCTCTTCTTGGAATTCAGTGAAGCGAGGACTCGCTCGTTGATCGTCTTTTCATCAGTGGCAACATACTGTGAATAGGCATCCACCATTTGCTGAGCGGCTTGAATCTGACTTTTATCCAAGGCAGATCGTTCATTTTCAGGCTTCTTCTTCAGTTCTGCCAGACGATCTTTCTGCTGGTCAAGATAACCCTGCATACTCGCGCTCTGCTGTTTGATTTGCTCCGTCAACGATTTACGAATCGTTTCGGTATTCTCTTCCATGTCCGCGACATGAGGCAACCTGGCTTCGTGCATCAATTCTCCGGAAGGCGATAACTGCAGAACAGTTTCATAACCGGCTACAAAAATGGCGCCATCCGAAGCCACAAAAATTGCCTGCGGCGCCATCTGCACACTCCAGCTGTCGACCTGTTTTCCCTCGGCATCAAATACTCGAATTTCCCCTGGCTGGGTAATCGTCGTCACCGCCGGACCATCAATCGACTCCTGACGGCTGACACGTGTCCCTCCGCAAGCAGCCAGCAACCGACCATCTTTATCGAGAGCCAGTGCATGAATCGTTGTGTTTTGACCATTCTTTTCTTTGAGTTTGATCAAATTGACTTGCTCATGAGTGGCAGGCAAGGCCTCTTCAGGAGGTGAGGCAGGAGTCGAGCCTGGTGAAAACAACGCTTTCAGCGCGACATTCAGCGGGTTTTCGCTCGCTTTGGGAGGAGCCTCTTCGGCCTGCAGAGCAAGAGGGGAGAGAATAATTGCTCCTGTGAGCAAAAAAGTCGCTTGAAAACGCCTGGGAAATCTCAGAGCAGAGAGTGAACTTCGCATTGCTAAACTCCTTGGAAGTTAGAGCGAACTCAGATTAATAGTTTTGCGCAGATACCAACGAATGCAGGAATTTTCAATTCGCGAGCCTCTACTGTAAAAGTCGATTAAGAAACTCTAACAAAGCTTGATCATGAATTAACCAATTTGGGGTGGCGGGGGCGCTCCGCTTTAGCGGAAGCCC
>DEML01000034.1:0-20223 GCA_002359185.1 Planctomycetaceae bacterium UBA2671
AGCGAATTTCTGGCGAATATGAGTCATGAGATTAGAACTCCAATGACAGCAATCATGGGATATGCTGAGCTGCTTGCTGATGATGAATCCTTTATCAGTGATCCCAACCAAATCGTTAAAGCGGCCAAAACAATTTATCGTAATGGTGAGCATCTGATGTCGCTGATCAATGATATTCTTGATCTGACAAAAATCGAAAACGACAAACTAGCACTCGAATTGGCAGCTTATTCACCAATTGTCATTGTGAAGGAAGTTCTCTCGTTAATGCAAATTCGAGCAAACGAAAAGCAGATTTCACTTGATCTCAAGATCGTAGAGCGCATTCCTGAGAAGATCATTACTGATCCTATTCGTCTGCGACAGATATTGGTGAATCTGATTGGCAACGCCATTAAGTTTACCGAGCGAGGAGGGGTAATTCTGGAGATCAGACAGGTTGTTGATCGTGAGTTGCTGCTTGAGATTGATGTCGTGGACTCGGGAATCGGAATCGAATTAAAAAATCAATCCCATTTATTCAAACCATTCGCACAAGCTGATAGTTCCGTAACCAGAAGATTCGGCGGCACGGGACTTGGATTGACAATCAGCTCTCGACTGGCTGAAATTCTCAGCGGTAGCGTGAGAATCGTAGAGTCATCGCCAGGGATCGGAAGCCGCTTTCGCGTGACAATCCCAGTGGGAGACTTAAATCAATTACAGATTGACAGCACCAATTCTGGTATAGAGAAAAGAGATCAAAGCCTTCCTAAAGCAGTGAGTCAGCAGCATGTTTCACTCAAGGGACAACGTATTTTGCTGGCCGAAGATGGTCTCGACAATAAACGGTTGATTGAATTCTTACTTAATAAAGAAGGTGCCATCGTGACTGTTGTTGAGAATGGTCAATTAGCCGTTGAAATTGCGTTGCAGGCGGTCGAAAACAATGAGGAATTTCATGCTATCCTCATGGATATGCAGATGCCTGTTATGGATGGATACGAAGCGACAGCATTATTGAGGACAAAAGGATATTCTGGGCGAATTATCGCATTGACGGCCCATGCAATGACTGGTGATCGTGAAATGTGCCTTGCAAGCGGTTGCAGTGATTATGTCTCAAAGCCTGTTAACGCTCAAAATTTATTCGCAGCTATCAACGCGTGATTTGTCTCATGATTTACCAAACCAAGGTGCCTCCAGTGAACGAACATCATTTTTGCACTCCGAATTGACTCGGGGCGTACTCATAATCCTCCGGAAATCTCTCCATATGCGCGCTTTGCTTGATTCCTGTTAACCATTGGGTTCCAGGTTCGAAAGAGTGTCAATAGGTGACGGGGGCACCATTATGGACTCGAACTATTGCAATTCTATGCCAGTTAACGACTTATGGATTTATACGCGCGCATTGTGGTTCGTTCGGGGTGTAGAACGGGGAGCTTCTGTGCACGGGTGCGAAATCAAAATACCCACTGGTTAACGAAACGCCGGGCGAGAGATCGTCTGGCGTTTTTGCGTTGTATAGCGTTTCATCGCAACGGGTTACGTCGTTGATTGAAATTGAGAGAGATGGACTCTGGCAACACAGCGCGTATCTATTTTTGCACCGCTGTCGCTTCTGATCGAGAGACTCTCGAACTCTCTGGGGTGGTCATACCCGACGATATGCACGACTTCATCGACAGCCGACTGAGGAAGCTCAGGATTCAGTCGAGCCACTGCCTCGGCTAGGCGATCTTTCAGCACGACAACCCGATAGTCATTCCGTTTTGGAATATCTCCATCGGGAGAAATGTCCACACTGTTTGCGTAGTTCCACCCGTTGTTCTTGAACCAGCTGAGGCTGAGTTGTTCGAGTTGATCTTCGTTGATCATAACCCTAGAGCCTCTTTGCGGCTTCTCAACCAGAATTGGACCAAACGCGTATAGTGATTCCAATTGGGAGTCGTCGCTGCCAGTCGAACCATCTGGTCAACAACAACGGGTCGTAGTGCACCAATTTGATTAACGACTTGGTCGACTAAACCGTGGCGATCTGGTGGGTTTACAATTGCCCTTGCCTTGAAGACTGTGTACTCGGTGCTCAGGCAATCGAAGACCTCCAAGGTGCGTTCGATGCGGGACTTCGCCGAGCAGGAGATTATCATTCCGGATGGTCCGTATCAGGGACGACGGTTTGATTGCAACAGGCAGCCTTATACGAGGCTTTGGTTTGAGGCGATCGATACCGGCAACTGGGATCGATTCGTGGCCACTGGTCCCACGCAGTCCGGCAAAACATTGAGCTGCTTTTTAATCCCCCTGCTCTATCACCTGTTTGAGGTTGGCGAAACCGTCATCTGCGGCCTACCCGATATGGACATGGCCTCCGACAAATGGCGTGAAGATTTGCTGCCGGTGATTGAGCGTTCGAAGTATCGGGATCTGATGCCGACCAAAGGCGGCGGTTCACGCGGCGGCAAGACCGAGGCCATTCAGTTTTTAAATGGAGCCACACTGAAGTTCATGTCGGGAGGCGGTGGGGATAAAAGCCGTGCCGGGTTTACCTCACGCGTCGTTGTCATCACGGAAACCGATGGCATGGATCAGGCGGGAACAAGAAGCCGTGAAGCGGATAAGATTACGCAATTGGAAGCCCGCACAAGAGCCTACGGTTCCCGCAAACGGATCTACCTCGAGTGCACGGTCAGTACGCAGGAAGGTCGCACCTGGCAGGAATATCAGCAGGGCACCCAGAGTCTTATCCTGTTCCCCTGCCCTCATTGTAATCAATATGTTGTCATGGAACGCGAACAACTGCGTGGCTGGAAACAGGCCACATCACAGGCTGAGGCCCGTATGCAGGGTCAGTTTATTTGTGGAGAATGTGGTGCTCCCTGGACCGACACGGATCGAGCGGCAGCGAATCAGAACTCGGTGCTCGTGCATACCGGACAAAAGGTGAATGATCAGGGCATCGTCATTGGAGACTCCCCCGCGACCGACACGCTGGGCTTCCGCTGGTCAGCCGCTCACAACCTCTTCCTGAGTGCGGGAGAACTGGCTGCCGATGAATGGCGGGCCTCCCGCTCCCCGGATGAAGAAATCGCCGAACGCGAAATGCGTCAATTCGTGTGGTGCCTGCCAGTCCTGCCCAATCGCTGGGAAGAAACCGCATTGCAAGCTGAGCAAATAACGCAGCGTTTATCGGGTTGGCCACAAGGTGTATTGCCTCCGGGCACCGAGTATGTCTCCACGGCCATGGACCTCGGCAAGTATCTGTGCCACTGGATCACGGTCGCCTGGCAACAGGATGCCTCGTGTCACATCGTTAATTATGGACGCATTGAAGTCGCGTCTGTGGACCTCGGAGTCGAGCGAGCGTTGATGCTGGCCCTCACCGAATATCAGAGCATGCTGCTGGCCGGTTACCCACGCGGCATCGATGAGCAGGATCCCACACGCGTTGAGCAGAATCCATTCATCCCGAATCAGGCCTGGATTGATGCCGGGTACATGACCGAACTCGTTTACAAATTCTGTCGCGTGAGCCAGGGATGTCTGCCTGCCGTAGGTCGCAGTGTGTTACAGGTCGGTCGCCAACAGCAGGACAAACCCGTCAATCACCATACGCGGCATCGCAGAATTGGCGAAGGTTACTCGCTCAATTACCTGCAGGAACAGCATATCACGCTGGCCGAAGTGAACGCCGACCACTGGAAAAGCTGGGTGCATCAGCGACTCGAAACACCCCTTGATCAGCCCGGGGCCATGACGCTGTTCCAGGCTCCTGCTCACGAACATTTATCGCTTGCCAAACATTTGACGTCGGAACGCAAAGTGGAAGAGTTTATGCCGGGACGAGGCGTTGTCACTCGCTGGGAACGGATCCGCAAGAACAACCACTGGTTTGATGCGCTGTATAACGCGTGTGCGGCCGGGCACGCGTCTGGGGTGAGATTGCTGAAAGAAGAACGCGTGAAACCGGAACCGCGACGCAAGATGAGTGAAATGGCAGAAGACAAGCGAAGACAGCGTGGGCTGGTGGATCATGAGCGTTGGGATGAGATGCGGAGGCGATGGGGGTGAATATACCCAGAGTACTAATAGTGGATTGGGATTCGTTAAGAATGCAAACATAATGGAATCTACCAGAAAGCGTACAGAAGTATGGAAATGTATCCACCTTGTTAGTAACCTAAGAAAAAACGTGATCAAATGATTATTGGGCCTTAGGATTTAATGCAGGCCATTTGGAGTATCCCCTATCCGACTTGGATAAAATTGAATGCCTTCGAAATCATCCAACTTCGATCCCTACCATAAGTGGCTCGGCATCCCTCCCCGCGAACAACCTGCTGATTACTATCGTCTGCTGGGTCTGGTGAAATTTGAAGATGATCCCAATGTGATTGCGATTGCAGCCGATCAAAGAATTGCGTACGCACGTTTGATAAAAGAAAGAAAACTGACATGAACGATTCCCATCGCATGAATGCGGAAAATAAGAAACAAGACGCTCGTTTCTTGTGGTTTGTCAGATTCCTGAAACGAAGTCGAACACAGAAGCGGGGCCGGCTACGACAAGTCAATACGGAGGCACTGGAATCGCGGCTGTTGCTTTCCGCAGATTTCCTAGATGCACCGATCTCGTTTAGTTCATATTTAGAGGATGACGGTCCGCATCAGACAACAACCGGTCAGTGGCTCGGATCCAGTCATGATCTTGAAATCAATGCGATCCGCTCTGCCGGCGCGAATTCGGGCGTTAATACAGGCGAGGCAGACGAAGATGGTATGGCATTTAGTCAGCTGCGGTCCGGCACCCTGCAAGCGATCCCGGACGCCCCTGAATTTCTCGATGTTTCGGGCCGTGGTGAGAACTGGATCAGGTTAGATTGGTCTGATGCTCCTGGTGCGATCAACTACTATCTGGAACGCTACGACCCCATAAGCAAAGAGTGGAAGCAGATCTACTACGCCAGAGAATCTCATTATTTGGATCGGGGCACTCATCTGATCCCAGGGATCAGCTATCAGTATCGCGTGAGATCCGAGAATGCAGAACGGGAGTTATCCGAATACTCAATGTTAGTGGAAGAATCAATCATTACGGGGCGAGGCAGAATCGAGGGGAAATTCTGGATTGGGAGAGAGGAAATATTTTCCGAGAACGAGTTTGATGTGTCGATATTATCACATTCAGATCATGGCATTAACGAGGACAGAAACACATGGATTCTGATACATGGATGGGGTGGCCTGAATCCTTTCTCCGGTTTTAACCCGATTACTGAGGGATGGATCGACAGCTTCTCTGAAACACTGAATCGCTTGTACCCAGAAGACACGATATTATCCTATAACTGGCATGATGCGAGTAACACAGGACCTAATGCGGGCATATCTGAAGCTCGAATTCCCTTTGCCGCAGAGTGGCTAGGCCTGCATCTGTGGGAGCTGGGGTTTGGGGAAAAGCTGAAATTCGTAGGCCACAGTCATGGTGCATATGTGGCAAATGAAGCGGCAAAGGTAATCCCTGTAAAAGAGAGAGCGATCATAGCGATTGACCCCGCCGATGATGCTCCGGGTGCATTGGATATTAACGCAATTACCAACTTCAGAGAATCGGCATGTCTCACATGGGCATTCGTTGACGGTGATCGAGTGGGAGCAAACGTGGGGAACGTGCTCACGGCGGCAACTGCTTCGCATAGTTTTCTTGTAAAGAATACGACTCACACGCGTTTGCCAAAGTTCGTGGAAAATCTAATTTCAAACCAAACGCTCGCTTCGAAGTACTTTTCATTTGACAATCTTTCCGTTCTAGACCACGAAAATATTTGGATAGAAAATGCGTTCGACGGCAATGGCGACGAGGACCGCAACAACGGAGAGCACGAGGCGGTCTTCTGGTCTGACAGCAACGATCATGTCGAACGATTCCGGATTAGAGATGTGAGGACATCAGACAATCGATACGAGGATTACCCGGTTGATCAAAGCCTGGTCAACATTCAGTTTTCCGGATTCGGTCCCTCTACATTCGAGAATATCGCACCATCTACATTCGATGATACCGCATCGTCTGGAGTATTCGCGGATTCTGTGAGTGAATCTTTCTCAATCCGTGAAGCGTATCAGAATTTCGCCCCTCAACCTACAGGCCAGTTCGACGTTGTCTACTACGCGTCAAGAACGGGATTAAGTACGACACCACTATTTGAACTGGCACATCGCACAGTCACAAACCTCGACGTCCTCGGGATTTCTGGATCAACTCAATCTTTTTCTTATGACCAGATTCCGGTGGAAGCGATCAGCGGAGGAAGAACGTATGTTGGCGTCGCCAAGAACCCTGCGGAAGTACAGTCAGCGGACGATATCCTCTGGTTCAACATGGACATTCCTGCGAGTTTTGGGCAACCTGATCTGATCGTCGAAGATTTCGCCATTGAACCGGTTGCTGCCGCGTATGCATGGTCGAGAAGCCTTGAATCGTCGTTCCGCATTCAAAACGTCGGTAGCGGGTATGCTGGTCCATTTACTGCTAAGATCTTCCTTTCAGCTGATCCGCAGATCACGACAACGGACTACTATCTGGGCGAACATCGATTTGATGGTCTTCAGGGGAGGAGCACCACAGGAACGAGTATTCTCTTCTCGCTCCCGGAGAGTCTTCCATCCGGGGCTTCCGATGGAACCTATTACCTGGGCGTGATCGCGGATCCTGAAAATAGTGTGACTGAGGGGGATGATACAAACAATTCCAATCGTGGAGAGGGATCTGACCGTAAGGAGATCGTAATCAATAGCAATCTGCCAGCCAACGGAGAACCGGTAATCAGTTCGCTGTCAGTTGATCCGTCAGTGGTTGTACGAGGTGAGTTCATCACTTTCCTGGCAAGTGGTGTCGCCGATGACGAGCACGTGAATGACGTACGCTTTTTTCAGGAGACAAGTGGCAACGGAGTGCTGGACGAGGACGATCTACTTGTAGGCTATGGAAGCTATTCCGAATTAACGACAGAGTATCGATTGAGGACGATGTCCAGCCATCTGCAATTGGGGTCGTCTAAGATCTATGCGCAGGCCACAGACAACGAAGGCAATCTGAGTGCCGTTGTCAGCGTACCGATTGTCATCAATGGGAATGGTCCAGCGGTTCCCGACGAATATGAGTTTAACAACGACCTCTCAACAGCGCACTATTTGGGGAGTTCGGCCAACTTCCAGCTCAATGGTTCTATCACGCCAGATGACCGAGATTTCTTCGTGTTCGACATGCCATTGGGAGAGGCGGACATATCCGTGGGGCTCTCTTTTTTCGAGGAAACGGACGGACGTGGGGACCTGACGCTTGAATTGCGCCGCATGACTGGGGCAACAACTTCATCACAAGTAGGGTTCTCTGATCGGAGTCAACCGGGACAAACAGGCGAATCGATTTCGATAGCTGATGCGAGCAAGGGCCGATATGTGGTCATTGTTAACGGACAGAACAATGCCGCCAATCCCTATTACAGTCTTTCCGTCGTGCTTCACCCTCGGTCTGGAGCACCGCGCGTCGGCGATCTGGTCATTTCCAGCAGCGCCGTCCACGCTGGCGAACAGGTCGACGTATGGTTTGAATCTGTGAGCGGATCACTGGGAGGCAACGATGGAGCCGCATTTTATTTGGACGATGATAGTAGTGGGAAAATCACCGGTAGTGAAACGCTGCTTGGTGTAGACTATGGCTCTCAACCCAGTTTGAACGGAAAATTCGGCACATCATTTAACACTTCTGGATTCTCCGCAGGAATTCATCTGATTCACGGATATATCTTCAGCAGTTTTGGAGAGAGCGTACCAAGGACGGCCGTTCTTGAAATTGTCCCTAATGAGGTGCCTGTTATCGGAAACTTGAATGCACCGTCGACATTGAAGGCTGGAGAGGCGGGGCGAATTCTCGTTGAAGGTGTGTCAGACGTTGACGGAGAGGTTGTTTCCGTCTCTGTCTTCCGAGACTCCAATGGGGACGGGCGCTGGTCTGGAGATGATCTTCGGCTGGGCGATGCGACGCTTATTAACGGAAGTTGGGAGCTCGATTTCAATACCAGTCAATGGGAGCGGTCAACCCATTTGCTGTTCGCCCTCGCCGTGGACGATGACGGGGAAGAAAGTACACCTGAATCAGTCAATGTCGAGATTCTTCCGGTCCCCCCTGATGCACCCGATGGGGTTCGGGCTACGGGCGGGGGATATACCGACCGAGTGGTCGTAAATTGGCTGGAATCGGACAGCGCGGACCGGTACATCGTCTATCGTTCGGAAAATGTTGAGGAGGCTGCTGGAACTGAGATCGGCCTCACACAAGCACTCCAGTTCGAGGATCACTCAGGCATTAAAGGTCGAACCTACAGGTACTGGGTCGTCGCGGCAAATGACGACGGCATAAGCGAATTGAGTTCGTACACGACCGGGTTCCGGAATGCCCCGGATCTGGTTCCAATTGTAGCTGAGGTTAATGGAGTTTTCACTTCCGGACAAACTATATCCGTCAATTCGGTGATTCAGAATCTTTCAACAGCAACTGCGGATTCTGCTCAATTGTCATTCTATTTCAGCGAAAATGATACGATCACTCCACTGGACAGACTGATTAAGACGATCCAGTTACCAATCGTTTCTGGCTCTGCGACCTTTGATTGGGTGGAAGCCCTCGAGATTCCCGAGGATATGCCAGGAGGCGAGTATTTCGTTGGAATTATCGTCGATGTGGAGGACAGCCTGCCTGAGTTGAATGACTTCAACAATGCGTTTGCCGGAGATAACTTTTTCGTAAACATTCCACCTGCTATCAGTGTGACCGCATTGCTGGGGCAAATGGCTGAGGACCAACACATAAACGACCGGATCAAAGTTGCACAATTTGACGTTAAAGACGATGGTATTGGCCTGAACGAGGTTTCGTTGAGCGGTCCTGATGCAGCACTGTTTGAGATTGACGGAGCTGATTTGTTCCTGAAGGCCAATGCGTCGCTCGATTTTGAGACCAACCCGATTCTCGATGTCGTGGTGCAGGTCGATGATACCAGTGTCGGCAACACGCCGGATGATACGGCCGAACTATCAATTAATGTGACGGATGTCAATGAGGCTCCGACGCTGGAGTTTTCACAAACAGTTACTGAGTTAATTGAAAACACCGACACCTCGAACGCCATCAAGGTTGCTGACATTGTCGTCACGGATGATGCTCTCGGTAGTAACGTTTTGAGTCTCACTGGAGCGGATGCAAATCTATTCGATATTATCGGAACAGAACTGTTCCTAAAAGGGGGAGTGGTTCTGGATTATGAGCAGCAAACCGAGCTGCAGGTGATCGTGCAGGTAGACGATGTCGCAATTGGAGATTCACCGGATGCTCAACAATCGCTGACAATCAGTTTGATAGATACCACACGCATCGACATCACCTCATCCAGCCTGGGCTATGGGATCCCCGGTCAGGATAATGCAACTGGTGCAGGCTTTATTCTCTACAGCCAGCAGAGCGTGCAACAACGGTTTGCCGGTGCGGTTGTGGCCAATGGGGCCGAGAACTTTGTGGTGGTCCGTTATCTCAATAATCAATGGCAATATGCCAACAACGATGTCTGGGTGGACTTTACTCCGACCACGGGGGATCGACTGATCGCCGCGGTCGATTTTGACAGCAGTCAGGTGCAGATGCTGCAGGGAAGCAGCGGGAGTGTGAACGGGATTAATCAGGGTTATGTCGAGGGGGATCTGACGATTACCCCCAACCAGTGGAGAGACCGTCCGAACGCGGGTGAATTTGGTATCACGGGGACTTACTTCATACTAGAGCAGACCACGACCCGAGTTACCATCGCTCCCTCGAGCCTGGGCTATGGGATCCCCGGTCAGGATAATGCAACTGGTGCAGGCTTTATTCTCTACAGCCAGCAGAGTGTGCAACAACGCTTTGCTGGAGCGGTCGTCGCCAATGGGGCGGAGCACTTTGTGGTGGTCCGATTTATCAGTAATCAATGGCAATATGCCAACAACGATGTCTGGGTGGACTTTACTCCGACCACGGGAGATCGACTGATTGCCGCGATCAATTTCGACAGCAGTCAGGTGCAGATGCTACAGGGAAACAGCGGGAGTGTGAACGGGATCAACCAGGGTTATGTCGAGGGGGATCTGACGATTACTCCCAACCAGTGGAGAGACCGTCCGAACGCGGGTGAGTTTGGCATTACGGGAACTTACTTTACGATGGAACTGACTACGGTCCGAATAAACATCGCCCCTTCCAGTTTGGGCTATGGGATACCCAGTCAGGACAATGCGACCGGGAACGGCTTTATCCTTTACAGCCAGCAGAGCGTGCAACAACGGTTTGCCGGAGCGGTTGTCGCCAATGGGGCCGAGCACTTTGTGGTGGTCCGTTATCTCAGTAATCAATGGCAATACGCCCACAACGATGTCTGGGTGGACTTTACTCCGACCACGGGAGATCGACTGATTGCCGCGATCGATTTCGACAGCAGTCAGGTGCAGATGCTGCAGGGAAGCAGCGGGAGTGTGAACGGGATTGCCCAGGGGTATGTCGAGAGTGATCTGACGATTACTCCCAACCAGTGGAGAGATCGTCCGAACGCGGGTGAGTTCGGCATCACGGGAACTTACTTCACTGTGTTAGAGACCCCACCTCAGACAACCCGGGTGGACATCACCCCATCGAGCCTGGGCTATGGGATTCCCGGTCAGGACAATGCGATTGGTGCAGGCTTTATTCTCTACAGCCAGCAGAGTGTGCAACAACGGTTTGCCGGTGCGGTCGTCGCCAATGGGGCCGAGCACTTTGTGGTGGTCCGTTATCTCAGTAATCAATGGCAATATGCCAACAACGATGTCTGGGTGGACTTTACTCCGACCACGGGAGATCGACTGATCGCCGCGATCGATTTCGGCAGCAGTCAGGTTGAGATGCTGCAGGGAAGCAGCGGGAGCGTGAACGGGATCAACCAGGGTTATCTGGAGAGTGATCTGACGATTACAGCCAATCAGTGGAGAGACGTCTTCAACCAAGGGGAATTTGGCATCGCCGGGACTTACTTCACTTTTGAATAGACAACAAATGGCAGGGGAAGTTTTATTCTTCGTCCCCTGCTCTTTCTACTGCATCCGCCAATTGTAAACCGGGCTCGGAGAATCTCATTTTCCTTTTTGAGATAGGCAATCTGACGAGCCAGTTCCTGCTGAGTCAGTGAAGCCAACATGACAAACAGAGGGTGCAATGTGCGACGCATGTAATACCTTTGGATCTGTAATTGAACGTCTTCCAGTGACCGAACATCATTTTTGCACCCCGCTGGGAACTGCAGAGAGAATTACAGAGTACTCCGTTGGAGTCCTGATTCCCAATCAAATGTCTCCAGGGAGGTTTTTGCACCCTAAAATGAATTTGAGCGCGCTCAAAATCCTCCGAAAATCTCTCCAAATGCGCGCTTGGCTTGATTTCTGTTAACCATAGGGTTCTAGGTTCGAAAGAGTGTCAATAGGTGACGGGGTCACCATTATGGACTCGAACTATTGCAATTCTTTGCCAGTTAACGACTTATGGATTTATACGCGCGCATTGTGGTTCGTTCGGGGTGTAGAATAGGGAGCTTCTGTACACGGGTACGAAATAGAAATACCCGCTGGTTAACGAAACGCCGGACGAGAGATCGTCTGGCGTTTTTGCGTTGTATAGCGTGTTATTGTAACGGGTTACGTCGTTGGCTGGATTTGAGAGAGTTGCTCACTGCGAGCACATCGCGTATCCATTTTTGCACCTCGGACGCTTCTGATCGAGAGACTCTCGAACTCTCTGAGGTGGTCACACCCGATGGTTAACAGGGGCAATCATTTAAGCCTGTTATTTATTGAGCCTCGGTTGTTAACCAAAACCGACTGGATCAAGCCGTTAATGCTGCATACAGATGCTTCTGGAACTCCGTGAATGTCTTCGCGATCACATCGCCATTTCCCAGGATTGCTAATCCGTAAGAACAATCACTGGTTTGATGCGCTATACAACGCGTGTGCCGCAGGACACGCGTCTGGTGTGAGATTACTGGAAGAGGAACGTATGAAGCCGGAACCGCGACGCAAAATGAGTGAGATGGCTGAGGACAAGCGACGGCAGCGCGGGCTGGTGGATCATGAACGCTGGAATGAGCTGCGGAGGCGTTGGAGTTAAGGCGTGATAATTAAGTTCAGCATGCTTTGAGGTTCGAATTGCGTGTAAAACGGGGATGGAAGCAGATTAAGGAATAAAATGGATTGTCAGTTATTTTGCATTTTTTTACCTCTAACCTTTGAGTGCAGATGTGTCCACTCATTATGATTTGCTAAATGTGTAAATATTTTTTCAAATTCTCCAAATTCCCCATAAGACAATCCCACCAACAATCGTTAATACTATGAATCAAACCCGAGATACCAGTCACAGCATGATTGAAGCGTTGTCCTCTGGTAACCAAACGGAATTTGAAGATGGTTACCGCAGATTCTGCTCAATGTATCATGAGGTGATTCGGAAATGGTGCCAACGCTGGTTTAATGATGAAAATGAAGCGGACGATGCGGCGCAGGATTTACTAATTTCTCTGCATAGAAGACTTAAGAAATACAAACCGGAAAAGGGTATTCGATTTCGGAACTGGCTTTCAAAGGTTTCCAAGAACCTTTCTCGAGATGTCATTCGAAAGCGAAATAAAGACCAAGCTCGTTTTGTCTCATCTTCAGAAAATAATGAGTCGGTTGCTTCTGATTATATGGGAGAATTGTTCATTGAGTTTGAGAGAAAAGAATTGTTAAAGAAAGCATTGGCCGGGACTCAAGGAAGAATCAGTGAAAAAGATCAACGGGTTTTACAATTGTATCTCGCTGATCGCACAACATCGGAGATTGCTGAGGAAGTCGATTCGAATTCCAATTCAGTCCATCAGGCGATGTTTCGCGTGCGAAAAGAGTTCGGTCATGAGATCAATATGATTTTGGAACGAAGAGGATTAGAAGAAGCTGATCTTTTCGTAGATTGATGACTCATCGGATTGAATAAATTAATTTAGTTATCAGCGATACCAGCAATTATTTGTCAAAAGTCAGTTCAATGAAATCGAGTAAAGGATTGAACGTACCAGATGAAACTGAGCAGCCTTCACTTACTGATGAGATGCCTGTTTCGGATCCAGGCAACTCTATTGAAGATCCGTTTTTAAGTCGGCTGTTCAATCGGTTGGATAGTCAGATCGACGTTGAACCAACTGTACCTCGTCGATTGAAAATCAATACAAGGATTGTGGGAAGGAAACGAATCGGTGAGGGCGGTCTTGGTTTAGTGTATAAGTATTACGACAAGCGACTCGGGCGAGATATTGCTCTTAAGATTGCACGTCGCAAAGTTGTTGAATCGGATGCGCGTCTTCAACGTTTTCTACGTGAGCGTGAAGTCACTGCGAGATTGCAGCACCCTGCGATTCCTCCTGTATTTCAAAGTGGTGAGCTTTCAGATGGGCGGCCCTATTACCTGATGCGATTAATCAATGGGCAGACTTTTGCACATCGAATTCGTGAAGCTTATCAGACACAACCACTGGAACAGTCTCCCTCTGATCTCAGGTTCGGACAGCTGCTATCTTCGTTCTTTGAACTGTGCGATGCTGTGCAATATGCCCACGATCAGAATATTATTCATCGTGATATCAAACCAGCCAACGTTATGGTTGAAAATGATGGAACGACATTTCTGGTCGATTGGGGCTTGGCAAGAGATGAATCAAACCATTTGAATACTGATGCAGAAGATGCTTTCAGGAATGATGAGTCAGAAGCTCTCGGCTTATCCCTGACTAGAGACGGGCAACAACTTGGTTCCATTGACTGGATGTCTCCTGAGCAGGCATCCGGAGATCCTTCACAGCATACAAAGCTGACCGATATCTATGGGATTGGTGCGAGTCTGTTTCACATAATTACTGGCCATGCCCCTCATGGGCTTGCATCAGGTGAGCCTGAAAAATCCCTGATGGAACGAATCACTCGAATTTCGCAAGGTGAAGTGCCCGATCCATTGATGCGAAATCTACAGGCATCTCCGGAGTTGGCTTCCATATGCCGGAAAGCAATGAGCCATCATACTGAAGATCGATATCAGTCTGCATTAGAACTTAAACAGGATGTTCAACGCTGGCAACGCCGGGAAATTGTGAATGCTCACCAATCCAGCTATTCGAGTATGCAACGACTTGAAATGTTTACGAGTCGACATCGACGTATCCTGACTTTGACAGTCCTCACCCTTTTTATTCTTTTGATCGGGGCTGGCTATTCGACAATACAAATTTCTAATGCTGCAGAAGCGACCAATCAGGCTCTCGATGAGCAAAGAAAAACCAATCAACAGCTCCTCTCAAGCTTGGAAAAGTTTACGGTCGCTGTCATGGAAGACGATGTGCTGGCAGTACCAGCGTTAAGTTCACTTAGAAATCACTTGCTATCGGATCTCGCCGAGCAATATGAAACATGGACGTTGCAGGACACTGGAACTCCCGAGGAACTTGTCCGCGCGGCTAAGGGAAGCATTCGACTGGCAGATATTGAAAACGCAACGGGGAATCTGGCAAGAGCACTAAATGCGGGGGAACGAGCAATCGAGCTGGCTGAAAAATCTCTGCTGAATCCTAAAGAACTTCATCAAGTAGAGGCGTCTTTGACTCTTCTTGAGGCAATTCGTACTCATGCCAGGTTGACGATAGCCGCCGGTCGGCTCGATCAAGCGGTAGCATTAATCGAATCGGCTCATACTCAACTTGATCATCACAAAAAGATTCTCTCCGAAAATCGAATCATTCGTGAACAGGCGGAGATCAGCAAACTTGAGATGTCATTCGCCTATGCGAAAGCAATTCGGGCAGGCAGTAATCACGAATCCGTCAAGTGGATGGAGCAGGCGTTGCAGGGAGCAGAGGATGCTGTCGTCTCTTACCAAAAACTGATCGCTCGTGAAAACTCTATCAATGCGACATTGAATCTTGTAACAGCGCTCAATTCGCAGGCACTGACTCTTCATAAACTTTTTCGTAGTGAAGAGGCAGTTAGGGTTTATGAAGAAGCGTTTGCGATTTTAGCAGCAAGATCTGATGTGAATCTCCCCCCAGCGTTAACGAAGAAAATTGAGGAAATGCAAATTACTCTGGCTTTCAATTCCGTCATGACTTACCGCGCATTGTACGACTACGAGGGTGCTCGAAAAGTAAGAGACTTAGGAGTTGAGCTCAGCCGAAAACTTCAAAGCCAATATCCCCTTGTCATTCGATATTCACAGGAAATTGCAAGAGGATTAAGCAATTATGCAGAAGTTCCCTGGGTGAGATATCTTAAAGGTCAGAAACTAGAGGATCTCCAACGGGCAATCATCGCTTTTCGGGAAGCTGCCGAAGAATATGAATCTGTTTTAGAACGCTTTCCAGAGCGATTAGGCTATCGCAGTTCAACAGCCATTCAGTATCTGAGACTTTCATTCGCACTCTTTTGCTCAGGTGAAGATACAGAAGCATTGAAAGCGTTTCGTAAATGTCTTTCGATGAGCTCTCGACCGGAAGACCTCGAACCTCTGCATTCCCCGAACGCCTTTGCGACAATGACAGGCTATTGCCTGCTGATTCTTGACGAGAAGCCCGACGAACCTGCTGAACACGAAGCCAGCAAGAGATTCGAGAAATTAACCTCCATATTCACTTCTAATTTTACAGGATCCGATAGCCACTACGTCGAGATCTATCTGACCAACCCGCTTTACAGGAAGTTCGAAAGCGTTCCCGCCATCTCCAAATCATTAAAAACAATACAAGACTCTAAAAAAACAGAGTTCGAATCGACTAAAGAAAAATAGCACTCACATAAACCTCCCTGGATGATTTATATCCTCCCCCGCAACTCCTACTTGGAGACTGTTCATGGGATGTCCACTTCTGTACTGTGTTTGGAGTAAACGGCAAATAAGCAATACATAATGGAGCTTTTAGAAATACATCTATTGAAAGAAAAGAGGATTCGATGTTCAGCGGGCCACGCCAACGTCGTGCATTTACATTAATTGAACTCTTGGTTGTTATAACAGTCATTGCCATTCTGGTGGCGTTATTGTTGCCAGCTGTGCAGCAAGTAAGAGAGTCATCTCGGAGAGCAAGTTGCAAGAATAATCTGAGGCAACTCGGTCTAGCTGTGCATATGTTTCACGACACCTTTAATCAGATTCCACCAGGAGCTATCTCAGAACATAAAATGACCTGGGCCTGGTTGACGTTGCCGTATATCGAGCAATCCGCCCTCTTTGAAGAATGGAATGAAGGTGAGAATTTCTATTTGCAAAACGCGGCGGTACGAACCACCGTCGTTCAAACGCATCTATGCCCTTCCCGACCAAGATCATCTGCAGTTTCTGTTTGTACTTCAGATAGACAGTTTTATTATTCTGGACTTGGTGGAGTGAACATAAAAATTGATGCTGCAGAAGGAGATTACGCTGGGGTGTGCGGAGAGCGATATATCGGTGGAGGGATGGGTTTATCCGATCAGGAAGCCTATTCCTCCTGGGATGGGATGTTCCCACAGGCAAGAGGTTGGCCAGGATATCCTGGCAGGCCCTGGGTGATCAAAGGCTGGAAGTCCGCTGTGAAAATGAGAGATGTTGTCGATGGACTGAGCAATACCATAATGCTTGGTGAAATTGATGGAAAGAATCATCCTGGTCGACTTTATATACGCAATGGAGACCATGGGTTTGGTGCGTTTCTTGGCACTACTGCACCATTAAATTTACATGGTTTTGGAAGCGACCACAAAGGGGTAGTTCACTTTGCATTTGCCGATGGACGCGTACACCCGATTTCTACAAATATCGACCTTACGCTCGCAGGTCACCTTGCCACCAGAGCAGGAGGAGAGGTCATTGGTGAATATTAATTGTAATAATAAGAGAAAAATAGTGATGATATCAGGACCAAAGCCACGTAGTGCATTTACATTGATTGAACTTTTGGTTGTTATTGCAGTGATTGCCATACTGGTTGCATTACTACTGCCAGCCGTGCAACAGGCACGAGAAGCAGCACGGATGACAACCTGCAAAAACAAGCTCAAACAGCTTGGATTAGCTCTACACAATTACCACGATACTCACACACGGTTTCCCCCTTCAACTGTTGCCGAACATTGTAGCAATCTCATGGCTTCGGGCCTCCCTTTCAATCATAATTGTGGGGGTGTTCCAGGAGATCCCATCGTATTCAATGCACCAAAAATTCCCTGGTCGATCATGTTACTCCCCTATCTGGAACAAGGGCCAGCATATGATGCTCTTCGCTTCGAAGGATTGCCTCAATATCTGTTTTTGAGTGGAAGTGCACTGGAAGGAAATCAACATATCATTGAGCATGGTTTTGAAATCTATCATTGCCCTTCAGATCCTGGCCCACATCGAAAAAATGCAACACAAACTTCAGGTTTAACTTCACCTGGCAGAAATCCTCTAATCATTGCAACCACAAACTATGGAGCGAATTGTGGTCTGCATCTCCATGATGAAATGAATAGCACATCGGGACTATTCGGCACAAATTCATCACTTTCCATGGGGAGTATAATCGATGGTACATCATCAACGATTGCATTCGGCGAAAATCTAACAGGAACCAGCCAGGATAGTCGTGGGATATTTTGTGGTAACGGACCAACAACTTCCAGCATCTATTTCACGCAAGGCCCCAACTCTCGTATTCCAGATACTTTTCCCTCCTCACGTTCATGCCCAGCAAATAACCCACGAAACCAGCCCTGCCGCGTTGAATCAAAATTCACTCTCTCTTTGACGGAATGGATCGGTGCTTCCAGAAGCTATCACCGGGGAGGAGTCAACGTGACTCTGGCTGATGGATCCACGCGTTTTATTACAGATTTTATTGACTTGTCAGTCTGGCGTGCTTTGGGAACAAGAAACGGCGCAGAAGTCGTTGGAGAATTCTGAATGAGTCCCCTAAGGTAAAGAATATCACTAAAAGACAGAGGTTGATGATGAATTCTCGACATGCATTTACGCTTATTGAACTTTTGGTGGTTATTACAGTCATTGCCATACTGGTTGCGTTATTACTGCCGGCCGTGCAGCAGGCAAGGGAAGCGGCCCGAATGACATCCTGTAAAAACAAGCTCAAACAAATAGGATTGGCCCTGCACAATTACCATGATGCTCACACACGCTTTCCTCCATCATCAGTTGCCGAACACTGCACCAATCTAATGGCATCGGGCCTCCCCTTCAATCACAATTGTGGTGGCCTTAGCGGTGACCCGATTATGTTTAACGCGCCCCGAATTCCCTGGTCGATCATGGTTCTCCCCTATCTTGAGCAAGGAGCAGCTTATGATCTACTGAGCTTTGAAGGTCTGCCCCAATATTTGTTTTTAAGTGGAAGTGCATTGGAAGGAAATGAGCGAATTCTTGAAACGGGCTTTTCATTATATCGATGCCCCTCTGATTCAGGGCCTGACAAAAAAAATCTTACACAAAATGCAGGGCTGACTTCACCAGGCAGAAATCCACTGATGATTGCTACGACCAATTATGGGGCGAATTGTGGACTGCATATTGAAGATGAACTTTATAGCAGGACTGGAGTATTTGGAACAAACTCGTCTCTATCAATGAAAGATATTGTTGATGGAACAAGCTCCACAATTGCGTTTGCAGAAAATTTAACTGGAACAAGTAATGATACCCGTGGAATCTTTGCATCAGCTGGTCCAACTAATGCCAGTGTTTATTTTACACAAGGCCCCAATTCCCCTGTTCCAGATACATTCCCTTCCTCAGATCCATGCCCCGCGAATACTCCGAAAAATCAGCCATGTCGTGTTGAGTCAAAGTTCACTCTAACTTTAACAGAATGGATTGGAGCTTCCAGAAGCTATCACAGTGGAGGAGTTAACGTGACTCTGACTGACGGCAGTTGCCGTTTTCTGTCGGATTCCATTGATCTGAATACTTACAGAAATTTTGGGGCTCGTAATGACGGGAATGTTATTGGTGAGTTTTGATGAAAATAGAGATTTTTTCAAAAATCTCAAAATTGATGTAAGGACTCTCAAATTCACATCGTTGAGCTGATGAATCCATTACCCGGAATGATGCATTTGTGAATGAGAAAGTCTTAGATAATGACACATAATATTACCAGCCAGGGTCACTTTTTAATGTTCATTCAAAGTCTAAAAAAAGTTTTCGGTCAACCTTCAATTCGTAGAAGACGGGGCTCCTCCAGTCACCACAACTTGTCGGGCATTGCAGATGTTTTTGATGCTAGCGAAGTGCTCGAATCACGTATGTTGCTAAGTGGAGTTGACATCAATCTTGGCACCGTCGGACCAAATGACATCATTGAAAATAAGTTCGGATATGTAACAACAGGGTCTGATGGGTACGATTTGTATCGATTTACCATAGATGAAGGCTATCAAGTTCCTGATACATCAGAAAACTTGATCAGTTTGAGTCGAACAGGATCTGGTAACATTTTATTCTCGTTGTATGGTCCATCAGGTTTTGAAAGTATTACTTCACAAACAAATTCCTATGCACTTGTAAATATGAATCTTCCTGCCTTGGCTGCTGGTGATTACGCAATTGGAGTGTTTGCAATTAATGATGGTGGATATTCTCTGAATATTAATCTTAATCCATTGCCTGTCATTGTGCCTGCTCCTGAAGTAAGTGTATTCGGCAGTGGCAATAGTATACTTGATGGAGATACTTCACCAAGAAGCATCGATGGAACAGATTTTGGAAGTGTTTTACAAAATGGATCTACTGTTAGTCGGACATTTACTGTCCGAAATGATGGAAATGCAACGTTGACTTTGGGTGGCCTGACAGCTCCTTCTGGATTTTCCATTACTGAAGGGCTTTCCTCATCGCTGGCGGCTGGAGCAAGTGATACTTTCACAGTCAGAATGAGTACAACCACTGTCGGCACAAAATCAGGAGATATTCGCTTTACGACTAATGACAGTAACGAGGGTTTCTACAACTTTAGAATTACGGGAACAGTTACGGCTTTACAGAATCCCGCTCCTAATCGAGTTGACATCGCCCCCTCCAGCCTGGGCTATGGGATCCCCGCTCAGGATAACGCGGCCGGTAACGGCTTTATTCTCTAC
>DEML01000034.1:20551-20856 GCA_002359185.1 Planctomycetaceae bacterium UBA2671
GAGGGGGAATTTGGTATCACGGGGACTTACTTTACGCTGGAACAGGCAACACCTCAGACGACTCAAGTTGACATCGCCCCCTCCAGCCTGGGCTATGGCATCCCCGGTCAGGACAATGCGACCGGTGACGGCTTTATTCTGTACAGCCAGCAGAGCGTTCAACAACGGTTCGCCGGGGCGATCATCGCCAATGGCGCTGAGCACTTTGTAGCGGTCCGTTATCTCAACAGTCAATGGCAATACGCCCACAACGATGTCTGGGTGAATTTCACGCCGACCACAGGAGATCGACTGATTGCCGCGAT
>DEML01000044.1 GCA_002359185.1 Planctomycetaceae bacterium UBA2671
AATCTGGGTTATTCAGGGACGACCAATTAATACGCACGAATACATTACTCCATATGAGCAGCCAGTACTCCAGTCTTGTATTGTTATTGAATGGCCAGGATATTCTCCCGGGTGATCGCCACTTACTCTGTTATACTCTTTTTCTGGGGTTCCTAATACTTTATACACATCTTCCTTAGTCATTCCTACAGAAATCATACAACGGTAGTAAAGAGGCGAGTATTTTATGTTTATGTATATTATTGTAGAAAAAAAAGTGACCAGACACATGAGCAGGCTTGCGTAAAAACATTTTTGCTCGCTATTAAATTTCACAATGCACCTTCAATGACTATGGGGTTATATGATGGGCAAGCTAAACAGCAATCTTCAAACTTTTCTAGTATCTGAGTGCCGCAGGTAACCCAGCCGCTTCGGCTGGGTCGATGAAATCGACAAGATGCCGTTATTATGCGGGTTATGTTGTAATCAAACCTGATTATTTTAATTGAAGCCGCCTGTCGTCTCCATCTTTTTGCTTTGCAATCCGATCGACTCGGTTGGGCCGCCGTCCTGATTAGACGTCATAACCTCTTGTGACTTCGTCACCCCGGTAGCTGCTTCGCATCAACCGGGGCTAGCCAGTTGGGTTTTCCTTTGAATTCGTATGCACATTGCATGCTCAAGCAAGCTTGAGCATGGCACCCAGTTTCACAATATCGGAATTGTCTTTGATCGTATTGTTACAACAGTGTGTCCATGTCGTTTCAATTCTTTAAGTTGTGACTCTGAAATAATAAGGATGTTGCCTTTTTCCAGCCATATTGGAATTAATTCAAATGTATCAATCGTTGGATCATGTTTGCCATCCACTTTTACCCACCAAAATGGGAGTCCAAACAAATAGTCCTTAGTAATATTGTGGACGATATTACCATCATAGGGGCTATTTTTAATGTCCTCATAAGAAATAACAATTCCGCGTTTTAAATATTTTCGATAAGCAATTGTTCTTCGTATATTGTAGGTTATGTAAGCCGATGTCCACATCGCGAAAAATGCGAAAAGAAGTACTATTGGTAACATTATAACAATGAAAATCAGTGTTGTTATATTATCCACATTATGCCACCAAACTAATTCACCAAATGCATTGGCATATTCGAAATCCGTTTAGTACCGAATCTTACACCCCGGGAGTTTTTCGCACAGGGTCTGATATCCGGATTGGCTGATGCCGGTGTTGCGGATGTCGAGGTGTTTGAGTTGTTCGAGGGCGCCGAGGGTTTCGAGGCCGTCGTCGGTGACGTAGGCACATTGTTTGACCACGAGATCCTTGAGGAGCAGGGCGTGCTTGAGGTGGATGAGGCCCTGATCGGTAATTTGCGTTCGGGAGAGGCAGAGGTTTGAGAGCGAAGGAATTCGCGAGATGAATTTCAGGCCGACGTCGGAAATTGCGGAGTCTCTCAGGTCGAGCCAGCCGAGGTTTTGCAGAGTGCAGAGGCTGACGAGCGTCGTTTCGGGCAATTTGCATTTTTTGATCGAGAGGGCCTGGAGATGATGCAGGTCCCGGATTTTGCTGAACTGTTCGGCATCGAGATGTTGATCCTCAATTTCGACATTTTTGAGGGATCGGAGCTCGGTCATTACGTCGAACCAGTGAGTTGCTGGTGAAGTTTGTTCTGTCGTTTTGAGGGCGATCGGCTCACCGTATTGATTGGATTTGAGTTGAATGTGATTCATCTCGAGCAGATCGATATTTCGAATCACGCTGCTGGCTGGTTTTTGTTCGGCATCGGTTTTGATTTGCACTTGCGGTAAATGTTGTTGGAAATTTTCGATTCCCTGGGCAGTCACTGCTGTTTTGCGAACATCGAGTGCGAGTAATGATGTCACACCCGCTAATTGACTCAAGCCGACATCGCTAATGGCTGTGCCAGCCAGATACAGTCGGCGGATCCGCGGCAACTGAACCAGGGTTTCAATCGCCTGATCGGTAATTGGCGTGCCTGCCAGTTCGAGCGACTCGAGTCGGACGAACTGTTTGAGCATGAGGATGCCGTCGTCTTCGATGCGGTTTCCGCCCAGCTTCAGTTTTTGCAGGCGACGGAAATAGGTCAGTGCCATCAAGCCGTTGTGGGTGATGTGGGTGTGTCTTAAATCGAGCTTTTCGAGCAGGACGAGACGTTGCAGCCACTTGAGAGCGGCTCCGGTGAGGGGAGTTCCGCCCAGACTCAAATCGCGGAGGGAGACGAGTCCTTCGAGATAGTGGAGTCCTGCTTCGGTGATTTTATTTTTATTGAGGTTGAGTTGCTTGAGCTGCCGCATTTTCTTGAGGCAGATCAAGCCGTTATCGGTGATACTGGTTTCGGCCAGATTGATGCTTTGCAGGCGATCGTTCTGACAGATTTGTTCGAGATGAGCATTAGAAAAGTTGGTGTCAGAAAAGTCGACTTCGATCAATTCGGGAATCTGCGAAATGCAACCAATCGAGGCTTCATTCACATTGACACCTCGGAGCGCCACCGCTTTGATCTGCTTCTGTCCTTGCAGGAGCGTGAGCAGTTCGCGAACACGCTCGTCTGATCCTCCCTGCATTTTCCAGGAGGTGACTTCAACGGGAATTGCCGGCAAACCGGACGACTGACGCGCCCAGTCGACATTCGCCAGATTCAATTCCAGTCCATCCTCGGAACTTCTGCTGCGTGCCCCGAGTGCCAGCCACGCATTTAAATTTGAATTCTCTGAAACGCTCACGGATTGTCCATTAAGTTAGAGTGCTTTAATCAGTATTATAGGTAAGGTTGTGCCTGACGAAAATTGAGGCTGTTCGTTAATCATGTCAGGCACGGCCTGACCTACGAATTTCCTTCTCCTTGCGGAGCGGTTTTCTTTCCTTCTCTTTACGGAGAAGGTGACCAAAGGCCGGATGAGGGGATGCCTTGGACGTTCAATGTTTAATTCACCTCGAATTCCCCTCACCCAAAAACTGCTCTCCCCCAAGGAGAGGAGACTTGTTAGCAAAGCAGGTCATTACCAACTCATGCTATTCATCTCGATAGAACTTCGCGAACGAGTTGCTCATCGATCCCTTTAACCACTTCAACCTGCCCCAGTTTGCGGGGGAGGACGAAGCGAAGTTGGCCAGCGACAGTTTTCTTATCGATTTTCATCCGTGAAATGATGTCATCGTGAGTGAAGTTCACCGGCTGCGGTAAATCGGTCGGCAGCCCGAGTTTGCTTAAAAGTTGAATTTGTCGTTCGGTCACATCTTCGCCGATCATTCCTAACTTTTCCGCAAGTCGGGAGGCATCAATCATGCCAATGCTGACCGCCTCGCCGTGCATCAATTCGCCGTAGCCGCATAAGGCTTCATAGGCATGGGCGAAAGTGTGTCCGTAATTCAGAATGGCCCGTAAGCCGCTACGTTCATATTCATCCTGTTCGACAACGTCCGCTTTCAACTGACAGCTTCGTTTCACCAGTTCGATCAGAATTTCCGGATCGCGGGAATTGATCGCTTCGATATTGTTTTCGAGTGTCTCGAACAAATTGGCATCGAGAATGACGCCGTACTTGACGACTTCGGCGAGGCCCGAGCGATAATCGCGATCGGGCAATGTGTTAAAGGAAGAGGTGTCGATGAATACGCCGAGGGGCTGGTGGAATGCCCCGATGAGGTTTTTGCCCTTGGCGTGATTGATACCGACTTTTCCGCCGACGGAACTGTCGACATCAGCCAGTAGTGTCGTGGGCACCTGCACGAAGGGGAGTCCGCGGTTGTAAGTCGCAGCTACAAAACCAGCAAGATCGCCAACGACACCACCGCCGACAGCAATGACAACCGTTTGTCGATCGGCCTGCATTTCGACGAGTTGATCGTAAATCTGATTGGCCATCGCCAACGATTTCGAACTTTCCCCAGCTGGGACAGCGGTCAGTTCGACAGTCCAGTTTTGCTCGATCAGTTCCTGCCTGAGTTTCCCGGCGAACAGATTGACGACATTCGTGTCCGTTACGAGTAATGCTTTTCGAGCAGCCGATTTGAGATGGTCGATGCGTTCCAGCCAGGAATTCATAAATGATGGCAACAGATTCCACTGTTCATGCACAATGGCAATTTCATAAGAACGTTCGGCCAGTTTCACGGGAACTAACTGTCGAGGCAGACTATTTGTGGTGTCGTGTGATGTATTCATTTTGCGGGTAAAAATCGTTGGAGATCGAAAAATATGTCGAGCAGATCGACTCTCCAGCACTGTAATTGATGAAGAGACTTTCTGTACAGACTTGAGGGATTAACGAACGTATTTCTGGTCGAATTCGATCAAATTATTGATCAGAATTGCAGAGAAATTTCAGCAGGACTTACCAGCCAGCGTGGAAATCGTGGAGATCGAGTTCCAATTCAAAGATTCCTCTTGCCTCGACTGTCCCTTAAATTGATAATGATATCGACTCGCCTTAGTGATAACGACACACCTGAGGTCATGGACGTTAACCCATCATGGTCAACGGGTCATGGAAAGGGAAGAAGTCTGCAGACAACGGTCCTAAAAGACTTCAAACAAATCCCCACGATTCCTTTTTTAACAATTGGACAGACCATGGACGGTCCCACCAGCCTCCAGACCACTCCCTTATGAATAGTATTACCGGAATGGTCGGCGAGGAATTTTTGCTGCGCTCATGGAAGAATCTGAACTATTATTAATTGAACGAATTCCCACGCGCTTAAGATTCACCACTTTCGATTTTGCTCCCGAACAGACGCGGATTTTTGAAAGTCGAGACAGTTCCTGCATGCTTTATTCAGGGTTCTCAATGATGTTGTGCACGTCAACGGAATGTGTCGCAGTCATCTGGTAACTTCATTAAAGCCGTTGCAGGGCATGAGTTTCTCTTCTCTTGAAGGAGACAGCCGTGACGAGTGGACACGAATTACTGCAGAAACTGGCTTCGAAGTCGGAATACGAAAACTTCCGGCAGGAAACCTGGCAGGGATCTTTTGCAGACTATCTCGATCTGGTCCGCGAAAATCCCGGGATCGCACGCTCTGCCTGGCAACGCATGTACGACATGATCATCCAGGAGGGAACGTACGAACTGGAAGGAAATCGCGAAAAACTGACGCGATATCGCTTTTTCGACGATCCTCACAACGATGGTCAAGATGCCATTTTCGGTTTGACACGACCGCTCATTGAACTGGTTAATGTCTTCAAGTCGGCTGCGCTCAAGTACGGAGCAGAACGTCGTGTGCTGTTATTGCACGGCCCGGTCGGTTCATCCAAAAGTACGATTGCCCGTCTGCTCAAACGAGGTTTGCAGCGATACAGTCGCACCGATGCGGGAGCTCTCTACAGTTTCGGCTGGAAAGAAGATGATGGCTCGATCACCTGGGATCCGATGAATGGCGATCCGCTCTTGCTGATTCCGATGAATCATCGGGAGGCCCTGTGTGCTGAGTTGAATGCCGGGATTGATTCCAGCAAGTACGAAATTGAAATCACAGGCGATATCTGTCCCTTGAGCCGATTTTATTTTCAGGAACGACTCCGCGAATTCGATGGCGACTGGACAAAAGTGGTCGAATCGGTCGTGATTCGCCGCATTGTGCTTTCGGAGCAGGATCGTATCGGCATTGGTACGTTCCAGCCGAAGGATGAGAAAAATCAGGACAGTACGGAACTGACGGGCGATATCAACTATCGAAAAATCGCCGAGTATGGTAGTGAGAGCGATCCGCGTGCGTTCAACTTCGATGGCGAGTTTAATGTTGCTAATCGGGGGATGATTGAATTTATCGAAGTGCTTAAGCTCGATGTAGCGTTCCTCTACGACCTGCTCGGTGCGTCGCAGGAACATAAAATCAAGCCGAAGAAATTTGCGCAGACTGATATCGATACGGTGATCATCGGTCACACGAATGAGCCCGAGTTCCGGAAACTGCAGTCGAACGAATTCATGGAAGCGTTGCGGGACCGAACGATTAAAATCGACATTCCCTACGTGACGAAACTCTCCGAAGAAATTCGCATTTACGAGAAGGATTACAATCAGCGTCGCGTCCGCGGCAAGCATATTGCCCCGCATACGCTCGAAACGGCTGCGATGTGGGCGGTGCTGACACGACTTGAAGAGCCGAAGCATCATGGTCTTTCCGTACTGCAGAAGATGAAGCTTTATAACGGAAAAACCTTGCCGGGCTTCACTTACGAGAACGTCAAGCAATTGCGGAAAGAGGCCAAGAGCGAAGGAATGCACGGCATCTCGCCACGATTTGTACAGGATAAAATTTCAAATGCGCTTGTAGTGAATCCGCATTCGACTTGCTTGAATCCGTTCATGGTGCTGAATGAACTTGAAGAAGGGCTGAAGCATCATTCTCTGATTTCGAACGAAGAAGTCCGCGAATACTATCGGCATCTCATATCGATGGTCAAAGAGGAATACACCGACCTCGTCAAGAATGAAGTTCAGCGTGCGATTGCGGCTGACGAAGAAGCGTTGACCCGACTCTGCGGCAATTACATTGACAATGTGAAAGCCTATACGCAGAAGGAAAAGGTGAAGAACAAATTCACCGGTCAGGATGAGGAACCGGATGAACGACTGATGCGTTCGATTGAAGAGCGGATCGACATTCCGGAATCACGAATGGATGACTTCCGACGCGAAATCATGAACTACATCGGGGCTCTTTCGCTCGATGGGCGTTCGTTCAACTACAAAACGAACGAACGTCTGCAGAAGGCGCTCGAAATGAAACTGTTCGAGGATCAGAAAGATACGATCAAACTGACATCCATGGTTTCGAATGTCGTCGATACCGAGACGCAGGAGAAGATCGATATCGTCAAATCTCGGCTGATCCGCAACTACGGCTACGACGACGAATCGGCCACCGATGTCCTGCAATACGTGGCGAGTATCTTTGCTCGCGGCGATGCAAAATCGGAGAGTAAATAGAATAGGTGATTGATTAGAGGTTAGTGGTGAGAGTAGTTGTAGGTCAGGCATTGCCTGACCTACGGCCGAGTAAATAGTGCGTGCTAAGAATTAACCGGGTACGAATGCCATGACGCAAAACATCGACAAAGACCTGCAGCGGTTTAAGCAGATCGTTCGGGGGAAGGTACGCGGGAATCTCCGCAAGTACATTACCCACGGCGAAATGCTCGGCCGTAAGGGGCGCGAGGTCGTCAGCATTCCTGTGCCAAATATTGAGATCCCGCACTTTCGTCACGGCAAGAAAGGCTCAGGCGGCTCCGGCCAGGGTGAAGGGGAAGTTGGTCAGTCTCTGGGACCAGGCGAACCGGAGGATGGAACGGGCGAAGCCGGGAATGAAGCGGGGCGGCATATTCGCGAAGTCGAAGTCACCCTCGAAGAACTCGCAGCCATGCTCGGTGAAGAACTGGCATTGCCGAACATCATTCCGAAAGGAGCAGAGACGCTTGCCAGCCAGAAAGACCGATATAACTCGGTGCGTCAGGTGGGCCCGGATTCTCTGCGACACTTCAAACGAACTTACAAAAAGGCTCTCAAACGTCAGATTGCGACGGGACAATACAACGCCAGTAAACCGATGGTCGTGCCGAATCGGGACGATACCGTTTACAAAAGCTGGACGACGATTTCCGAGCCTCAGGCCAATGCCGTCATTCTGTATCTGATGGACATCTCCGGCTCGATGGGTGAAGAACAAAAGGAGATCGTCCGCACAACCGCGTTCTGGATCAATGCGTGGATTTCGTCGCAGTACAACGGGTTACAGAAGCGATATATCGTACACGATGCGATGGCTCACGAAGTCGATGAAGAAACCTTTTTCCGTATCCGCGAGAGCGGCGGCACACGAATTTCGTCCGCGTACGGCAAAGCGATACAGGTTCTCGAACAGAGTTATCCGGTCGAGGACTGGAATATCTACATCTTTCAGTTTTCTGATGGCGACAACTGGGGCGATGACAATCGCGAGTGTCTGAACATGCTGAAAGACAAATTGCTGCCGGTCTGCAATCTGTTCTGTTACGGACAGGTCGAAAGCCCCTACGGTTCCGGGGAGTACGTTCGGGAATTGATGGGGCTGGAAGAAACCTGGAAAAACGTCGCGCTCTCACTGATTGAAGACAAACAGGGCATTTATGAATGCATTAAGGATTTTCTCGGTACGGGGAAATGACAAGCGTAGGGTCCGCTGTGCGGACCGAAACTGGCGATTTGGAATGATAATATCAGTAATGTGAAGAATTGAGTGTCGATTATGGTCCGCACAGCGGACCCTACGGTTCTGGGAAAGGGTGAGGGGAATCCGCATAGAATATAAATTGAACATCCAGGACATCCCCTCATCCGGCCTTCGGCCACCTTTTCCCCCAAGGAGAAGGGAAGAAAGAAAGTTGATAGCCACCCAACTGTTTCATAAAGGCGTTTGACATGAGCATCAGCACTTATCGCCCATTGCCGGATGACATTCGTGCCATTCAGGATGAAATGGAGAAGGTCGCAGCCAGCTATGGGCTCGACTTCTACGAAACGATTTTCGAGATGCTCGATTACGAAGAACTGAGCCGGTTTGCTGCATATGGGGGGTTTCCGATCCGCTATCCACACTGGCGATTCGGGGCTCAGTTCGATGAGCTGATGAAAGGCTATTCGTATGGTCTGCAGAAGATTTACGAAATGGTGATCAATACCGATCCCTGTTACGCCTATCTGCTCAACTGCAATTCAATCACCGATCAGAAGCTGGTCATCGCGCACGTTTACGGGCACTGCGACTTCTTCAAGAACAACGCCTGGTTTTCAAAAACGAACCGCCGCATGCTCGATCAACTTGCCAATCACGCGGCGAGAATCAATCGATATATTGACCGATACGGGCATGAAGCCGTCGAGGAGTTCATCGACTCCTGCCTCTCGATTGAGGATTTGATCGATCCGTATTCACCACACATTGTGAGATCGGTGAAACAAAGAAAGCAGCCGAGTGATGCGAGTGAGGAGGAACCGGAAACAAACGATCGCCGCTTTCGAGCCAAGGATTATATGGATTCCTTCGTCAATCCGCAGGAGGTACTCGATCAGGAACGCTCGCAGCAGCAGGAAGAATACCAGCGTCAGCACATTAACCGTTCCTTCCCGGCTGAACCGGTGCGGGACGTACTGCAGTTTCTGATTGAGCATGGCCAGCTGCGGGAATGGCAGCGGGATGTCCTTTCCATCATCCGGGAAGAAGCCTACTACTTTGCGCCGCAGGGGCAGACGAAAATCATGAATGAAGGCTGGGCCAGTTACTGGCATACGACCATCATGACCAATCATGGTCTGACCGATGCCGAGGTGATCGACTATGCCGACCATCATTCCGGTACGATGGCGACGAGTCCAACTCGATTGAATCCATACAAACTTGGAATCGAACTTTTTCGCGATATCGAAGAACGCTGGAACCGTGGACAATTTGGTTCGGAATGGGAAAACTGCGATGATGTTGAAGTTCGGGATCACTGGGACAAAGAGCTAGGACTCGGACGAGAGAAGATTTTTGAAGTCCGTCGGATTCATAACGACATTACATTCATCGATACATTTCTGACCGAAGATTTCTGTCGCAGACACCGCATGTTTTCTTTTGCGTATAACGACGAAGAGAAAACTTACGAAATTGAATCCAGAGAGTTTAAAGATGTGAAACAGCATCTGCTGCGAAATCTGACGAACTACGGTCGTCCCCAGATTCGTGTGATCGACGGCAATTACCGCAACCGGGGCGAACTCTATCTGCAGCATCAGTTCGCAGGCATCGAATTGAAACTCGATGATGCCGAGGACACTCTGCACAATGTTCAGAAACTGTGGGGACGTCCGGTGAATCTGGAAACGGTCATCGATGAAACACTTCATCTGTTGACTTACGACGGGCAGACTCATCGTCGTTCGCCATTGACGAAGAATGAAACCTTTACGATTACGAACTGAAGATCTCATGTCACTTTCTCAACAACTCCAACAGGAACTCAATCGCCTCTCGGCTCAAGGTCCGATTGCGGGTTGTTCGCTGGTATTCGCCGAAGCATCCGACTTGCTGGAGGTCGATCTCGCGGCTCTGGATACGATGAGCTGTGCGATGAATGAGTTGCGATTGACTTTGCCTCGATTACAAAATGGAACCAACGACGCTATCAAACGCTGGGCTGATGATCTTTCGCGGCGGATCACTTATCTGCTGGAACAGATTGGACCGATCGAATTCGACGATCAGGCTGGCTCCGCCATGATCCGCTCCAACCAGCCGACGCAATTGCCCAGCGGAGCGGTCTATTATGAATTCGTGCTGCAATCCGCTTCCAAAAATGCAGTGACGATTAATCGTTTTGAAATCGTTAAAGGGCAACCGGGGCGTAAGCGAGTGACGTTACAGTTGACTCACGAAGTGCTGGTCAAACTGGTTAACGATCTTCTGGATACTTGTCCGATTCCATAATTATTGACTGGTCAGAACTGACCTGACTCATATTGACGGTTTCGCAATCCGCGGCTCGTCTGGGTATGATCAATATTCAGTAAAATTTTCTGAAGATATCGATCACTCCTTTCGGCTCGGGTAATATGTCGCTACTTACAGATTCCATCAATGATATTCGCGATCGCCTGCAGGCGGGCGAATCGCTTTTATTCCTTCAGACCGATGACGAGCCTCGCTGGATTGAGGCGCTTTCCAACTTTGCCCACAGCGAAGGGAAACGGCTCGTCGTCTGGTCGCTGAGTGAAGGCCTGCATTGCGAGGCTGCGGGATCACATCCTGACTTGCAGGATCCGGTCGCTTTTCTCGATTCGATTTCGACTTTGCCAGAGAATTCGATTGTGCTCGCCAAAGACCTGCATCACTTTGTGAGCGATGCCCCGGTGATTCGGCGATTGCTCGATCAGAGTCAGCGCATCTCAGCGACACCACTGTTAATTATGGGGCCGGAATTTGAACTTCCCAATTCTCTGGCCAAAGCCACAACACTGATGCACATGCCGTTGCCTGATTTTCAGGAAGTCGAGGATTGTCTGCGGGAAGCGATGGCCCGGCAACCTGAAGAGATTTCTATCTCGGAAGATTATTCTCAGCGGATGATTAAAGCGGTGATTGGCCTGTCGCTGCATCAGGCTCGTCGAGCGTTTAATCGCGTTCTGGCAGGACGGACCGATCTGGGTGAAGAGGCGATGACACAGCTGGTTGCCGAAAAGAAGCAGTTGCTGCAGGGATCGGATCTGCTCGAATTTCACGATCTCGATGAAACGGCCGATGACATCGGCGGTTTGAATGAACTGAAGGACTGGATCACACGGCGAGCGAAAGCCTTCAGTCCCGAAGCTCAGAAAAAGCAGGTCGGGCAGCCGAAGGGAGTGCTATTGCTGGGGGTGCAGGGTTGCGGAAAAAGTCTGTCGGCTCGCGTGATTGCCCGGCAGTTAAGCTTTCCATTGATCCGGCTTGATTTCGGAAATCTGCTTCATGCAGGGCGGGGAACATCCGAGCAGAATCTGCGAGAAGTGTTGCGGATGATGGACAGCATCGCCCCGGCTGTGTTGTGGATTGAAGAATTGGATAAAGGCTTTGCGGGGCTGGAATCGGAAAGCGGAGATAAAGATGCTGCGTTGATGCGCATGTTCGGTTTGTTCCTGACCTGGATGCAGGAGCATAAATCGCCAATCTTTGTGGTGGCGACAGCTAACGCGATTGAAAGCCTGCCTCCAGAACTGTTGAGGCGTGGTCGCTTCGATGAGTTGTTCTTTATCGACCTGCCGAATTTCCACGAGCGGAAACATATCTATCAGATTCATCTCTCGAAGCGAAATTGCGATCCCGCAGAATTCGACCTGGAAGAACTAGCCGACAAAACAGAAGGCTACAGCGGCTCGGAAATCGAGCAGATTGTGAACTCAGCCGTGATCGATGCTTTCACTCGCGATCGCACGCCGAATCAGAAAGACATTCTCGACACCGCCGATTCGATTGTGCCGTTGTCGATCACGATGGAAGAAAAAATCTTCAATCTCCGCGAATGGGCCCGCTCGCGTTGTCGGCCTGCGACTCCCGACAGTCGCGTCTTCCGCATGATTGAAGATGAACATCGCAAGGGAGAACTGGTTAAGGAAGAGGAGGAGTTTCCAGATGCGTGGATCGAACATTTGCAGGCTGGCGATTTGAGCAGAGGAGTTCTGGAATTTGTACGCGCGTCCGACTTCGTCGTGTTTTCGAAATTGCAGAATGAGTTGTCCAAAACGATTGAAGTGAAAGGCAACAGTTGTCTGGTGCTCGAATCGGATACGAATTGTGTGATCTGGCAAGGACTGGAGAAAGAGCTGGCGGAGGGGATCGCCAAATATATCAACAGTAAACGGCTTTTTCTGAATCCGGTCGAGGTTTCGTATTATCAGAAACTTGGCAAAGTTTTAAAGCTGCCCGTACTGCGGGAACTTCGCGAAAAGCGCTTGCCTCGTGAGGTTTGGTTCCCATGTGTTTTACGCATCATGCCGCCACAGGAAGGGAGTGGTCGGTTGAGAAGCGTGACTGTGATTGAGGAAGCGTAGTCTGCCAGGCGAGCCCTCGCAGTTATGCGAGGGGTTTGTCGATTCATTTCGACGCACAATCATCATGACAAAACCCGAGCCATGACTGGCTCGGCTCGCCTTTGTTTATGACGTTGCGAATGAGAACAATGGCTCCAGCGTGCCCGTTTCATTTCTTGCAAACGGCATCCACAAGAGGGCGACATCGGCGACGTTGATGTCTGACTTGCGTGGGCGAACGGGGTAGCTTTTCAGTTTGAGTTGTTCGGGGTTGATTCGCTTTTCCAGTTGATCGACCTCGGCATCGAACTCTGCTTCGAGTTGATGATACTTTTCCTGTTCCTGCTCCATTTTTTGCTTAGCGGTCTCGATTTCGCCTTTTTCTTTAACGACTCGCCCTGCACTTCGCATCGCGGTTGCTCCTTTGGAGACGTTCGTGCGCGAAGCGATCTTCCGGCCCAGCAAAGCTCCCAGAATTGATTGGCCGATCGAGACAAAGGAAAGGTACGATTGTTCTTTGTATTGGGCTTCCTCTTTCTTCACTCGCTCTTCGGCTCGAACCACACGATCCCGGGCGGTCTGGAATTTGGATTTGTATTTCGCTTTCAGTTTTTCGATTTCCAGATCATTCAAATCCCGCAACTCCTGAGCGACTCGTAACCGGAAGCCGGATTCCGATTCTTTGGGTGTCGAATAGACTTTTTCGTCTTCCGAAGTCCACAAGGGGAGAGTGACATCCCGATAGATGTAGTCACGCAATTGTTTTCGCCAGGACCGGAAGTTGTTGTACTTCGTTAAGTCCTGAGAGATTTCCGCATAGAGAGCGACGCTGTCAGCTGAGGAATCGAATTCGAGATCGGGTGACCAGTGAATATCGCACTCATCCCAGACATCGATCGTATTCTCGACATATTCAGGTACGACCAGAGCGGCTTCTTTCCAGAGATCGATATCAGCTTTGGAATCGACATAATGCACTTTGGCCATACCGAGTAAGCCGGGCTGATAGATTAATTTGGCATGAGGTGGCAGAGGTTTGGCGACAGCCAGATATCTTTGGGCGATGGAATCGGAAATACTGGGAGAAAGACTGACAGCCATGGTCTCTACTGGAGTGGATGTAGTGGCCGGATTTGAGGTGGCGGATTTTTCGGAGGGAGCAGGCAAAGCCGCGGCCTTGCGTTCGCTCATCAGCTCTGAAATTTGCTGGCGAGTGAGTGGACCACGTAAATAGGAGAGTGCCCAGCGGGTCTGAAAGACGACGGGATGATCTTCATGAACATTATGTAACAGAAATTTTCGGCTGCCAAGTCCGGAAAGGATTTGTCCCATTTCATTTCTGTCAAATGAGGAACCCGTCGATCCGGCTACGCTTTCGAGGCCATCGAGGACGCGAGCTTTATCACGCTCGGTTTGAAGTCGTCCCAGGAACCAGGTGCCTGTGTTGGAAAGACCCTTGTAATCGAGATCGACCGGATTTTGTGTGGCCAGCACGATACCTACTCCGTAAGCGCGGGCCTGCTTGAGCATAGTCAGCATCGGCAATTTGCTGGGGGGATTGGCGGTTGGTGGGAAGTAGCCGAAGACTTCATCCATGTAGAGAATCGCCCGCAGTGAAGTCGTTCCCGGCTGGCTTCGCATCCACGAGAGGAGTTCGTTGAGCAGAATCGTGACGAAAAACATGCGTTCGGAATCGGAAAGATGCGCAATCGACATGATTGAAATTCGTGGCTTGCCCGATTTCGTGACCAGCATTCGCTCGATGTTGAGCGGTTCACCCTGCATCCAGCTGGCGAAGCCGGGAGAGGCGAGAAGGTTGTTGACTTTGACGGCAAAGCCAAAGCGATCTTTTTCAGGAAAGAAGGTGTCGAGATCCATGAAGCCGACTTTCTGGAAAGGGGGCTGCTGAATCTCGCGGATGATTTCGGGAATCGTCAAATTCCGCCCCTGCTGCCAGGCGACGGTCAAAATGTTCGAGAGCAAAATGTGTTCGCGAGAGCTGATCGGATCGGCATCGATCTGCAGTAATGCGAGCAGACTGGAGACGGCTGACATCACCCGATCGCGAAACGCGTCGCCATCGTTGAGGATTTTTTCATTGGGGGCTGCGAACGATTGCACGACAGAAACCGGCAAGCCGGCATCGCTTCCCGGAGTGTAAATCGCCAGGTCGCAAGCGTCCCGAAACATGGCAACGCGTTCGGGCTGCTGATCCCACTCAGCCAGTCCCTCTTTCCACTTTTTAGCAGTCGCCTCGGCAAACTCGGCGGTGGTCTGGCCTTTGCGACGAGCTTCGCCTGCATCGACCCACGGTTCGAATTCTTCTCCCGTCATGCCGGGGAAGGTGAGTAACAGATTACCGAGGTCTCCTTTGGGATCGATCGCGATCACAGGGATGTTATCAATCGCAGCCTCTTCGAGCAGTGAGAGACAGAGCCCGGTTTTCCCGCTTCCGGTCATCCCGACACAGACGGCATGGGTCGTTAGATCTTTGCTGTCGTAGAGCACGATATCATCAGTCAGCTTATCAGCTGCCAGATCGAATTCCCGCCCCAGATAAAAGACACCCAGCTTTTCATAATTTGGTAAGGTCATGATGTCTGCTTTATGAAATAAGACTGTAGGTCAGGCTGTGCCTGACGAAATTGACTGAATTTTAGAAAATGAAATCGGAAAATTGGTGATAATGTCGAGAGTGAACCAGCAATCGGTTATGCTGAAGAGATTGAATGATCATCAACCAGAAAAGTAGAGATATGACCGACTCTCATCCCGAGAATGAAAATGATAACGAATCGTCACAGCCGATGCATGCCGAGTTTCGCCATCAGGCCGTGACCGCTCGTGTGAGCGAAGATGCGACCTTCGGTGTATTCGCTAACGCGGCGATCATCCTGAGTGGTCATTATGAATTTGTTATCGATTTTATCCTGCGGATGGGAAAGCCCGATCGGGTGATGGCTCGATTGATTCTGCCCGTTCCGGTGGTTGGTCAGTTTGTGAATACATTGCGGGAAAGCCTGCAGAATTACGAAACCCAGTTCGGTGCGGTGCCGGAAATTCCCTTACCTAAAAATCGTCCGGGAACACCCGGAGTATCTCCGGAACAATCGGCTCCCGGGGGATTTGTCGGCTCGATTGGACCTGAGGGAGCGGTGCATTCGAATTCGCTGGCAGGGGGGGCGATCAATCGGAAAGCTCCTCCCATCGAAGAGATTTACGACGATTTGAAACTGGATGATCATCTCAATGGTGGGACTTATGCGAATGCCGTTTTGATTCGTCATTCGCCAACGGAATTCTGTTTCGATTTTGTCGCCAACATTTTTCCGCGATCCACTGTCAATGCCCGCGTCTTCATGGCAATCCCGCAAGTCAAGCCGCTGTTGAACTCGCTCTCGCATTCGTTTGATCAATTTCGAAAACGACAAACACCTCCGCCCACTGAAGAGGAATAAGAAGTGTGTAACCGGGTGGCTGGGGTCGGAGCGAAGCGCAGCCCCCAGAGGATTGAAAGCGGAGGGCGGAAAGCGGAAAGCCGGGGGGTTGGAACTTTAAGGAAAACGTCACCCTTTGCTGATTTTGATTCTCTATTAGAAAGGTGGACGAAGTCCACAAGAGGTCTACAGAATAATTATTGAATTTCCCTCAAGGCTTCTTGCGGCTGCGCCGCCCCGAAAGAATCTTTCGGGGCTATCCTGCAATTAATAACATGGCTCATAGAGCCGTGCCACGACTAAAACTCAAACTGCGAACTGACATGGTTTCCTATCATCCCCCCAAGCATTTTGAAAAGAAGATTCCCGCTGGGGATGATCGTACCCGGCTGGTCTGCAATCAGTGCGAATGGGTGCATTATGAGAATCCGAAAATCATTGTCGGACTTGTTCCCATTTATAAGGACAAAATTCTGCTCTGCAATCGAGCCATTGACCCACGGCAAGGGTACTGGACGATTCCTGCTGGGTTTATGGAGCTCAAAGAAACCGCAGAAGCGGGGGCGAAGCGGGAAGCGTGGGAAGAAGCACGGGTGCAGGTGGAAATCAATGCGTTACTGGGTGTCTATTCGATTCCCCGAGCTGGTCAGGTGCATTTGATTTATCGGGCCATCATGGACAAACCCGAATTCGCAGCCGGGCCGGAAAGCCATGATGTGCGTTTGTTCGCCTGGGAAGAAATCCCTTGGGATAACCTGGCGTTTTTGTCGAATCATTGGGCGCTCAATCATTATTATGAATCCCGCGAGTGGGATTCATTTGCACCTTTTGGTGTGCCATCTGAAGATGTGGAAGAGGTTGCTGGTCACAGCACCTGAACATTTCCCGATGGAAACCGGATTCCCTTCATGAGAGGCCGTTTTCAAGTTTACAATCACGAAGCGCAAGCGAGTGAGTCCATCCGGGCGATACACTCGCTTGCGCTTCGTGATTGTATTTTTCTGGAACGTTTTTGGACAGCTTGCTGAAAATCCTGCTGCAAAATCGCTGAAACAGATCCAGCGATAAGAACTCTCGCTGTCGATTCAATGCCTCTCGACAAGACCATCTCTTGAAAAAGAAGAGGAATTTTTCTTGACAAGGCTCCGATTCTGATATTTCCGTTCAGTAATGGGATATCACTCTTCCGGGTCTGTCCGATTTCAGGGGCAGTAAATTCCGCATAACTGGCCATTTTAGTGGACATTGGTATATTTAACATTGTTAAGATGTAACGATTAATTCGATATTGCAGAGATTTTTCTGTGGAAACCATTTTGAGGGGATTGCCGATCAATTGACATCATCCTTTTTCAGGGGCGTGGCCGATAAATCTAACTGAAAGAGTTGCCCCATTCGCGCTCGTCACAGGAATTATTCCTGGTTCAGTCGTTTTGTGGCAGATCCTCCTGCATGAGATCAGATCCTCGCAGGCGGGGATCTGTGTTGCAGGAGTGTATACCTGCCCTCGTCTGCCACAAACATTCCCAAGGGAGAACAAGGAGAGACATGATGTTACTGACCCCCAAGAGCTGGAAGGTTCTAAGCGCCTTCCTCATCGCAGCTGGAATGTCTTTTGGCACAACCAGCTCAGCACAAGCAGGCGACTGCTGTTACGATTCTTGCTGTGAACCAGACTGTGTCTTCGACTCAGCTGGCGATCGTCTTTGCGGACGATTAAAATCTATGTGTGGTTTGTGGAGCTGCGGCGACAGCTGCGTTGATGATTGCTGCATCGATGATTGCATCGACGACAGCTGCTGCATCGACGATGGTTGCACAGGCTGCTGTGACGAAGGAAGTGGTTGGACTGTTGGTGGCTGGGCTCAAGTTGGGTACCACACCCGTGACAACGGCCAGTTCAACAACAATCAGGACCGCATCAACGCACAACAAAACTGGTTGTATGTCGAAAAAGTTGCTGATGGTTCTTGCGGCTGGGACTTCGGTGGACGGTTCGATATTATGTACGGTACCGATGCCAACGATACTCAAGCTTTCGGAAACGGACGCGCACGCTGGGACTTCGATAACGGAGCAAACATCACCAACGGTTACGGCTGGGCATTGCCACAAGCTTATGCCGAAGCTGCTTACGGCGACTGGTCGATTATCGCTGGTCACTTCTACACCCTGCTGGGTTATGAAGTTGTGACTGCTCCTGATAACTTCTTCTACAGCCACGCTTTCACGATGTACCGTTCAGAAGCGTTTACCCACACCGGTGTTCTGGCCACTCATCAGGCCAGTGACAACGTAACCAACTACTACGGTTACACATTCGGTTGGGATACAGGCTTCGATCGTAATGCAGGTGGTGGAAACTTCCTGGGTGGATCAAGTATCGCCCTGAGCGACAATACCTCCTTAACCTACATCACCACTTTCGGTGATTTGGGTGGACCAGGTGCACGATACGGTAACGGAAACGGAACCGGATACTCGCACAGCCTCGTATTCGATCATACCTTCGGCTGCTGTGACAAGTGGAACTATGTTGCTCAAACTGATTACATCGACGCAACAAACTACAATCCACTCGGACTCGGCGTGACTGAAACTTACGGTTTGAATCAGTACCTGACCTACAGCATGACTGAAAAAGTTGCTGTTGGTAGCCGTTTCGAATGGTGGCGTGCTAACAGCCAGGATGTCTACTCACTGACAACTGGTGCTAACTTCCGCCCGACTGACAACATCGTCATTCGTCCAGAAGTACGTTACTACTTCGGTAGCGACGGAGCCGCAACTGCCCTCAACACAGGCGGAACAGCCAGCACTGGCAACCACCTGTTGGACACTTGGGTCTTCGGTGTTGACGCTATCCTGACCTTCTAGTCCTGATAGCTTCAGCGAACGCTGAACGAAAAATTTGAGATCCCTCGCCGCCGACATCGGACTTCCGAAGTCGGCGGCGATTTTTTTTGCGCGGTGATATTGTTAGAGTAAGAGGGTTGAATGTTGAGGGTTGAAAGTTGAAGGTTTCATTTGGATTGAATTCCTTATCACCTTGGACATGTACTCTGCTAACATTCAACCTTAAACTCTCAACACTCAACCAGTAACACAAGGCCTGACCGTTGAAATTTGAACAGATGACCCTGCCGAATGGATTGTCGATTGTCGGCGAGATCAATCCGAATGTGCAAAGTGTCGCCTTTGGCTTTTTTGTCCGAGTTGGCTCCCGGGATGAAACTGATGAAGTCAGCGGAGTGAGTCACTTCCTCGAACATATGGTGTTCAAGGGGACCGAAAATTATACGCCGATGGACGTGAATCGCATCTTCGATGAAGTCGGGGCTAAGTACAACGCCTCGACCAGCGAGGAAGTGACTCTGTTCTATGCTGCGGTTCTGCCTGAATACCTGCCTCAAACATTTGAGCTGGTCTCCTCAATTCTCTATCCGTCATTGCGAACCGACGACTTCGATATGGAGAAGAACGTCATTCTTGAAGAAATCGGCATGTATGAGGACATGCCTGCGTTTTCTGCTTACGAAAAGCTGATGCAGACGCACTTTGCCGGTCATCCACTCTCCCGCAGTATTCTGGGAACAGTCGAAAGCATAACGGCTCTGACCGCTGATCAGATGCGAGACTATCACAAGTCCAACTATCTCTCTGGTAATATTACGCTGGCAATCGCAGGGAATATCGATTGGTCCACTGTAGTCGAACTGGCAGAAAAACATTGTGCTCATTGGCCCTCAGGCATGACGGATCGACCGACTCAGGAAGCGATCCCTGCTGGCGGATTAGCGGTCCTGACGAAAGGGAGCTCAATTCAGGAGCATGTGGCCCAGATGACACCGGCTCCGACATCGCAAAGTGACATGCGATTTGCAGCGGATATTCTTTCCGTCATTGTCGGTGATGATGCGAACAGTCGGTTGTACTGGGAATTGATTGAACCCGGCCATGCCGAAGCAGCTGAGCTAAGTTACAACGAATATGATGGCTCAGGAGCCTATATGACTTTTCTAACCTGCCATCCGGATGACGTCGAGAAAAATATGGCGGTGATGGCTCGGATTTTTGAAGAAGTCAACAAGAATGGAGTGACGAGCGAAGAACTCGAACAGGCTAAAAACAAAGTCGCATCGCGGATTGTTTTACGCAGCGAACGTCCGATGGGACGGCTCTCCTCACTGGGCAGCAACTGGGTCTATCGCAAAGAATATCGCTCGGTAGAAGATGACCTGAATACACTGCAGTCATTAACACTTGATGATATTGATGCTCTTTTGAAAGCTTATCCGCTCGGACATACGACAACGGTTGCGATTGGGCCTCGGGAATCCCTGATACTGAATTCGTAACAACCAGGTCAGGCTGTGCCTGACGGAATTTGTTTTCCACCTCGAATGTTGTCAGGCACAGCCTGACCTACGATGATTCAAGTATCGCTTGTATCGAAACTCGTGCCATCCTGATTCACTAATTAATCTCTCGCAAAGAAAATTCATCATGGCTGCAAAACAGGACTTACTCACCTCGATCGGACTGTTAATCCTGCGTGTCGGAGCAGGGGGCATGATGCTCACTCACGGCATCCCAAAACTTCTAACCTTCGCGGAGAAAGCAAAAACATTTCCCGATCCGCTGGGTATTGGTAGCTTCCTGAGTCTTTCAGGAGCAGTTGGGGCAGAGGTATTCTGTTCTGGTCTGGTCATTCTCGGCCTCTTCACACCAGTCGCAGCCATCCCGCTGGCGTTTACGATGTTCATCGCATTATTTGTCATTCATAGTGCGGATGCCTGGGAAGTGAAGGAAAAAGCAGCCATTTATCTGGTGATCTTCACCACATTAATTTTCACTGGCGGAGGTCGATTTGCACTCTATCCACTATTCCAGTCGATGTTCCGTAAACGCAAGCCGAAGGCGGAAAAGGAGTAACGGTCGATAGGAATCAGATTCAGGAAGAGGAGTTACTCTTCCTCTTCGTACTGTACTTCCACCAGTTTTTCTGCTTGCGCCAGGGAATTGACCTCGGCTATCACAGTTTCGGCATCGGTATTCAAGCCCATGACGGCTCGTGGCGTGCCGTTGAATTCGAGGTTTCGTAGAAAGAGCCATTGGCTGTTCGCAACCCGGCAGCGAGCCGCAAAGGCGACTGGGGAGGGGAGCACTTCACGAGCTTCGGTAATCGTCAGTTGCGACCAGTCGCAGGCTTTTCCCCGGCGAGTCGGTGACCAGTCGAGCCAGAGTGGCATGCAGACATTCTGCCGTCCGGTATGCTCAAGAGTGATCGCCTCATCCGTGCACTCCAATTTGCCATCGGCGCGATGAACGATATCTTCCGGAATGGCGAGTGGCATCAGTCTGACATCCCGTTTCTGCTGACGAAGTTTCCAGCTGCGAGTCTGAGTATCCTGCTTCCCTTTCCAGGCTTTTTCGAGCGGCAATTTCCAGGAAATCTGAACAGTCGCATCTGTTTTTGTCGTGACAGAATCACTCAGCAAAGCAACCTGATCATTCCGCGACAGAAAGATTTGCCGATCGATAATCGCATGCTCGGTTTCATTTCGAAGCTCGATATAATCACCTGCTTCATCGTTGTACCAGCAGAGAGAATTCCATTCCGACTGCAACTCGCAAATTTGGCCCTCAATTTTAAGTTCGGTATTCCAAAGACCATTCAGTAGAGGCAATCCCAATGTGGAAAACTCGATTTGCGGAATACTCGAACCGTAGGCGATCGTGAGATGATCTGATCCGGGATACCAATTACAGCGAAGAGAAGCCAGTTTTCCCCAGTCGGATTGAGTCGCTGCAGTCAAATCTTCATTCGCTTTTGAGCGTTTTGATTTCGACGAAGTTGTCGATGTTGAACCAATCGACTGTAACGTCTGCCGCATCCAGTTGGGGCGTTTTTTTTCATTCAACTTCAGCAGGGAGTCTGCCAGAGTGCCAGGCCAGAATTGAGCCGTCCCGTTGGCGAGTGCCAGTTGTCCCTGACTGGAAGTCAGACTGGCTGTGCGTTGCAGGAGATCTTGCCAGCGATCCTGAGTTTTTCTATTCAGCCAGTTTTTTTCCGCCCACTGACCTGCGAGATTCCCTCGCTGAAAGGAAGCCATCCACAGCGGCAGTTCACTCAGCAGAGTTGCATGAGGTGTGCCATCATTATCGGTCAATGCATCGAGTTCCTCAGCATAACTGGACAGTCCATTGCGTCTGAGTGAGCGGGTTCCTGCCAGGTGTTCCAGAGCGATTCCCAGTAAGTACCGTGATTCCGCTTTGAGCAATAGTGAATCCAGAGAGGAAAGACGATCACTTTCGATCATCCCGTCAGTTTGTTCAATGAGCGTGTGATAAGCCACTAAACGTTGATAAAACGCCAGGCACTGCTCCGAAGAAAGCTCTCTGCTGCAGCACAAAAACAACCCCGCTTCCACAACGGTGTCTGCTATCTTTAAATCCAGCCAGGAAGTCACCGGGATGACCAGTAAATCTTCAATCAATTCCGACAATGATAGCTGCTGGTTCGACTTAATTATATCTTCTGGTTTTGACAGCAGGATTTCCAGAACTGGAAAGCACCGGTGCTGCTCATTGCCGTGAATTGTCAACAAATTTTTCAGACTCTGGAGAAAAGAAATTCTCTCGGCTTTGATCACAGAGCCTTTGCCGCGACATCCGTGAAAAGCCAGCAATTCAGCCAGTTCGTCACTCTTCTGCTTTTTGATCAGCTTCTCGACATGAGAGCGAATCGACTTTTCCCATCGCAGATTTGTGGCCCAATTCAAATTTGCGTGAGAATTGTTGGGCTGATGTTCAGGACTGGTGGTGAGGTTTGTGATTGCCATCAAGGGGTCATTCATCAAAAGAAATTCATCTGGGATCTATACAGCGGTAATATTCACTCGGAAGTGCTACCGTATTTTTCACCACACATCTTAACCCGATGCGTCAGCGAGGGGACGATGAGCAATCAAAAATGCGGCTAAACTTTAAAAAATCGTTTCAGTCATGTCATACAAAACGCATGTCAGAGAGGGAAGCAGACGATGTCAACATTGAAATCATGCTGGCCCCTCGCTGACGCTTTGGGTTATGATGACCGAGGTCACAAAACTAATCCGATGATTTTGACGAGCGGGGAATCCGGCTGGGAGTCGGACCTTCCGAGCCGCTGGGTTTGCCGAAGATCATGCGGCCTGCACTGTTTTGCAGCACGCTGGTTACTTCAACATCGACCTCTTTCCCGACATAATCTTTGCCCTGTTCGCAAACGACCATCGTGCCGTCGTCGAGATAACCGACACCCTGTCCGTATGATTCGCCTTCTTTAATGAGTTGAATCCGCACGTGTTCGCCGGGAATGTATTTCGGTTTCAGGGCATTGGAAACATCATTCAAGTTGACGACATCGACATTCTGCACACTGGCAATTTTATTGATATTAACATCGTTCGTCACAATCCGGCCGCTGACGGCCAGCGCGACATCGATCAGCAATTGATCGTGAGAAGAAGACTTTGTTTTGCCGCGTGTCGTACTCGTATTATGAATACGGATCTCGGCATGAGGATGCTGTTGGATGCGACTGAGTACATCGAGCCCGCGGCGTCCGCGACCGCGGCGGACTTTATCGCCACTGTCTGCAATTCGCTGTAAGTCTTCGAGGACGAAATCGGGCACAAGCAACTGGGAATCAATCACATGGGTTTCCACGAGTTCTGCAATACGGCCATCAATCAGAGCATGACTGTCGACCACCAGCGGTCGTCCCCCTTTGAGTTCGCGAGAGAATTCGACATACGGAATGATGAAACGGAAATCGTCTTTAGTCTGCATCAGGAATGAGATGCAGAAGTAGGGGAGTGTGAGGATAACAACCATTGTAAACATATTGTAATAGCCACGCCCCTGGGCTTCGAAAGCCTGCTCGAACATCGGCTCGACGGCCTGAATCAACAGGTAGCTGAGTAAAACGCCGATCAGCAGACCAAAGTAGAGTGCGGAAAGATCTTCAATCCGTTTTCGACGAATCAGTACATCAACCACAATCACGCCGACTGCAATGGCCATCAAGCCGAAGAATGTGGGGAAGCGATGATTTTGAATGACATCCGGTAACCCATCCGTCTGACTGACAAAAGTCGCGAAGGCACCAGCCGCGATGCAGATAAATACTGCTCGGATAATTCCTAAAAGCATAAGAACGTCACCTGTCTATTTATTGGCAATCCGATCGCGGCAAGTGCAGACAATCGAATAATTGGGTCTATTTAGGGAAGGATTTCGGGAAACATTGAGGACACATTCTGGTTTGCAATTTTTGTGTCCAACGGCAGTCACGTTCCCGGAGTCTTGTACAACTCAAACTGCAGCCATCATAAGACGTTTTCTGTGAATTATCTACGCGCGGAAATCATTGTTCATCGAGACTTTTTCATGAATTTCAGCTTGATTCAGTAATTCTACTGAATCAACTTTGATGCAACCGAGGGGCGCAGTCTGGCTGGAAGCTCACGGGGGAGTGAATGCCAAACTTCAGACCACATTACTGGATTTACGTCCAGAATTCCCGCCTGAAACACTTAGGAATGCTGAAAAACCAGAAATGAAATTTCAAATTAATCGATTGTGAGTCGGTTTTCACGATTCGCCCCGCAGCCAACTCCACTTGGCCGAATTGAAGCAGTTCAACCTGAATGCTATTAGTGGTGCGGTATTTATGCTGCTTCTAGAGCATATTCAAAAATTAACTGCAGCGTTCGGCAGGAGCAAACACAGCGTTTTAGGTCACCTGGCGTCCAAGCGACTGCAGTAACTATTTGAAAATAGTCTATTTCGCCCAGACTGGCGCGTCCGAGACTTCAGCAGATTTCTTTTCATCCGGCTTTGGCTTGACTTCTTCCTGACCGGAAGCCAGGTGGAGAGCGCCAGAGGGATCGGCGATTGGACTGCTCGCAGGAGCGTTGAAAGCCACGGATTGCGGGATTTTCTGGATATTGGTCGCGCCTTTGACCTTCTTCCCTTCTTTGAGTTCCTTATTGATCGAACCTCCCTGGTAAGGGCCGACGCCGAGCAGGAAGTAATTACTGTCATCAGATTCTGCCAGTGACATTCCGCCTGCACCCAGTGGGACTCGTGTTTTGGCGTCGTAGGCGACGAGACCAATTTTGGCGATTCCCTTCTGATTATTGCGTTCCATGAGCCGCATTTCAGGCAGGCTGACCATTCCGGGTAAGACGATTTCTGGAATCCCGACATAGGCTTCCTGAGAATGAGTGCCGACGGCTCCGGCTCGGGCTTCTACGACCAGATCGGCCTCTTCTTCTTTAGAGACCAACCGGGCTCCCCCACGCAATAATCGGTGCCGAATCGAGGAAATGACGTAACTTTTATCCACGCAGTCAATATATTTATCATTCAGAAAGACATCGCGATTGGCAAAGGGCCTGAAATCGACTTTATCGAGTGATTGATCGACCGCATTCGAAACCAGCATCTGCTCCTTGGCGGAACGAGGCGTGTTGGTTGTCTTGGTTGAAGTGCAGCCAGTTGTCAGGCAGACTAATGTCAGCAGAAATAATCGATACATATCGTTACGACTTTTAATTTAGAAGAGGATTGGAGGCTGGCGCGAGGAATCAATCAGGCGTGAGAATTTGTCCTTATTGTCTGTATAGCGAAAACCTCAGGTTGGTGTCAAAAATTCTTTTTACACGCGTCTCACTGCAAGTCTTACAACGAAATCAGGTGGCCGATGGACTCGATATTGCAATCTTCTAAATTCCAGGCACTTCCGCAGCCGCAATCCCAGGTTTCGTTTCGTGTGGATGGGATTGAGAAAATCCGCTGGAACTTCGGAACGGAGTTGCGTCGACCTTTCTTTTATCCGTTCTGCGGGCCGTCAAATGAGCCGTTAACGAGAATGGGGCATCCGGGGGCTCCGAATCATGATCATCATCAATCAATCTGGTTTGCCCATCATAAAGTTCAGGGAATTGACTTCTGGTCGAATAACGGCACCGCTCATATTCGTCAGAAAGAGTGGCTTTGCTACCGCGATGGGGCGGATGAAGCCGTCATGGCGGTGAATCTCGACTGGCACGACGGTCATAATCCTCAACCGCTGATGACTCAGGAACTGGTCGCAGGATTTCGAATGCATAAGTCGGGTGGGACGATTCTCGAGTTACAGTCGACTTTCACCCCGACTTCAAAAGAATTGGAACTTGAGCAGACAAACTTCGGGTTTCTGGCCGTCAGAATGGCAAAAACGATCTCAGCCTACTTTGGAAATGGGGTAATTACAGATAATCAGGGGCGATCAGGTGAGCCAGCGATATTTGATCAAAAAGCTGACTGGGTGGACTATTCCGGTGGCGTTTTGGTAGGTAACGGTGATAACCGTCGGGAAATTCAGGAGGGAATCACCTGTTTTAACCATCAGGCCAATCCCAATTCTCCCCCAGGCTGGCATGTGCGCGAAGATGGCTGGATGGGACCTTCTGCCTGTCGCGAGCAATCGTTACTTACTTCTCAGGAAAAGCCATTACGATTGCGATACCTGTTGTTTGGACATGCCGGTCTGGTTGACATTTCCGTGAATGATGAATTGGCAGAAAAATTTAATCGCCTGCCTGACTGGATTGTGAGGCGTTCGTCTGTTAAACATACATTCTGGGAAGTGTTCCGCTAAATATTTGAGGGTCCCACAGCTGATAGTGTTCTGTACTCGACCTTCAAAACCGCTTTGAATTGATTAACGGTCTGGATCAAAAACGTCGAAATCTGATTTTGAAGTTTGATCTAAGATTTGTTTAAGAAAAAACAGGCCTGTTTCGTTGACAAGTTTTAACGAGACTTGTACTATCCCCGCTTCCCCATTCGGGAAGACGTGGGAAACTGCTTAAGTTGATCGAATTTTCGGTGAGCAGCGGTAGCGTTCCCTCCGCACGGCATCTGGTTGCCTGTGTGTTGATATGATTTTTTACATTCGCGTTCATGGCAAAAAAGGGGTGGCGGAGTGTCCGCAGGATCTCAGGAAAAAATCCGTATTCGGATGGAGGCTTACGATCATTCAGTGCTGGATCAATCCGCATCTGATATCGTCGATACAGCCAAGCGTACAGGGGCGATCGTTCACGGTCCAATTCCATTGCCAACGCGAATTGAGCGGTATACGGTCTTGCGTAGCCCGCACATCGATAAAAAGTCTCGCGAGCAGTTCGAGATTCGAACTCACAAGCGAGTGATTGATATCGTGCAGCCGACAGGCAAAACAATTGACGCTTTAAACAAGCTGTCATTGCCAGCTGGCGTGGATATCAAAATTAAAGCGACTGCCTAGTGGCAAGGGCCCTTTCGGGTTGTGTTGCCCGGGAAAAGTAGAGCTAACGAATGTGTTTTCGTTGGCTTCTATTGGCTCGCAATGGCCGTGCAGGTCATCGAAATATTTGTTGGTAATTATTGTGATTTCGGTTCGCGCTCGTTTTTCGAGCGTACTGATTCGGGGAAGATGAGACATGCCAGTAGGGCTGCTCGGACGAAAAATCGGAATGACTCAGGTCTATATAGAGGCTGGCATTGTTGTGCCGGTGACTGTGTTGGAGTTGGGTCCATGTCCTGTGATGCAGGTTCGTACTGTTGACCGGGATGGGTATGAAGCAGTTCAGCTTGGCTTTGGCGATAAGCCTCGTCGATTGGCGACAAAAGCTGAGCGTGGGCATGTTGCGGAGATTAACAGCAAGCGTCGTCGGTCTCGAGCAGAGGCTGGTGTTGAATTGCTGGCCAAGGCGGATTGCGAGCCTCAGCGTTATGTTCGCGAATTCCGTACCGATGGTGAAGATCACGGATTGGAAGTTGGTCAGGTTTTGACGGTGACCCAGTTTGCAGAAACTTCGCACGTTGATGTCATCGGGACATCAAAAGGTCGCGGAACTGCGGGTGTTATGAAGCGTCACAACTTTGCTGGTCAGCGAGCAACTCACGGGGTGAAAAAGGTTCACCGCCATGGTGGTTCGATTGGTCAAAGTGCGGACCCAAGTCGAGTTCTTAAGGGAACGAAGATGGCAGGTCAGTATGGTAACAGTCAAATCACGATGCGAAATCTGAAAGTGATTCGTGTGGTGGAAGAAGAGGGGTTGCTGCTCGTTAAAGGTGCAGTTCCTGGGGTGACTGGTGGCTACGTGATTGTCCGTTCAACGAATAAGATGGGTTAATTCTGGGCTTTGTACTCAGAAGTTATTAATACAGCGGTGCTGCCGGAAGGCGGTCGGAGTTAGTGGAAATGATTTCATTACCAATTTATAATCAGCAAGGTTCAGAGGTTGGGACTTACGAGTTCGACCCTGCAGAACTTGCTGCCGGTGTGAATAAGCAGCTGCTTCACGATGTTGTCGTGATGTACGAAGCGAATCGTCGTGTCGGAACTTCCGCAACAAAGTCTCGCGGAATGGTCAGTGGCTCGACAAAGAAGATGTATCGCCAGAAGGGAACGGGTAATGCCCGTGCGGGTAGTAAACGGTCTCCAATACGGCGTGGTGGTGGGCATACTTTTGCCAAAACAACTCGCGACTGGAGCTATCGTCTTCCTAAAAAGGCGATTCGCCTGGCGACTCGGATGGCTCTGTTGAGCAAATTTGAAGACGAACAAGTTCGTCTGGTTGATGATATTCAGTTTGATTCTCCAAAGACGAAATCAGTCGTAACGATGCTCTCCGGGTTAGGGCTGGATCCTTCGAAGACACTTGTGGCGACTCAGGACTACAATGTGAATTTCTGGAAGTCGGCTCGGAATATTGCTGGTTTGCGTGTCAGTCCGGCTGCGGGGTTGAATGCCTATGACTTGCTGCATCAGCGAATGCTGGTGGTGACAAAGTCGGCATTGGATTCCTTGCGAAATGTTGAATCAGAAAATAGTTAACGTGTCAGGTTCAGTCCTTTCATCGTTTTTATCGAGTTTTAGATTGTTTGTGAGTTTAAGGGGTTGGGTATGTCTGTGGAATCAGGTTCGGGCTTGAATCTCGAGCCCTATCAGATTGTTCTCAAGCCGTTGGTAACGGAAAAAAGCACGCACTTTGCAGAGCGAGACAATGTCTATTCTTTCAAGGTTCATGCACAGTCCAATAAAACTCAAATCCGCAAAGCGGTTGAGTCGCTTTGGGATGTTAAAGTGACTAAGGTCCGGACTCAAAATCGTAAGGGCAAGCCTCGTCGCACAAAATCGGGGATGGTTCATACGCAAAACTGGAAGAAAGCAATTGTTGAGCTCGATTCGGAGCACCGTATTTCTTTCTTCTAAGTAAACCTTGCGTTTTGTTTGTTCAGCAGTGTGACGAGATATTGAATTCAGAAAGTCGATCATGGGTATTCGACAATATAAACCGACAAGTCCAGGCCGCAGAAATGCGTCTGTCAGCGACTTTGCGGATATTACAGACAAAAAGAAGAAGCCAGAGAAGTCTCTGCTCAAGCGGCTGAAGAAGCACTCGGGCCGAAACAATCAAGGCAAAATTACTGTTCGTCATCGTGGTGGCGGGCATCGTAAAATGTACCGCATGATCGACTTCAAGCGCCGCAATGATGGCGTGACTGCAGAAGTGATTTCGATCGAGTACGATCCGAACCGTACCTGCCGTATTGCGTTATTGCAGTATGAGGGTGGAGAAAAGACATACATCCTGGCTCCTGTTGGCCTCAAAGCTGGCGACAAGCTGGAAAACGGTCCTAAAGCTGATCCTAAAATGGGGAACTGTCTGCCACTGGCAAATATTCCTGCAGGTTCAGAAATTCATGCCATTGAAATGCAGCCGGGTCGCGGGGCACAGTTGTGCCGCAGTGCTGGTGGTGTTGCGGTGATGAATGCGACTGAAGGTAGCTGGGCACAGATCACTTTGCCGTCTGGTGAAGTTCGTCGACTGCCAAGCTCCTGCCGTGCGACGATTGGTCAGCTCGGAAATACAGAACACAGTAAGATTAAACTGGGAAAAGCAGGTCGTAAACGCTGGATGGGGCGTCGTCCTCATGTTCGCGGTACTGTCATGAACCCGGTCGCTCACCCGATGGGTGGTGGAGAAGGTAAGAATTCAGGCGGGCGTCACCCCTGTAGTCCAACTGGTAAGTTGGCCAAGGGAGGACGTACCAGAAAACGTAGAAAAGCATCGACCAAGGCGATTATTCGTCGGCGTAAGTCGCGTCGTTATGGTCAGCTGAAGTAAGCATCCGGCCGCTGGGGCTGGTTGCAGATATCAAGCGAATATTCGGAGTTAGGGTTGAGTTATGGGGCGTTCCCTCAAAAAGGGTCCTTATGTGGACCATAACCTGTTGGATAAAATTGCACGTCTGGATGAGGCCGGCCAGAAAACGCCGATCAAAACCTGGGCACGCAATTCCACGATTGCTCCCGAGTTTATCGGTCATACATTTCTCGTTCATAATGGCCGAGCTCATCTGAATGTCTATGTGACAGAAGAGATGGTCGGTCATAAGTTGGGTGAGTTTTCATTGACACGAACATTCCGAGGCCATGGGGCCAAGGGTAAGCGGTAATCATAGCAGCCAATGGGTTGTTTGGGTTCAAAAGACATTATTTGGCTGCGTTCTGTTTGAGTGCAGCAGGTATTGAGAATAGTTATGGCTAGAGTCAAAGCATCACATATGTACGCTCGAATCTCACCAACGAAGGTGCGGCACTTCACCGCTCTGGTTCAGGGGATGACAGCCAGTCAGGGTTTGGAACAGCTTCGCTTTCTGCCTAACCGCGGAGCGAAATTTCTTGAGAAAGTTCTGCAAAGTGCGGTCGCCAATGCAGAAGATCGAGGAGCACGCAGCCCGGCATCTTTGAAGATTGCTGAAGCTCGTGTGGATATGGGACCGAGTTTCAAGCGAGTCTGGCCTCGTGGGCGTGGTCGGGCAGATATGTTACAGAAGAAGTTTGCACACATTCATGTGGCTTTGGAAGCACCTGAATTATCATAAATAGCAGCCGACTGAATTTCGGCTGGAGACGTATTCAAGACAGGTCACAGTTATGGGACAAAAAACACGACCAACAGGATTTCGAGTCGGCATTGTGGAAGACTGGCGTAGCCGCTGGTACGCTTCCAAACGCGAGTTCGGTACGCTGCTGGTTGAAGATGTCAAGATTCGCAACTTTGTGAAAACACGATACGGCTTTGCCGGGATCGCCAAAGTTGAAATCGAACGAACACGAGATCATGTGAACGTCAATCTGCACTCGGCTAGACCAGGTGTGATCATTGGACGTAAAGGTCAGGAAATCGACCGCCTCAAAGCGGAACTCGAAGAACTGACCGGTCGCCGAATGGAAATTAAGATTGTCGAAATCAACAATGCCTCCAAAAGTGCCATTCTCGTTGCTGAAGATATTGCTCAGCAATTACAGAAGCGAGGAAGTTTCCGCCGAGCCCTCAAGCGTCAGCTTGATCAGGTGATGGAAGCAGGTGCTTACGGAGTAAAAATCGAACTAGCTGGTCGCTTGGGCGGCGCAGAAATGTCACGAAAAGAAAAGGGAATCCGCGGATCGATTCCTCTTTCGACTCTCCAGCGACATGTCGACTACGGTCATACAACCGCAAAGACTGCTCAGGGGATCATTGGCATTAAGGTATGGGTCGACCGCGGTAACTATTCAGACGAGGAGTCCAACAATGGCGCTGATGCCCAAGCGGGTCAAGCATCGAAAAAGCCAAAGAGGTCGCATAAAAGGTAATGCGACTCGCGGCAATACTCTGGCATTCGGAGACTGGGGATTACAGTCACTCGAACCAGGGACGATTACTGGTAAAACAATTGAAGCGTGCCGAATTGCGGCTATGCAGTACATTCGCGGCGAAGGTAAACTCTACATTCGAGTTTTCCCTCACAAGCCGGTCACCGCCCGACCACTCGAAACTCGAATGGGTAAGGGTAAAGGGGAGCCGGACCGCTGGGTTGCTGTTGTGAAGCCGGGTACGGTCCTATTTGAAATTGCAGGCGCATCTCACGATGCTGCCCGAGACTGTTTTGCTCGCGTTGCACACAAACTGCCGATGAAGGTTCGTTTGTTACAACGTACACATGGAACACACTAATCACCGTACAAGTTAGCGGAAGTGACTGGGCAGCCAGTCACTGATAAGAGAGATCGGACAATGTCAAAAGCTTCCGAATTACGCGAACAAAACGACGAACAGCTTGGCTTTTCGTTGAAAGAAACTCAGAAAGAGTTTTTCCAGTTGCAGTTTAAAGCTGTTACGGAGAAGCTTGATGCACCAAGTCGTAAAAAAGATTTACGCCGTGAAATTGCACGGATTAAAACGATTCAGAACGAGCGTAAAGCTGCAGCTGAAGCGACAAAATCTTAATTTTTCGAGAACAATTATAGCGGTTCAATCCGCTCTCCTGTGACGGACGTGATCTGGTATGAAGAAGAAATTGATCGGCATTGTTGCCAGTGACAAAATGAACAAGACGCGCCGCGTCGAAGTGAAACGTCTGTTTCAGCATCCTCGATACGGCAAAATTGTCAGTCGAAAGACAGTTTGTCATGTCCACGATGAGAACAACGAATCTAAAGAAGGGGATAAGGTCGAAATTATCGAATCCCGTCCTCTCTCTCGATTGAAGCGTTGGGACCTGGTTCGGATTGTGGAAGTCATGACTGATCCCATGGCTGCTCGTATTGATGATCCCGTGACTGCGGAAAATGTGTCGGACGAGTAAGTCTTCTCCGCGTTAGTATTCAAATAAGCTGCGAATTGATTGAAGAGTCGATCCCATGATTCAGATGCAAACTGTTGTCGAAGTCGCTGATAACACCGGGGCCAAAATTGCCCGATGTATCCGCGTTCTCGGTGGCACAGGCCGACGTACTGCCAATATCGGCGATGTGATCATCGTCAGTATTCAAAAAACACTACCAGGTAGCCCGGTCAAAAAAGGCCAGGTTGCTCGAGCAGTGATTGTTCGGACACGACAAAAGACTCGCCGTGATGACGGCAGCTATGTACGTTTCGATAAAAATGCAGTCGTTCTGGTTGACAAGGATGGTAACCCGCGAGGCACTCGTATTTTCGGAGCTGTGGCTCGTGAATTGCGGGAAGCTCGGTTTATGAAAATTGTTTCCCTGGCTCGAGATGTCTTTTAGTCAGCTGGGCTATGCAGTTTCGGGGAACGTTTGCCCCATTGAATTAATTACTGTCACAGAAATGTGATTTCAGATATTGGATATCCTTCTCCTTTCCAGGAGAGGATAATCAGCTGCGAAGTCTAATCGTTGCAGGATTGTGCAGAGAGCCATGAAAATCAAAAAGGGTGATCAAGTTGTCGTCATAACCGGTGAGGATGCATCAAGCACTCCCCATCAGGTTTTGGAAGTGCTCAAAGGCGGCCAGAAAATGGTCGTTCAGGGAGTGAATCAGGTTTACAAGCACGTTAAGCGTGGACATCCTAAGTCACCTTCAGGTGGTCGTCTGCAGATGGAAATGCCTATCCAGAGCAGTAACGTGATGTATTACTGTGAATCCTGCTCAAAACCCTCTCGACTCGGTCTTCGTTATACAGAAGAAGGATCGAAGGAACGTTACTGCAAGAAATGTAATTCATCCTGTGGTACAATCAGCCCACCGCGTGAGAAATACGCGACAAGCAAGTAATTCAATTCAATACCGTGATCCTGACAGTATGGTCAGAATGAGGAGTGGTCGATCGTGACCCGGTTACTAGAGAAATATAATAGTGAAATTGTTCCTGCGATGCAGGAAGAGTTTGGACGAAAAAATGTTCACTCCCTTCCCAAGCTTCAGAAGATTGTTCTGAATATGGGTTTGGGGAAGGCCATTCAGGACCGGAAACGTCTTGAGGAAGCTGTTGAGCATTTGACCGTCATTGCAGGGCAAAAGCCTCAAATTACTCGCGCGAAAAAGTCGGTCGCCGGCTTCAAACTGCGTGAGGGGATGGAAATTGGCTGCTGCGTGACACTTCGTGGACAGCGAATGTATGAATTTCTGGATCGCCTGATCACACTGGCCTTACCACGAGTTCGCGACTTTCGCGGTGTGAAGGCCAATGCATTCGATGGTAACGGAAACTATTCACTCGGTCTTTCCGAGCAGATGGTTTTTCCGGAAGTGGATGCGGACAACGCCAAATACATTCAGGGTTTGAATGTCACCATTGTGACTTCAGCGACCAATAATGAAGAAGCCAAAGTAATGCTGACCAAGTTCGGATTTCCATTCCGTAAACCTGGTACAAATAATTAACATAAGTTTGCGGTGGCAGTTTGTCTTAGTGGCAGACTGTTGCTCACCAAATCGTGAGAACACGATTTGCGTATTTACGATTCCTGTTTAGATTCAGTTTTGGGAACCATGCAACCATGATGACCGACCCGGTTGCCGATATGTTGACACGAATTCGCAATGCCGTTGCGATCGAACGTCCGATTGTTGATATTCCAGATTCCAAGCTCAAACGTGGCATTGCTGACGTTTTGAAGCGTGAAGGATACATCTGGAACTACGAGATTATCGAGCAGGCTCCGCAGGGAGTATTGCGTGTTCAACTTAAGTATGGCCCGAACGGCGAACAGGTCATTCAGAAAATTGTACGATCCAGCAAACCCGGACGTCGCCGATATTCAGGAGTCAAAGAGACTCCTGAGGTGATGCAGGGCATGGGGATATGCATCCTGACGACGAGCCAGGGCGTATTGAGTAATCGAGAAGCCAAAGCCAAGGGTATTGGTGGCGAAATTCTCTGCACAGTTTGGTAATATTTAGAGCTGACATGAATTCATGCAGCTTCAATTGAAGGTTTTGGCAGAATGTCTCGAATTGGAAGAAAACCAGTTCCAATCCCGGCCAACGTAGAAGTGAGCCTTAAAGGTCGCACTTTGACGGTTAAAGGCCCGGTGGGAACGTTGACACTGGAACATCATCCAGGTGTTTCGATCGATATCCAAAGCGACCCGGCTCAAATTGTCGTCAATCGACCCGATGATGCACGTCAGAGTCGTGCACTTCACGGTTTGACTCGCAGTCTGGTCAGCAATATGGCTCAGGGGGTTGTCACTCCGTTCGAAAAACGATTGGAAGTGGTTGGTGTTGGATATCAGGCCTCAATGAACGGCAAGGTCCTTTCTCTGCAGGTTGGATTTGCGAACACAATCAAACTGAATATTCCTGATGGAGTGACTTGCGAACTCCCATCTGGTACTCTGATCATTCTCAAAAGTGCTGACAAACATGCCGTCGGGCAGTTTGCAGCAAATATTCGCCAGGTCCGTCCTCCAGAACCTTACAAAGGTAAGGGTGTGCGTTATCAGGGCGAGCAAATTCGCCGTAAAGCTGGTAAAGCCTTCGCGAAATAACAAATTAATGAACTCTTGGTGGCTGACAGCAAGAATTCATTATTCAATCACGATATGATCTGCCGTATTTGGCTCAGATGTAATAGCACAGTATTAATAGCTTTGAGGAAGTTGGCGATCGGCCATGAAAGTTCAAAAACGAGTCACGAATCGACGTAATCGTCGTTCTTTCCGCGTCCGGAATCGAGTCCGTGCAATTCGCAAGTTGCGATTGTCGGTTTTTCGTAGCAATTGCCACATGTACGCGCAGATCATTGACGATGCAGGCAGCCGAACAATTGTTTCTGCCAGTACGATTGAATCTGCAATTGCAGGTCCGAGCAAGTATGCTGGCAACGTCGAGTCAGCTGCTAAAGTTGGTCGATTGATCGCTGAGCGAGCAAAGGAAAAAGGAATTGAATCCGTTGCGTTTGATCGTGGTAGTTATAAATATCATGGAAGAGTAAAAGCACTGGCCGATGCAGCCCGCGAAGGTGGTTTAAACTTCTAACCTCCTTGTGGAGTTTGTTCTGGTCGTCAAATCGACGAGCCGTACTCCATTGTCGTGCTCGTAAGTTGATTGAGCAATAAGAAGCCGGTACAAGTAAACTGATACATTGCAGCCTCTGGTTATTGAATGAGGCTTTTGAAATGATAATCGATTCTATCGAAAAATTGGGAGTGAAGCGTTGGCTACGGAAACCAAATCAGACTCACAGGAACAAGTCGTCCAGATTCGACGCTGTGCTTGCGTAGTCAAAGGGGGGCGACGGTTCAGCTTTGCAGCCATGGTCGTTGTCGGAAATCACAATGGCGAAGTCGGCTGGGGATACGGCAAGGGGAACGAAGTTCCAACCTCCGTCGAAAAAGCAGTTAAAGACTGTAATCACCATAAGATTCGTGTAAATCTGAATGGCGATACGATTCCTCACCAGATTGAAGGTCGGTTCGGTTCTGCTCGGGTTTTGCTTCTGCCAGCCAACCCTGGTACTGGTATTATCGCCGGTGCGAGTGTTCGGGCGGTTGTAGAATCTGTCGGAATTAAAGACATTCTGACAAAGGTTCGTGGATCCACCAATCCAATTAACGTTGTTAAGGCAACCTTTGATGCCTTGTCAAAGTTGCGTAATCGAGACGATTTCGCTCGTTTGCGTGGCGTCGACGTTTAATTTCAAAGAGACTCCTGTGGTGAACTTAACCGCCGGTTTTAATCGTATAACGAATGTTTCGCATTTTTGCGAGTCAAGATAAATAGACACTGAGAGACGAGACCGTATGTACGAGTCGTCTCGACATACGGGAAAGTAACTCCCATGATTATTGATGATGTTCATCGCGGAATTCATAAACGTAAAAAACGCAAGCGGATTGGTCGTGGCGTAGGCTCAGGCCATGGCAAGACTTCAGGTCGCGGCCATAAAGGTTATGGATCACGAGCAGGTTCAAGCACACGGCGTGGCTTTGAAGGTGGCCAGACGCCAATCTTCATGCGTGTCGCCAAACGTGGTTTCAATAACCGTGCCTTCGCAGATGTTGTGGCGATCATCAATCTTTACGATCTGGAAAAACATTTCCAGGATGGTGATGATGTGACGCCGGAAGCCTTGAAGAAAAAAGGGCTGGTTCACGGTAATTTCGATGCAGTGAAACTGCTCGGCAACGGTGAACTGACCAAGAAGCTGAATGTGAAGTTACACCGTTTCTCTGCATCTGCAGAAGAGAAAGTGACTTCCATCGGCGGCAAAGTTGAACCGATTGTTTAATTACTGAATTCATTGAATGAACTCATGCCTTTCCAGTTCGGGAAGGCATTTTTTTTGATCTCATGTCGTTTTTCAGCGTATTGAGTTCGCATGGTTGGTCAATTTCAGCTTGATCTCACTCTTCTTTTGGGAAAGCGCCTGTATTTCAAACCATTTCTTTGGGTGATGGGCTTGCGAAAATCGCACGGATGCACGAAAACTCTCCTACCCAAAATTATCGGGACTTGCTAAAACTCCCATTTGGGAGATCAGGCAATCAGACCGTATTGGTTTAAACTGAATACTCTGTGTGGATTGGATCCACATGACGACTTAATAACAATTTGGATAAGCTCTCGTAAGACTCAGGATAATTGTCGATGTTTGGAAAGCTGATCACGATGTTTCGCATTCCCGAATTGCGAAACAAAATTTTGCTGACGGTCGGACTATTGGCAGTCTACCGGCTCGGTTTCTGGATTCCGCTGCCGTTCATCGACCAGGAATTATTCCGCATGCAGATGGAAAAGCTCCAGCAGGGGGGATCTGGCTTCGGCCAGGTGATTCAAATGGTTTCGCTGTTCTCAGCGTCCAACCTGGGGAACTCGACCATCTTCGGTCTGGGGATCATGCCTTATATTTCTGCTTCGATTATCTTTCAGCTGATGGGGTCGGTTTATCCGCCGCTAGAGGCGCTGCAGAAGGAAGGGGAGTCCGGGCGTAAGAAAATCAATGAATATACCCGTTATGCAACGGTTGTGATTTGTCTGCTGCAAAGTTTCTTCTGGATCCGGGCGATCTCGGCCGGGTTTGGAGCGGACGAAGCTGGCCTGATCATGAAAGAATATGACTGGTGGCTTGTGCATCTGATGGGTGCGCTCATTATGACAGCAGGAACCATCTTCCTGATGTGGCTGGGTGAGCAGATTGACGAATACGGTATTGGCAACGGAATCAGCCTGCTGATCATGGCGGGTATTCTGGCCCAGATGCCGACCTCAATGTGGGAATTCCTCCAACCAGCCTTTGAAAACGGCATCCGTGCAGGCTCCGAAACGGGTATTGATCGATTGATTCTGTTACTCGCTCTGTTTATTGGTGTTGTGGTTGGCGTGATTGCGATGACTCAGGGGCAACGTCAGATTCCGATTCAAAGTGCCAAGCACGTCCGCGGTCGCCGCGTGATGGGTGGTCAGCGTCAGTATCTGCCTCTGAAGGTCAATCAGGCTGGTGTGATGCCTATCATTTTTGCCTCCAGCCTGCTGATGTTCCCTTACTTCCTGTTTTCACAGGCAGCAAATATCTTCCCGAGTTCGATGACTTTGGGCACACTGGCCAATGCATTCGGGCAAGGCCGCGGCTTCCTGTACAACTTGTGTTATGTCGCTCTGATCTACTTCTTCTGTTACTTCTGGACAGCTATCACTTTCAATCCGAAGGATATGGCCAATAACCTGAAAGACTACGGAAGTTTCATTCCGGGGTATCGTCCAGGAACACGGACCGCAACTTATCTTGAGCAGGTGATGGTTCGCATCACCTTTGTCGGAGCTGGCTTCCTGGCGATCGTGGCGATTATTCCGACGATTGTTGCCCGCTGGATGAACATCCCTTTCATGCTGGCCAGTTTCTACGGGGGAACCGGACTGCTGATTGTGGTTTCGGTGGCTCTGGATTTGGTACAGAAAATTGACAGCCATCTGGTGATGAGAAATTACACCGGGATGCTCGAGTCGGATGAGAATTAAATAGAAGTCTCTTTTGAAAATACTTTTAAAGGGTGAGGGCTATTATTGGTCTTCACCCTTTTTTTATATTTGTGAAATGAAACAATGAGTCTGCGTTAGTTTTCTTGAAGCTGGAGGTTGGGTTAGTGGAAGGCGTAACCCAACCTGCATCGATGATTTCAATAATTTAGTGAAGTTTGAATGCGGGATATTTGAGTGATCATTTTAAAAAGTCGTCGTGAGATTGAGAAAATGCGGGAAGCGGGGCATCTCGTTTCCGAGGCTCATCAGTTAATTGATTCCATGATTCGCCCGGGAATCAGTACGGCTGAGATCGATCGAGCCGTTGAGAAATTGTTCTTGGAGCGGGATGCGATTCCCCTGTTCAAGGGCGTGCCCGGCCCGGTCCCGTTTCCCTCCGTTTGTTGTATGTCGGTCAATGAAGAAATTGTTCATGGGATCCCCAGTAAGAAAAAGCTGGTGGAGGGGGACATCATCAGTGTCGACACAGGCTGCAAAATTAAGGGCTGGTGTGGCGATTCGGCCTGGACATATGCCGTTGGTGAAGTGGATGAGCAGAAACAACTGCTATTGAAGGTGGGTGAGCAGACTCTTGATTTAGCGGTTGAACAAATGGGGAAATGCCGCTGGTGGAGCGAAGTGGCTCGCCAGATGGAAGAATTTGTGGATCAGCATGGATTCAGTTCCGTCGAAGAATTTGTCGGCCACGGCATTGGACGAGATATGCACGAGGATCCCCAGGTGCCGCATTATGTGGATAAAGAGACGCTCGAAAAAGATTTTGAATTGAAACCTGGTCTGGTCATTGCCGTTGAGCCGATGGTAAATGCCGGGACGAAAAATCTTTTCATCCGGAATGATCACTGGACAGTTTCGACAAAGGATGGCTTGCCAAGCGTGCATTTTGAGCACACGATCGCCATGACAAGCAATGGACCTGAGATATTAACGCCGCGATTGGATAAGATCTCGAAGTCGATTTGAATATCCGGAAGACGATATTTTGAACTGAGAGAGTAGAATTTGTGGAAAATCGACCATTCGGCACGACAAATTCCGAATTTCCTGATCTGACCCAGCCGTTTGGGTTGTCAGATTGAAACTTGAATGTCTATAATCCGCGATTCAAACTTCAACGGTCTGCCGAATCGTGGCTTCAGGGGCACGGTTTGCTCGCAGTTAGCGGACGAGCTGTCCGTACTTGAGGGTTTCAGTGTTAAATTCGAGCCTGAAAGCCATCAAACAAACCGGCAGGTAAGATTGTCTTCTGTGATATAGGACTCCCTTTAAAGAGTTCTGAGTTAGCCAGGCAATATATTTGAGTTGGCTCAAGAATCTCAGGCAGACGAAGATAAAAGATAAAGTCATATTATTAGAGGCTCGGTGTAAATTTCCGATCAGATCGGAAGCTAAGTGTAATAAGACAGGCACTGAGAGTCTTTAAGTTCCAGATTGTAGCAGCCATAACGGCTGATTGTTCAGCTGCTGTTAGTGAAAATATCAGGTCGAAAGTGTTGGAATCATGAAGGTCAGGGCGAGCGTTAAAAGAATTTGCGAGAATTGCAAGGTCGTCCGTCGCAAAGGGCGTGTGTATGTGATTTGTTCGACAAATCCAAAGCACAAGCAGCGTCAGGGTTAGGACGGGCTCCGGTTGAGGCAGGTTTTGGCCACATTCGACAGTTAGAGACAATTATTCCGCAGTAAGCTGCGGTTATCCAAATGGGAGTGAGTTATGCCACGTGTTCAGGGTGTTGATATTCCGAACAACAAAGCGTTCTATATTTCACTGACTTATCTTTACGGGATTGGTCGGCACACAGCGATTGAAATTTGCCGTCGGATGGGCGTTGAGCCTACAATGAAGGCCAAAGACATGAGCGATGACGACATTGCTCAGTTGAACAACCTGCTTGACACTGAATATGTGATCGAAGGTCAGTTGCGTCGCCAAACTCAGCAGCACATTGCCCGCCTGCGGGAAATTCAGTGCTACCGTGGGTCTCGTCACCGTCGTGGCTTGCCTGTGCGTGGCCAGCGAACCAGCACGAATGCCCGTACCCGTAAAGGTGTGCGCAAAACGGTAGCTGGTAAAAAGGGTGTCAAGGATATGCGACACTAACAGAGATACGGGCTTACAACAGGCTATCTGCTGTAAGGGTCTGGCATAGGGGATGTTTCAAGAAAAAATTACTGGTTGTCTGTCACTGGACAGAACTGGTCGAGAATAATTCTGATGCTCACGGAATGGGGTGGGTGTCAAGTTCAGTCAAATCTGTCGGGAGAAGTTCGTGGCGAAGCAGCAGAAGAAGAAAAAAGTCCGTCGTAATGTGACTAAGGCAATTGCCCACATTAAGGCGACATTCAACAATACATTGGTGACGATTACCGATACCAATGGCGAAGTCCTGTGCTGGGCCGCAGCTGGTACGGTCGGATTCAAGGGCAGCCGAAAGAGTACGCCGTTTGCAGCTCAGCGAGCTGCTGAAGTTTGTGCGGATCGTGCCAAGAAGTTTGGTGTCCGAGAAATGGAAGTCCGCGTCAAAGGCCCAGGTTCAGGCCGTGAAAGTGCGATCACTGGATTGCAGACACCGGGGATTGCCGTCCGTCTGATTGAAGATGTCACCCCATTACCACATAATGGTTGCCGTCCGCCAAAGAAACGACGCGTCTGATTGACTTTTTTGCGGCTGACTTCAATATCCCGCTGCAGGTTTTGACCTGACTGCCAGCGGTTCTGAGAATAGATTAAATCGAGATCGGGAGAGATTTGCATGCGAATTCGATGGCGCGGACTGGAATTGCCGAATCGACTGGTTATTGACCGGGCGACCGCGACACCAACCTATGGTAAATTCATCGCTGAGCCTTTCGAGCGAGGTTTCGGCTCGACAATTGGGAACAGCTTGCGACGTATCCTGCTTTCTTCTCTGGAAGGAAGTTCTGTCACACGCGTGAAAATTCAAGGTGCTCAGCACGAGTTCACTACTATCCCAGGTGTTGTGGAAGATGTGACTGATATCTGTCTGAATCTGAAATCACTGATCGTCAAAAGCCACGCTGCTGGCCCAAAAACGATTCGGATCGAAAAACACACTCGTGGTGTTGTGACTGGTGCAGACATCATTACTGACGATCAGGTTGAGGTTTACAATAAAGACCTCATCATCGCGACAATGACCGACGATGTTCCACTGTCGATGGAATTGACGATCGAAAATGGTCGCGGATATATTCCTGCCAACGAACATTTCGAACGTGATCCGGAAGTTGGAGTCATCCCACTGGATGCTCTGTATTCACCTGTTGAACGCGTGCGTTTTGCTGTCGAAGAAACTCGTGTTGGCCAGCGTACCAACTACGACAAGCTGATCCTGGAAATCTGGTCGAATGGGACCGTTTCTCCAGAAATGGCACTTGTCGAATCTTCCAAGATTATGCGTAAGCACCTCAACCCGTTCATTACCTATCGGGAACCTGGTCCGGAAGTATCACCGGAAGGTGGCTTGCATGGCATGTCCGAAGTGACTGGCCATTCGCCAATCGATCTGGAACTCGAAGAAAAATTGAATCAGTCACTGGCCGAATTGAATCTCTCTGTCCGGGCAACAAACTGCCTGGAGTCAGAAGGGATTGTGACAGTTCGCGATCTGGTGACCAAGAACGAGGACCAGCTGCTGCAGGTTCGCAATTTCGGGGAAACGACTCTCGTCGAAGTCCGTGAGCGACTCAGCAGCATCAATCTGCGAATGGGCATGAAACTGCCCCGACGCCAGATTTCTCCACAAGACTAACCATTTCATGGTTTTCTGCAGTCGCATGGGCATCATTAGACTAAGTATGCTAACTTTGCTCCTGCAAAATGTGGAATTGAGTATGAGAGTTTTGTCTCTTCAGTCTCTGTAGACAAATTGCTTGGTTTACGAATTTCAAGCCCATCTGGGCATTAGTCAGTTTTTTTGAATTAAATTATCATGAGACATCGCGTACGTGGACGCCATCTGGGGCGAACTTCATCTCATCGCAAAGCCATGTTCCGAAATATGGCGGTCAGTCTGATCCGATCTGTTCGTGCAGATCCGGAAGAATATGGCTCACCAAAGGTTGCTGGTCGTATTATTACGACTGTCGCCAAGGCAAAAGAGCTTCGTCCGCAGGTTGAAAAACTGATCACGATGGCTCGCAAGTCATTGCCGATTCAACGCAAAGCTGATGAACTGGGAACTTCCGCAGAACGCAATTCCGAGCAATGGCGCAGCTGGCGGAAATCAGAAGGCTGGCAGGAATGGAATCAGGCACAGGCTCCTGTCCTGGCCATGCGACGCAAAGCGTACTCGGTTCTGCGTGATAACGAAGCGGTCGACATTCTGTTCAGCGATCTGGCTGAAACATTTGAAGAACGCCAGGGTGGATACACTCGCATCGTCAAACTGGCCAAGCCTCGTCTGGGTGATGCTGGTCCACAGGCGTTGATCGAGTTCGTTGGCGTTCGCGATCGTGTTTCTACAAAGGGTTCTGCTCCTGTTGTTGTAAAAGATGACGAAGAAGCATCTGCAGAAGAGCAGACTGAAGAACCTGCCAGCGAAGAAGCTGTTGCAGATGAAACTGCGTCTGCCGAAGCTGAAGAGTCCACTGAAGAAAGTTCAGAAGAGAAGCCTGAGTAATTGACTTAGCTTGAAATCAAGAATCATAAAAGCTCCTGTTTTACAGGAGCTTTTTTTGTTTGTGTATATGTCATTAAAGGGAAGCGATCATCACACTCAGAGAATTTGGGGGCTCCGCTGCGCTTCGACCCCAGCCAACCGGCCGTCTGTTATTTTGATGCCTTTTGGATTGCATCAAAGATGCCATCCCAGGTGAACTCGGTTGCGATGGCCGTAATTGGTAGACCTGTTTCCTCGGCTGCTTGAGCGGTAATCGGGCTGATGGCGGCCAGCTTGATCTTATTGCCGAGATATTGTCGGGCTTGTTCTGGAATCAATTTTGCCAGTTGGCGGGCAATAGCCGGGCTGCTCAGGCCGATCCAATCGAGTTGACCTGTTTCGATCAGGTGTTGCGATTGCTCGGACAGTGCAACCGCATCCTGATGGTGATAGGCAACGGCTTCATCAAGATGAATACCAGCAGATTTGAGTTGCGTGGAGATGATGTCTCGTCCGCGATTGGCCCGCATCCACAATACTGGCTTCTCAGGTTTTCTCTGGATCAATGCTTCTGCTAACGATTCCGAACAATAGTCGTCTGGAACCAAATCGGCTCGTAATCGATAAGTTTCTAATGCTTCCGCAGTCGATGATCCAATACAGGCAATTTTAATCCGGTTGAGTAAGCGGGAATCAGAACCGATTTCCCAGACGCGATCGAAGAAATGTTGAACTCCATTGGCTGATGTAAACAGTAGCCATTCGTATTGATCGAGGGATCGAATTTTCTGATCGAGTTCGGCATTGCTTTCCGGTTTGGTGATTTCAATGAGCGGCATTAATACGGGATCGGCACCCAGCGAAACGGCCATTTGAATTTGTGGCTCTGCCTGCCCCGAGGGACGGGTAATGCCGATGCGTTTTCCGATCAATGGCTTGTTTTCGAACCAGTGAATTCTCTCCCGCATTTGCACGCATTCGCCCACAATAATCAGAGAAGGGGGGCTCAAATCTTCTTTGCTGACACGATCGGGAAGATTGGCAAGTTCGTCAGTAACAACACGTTGAAAGGGGGTCGAGGCTTTCGTAATGATCGCTGCGGGGATACTGGCCGACATCCCCTCGGAGATTAACGCTTCTGCAATTTCCGGCAGACGGTGCAGGCCCATGTAAAAGACAAGGGTGCCGGGAAATTTTGCAAGCAGATTATAATCGAGAGCCGTTGACGGTTTAGCGGGGTCTTCGTGTCCGGTAATCAGGCAAACTGCAGAAGCATAATCGCGATGAGTCAGCGAAAATCCAGCATACTCAGCGGCAGCGGTCGCGGCTGTGATTCCGGGAACAACTTCAAATTCAATGTTTTCTGCTGCCAGAGCCTCGGCTTCTTCGCTGCCGCGACCGAAAATATAGGGATCGCCACCTTTGAGTCGGACGACTGTTTTACCGAGTTTTGCTTCTGCGATGAGCCTCTGATTGATTTGCTCCTGTTGCAGAGTCCGCTTCCCTGAGCTATCCGCTCGTGCCGTTCGCTCAGCTTGAGCAGATGTGTGCCTGAGCAATAACGGATTTACGAGTCCATCGTAGAGGATGAAATCCGCTTTACGCAGACATTCCAATCCTTTCAGAGAGATCAATCCCGGATCCCCAGGCCCTCCTCCGACTAAATAGACCTTTCCTGTCTGTGATGGCATGAGCGAAAACATCCTGTCGACATAGCTGCAATGAGTCAATAATAGTAATAAGATTGATTGTAAAGGTTGTGCACTTCGACTGAAACGGATTGGAGTTGAATAGGCTGTAGATTTGATGATGAAAAGTGGATCAAATTCAGTATCCGATCGGAAACGATAGGCCTCACTATTTTGAAGTGAGATTTCCGCCGCAGTTTTCTGGATTATTGCCTCGATAGTTGAACCTTTTCCGGGTACAATCGCTCTACCATTTGCAGGGCACACCGATCGCGGTGCGCACGCTTATCCTACCGCACATTAATGTTCGGCGTTCAATTCCCACTTGGGGGGGAATGGACAGGCGAATAGATTTCAATGATCGAAAGTTGAAGATCGTGGCAATTGCAGAAGAAAAATCGACCAAACAGGCCCAGATGAATGGGGCCGAAATCATGATTCAGGCTCTGATTCGTCAGCAGACCAAATATATTTTCGCCTATCCCGGCGGAGCCAGTATGCCGTTGCATCAGGCTTTGCGGAAGTATCGCGATGAAATTCGCACGATTCTTCCCCGCCACGAACAGGGCGGAGCCTTCGCTGCTCAGGGGGTTTCCCGCTCGACTGATGATGAAATCGGCGTCTGTATGGCGACCAGTGGTCCTGGAGCAACAAACCTGGTCACCTCGATTGCCGATGCCAAACTCGATAGCGTGCCGCTGATCGCAATTACCGGACAAGTTCCTCAGAGCGTTATCGGGAGTGATGCTTTCCAGGAAACACCGATGGTCGAAGTCTGTCGGGCGATCACGAAGCATCATTACATGATCACAAATATCAACGATGTCGCCCGCATCGTGAAAGAAGCCTTTCATGTGGCTCGCACCGGTCGCCCCGGACCTGTGCTGATCGACTTCCCGAAAGATGTTCAACTCGATTCGATTCCAGCTGATGAAGTTGATCTCGATCCGCCGATGAATTTGCCTGGTTACAAGCCGGAAATCCCCGATGTGGCGACTGAGCAGATCAATCAGATCATTGCCGCGATTCGTCGCTCGAAAAAGCCAATTCTGTATGTCGGTGGTGGCTGTATTCTATCTGGAGCAGCCGACGAACTGCTCAAGTTTGCCGAGAAAGCTCAAATTCCCGTCACAATGACCGTGATGGGACTGGGAACATTTCCGGGCACACACGATCTGTCTTTGCACATGCTCGGAATGCACGGTACCGTCTACGCCAACCTGGCAATCGATGAAGCCGACCTGTTGCTGGCATTCGGTGTTCGGTTTGATGACCGCGTCACCGGAAAGCTCGATGAGTTTGCCAAGCACGGCAAAATTGTGCATGTCGATGTGGACCCTTCAGAGATCCACAAAAACAAGGAAGCACACATTCCTGTTGTCGGAGATGTTAAGCAGGTATTGAACAGCCTGAATGCCGCGATGAAGGATTCGGATATTCCGGACACCGCAGAATGGCACAGGAAAATTAAGGGCTGGAAAGAGCAGTACCCTCTGGCATATGCCGATTACGATACCGAAATTCCACAGCAGCATGCGATTGAAACTCTGTGGAAGATGACTCGCGATCGTAATCCTTATGTCAGTGTGGGCGTTGGCCAGCATCAGATGTGGTCTGCTCAATACTTTAAATTCGATAAACCGAAGCACTGGCTGTGTTCTTCAGGATTGGGAACCATGGGTTTCGGCCTGCCTTCAGCAATGGGTGTTGCTGCTGCTCATCCGGATGAGCTTGTCATCGACATTGATGGCGATGGCTCCTTCCAGATGAACATCCAGGAACTCGCAACACTGGTTTGCGAAGACCTTCCGGTCAAAATGCTGCTGCTCAATAATCAACATCTCGGCATGGTTGTGCAGTGGGAAGATCGCTTCATGGAAGGGCGTCGAGCTCATACTTATCTTGGACCAGTTCATAAGCCGGAAGCTCTGGGTGATGGAAGTGGTATTGTCGGCGAAGAGATCTATCCCGACTTCATTACCATTGCCAAAGGCTACGGCATAGCCGGGCAACGCGTTCGTGAAAAGAAAGATCTCGAAGCCGCGATCACCGAGATGATCAATCACGATGGTCCGTATCTGCTCGAAGTCATCTGCCCATATCAGGAACACGTGCTGCCAATGATTCCCGGCGGTAAGACGGTCCGCGATATTATTATTAAGTAGTCCAGGGTCTAGTGACGTGGGTCTAGAGCTTAAGGTTTTGGATCGCGTTTGAAGACAATTAAAATCGTTAAGAGCCCCGGTCAATTTTGATCGGGGCTTTTTTCATAAATCATCTTAACCCGAAGCGTCAGCGAGGGGACGGCGATCGATTAATCATAAAGGTGAGTCACAGAAATGATTCCGGCAGGTTTGATGCGAACATATTGGAACTCAGCATCAACTCGATTTCAGATGCGACGCCATCCCCTCGCTGACGCTTCGGGTTAAGATTGTATAAGACCCATCACCATCACCATCACCATCACCATCACCTTCAACCTTCAACCTTCAACCTTCAACCTTCAACCTTCAAAAAAAACGCCCCGCGTAAAACCGCGGGGCGTTTCTGTGCGAGCTTCATCAGGTTTGCGAAGGATGAAGCCTGCGGTTGGATTTTGTCAGTCGACGAGTTTGATACTCGGCTATGACATGAGTGTATTCGTTCAATAAGAGTTCTGTCGGAGAGATTTCGCAGATCGTTTCGACAGGACTTTCGAGGAGTCAACCGAGATAGAGTTCGGTGTGTACTTTCTGAGGAATGCTTTGATAAAACTTCGGGCCTTTGAGTTCGGTGTGAAGTGGGTCACGTCGATAGCGACCGGTTTCTGTCGGGGGGAGCGGAACATAACGGATCTGTTGCTGCAAGCCAGCATCGAGTTCGGTCATGCAGCGGATGCCCAGATACTCTCGCGCGGTATTGTTCTCGTCTGTTGTGAAATCTTTCATCGAGATTTCCTCCAACACAATGGGATGCCAGTTCAGATATCGCGGAGCAAAACGTTGTTCGTATCGCTCACTCCAAAGCTCTGAGTTGATGTTTGCTTCAATAACCGCATCCAGAATCATCGTAAGCACCGGTCCCTTGGTTTACAGGTTTCCCTTCTTCTCTAATTGATAGGATCGGCAAGGCTCTGGTTCTCTCGTCAACAGAACGGGCAACATTTCACCATCGCTTCTTAACTTTCAAAACGTGACCTCTGCGAAAGTCAGGATTGATTTGACTGCAATAACATGACTGGGTGTTACAATCGGATTAATGCGAACATTGCTGATTCGTGTTACCAGTGGACTTACCCAGGTTTGGTGG